>JBBRPD010000032.1:0-54500 GCA_038228575.1 Chitinophagales bacterium | reverse complement strand
GCGCAAGATCAAAAAGATGTGTGTACACGGTAGCCTTCAAAGGCAAAGGGGGAATAACTATACTGAGTTTAATGCGCCTTTTGACAATACCATTTCTAGATATCTAATTGGTATTATCCCCGAGCGAACATTACAAGAACAACGGAACTATTCTTTTAAAAACTTTCTAACCTCCGTGTTATTTATCTTAACGAAGGATATCCCCTTCGGCAAGGTGCTGATATCAACCATGGCTTTATTGGTATTGCAAAACTGTGTTTGAACAACCTGGCCTATGAGGTTAGTTATTGATAATGTTGCTATCGCTTTCGTAGCTGCTATAGTTAGCGAATTTTGGGCAGGGTTTGGGTAAACCGAAACCATAGCATTGTTGCTGGTTTCACCAACTGATGCTGGTGCGCAGAGCGGGCAGGTAACTTTACGAATAACTGCATTAAACTCGTCCGCAATATACATATCGCCGCTTTTATCAATTGCAACACCATCAGTGAAATTGATCTGGGCTGCAGTTGCCGGGCCGCCGTCGCCTGAATAGCCTGTTGTGCCATTGCCTGCAATGGTAGTAATAATTCCTGTTGTTGCAGCTACCAGCCTTATACAATTGTTCCGCCAATCGGCAATATAAACGTTACCCGATGTGTCAGTTGCCACACTTAAAGGCTGCGACAACATAGCCGCGGTGCCGGGCCCTCCATCGCCAGCATAGCCTATGCCGCTTGTACCTGCTATGGTAGTAATTATTCCGGTTGCCGCAGCAATTTTACGTACTGTACTATTGCCATATTCCGAAATGAACAGGTTGCCGGAACGATCGAACGCCACGCCCGATGGCCTGTAAAGCCGCGCAGCAGTCGCGGCCCCACCATTACCTGTATAACCAGATGTACCGGTACCGGCTATTGTTGTAATTATTCCTGTGGCCATGTCCACTTTACGAATCCGGTGGTTTTGCCAGTCAGCGATAATGAGATTTCCTGTTGTATCGAAAGCTAAACCTGACGGGTAATACAGGCTTGAAGCAGTGGCAGCCACGCTATCTGCTGAATAGCCGCCTATGCCGTTACCCGCTATGGTAGTAATAATGCCTGTAGTTATATTGATCATGCGTATACGGTGGTGACTCTGGTCCGCAATATAGAGATTACCTGATGCGTCCAGTGCAAGTGCGGTGGGGTCATATAACGATGCATCGGTAGCCGCACCGCCATCGCCTGCAAACAGTGTATCGCCGGTACCGGCAATTGTAGTAATGACACCTGTGGCTTGCGACACCTTGCGGATTCGGGCATTTGCATAGTCTGCTATGTATATATTACCGGCAGTATCGACCATGGTACCAGCCGGACCCCACATTTTGGCGTTGGTTGCCTGGCCGCCATCGCCCGAAAAACCTGGAGTACCAGAACCCGCCACGGTAGTAATAATTTGTGCACTGGCAAAAAAGGGCAACAACGCCATTAAAATCAATATTCGCTTCATAAGGGAAATTTAAGTCGGTGTGTGTCTTGTAAATATCGTCGTTATATAGACGAATAAACTGGTGCAAATCTTTGGTTACTATAATATTTTCTATCGACTATTATATAAATCCGTACAGATAGGGCTAAGCCCAAAGCGGACAGGGCATTCGCGACTGCCAGCACCTAAAATACCTTTACCGTAATCCCCGGGAAAAACTGCCTGAAGTTGTTCGTACTTATTATTTCCGGAGAAAGCGTAAGGCCTGTCATGATTTTAATATCTGTGAATACCTTCATGGTTGTGCCCTTAAACAAAGAACCTTTTGACCATAGCAGATAGCCAATACCAAAGTCGGTAACATAACCTACCCATTCCCGTTTTTGTATCTTTTCATATTCCGAACCAAGCGACATATTGATGAAATAGTTGTCTTTCAGAGACGGGGGGCCGTCATTGCTTCTATCAAAAAAATAATGACCCGACAGGTATGCCCTGTAAAAGCTGAAGTTGCTGGTGCCTCTACCCCAGGGGCTAACAATGGCCAGGCCCAGTTCGGCTGTCGGCACTAAAGCATTCATCATTAACCCGTCACCTATATTTGCATGAATCGTCAGCTTGTCGTGCTCACCAAGAAATTTCATGCCATTGCGATTTTCATAACCGACACTTTTAAATTTTCGCAGCGCATACTTCCCAGTATAATACGGGTTATAGAGTATAGTCATTTCGGGGTAGTGGCCAGGCTTAAGTTCTTTGGGTGAGTGCGACTCTTTTTCAAGTGTTTCCATTATCCGGTGCAACTCATCGCTGTTCATTATCAATTTATCTACGTCGGTGTAGTTATCCAGAATGAAGGTTGCCTGTACACTATACGATATGTTGCACTTTGATTTATACAGTATCTTTTCAACAATAATGTTAATGGTATCCTGGTCCAGTTTCAGGCGCGAGATATCATTGCTTCTGTTCACAAAAATTTCGCCCTCAGGCTGGTATTTCTTGAAGCGTATTTTCTTAAAGCTATATTCAGGGCTCATTACATAATCAATACGCACATGCTCTCCATTATTGTTCTGCAATGAATCTTTATAGAATTCAATATCTTTCCTGAACACCTGTAACAGAGAGTCCATGTTCATAAAATTGGCGTAATCCCCTACGTTCTGTAGTTCAAGTATCATTTTGCCTTCTTTAAGCGTAGTGGTGCTCCTTATGTTCACCTGCATATTCCATATACTGAACGTGCTTTCGGTTTTTGAAGCGTCCCTCCTTATGCTGTATCCGTTGCCTGTTGCATATTGGGCAATTGCATTGCCAACCATGCCCGCAATTGCAAGCAGGGTACATAAAATTACCTTTCTCATGTCTGGAGATTTATTGGGTTATCTGAACTATTTTTTTCGTGCGGTTATTTTGTTATCGTCTTCGTCTTGTTTGCGGTAAACATCCATTCTCTTGCTTGCCTTAAACGGGAAGTAGTCAATTACGGTGCCGGTCTTGCTTATGTTGGGGCTATACGGCTTTGTTATGCTTTTGGCGGCGAAAGTATCCACTATATGGTTGAGCAGCCCTTTGTCGTTGAGCAATGCGTCCAGCTCGGTATAGTTATTGAGCAGGAAGGTGATCTGTACCGGGAAATCGTAAAATGACATTGGCATAGCATGTTCTGCCAATGGCTTGGCCAGGGAAATACGTATTGTGTCCTGCTCCAATTTCAACTTACTGAATGCGCCATCGCGTTTTACATAAACGCCACCTTCCGGTTTGTACTTTTTCAGGCGCATAATAGTATTGTCGCTTCCCTTTCTTAGCACATAGTCAATGCGCACATTGTCCATATCCTGAATCGAATCTTTGTAAATAGCAATGTCGGTTAGCATTATCCGCACTATCGAATCCAGATTGCGCGCCATAATGTAATCGGTGGCGTCGGCCATTTCAATTACTATCCGGTTTCGTTCCTGCAAATGTGCTGTGTGGGTGTTGTAAATATACTGCTGCGGCATGTTGAACATCCGGTCAGCCCTGGTCTGGGCATACAATCCTTCACCATAGCCGGCGAGCGCCAGTACGGCAATTGCGAGTGCTTTTTTCATTATTTATGAGCGTATTGGTTAGTATGTGTTGGGAAAGGTTATGGAGTGGAAGCTACCTGTATGTCGCCCCTGTGCGCGGGTTTAATGAACACAAACAGATTAATCGGGTTCTTAGCTTTCTGGTCGTTGTAGTAAGGTATTGTCAGTTCTTCGCGTATTACCCGGTTAATATGCACTACGGGCATCTTTTCAGGTAAGGTCGAATTGTAACTGGCGGCAGTAACCGTGCTGCCGGCGTTCATGCTATAGCCTTCATTGTTCAGTTCATTGATATGCACCACCTTCATAGGCTGTTTTATAATGGGTGCGGGCACTGCAACATTGGCAATAGGTGTTACATCAATATGCTGTATTGGGCTTACCAATGGTTGCATTGCAATACTTTGCAAAGGGCTTTTGGCGATAGGAAAAGGTCTTGTTTTTATGGTGACAGTAGTTTCTGCTGAAATAGTAGCGGGTGTTGCAACAGTAGTGGTGGTAGATGCAGTGCCAGTGCTATTTTGAGTAGCTACGGGTGTTTGTGGTATAATATTGGGTGCGGCTTGCTGGGTATTACCAGCAACCTGTGGTGCCGCAGCATCAGTTTGCCTGAAAATAACAGCACCACCCAACAACAGCAGCAATGCGGCAGCGGCCCACCAGTAAACCGGCGATATCCTGCTTTTGGGTTTTGCATCTAAGCGGCCTTGTAATTTATCCCACGCATCTTCTTTGCCAAACACCACCCCAACTGAAAGTGGTGTCAGCGTTTCTATCCGTTCTTTTAATTGTTCCTTCTGCATAACACTTCTATTGAAACAGGCCTGGCCTGCAACGCTTATTATTTAACTATAACAACCACTTTGTTTAATGAGTTTCTGCAATGCGACCCGTGCTTTATTCAACTGCGACTTCGATGTTCCCTCGCTAACAGCCAGCATGCCTGCTATTTCTTTATGGCTGAAGCCCTCAATGGCATACAGGTTAAAGACGGTACGGTAGCCATCGGGCAACGTCAACACCAACTTGTAAATATCTGCTGCATTTATGCGCTCCTCCAGTTGTTCTTCCACCACTGCATCATCAGCATTGCGTTCATTCACTATTTTTAGTGCTCCTACCTTGCGTAAAAACATAAGGCACTCATTCACCATTATTTTCTTCAACCAGGCACCAATTGCGCCCTGCCCGCTGTATACAAATCTGTCAATGCTTTTGTAAAAGCTGAAGAATCCATTCAGCATCAACTCTTCAGCATCGGGCAGGCTTTTCACGTAGCGCATACATACCATCAGCATAGCTTCGGAATAAGCGTCGAACAGGTACTTCTGCGAGATCCTGTCCTGCTTTTTGCATCCTTCTATGGCCTTTTGTTCTGTCATTGAGCTGTTACAGTGTGTTTGTATATAGTAAGATATGCAGTATTGAGGCAAAAGGTTGTACGGGGTGCAAAGTATTTTTCAAGCGTCAGACCAGATGCCTACTTAGCACTACTGCAAAAGGCAGCCCGTTTGCGGCTGCCTTTTGCAAATTCCTGATCACAAGCTTTTACGTGAACGAAGCAAGCGCAGCAGCCAACAGCACCAAAAATGCCAGCGATAAGGCACCCGCAATTATGCCGAATACGGCAAGCCCCTTCATTTTCTTTTTACCTATGCAACCCACTATGCCTATAGGCAATGCTATTATCCCAAATAAAACCCCGAACAACAGTAGCGTTGGTAAAACCGCGACCGCCCCTACTATAAAGAGCAGGATACCCAATATACCTAATGTGCCCGCTGCAATGCCGTAGCCCGACTTATCGCCTTTGCCCACCCTGCCACTTTCCACCGGCATAAAACGGCTCACTAAACCGGACAGCTTATACTTAATAACATCTTTCACCGTATTAGTGCCAACTGACACCCGAACATAATTGCTTTCAACCGGGTGAGTGGCAGGTTTTAACTTGAAGCCGGCCAACGAAGTGAAACTTAGCAAAAGGCTGAAAATGAAAATGGGGAAAAATAGCTTTGTAATTAGGCCTCGGTTCATGTTTTTTCTATTTGTAAAAGTTAATTAAGAAAACCAAAGTGATATACGTATTTGGTGTGCAATAGTAGTCACCCGGCGAACAATATAAATTGACAAATAGCAAATTCGCTGGGCGCATACCTAAAAATATAATAAACTAAGTGCTATGAACATTCCATAATTATTATCTTCACGTGCATTTTTAAAAATCATACCTAAACTTACCTGCATGCGTAATGCCACAATGTTTATTTGCTGTGTCCTGCTGTTCCTGTCTGCCACTGCACTGGCGCAGACTTCGCCACTTGCCCGGTTTTCGCCTAAATGGGATGACATCAAATACTTGGAATGCAATACTGCCGGCACAGTAAAATATATGTCCGATAGCGAAAAAGAAGTCATCTATATTCTTAATCTGGCCCGCACAAACCCAAAGCTATTTTGCGAAACGGTGGTAAAAACGTATCCCGAGATCAACCACGATTATAATTATAAAACATCAAATTACTTCCGGTCTTTAATAAAGAAGATGACGGAGATGGGGGCTGTGGGCATATTACACCCCGATTCGCTTAGCTACAACAGCGCTTTTATGCATGCATCCCTTTCAGGCAAAACAGGCTATATAGGCCATGACCGGCAAGATGAAGCATCGCGGCTGGCACAACACTTTTGGGGCGAGTGCTGCGACTACGGACACAACAATGCGCTGGACATAGTTATGTCCTTGCTTATTGATCAGGATGTTGCTTCACTGGGGCACCGTGAAATTTGCTTAGATAAAAAATACACCCTGATAGGCGTTTCCATTCAGCCACATACAGAATATAAGTATACTTCTACGCTGGATTTTTACTATTGAGATATAAACTGAGCCTGGTTATTTATATCCCCCAAAAAATATTGTAGGTTTGCACCATGACTGCCACACTCGAACAAGCCACCAAATTAGGCCTTCGCGAAGAAGAATTTGAAAAAATAAAGGAAATACTGGGCCGCACGCCCAATTTTACCGAAGTTGCCATGTACTCCGTAATGTGGAGTGAGCATTGCAGCTATAAGAATTCCATAACCTGGCTCAAGACCCTGCCACGCGACGGCGACAAACTGCTTGTAAAAGCCGGTGAGGAAAACGCTGGTTTAGTGGATATTGGCGATGGCTGGGGCTGTGTGTTTAAAATAGAGTCTCATAACCACCCGTCGGCAATTGAACCTTTTCAGGGTGCCGCTACAGGCGTGGGTGGTATACATCGCGATATATTTACCATGGGTGCAAGGCCTATTGCTTCTTTAAATTCCCTTCGTTTTGGAAAGGTAGATAACCCGAAAACAAAATGGCTTATAAAGGGCGTGGTAAAAGGCATTGGCCATTATGGCAACTGCTTCGGCGTGCCAACAGTAGCTGGGGAGGTTTACTATGAAAGCTGCTACCAGACCAACCCGCTTGTTAATGCTATGAGCGTAGGTGTGGTAAGGGTAGGCCAAACAGTTTCCGCTACCAGCCATGGCGCAGGCAACCCGGTATTTATTGTGGGTGCATCAACGGGCAAAGATGGTATTGGCGGCGCATCATTCGCATCGGCTGATATCAGTGCCGATAGTGCGGAACAACTGCCATCGGTGCAGGTTGGCGACCCGTTTGAAGAAAAGAAATTATTAGAGGCCTGCCTTGAAATGATACCTACGGGTGCATTGATTGGTATGCAGGATATGGGTGCAGCGGGCATTACCTGCAGTACCAGTGAAATGAGCGCCAAGGGCGAGCATGGCATGATCATACATCTGGATAAAGTACCTACCCGCCAGGCCAATATGAAACCATGGGAAATGCTGCTGAGCGAAAGCCAGGAACGCATGCTTATTGTGGTGAAGAAAGGCCGGGAAAGCGAGGTTGAAAAAATATTTGATAAGTGGGATATCCATTGCGTGCAGATAGGCGAGGTAACCACCGACGTTAACCTCAAGTACTACATGAATGGCGAACTGGTTGCCGATGTGCCCGCTGAAAGCCTGGTACTGGGTGGCGGTGCCCCTATCTATACCCGTGAATATAAAGAGCCGGCTTACTTTGCGGAAATCAACAAATTCAATATGGATTCAGTAAGCCAGCCGGCCGACCTGAGAGATATTGCTTACCAACTGATACAACTGCCAAACATAGCATCGAAACACTGGATATACGACCAGTATGACAGTATGGTAGGCACTGGCAACACCAATACCAATGCGCCGAGTGATGCACCTATTGTGCGCGTACATGGTTCAGAAAAGGGACTTGCCGTAACAACCGACTGTAACAGCCGCTATGTATTTGCCGACCCATACAAGGGCGCTATGATAGCCGTTAGTGAAGCCGCAAGAAATATTGTTTGCAGCGGTGGCTTGCCAGTGGCCATAACTAATTGCCTGAATTTCGGTAACCCTTACAACCCGGAAGTTTACTACCAGTTTGTGCATGCCATTAAGGGTATGGGCGATGCCTGCCGTAAATTTGACACCCCGGTAACCGGTGGTAATGTTAGTTTTTACAACCAGAGCGAAGATGGCCCGGTTTACCCTACCCCAACAATTGGCATGGTGGGTGTACTGGATAATATGGACCAGAAAATGACGCTTGGCTTTAAACATTCCGGCGACCTGATATATGTGTTAGGTGCCAATAAAAATGATATCAACTGTTCGGAATACCTGCACCATATAATGGGTGTTACCCATAGCCCGGCACCTTATTTTGACCTCGATGAAGAGTACCAGCTACAACAAACAGTTGCACAGCTCATCAGTGCGAAGTTTGTAAAATCGGCACACGACATTTCAGAAGGCGGTTTATTTGCCTGCATGCTGGAAAGCGCTATGGTAAACGGCCTTGGGTTTAGCATGCATACGGACACTAATTTCCGTAAAGATGCCTACCTCTTCGGTGAAGCGCAAAGCCGCGTTATTGTTTCCGTTAACCCTGACCTGCATGGCATTTTTGAAGCAGAACTTCGTGGCCTGCCATTCCAGAAACTAGGTACAGTAACGGCTAACAAAGAAATAATGGTTGACAATGAAAGCTGGGGCTATGTAGCCGACTGGAAAGAGGCATATGATTCAGCGTTGGGAAAGTTATTAATGTAGTAGTCAGTATTGTTAGTATTTAGTAGAAAGTCTAAAGTAGAAAGTAGAAAGCTGTTTAGTAGGTAGTATTTAGTACATAGTATTTAGTAGAAAGTAGAAAGTAGAAAGTAGAAAGCTGTTTAGTAGTTAGTAGTTAGTAATTAGTATTTAGTATTTAGTCTAAAGTAGAAAGCTGTTTAGTAGTTAGTATTTAGTAGAAAGTCTAAAGTAGAAAGTAGAAAGCTGTTTAGTGGTTAGTAATTAGTAAGTGATGGTTAGTGGGTTAGAGGTTGCTAAAAATTAACCGCGAAGCGACAGCAGATAAATACGTTAAAATGCTCAGATGTGCCACACTTTTAAAGTGTGGCACATCTATGTACAAAGCGACCGTGAAATCTTTTACGACTAAAATAATAACTTACAACTTCCGACTTTCGGCTCAATTCACAGCTTTCGACTTTCGACTCTCTACTTGCTACTAAAATCACAGCTTTCGACTTTCTACTCTTTACTTCCAACTAAAATCACAGCTTTCGACTTTCTACTAGATTTTCTACTAGATACTAACAATACTAATTACTAATTACTACCTACTACCTACTAAACAGCTTTCGACTTTCTACTTTAGACTTACGACTTATAACTATAAAAATGTACATCCTTATTGACAACTACGATTCGTTTACCTATATACTGCACGACTATGTTTTGCAGACGGGTAAGCAATGCGTGGTATACCGTAACGATGAAATAACTGTTGAAGAACTGATTGCGCTTAACCCTGAAAGGCTCATTATTTCGCCGGGGCCTGAAACACCCTTACAGGCTGGCATTACCATGAGCGCCATCGCTCATTTTCACGATAAGATACCCATTTTGGGTGTGTGCCTGGGCCATCAGGCACTGGGCATGTTCTTTGGGGCTAAACTGGTGCACATTCCATATCCCATGCATGGTAAAACCAGTGAAGTGACACACAACCAGCATGCAGTTTTCGGCAATATCCCCTCCCCGTTTACCGTAATGCGGTATCATTCCCTCGCTGTTGAGCAGTTCGAGGGCACCAATTTGCAGGCTATTGCACACACTGCCGATGGCACCATCATGGCACTGGCCCACCCAACATTCCCCTGTATGGGTGTGCAGTTTCACCCGGAATCGGTGGGCACACCGTTCGGGTTGCAACTCTTAAAAAACTGGGTTTTACATTACCAAGGGTAAAAATCGCCGTTTTTACCCATATCTATTTAAATAAAACACCATTTCGCAGCCCTGGCAATACCATCGTGGCTGCGTACTGTATTGCGTCCTTTTGTCCCAAAAAGCAAGCTCGGCTTGCATTTTGGGAATTATTATTTTATAGCTACCCTATATCCTAATAGCACTGAAAATCATTACATTAATTAATAGTTAAATCAGTTATAATTTACCACCTGTAAAAGGATTTGAATAAAAAAGCGAATAAATACTCTTTTTTAAAAAAACAAAAAGAATTAAAATTGTGGAAATAAAATTATTTTGTATCCATAAATTCCTCCAATCAGCACCGAACCGGCGTTATTTTAATATAAAAAAATGCCAATTGTAAATAAGCTTATTAAAAAAATGTCACAATTCTTTATTTATTAACAGTTTAAAACCAAAACAATGAAATCAGAAAAGAGTAAGCCAGACAGCAAGCCACAAGCCAATGCTGCCAGCCAAAAGCCAACACCAGCAGCTGCACCGCAACCAGCGCCAACGCCGGCACCAGTGTCTTATCCTGACGTTCCAACCAACGATTGGATTGACGCTGTTATCAAAAACGATCCTGAATTTGCAGGGTCTGTATTGTTGCACGGATATTTGGGTAAGTCATCAGACGATAGTTCTGTAGACCTTTATTCCGACGCAAGTTTGAACAAAAAAGTTTCTATTAAGAAAGAGCACATCATCCACGTACAAAAAATACAAGCGGCTAACGGCTCTGTTGAAGGCAGCCATGTATGGGTAAAAAAAGATGGCGACTATACCTTTACCGTTGGTGCGAATGATGCTAAAGCAAGGTTCCTGCAGGGTGATATCTATTCTGATTATTTAAGGAACACTGGCGCAGGAACTGCCCCTGCCGGTATACCTACCACTACGGCTGCAGTTGCTTGCCCAACTATATGCGGCAACCTTACCGACCAAAACGGAACACCGGCAAATGCCAACACAATATTCCCAACCGTTATGGGTTGCATGCCTACAATAATAATATGCGCTGCTGCTGCCGGCAATGATGCCACGCCTAATACTGCAGCTACAACCTGCACACAAATAGGCTGCGCACCACATATTTCATTACCTGGCTGTGTACAACAAACACACCTTTTAGGCTGCACTACTGCTACCGGTACACCAACAGCACTACTGGGTTGCCAAACTGCGACTTCAACACCTACACAGTTGTTAGGTTGTGGCGGTGCTACTGGCACACCAACGGCAAATACAATGGCTACAGTTTGCACACAAATTGCTTGCCCTCAAACACAGCTTTTGGGTTGCACTACGGCTACGGCTACCCCGGGTGGCTACGATGCTAATAATACTATCGCGACCGTATGCACTCAGATAGGTTGCATGCCTACACAATTACTTGGTTGCCAGACCGCAACTTCTACGCCAACACAATTGTTAGGTTGCGGCGGTGCTACGGGTACACCAACTGCTATGCTAGGCTGCCAGACTGCTACAAGCACGCCTACACACCTATTAGGTTGCGGCGGTGCTACGGGTACACCTACCACCCCGGCTGCTAATACCATCTTCCCAAGTTTGGCTTGTACTGTAATTACTGTAACCCATCAGGGCGGTATTGCAACCATTGCAACCATCACCGTTGCATTTGATGCGCAAGGTAATCCGGTAGGCCCTACAGGCTGGCACACATGCATGGCTCCCACTCATCTTTTAGGTTGCACAACTGCTACTGGCACTCCCACAGCTTTATTAGGCTGCCAGACTGCTACAAGCACGCCTACACACCTTATGGGTTGCACCACAGTTACAAGCACGCCTACTGTGGCTAACGCAAATCTGTCGTTCCCTACTTTACAGTGCACAATACCAGCAATATGTTTGGTAACTGCATTAGCAGGTTGTAATGCAGCTGCACCTCAGCAAATTGGCCAAACAGGCTGGTTGGGTTGCCACCCAGCACAAAATACCGCTGCAACGGTTTGCACTCAAATAGGTTGTACACCAACAGCTTTGTTAGGCTGCCAGACTGCCACTAGCACACCAACGCACCTTATGGGTTGCACAGGTGTTACTGCTACACCTCAGCAAGTTGGCCCTACGGGTTGGTTGGGTTGCGGACAAACTAACATGCCGGGTTGCACAGGTGTTACTGCTACGCCTCAGCAAGTTGGCCCTACAGGCTGGTGGGGTTGCGGACAAACTAATATGCCGGGTTGCACGGGTGCTACGGCTACACCAACAGCTCTATTCGGTTGCACAGGTGCCACAGGCACTCCAACTGCTATGTTAGGCTGCCAGACTGCTACTAGCACACCAACACAGCTGTTCGGTTGCGGCGGCGCTACAGGCACACCTACTACACCTGCTGCAAACACAATATTCCCAACCTTGACTATCACGATAACTATCACGGGAGCAGCCGCTCCTCAACAAGTTGGGCCTACCGGTTGGCAAACCTGTCTTGCACCAACTCAACTCTTAGGTTGCGGTGGTGCTACAGGCACACCAACCGCTATGTTAGGTTGCCAGACTGCTACAAGCACACCAACGCATCTTATGGGTTGCACAGGTGTTACTGCTACACCTCAGCAAGTTGGCCCTACGGGCTGGTTAGGTTGCGGACAAACTAACATGCCGGGTTGCACAGGTGTTACTGCTACACCTCAGCAAGTTGGCCCTACGGGCTGGTTGGGTTGCGGACAAACTAATATGCCGGGTTGCACGGGTGCTACAGGTACACCGACAGCTCTATTAGGTTGCCAGACTGCTACAAGTACACCAACGCACCTTATGGGTTGTACCACAGTTACAAGCACGCCTACTGTGGCTAACGCAAATCTGTCGTTCCCTACTTTACAGTGCACAATAATTCCGATAGCATGTATAGTTACTGCGGCAGCAGGTTGCAATGCAGCAGCACCTCAGCAAGTTGGCCCTACGGGCTGGTTAGGTTGCGGACAAACTAATATGCCCGGTTGCACGGGTGCTACAGGCACACCAACCGCTATGTTAGGTTGCCAGACTGCTACAAGTACGCCTACGCATCTTATGGGTTGCACAGGTGTTACTGCTACGCCTCAGCAGGTTGGCCCTACAGGCTGGTTAGGTTGCGGACAAACTAACATGCCGGGTTGCACAGGTGCTACAGGCACACCAACCGCTATGTTAGGTTGCCAGACTGCTACAAGTACGCCTACGCACCTTATGGGTTGCACAGGTGTTACTGCTACACCTCAGCAAGTTGGCCCTACGGGCTGGTTGGGTTGCGGACAAACTAATATGCCGGGTTGTACCGGTGTAACGGCAACACCTCATGTAAATGCAGCACAACCGCTGACAAGCGCACCGGGCCTGCCTACAATGAACTCGTTCTGCATACCTACAATTGTACCATTTTGCATGATGACCCAACCAGCGCAATGCCCGGCTACCTTACCTGCTGGCTGTATGCCACAGGGTGGTAATGCGGCAAATGCAAACGCGGCTACGCCTAATGCAAATACCATTGGTATGCCAACACAATATGGTGTTTGCCCTACGCTTGGTTTTACCTGCACTTATATTAACTGCGATATACCAACCATTAACTGCCCTGCCCCTAAAGCTGATGCAGCCCCGCAAACTATTGGTGTAACCGGTTGGTTAGGCTGCATGCATACCGCTAACCCGGCACAATGCCTGATGTCAATACCTGCAAACTGCCCTACGGTAGCAAATTGCCCAGCGGCACCACAAGCCAATGCTGCTATACCAACTATACCAGCGGCAGCATGTGCTACCCAGGCCACTACGGTAATTGTACCTACGCTTAATTGCGGCATACCAAGCATCCCTGGTTGCATACCTACAGCGCATTGCACAGGTATACCCTGGGTTTGCTAGTAACATTAAATTGTTGGAGTATTTTTTTAAAGCAGCAGTATTTTTATACTGCTGCTTTTTATAACTTGAGCCTGAAAAAATACCCGATATTCACTTCATTTATCAAGCATACATCATGTTACTGACACAGGAGCACCTTTGCTATTATTTGCTGGAACGAAAGACTATTGAAGAAAAAGTGCTGGTTGATGGCGATTACATGGTATTGCCAATTTCAGGCAGCCGCAATAACCTTTTTAAGGTGCTGTGCAAATCGCGCAAAAGCCTTTTTATAAAACAACCCTCAAAATTTGATGCGGTTACCACCAGCGTGCTTACGCGGGAGGCTAACACATACCGCTTTCTGGCACAAGGCAGTATGTACCCCAAAGTAGCATCTGGCCTGCCTAAGTTTTTCGACTATGACAGGCAGCGCCATACCCTTACCGTTGAATACTTCCCCGGTGCAAGCAGCATCCATGAGTATTTCATAAAACATAAAAGCTATTTCCCTGATCTCGCGGTGCAGCAGGCCGAGTTATTACATTCCTACCACACACCGATACCAGAAGGTACCGATACTGCTATATTTCCGAAAACACTGCCATGGGCATTACAGATATTTGATTTCCCTCCGGGGCAACTGTTCCCTGGCTCCAAGGCCAATGAGGAACTGATGTCGCTGGTGTACGGAAATACCGAGCTGAAAGGGCACTTTGACCAGCTTAAGAACGACTACCAAATGACCACCCTGATACATGGCGATATCAAGTGGATGAACTTTATAATTTACCCTACGCCAGATGGTATGAAGCAAAGCCTTATTGACTGGGAGCTTGCCGATATTGGCGACCCTGCATGGGATGTTGCCGGCCTTTTACAATCGTACATCTCTACATGGGTATTCAGCTTCGATAATGGCGACCCAAGGAGCAAAGAAGTTAAAGAGAACATGAAGGGCTTCGATATCGCTAACATGCAGGCATCTATCAACAGCTTCTGGAAAACCTATGCTACGCTGATGCAATACGATAGCGCAACCGCAAAAGCAGCGTTGTATAAATGCCTCAGGTTCGCCGCTGCCCGTATAGTGCAAACGTCGATAGAAGGTGTGGTATACAACCCGCAGATATTCCCTAACAATGTACGCAGCCTGCAACTTGCTTTTAATATTCTTAAATCGCCCGAAAACGCCGCAAAAGATTTGCTGGGCATTAAAATATAACTACTGACAATGACTCATAAAAGCATGACCGAACTATCTTCCATTGTTCAGGAAGTTCAACCTATACCACAAGGCTTTACATTCAGGGGTAAAGATTATACCGTAAGCCCGGCCTTACAAACCGACGCCGAACGCATACCCGCTATATACAACCTGATGATACCGGTTATGTATACGGAATGCTATGCTAAAAAATTGCATTTCCAGCAAAACCCTAATGATACAGCAGGCTTAAACGCACTGGCAGCAGGGGTTGGCGATGCCACGGAATATCTTCAGAACCTTATTGCGCACAACCATTCAAAAGGGATAGCTGATTCCGGCTGGACAGTTACCTCCGTACCAGACAACAATTACATTCATATTGCCAAAGGTGGCAACACCCGCACCATTCGCGCGGCGGAATACCTGCCGCAGGTAGCCGGCGCAAAGCCACAGGTAAATGAGGTGATCAGCTTCAAAACAAAAAATGGCGAACCTACCCCGGGCTTCTATTATGTATATGGCAATGAGGTGTTCGATTATACGGCAACCATAATCAGGTTTTACTGGAATGTTTCCGCAAGAGGTGCTGCGGAAGTGGTAGCTGGTGTTTCCCGTACATTGAACGACCGCCGCATACCCTTCCTTTTTAAATGCCTGATTGACCCTACCCACTTTACCCGTCGCGATTGCTGCGTATTGTACCTGCAACAACGCTACTTTGATCAGGTGCTCAAGTTGTTGCCGCTCATTAATGAAACCGCCACGCCATACATGCATAACGATGTATCGCTTTTCAGCCACCAGTTAATGCCGGGCCTCGGCATAGCAGAAAGCCCTATTGATGGCAATAGCTTTGGCATGAACCGTATGCAAATGGTGAGCACTGGCTTGCTCAATGCATTCTACCTTAATAAAACGAGCGTAGCAGACCGCATAGGTATGATAACCGACATTTTCAATGCCAACAATGTGGACATTAATGTACCCTTCCTCAATGAAAGATCGCACACCCGAACTTTAGATATTTGCAATAAAAATACCGCAATCAATGGATAGTAATAATTCAGTTTTTTTTGACACAGCGTGGAATATCGGACTGGAACTGGTAAGGGATGCCATTTGGGATAATAATGAACGGTGCACCTGGCAGGGCAACTGGATAGAATCGATTGACGGGCAATTCCTGCCGGTTACCCGTACGTTTGGTGCCGATTTTTATTCGGGCACATCGGGCATTGCATATTTCCTGATGGCATTATATTCCGTACGGCCTGATGAGGCGCTACTGCGCACCTTCAATGGTGCCATTGCTCAGGTACTTTCGCAAACCACCAATACGCTCGATCATGGTTTTTATTCCGGCAAACCCGGCATTGCCTTTGTACTGGTTAAAGCCGGCGAGCAGTTCAGCAATAAAGAATGGATAACCGCCGGGCTCAGCCTGCTCAGCAACCTGAAAAATGAAGGTATAACACCCTACGAAATTGACGTGATAAGCGGCATTACCAGCACCATACCCGTATTGCTGCAATTCGGCAAAAAATATGAAAGGCCCGCCTTTATTGCACTGGCCATACAACTGGGCGATGAACTGATAAAACTGGCCAAGCCGGAAGCGATTGGCGTTTCATGGGATACCGGGCAAAGTACACGCAGCCTTACCGGCTTTTCGCATGGTGCTGCAGGCATGGCTACCAGCCTTGTGGAACTATACAAAACCACCAACGATAAAAAATACCTCGATGTGGCCATGCTGGCCTTCGCTTACGAGCAGGCTTGCTTCAATGCCACACAACAAAACTGGCCCGACCTCAGAGATAGTACAGGCCCCTTGCCTGCCGTACCCAATTGCGGACTGGCCTGGTGCCATGGCGCACCGGGCATAGCGCTTTCAAGAAGGTACGCCTTTGATATTACCGGCAACCCTGAGCTGCAGGAGCAGTTAAAAGTTGCGCTAACAACAACACACCGGGGATCAGTAAACATGTTTGCCAACCCTGCCGCGCCACCTAATTACAGCCTTTGCCATGGCGCAGCGGGCAATGCCGATATTTTGCTGGATTCCGGCAACACCGATTACATTGAATTTGCTAAGGCAGTCGGCAATTTTGGTATCCAGAATTTTGATTTACCACGCATACCCTGGCTCAGTGGCACAAACACCAACAAAAAAACGCCGGGGCTGCTTATGGGCCTTGCTGGCACAGGCTATTTTTACCTGAGGTTATTCGATGCAGTGCGATTTAAATCGGTATTATTGCCCAATACGCTTGCAGGCAAAGGCAACAACTTGCAACAAATATTTTAGAAACGGTATGGCCTTTGGGGGACATATCAAATTTTCGCACTACCTGAATAAAATCCTCACCCCAACCCTCTCCATAAATGTAGAGGGAGGTCAATGTCTGCGCAGTCGCGCAGGTGTTATTTAAAATAAGAATAATGCGAAAATTTGAAATCCCCCTTTGGGTTATACCGTTTCTCTTTTACCATTTCTTCCTATTTTTGCGCCGTGAAATTTCTTAGCTATCTGGCTGCTTTTGCAGCTTTTTTTTTAATAACATCATGTAACAACGGTAAAGTAGTGGCTGAAAAATACCCTGCACCCGGCACCCTCATTGACAGTATAGGCCAGCCTATCGTGGAAGATTCGCTGAACAACAGCATATCTTACGTTACCATTAAAGCCGACAGCAGCATAAAAGACGGCATTTACGACATACACGCTGAATATGGCAACAACATAGCCGATGGCAAATTCGCTATGCCGAAAGGGCTGAAAAACTACACGCTGAAATTGATAAAAACGGACACACCATATTTTTACCTGATCGGTTTCCGCTACCCGGAGGACACCATTTTTCATGAGTATATGCTTATAAAGTCATTGCGCAACTCCATCGCCATGAAATACCTTAAATCGTATACCTTTGAATAAGGAACGTGAAAAATTAACACGCCGCAAAAATTTAATAACTTTATTTTGTCACTTATAACATTCCATTATGGGCATACCAGTAGTTAACCTTGCAGATTTTACAAGTACCGACCCCAAATTAAAACAGGCATTTGTAGAACAATTAGGTAAAGCATTTGAGGAAACCGGCTTTGTAGCCGTTAAAAACCATGGCATATCAGATGCCCTGATAGCTGAACTGTACCAGCATGTAGAAGAGTTCTTCAAATTGCCTGTTGCTACCAAAAAAAGCTACGAGATACCGGGCCTTGCCGGCCAGCGGGGTTATACATCGTTCGGGCAGGAACACGCTAAAGGTTTTGATGCGCCTGACCTGAAAGAATTTTTCCAGTTCGGACAGGAAGTTGTTGACGGCGACCCTATTAAAAGCGAATACCCCGATAATGTGATGGTGAATGATGTACCCGCCTTCACCCCAACGTTGTTGAAGGCTTACAGGGCTTTTGAGCAGTCGGGCAACGCCTTATTGCGTGCTATTGCTTTATACCTGGGCCTTGATGAAAATTACTTTGACACCCATGTACACAATGGCAATTCTATACTGAGGGCTATCTACTACCCGCCTATTACCAGCGAGCCAAAATCGGCCATACGTGCAGAACAGCACGAAGACATTAACCTCATTACCCTGCTGGTTGGCGCATCGGCTGACGGGTTGGAAATACTCAACATACAAAATAACTGGGTACCCGTTACTTCGTTACCCGAGCAAATAGTTTGCAATGTGGGCGATATGCTGCAACGCCTTACCAATAACAGGCTGCGTTCTACTACACACCGTGTAGTGAATCCTCCGAAAGAAAAATGGTCAACACCCCGATACTCTATACCTTACTTCCTGCACCCGAAGAGCGATATGAGCCTGGCCTGCCTGGATAGCTGCATTGATGCCAGCCACCCAAAAGCCTACGAAGACTATACCGCCGGCGAGTATCTTGATGAAAGGCTGAGAGAGATCGGTTTGAAGAAATAAATTAGGCAATGTGACAATTTGCCAATTCGGCAATTATTTAAAACCGTTTGCGACTGCGTCGCAAACGGTTTTTTTGATACGGCTATTATGCATTAGGATATATTCACAAATTAAAAACGTCTGGCTGTGTTATACCATTTATCAAAATCGGGTACAGTTACGATTGTTGTGTGCCTACCGGCACACGGTTTCATTTAACCTGCATTATTCAATGTCATTAACTTAGCGCAAATATCCTCACCCCCGGCCCCTCTCCATAAATGGTAGAGGGGAGATTAATGTCTACGGCGTGCCGCAGGCATGACGCAAAATCCATTAAGTTAATGACATTGCTGCATTACTCATAAATGCGCTTTTGAATGTTAATACCGTAAAAATATATTAACAAGCCAAACCGAAAAACAGGGCTCTGTTAATTGTCAAATTGTCGAATTGCCAAATTGTCGAATTTGTTGTAGATTTGCTTAAGCATTTCTGCCACAAGTACATTTTTCTGTACTGGACCGTGATTATTTTTTTGCATCAGGCAATTGCTGCTATGCACTTCCTGTAAACAACAGACTACTATAATTTGATGATGGAATACAATACCACCCGCTCCCAACTACTCATGCCTGAGTATGGCCGTAACGTGCAGAAGATGATCGAGTACCTGAAAACGGTTGAGGACCCGGAAAAAAGACTTAGAAACGCGGAAGTTATTATAGAATTGATGGGTACACTCAATCCCCACCTCAAAACTATTGAAGACTACAAACATAAATTATGGGATCATCTCTACCAGATGACCGGCTTTAGCCTTGAGGTTGATTCGCCATACCCGGCACCAACTGCTGAGGCTATTTTCAAAAAGCCTGAAGTATTGCCTTATCCGCAAAAAAGGCTGGAACACCGGCATCTTGGCCATAACATTACGGCCTTGCTTGACCGTGCTATGGTAGAAACCGACCCCGATAAAAAACATGGCCTCACGCAAACCGTTGGCTACTACATGAAGCTCGCTTATGGTAACTGGCACAAAGAACCTGTGCATGACGACATGATCAAGAACGAGCTGAAGGAAATAAGCGGCGGCTTGCTTACCTATGAAACAGGCGGCTACAGGGTACAATATGATACACCCCGCACCAACAACAATAACAATAATAACAACTTTAAGCAACGGGGCGGCAACAATAATAACAGCCGCAATTTTAAAGGAGCAAGCGGCAACAACAATAACCAGAACCAGGGAGGCCAACAAAGGCAGAATAACTTCCGTGACAGAGATAACGCAGCTGCGGCCGGTGGCGGTAATAACCCGGGCTTTGGCGGCAATAAAAATAAGTACAAAAACAAATACAAAAACAACAAGCCACCACAACCACCACAACCACAATAACAGTTTAAAATTACACCGCTCAGCATACAAAACTCAGGGTAAAAAATTCAGCATTGAATTGCTTGTTTTGGGGTTGAAAAGTGTAATACAATATTAAATCTGCCGATTGGCAGGCAAAGCCGCAATAACATTATTGCGGCTTTGCTTTTTTAGCCTATTTTAGTGTTTCAATTGTGTTGTGGTATAATTCGGTGCTGGCTGTTTTTATGCAACACTTATATTTTCAGTTTTACCTAATATTACGGCATTATGAATGCTTTTGAAATAAGGGGCGGCAACAGGCTCAGCGGCTCTATTACCCCACAAGGTGCAAAGAATGAAGCACTGCAGGTTTTATGTGCGGCCCTCCTCACCGATGAGCCTGTCACGCTCACCAACGTGCCGGACATTATTGACGTAAATACCCTCATTGAACTTTTTGAAGATATGGGTGTGAAGGTATCGCGCCCCGTACCTAATACAGTGGTATTGCAGGCCGATAATATTGGGCCTGATTATTTCATTACGCCCCAATTCAAAAAGAAATCGGGAAAACTCAGGGGTACGGTGATGCTGGCAGGTCCGCTGCTGGCGCGCTTCCAGAAGGCATATATACCCCAACCCGGCGGAGATAAAATTGGTCGCCGCAGGCTGGATACCCACATACTCGGCTTTGAAAAAATGGGCGTTGCTTTCAGCTACGACGCTGAAAACCAGATGTTCAGCCTTGATGGCCGGGAGTTGCATGGTGCCAACATTTTAATGGAGGAGCCATCGGTAACCGGCACCGCCAACTTACTAATGGCCGCTGTGTGTGCTGAGGGTAAAACAACCATCTACAATGCCGCCTGCGAACCCTATGTGCAACAGCTTTGCAAAATGCTGAACAGCATGGGTGCCAAGATAACCGGCATCAGTTCAAACCTGCTTACCGTTGAGGGTGTAAAGCGGTTGCATGGCTGCGAGCATCGCTTACTGGCCGATATGATTGAGGTAGGCTCTTTCATAGGGCTTGCAGCAATGACGCAAAGCGAACTGAACATTAAAAATGTAGATATTGACCACCTGGGTATTATACCCGATGTATTTAAAAGGCTGGGCATTGAGCTTACCGTTAACGGCAACGACATATTTGTGCCTGCGCAAGACCATTACCGTATAACCAAATTCATTGACGGTTCTATACTTACCATTTACGACCACCCATGGCCCGGCTTTACGCCCGATCTTATCAGTATTATGCTGGTAGTGGCTACGCAAGCCAAGGGCACCGTTTTGGTTCACCAGAAAATGTTTGAAAGCCGCCTCTTCTTCGTAGATAAACTCATAGAAATGGGTGCCCAGATAGTACTCTGCGATCCGCACCGCGCCGTAGTAATTGGCCTGGATAAACAACAACCCCTCCGTGGCATCAATATGGTTTCGCCAGATATTCGCGCAGGTGTGGCACTACTGATAGCAGCACTATCCGCAACAGGCAAAAGCACCATCCAAAACATTCACCAGATTGACCGTGGTTATGAGCGGATAGATGAGCGGTTGAATGCATTGGGGGCTGATATAAAGAGGGTGTAAAAACATAATTTTATTCTTACTTGTCTTGCTGACGCAGGAAGCATCTACGGTAATAACGCCCTGTATCCCGCTTGTGGAAGATCCTTCCTGCGTCAGGATGACAAAGTTAGAGAGATTGAGTTGTTATAAGGCTACTCGCGCTTGTGGAAGCAGCTACATTAACTTGTCATGCTGACGCAGGAAGCATCTACAGTAATAACGCCCTGTATCCCGCTTGTGGAAGATCCTTCCTGCGTCAGGATGACAAAGTTAGAGTGATTGAGTTGTTATAAGGCTACTCGCGCTTGTGGAAGCAGCTACATTAACTTGTCTTGCTGACGCAGGAAGCATCTACGGTAATAACGCCCTGTATCCCGCTTGTGTAAGATCCTTCCTGCGTCAGGATGACAAAGTTAGAGTGATTGAGTTGTTATAAGGCTACTCGCGCTTGTGGAAGCAGCTACATTAACTTGTCTTGCTGACGTAGGAAGCATCTATTTACACCATGTTTCTTTGCGAAGCACGAAGCAATACGACAGCGCCTTCATCCTTGTTTTATAATTTCGATAACATTGTGGGGGTGCGAAAAAACGTACATGTAGCATAATCAAGTTGCTATGAAGTTTTCGATTGTGTTTTTAGGGCTGCTGCTTATATTTTGCGGTGCGCCGTTTTTATCTTTTGGAGGCGATGGACATAATGATCACGTTGGATCGGAGGTAATGCTCATCGCTGTTTCTGAATTTATACTGCTTATTACCTCTATAATTTCTATAAGGCAATATTTCTGGAAGGATGACACGAACCATACTAGTTTCCAGATTTTCAATATCATTTTCGCAGCTCTATTCTACAGCATCAGCCTTATGTTTTTGGTGCACCATAAAGGCTATTGGGACGGCTTTGAAAACCTGAGCGATGCAGAATGTATCAAGCGGGTATTGCTATCAACCCAACCGTTCGCTATTGTAAAGAAACTGATATGGGTAGCGGTTGTTATCAATATCATTTACATTATTCGCTGGGGCAGCGAATATGATCTGTCGGTGTAATAAGGTAGCCGGGGTTCGCTACAATGCAACCGCAGTTGAACTCATTCTGAGTTCAACCATATTATACACTTTCATTTTCTATAATAATGTCATCCCGACGGGATTTTTCCCTTAACTTAACGACATTGTCTTTCAGGGCATTTTAAATATCCTATTGAAATGTACACTATCAAAACAGCGACCCATTCTCCGGACCTTTATGGCGGCCTAGATGCTTGTAGGCTTTTTCGGTGGCTTCGCGGCCACGGGGGGTGCGCATAATGTATCCCTCCTGTATCAGGAACGGCTCATACACTTCTTCAATGGTTCCTGCCTCTTCACTTACTGCCGTAGCTATATTGTTGATACCAGCCGGGCCGCCCTTGAATTTATCTATCAGCGTGGTCAGTATCTTGTTATCCATATCATCAAGGCCACTCTCATCCACGTTCAGGGCACGCAGGCCGTGTTCTACAATGGCGCGGTCAATAACGCCATTGCCCAGCACCTGGGCGAAGTCGCGCATACGGCGCAGCAGGCCGTTGGCTATACGCGGGGTGCCACGGCTGCGGCGGGCCACCTCCATAGCGGCATCTGATGTTATCCGTACATCAAGGACACCGGAAGCCCTTATAATAATGCGTTGCAATACATCGGCTGTATAATATTCTAACCTCGATTTGATACCGAATCGCGACAGCAATGGTGCCGTTAGCAAGCCGCTGCGGGTAGTTGCCCCAACAAGCGTAAACGGGTTCAGCGAAAGCTGAATAGAACGTGCTGCAGGGCCGGAATCTATCATGATATCGATCTTGAAATCTTCCATTGCGGCATAGAGGTATTCTTCCACTACCGTACTCAGCCTGTGTATCTCATCAATGAACAGTACGTCGCGGGTTTCGAGGCTGGTGAGTAAACCTGCAAGATCGCCCGGTTTTTCAATAACAGGTCCGCTGGTTTCCTTAATATTCACGCCTAATTCGTTGGCCACAATGCGCGAAAGGGTTGTTTTACCCAAACCGGGAGGGCCGTGAAAAAGCACATGGTCTAATGCCTCGCCACGCAGGTTAGCTGCTTTGATGAATATGCGCAGATTTTCAACCAGCTTTGGCTGGCCACTAAAATCGTCGATATTTTGCGGCCGTATGGTGTTTTCAAAATCACGTTCCTGATTAGTCAGTTCTTCCTTCGGGCGCACATTCGAGTTAGACATGGGATAAAATTAGGGAAATATTCTGTAGGATGGTCGTGTAATGGCTGCGAACTTGGTATTGCATGCGCCCTGCGTCTCCAGATGGGCGTTGCCCACCGAAACGAACATGAAATGTACCCGGCGTCTCCCGATGGGCGTTGCCCATCGCTAGCGTATTTCGGGGCTTCACCCCTTGCCAATTTTGTTGTAGAAATCGGGAACGCCCACCCGGTTATTTGTCTGAACTATGATTTTTTTGATGGAATGATAGGCTATGATTGCCTGTTGGGCAAGTTAAAACTGATTGGTGTGTAAATCGGTCAAGCCCTGAAGGGGCATAATAATGTCAGCGATGGGCAACGCCCATCTAAACGAACATGGAATGCAACTCTGCGTCTTCCGATGGGAACGCCCACCGGGCTATTTGTCTGAACTATGATTTTTTTGATGGAATGATAGACTATGATTGCCTGTTTGGCAAGTGAAAATGATGGTTGTATAGATTCACCAATGATGCTGGTCACGCCCTGAAAGGGCATAATATGTCAGCGATGGGCAACGCCCATCGAAACGAACATGTATTGCGCCCTTGCGTCTCCGGATGGGCCTTTTCACACAATTTAATTAAATTATTTACTATATAAAAAATATCGGCTGCCACATCTAAAAAATGATAAATATCGCAGGGCTGTGCCCGATTATCTTTCTACCAATACCCCTATTTACTTTTTACATTTAGTTATGAACAGCAAGCCTTAACTTTGGTTTCATAAAAACCAAAACAATTACAACTATGTCACACACTCTTCCTGCTTTGCAGTACGCATTTGATGCACTGGAGCCACATATTGACGCTCAAACGATGCAGATTCACCATGACAAACACCATCAGGCTTATGTTGACAACCTGAACAAGGCACTTGATGGTACTGATGGTGCCGGTAAGTCGCTTGAGGAATTGATGGCTAACATTTCGGCATATGCGCCTGCGGTACGTAACAATGGCGGTGGCCATTACAACCACTCTTTGTTCTGGGAAATATTGAGCAACAATGGCAGCAAGCCATCTGGCGCTTTGGCGCAGGCAATTACCGATACATTCGGTACGCTTGATGCTTTACAGGAGAAAATGAGCACAGCAGGTGCTACCCGTTTCGGTAGTGGGTGGTCGTGGTTATCTGTAGCCGGTGGCAAATTACAGGTTTCTTCTACGCCTAACCAGGATAATCCGTTAATGGATGTTGCAGAGGTTAAAGGCACACCAATTTTGGGTATTGATGTATGGGAACATGCCTACTACCTTAAATACCAGAACAAACGCCCTGACTATCTGAAAGCCATCTGGAACGTTATTAACTGGGATGCAGTTGGTGCACGCTACGATGCTGCGGTGAAATAAATTAAATTATTTTTCGGAAGTAAATACTTCCGGAATATCAGGACGAAGTAAATACTTCGGCCAGTAGTATATAAAAAAGGTAAAGACGCAAAATTTGCGTCTTTACCTTTTTTTGTGACTATGATACCCTTTTTATGATTCGCGAATGAATCGGGCAATTTCAATTTTTACTTTCTACTTTCTACTTTCTACTTTTTTTACCCCATATCTTTCAGCGCAGCTACGAGCACATCAAGGTCCTCCGTTGTGGTATAAATATTGGGTGTTATGCGGCAGCCCTGGATATTGCCCTTTACGTTATCAATTGCTACCGTATATATTTTGTACTTCTTCAGTAGTTGCTCTGCCATATCAGCAGGTTTCATACCTTTTATACCCACATTGGCAATGGCGCACGACCGCGTCGGGTCTTCGGGCGTATTCAGAATAACATGGGGTAAATGACGCACCTTATCCGTCCAATAGTTTTGCAGGAAACGCAGGCGGAGCTCCTTTCTTTCAGCCCCTATTTTATTGTAGAATTCAATTGCATCGGCTATTGTGAGGTCCACTGCCGGCGGGTGGGTACCGGTATGGTTAAGGCGGGCTATATCATCATCATTTTTTCCTGCTTCAGCAAATAGGGGCCATATAGTGCCTATGTGCTCTTTCTTCATGTACAACATGCCTGCACCCATAGGTACGCTCAGCCACTTATGCAGGCTGCAGGCGTAGTAGTCGCAATTCAGTTCTGGTATCTTAAATTTAAGATGCGCAAAAGCATGCGCGCCGTCTACCATTACCTGCACTCCCTTGCTATGGGCCATGTCGCATATCTTACGAATGGGTAGTATTTGCCCGGTGATATTGATTATGTGGCACACCATAAGCAGCTTCGTTTTCTTAGTTATGGCACTGGCATATAATTGTACTATCTCATCATCGGTTTTGGGGTTATTGGGTATGGATAGCATCTTGTTGACCACTCCATAGCGTTTGGCAACCTGCTTAAACATATCCAGCATAGCACCATAGTCTTGCTCGGCCATTATGGCCTCATCGCCTGCCTGCCACGGGAAACCGCCAATGATCATATCCAGCGATTCGGTGGTGTTACGGGTAACTATAAGTTCCTCAACCGAACAACCGGCAAGGTCGGCCAGTTTTTGCGCGGCAGCCTTTTTATTATCGAACTGCACGGTGCGCATGTAGTAGGCACCCTGCATATTTACTTCTTTTATGTGCTCCACATAACGGTCCAGTATTGCCTGTGGTTGTATGCAGTAATAGCCGTTCTCCAGGTTTATGTAGTCCGGTTTCAGTTTGTATTGCCCGCGCACTTCCAGCCAGAAGTCATCACTCTTCGACGCTTCTGCTGGCGGCATATCGCCTATGGTATCCATAACATTACCCAGTGCCGAAAACCCGCTCAGGCTGGCTAGCCCCAGTAACGATGTATTTTTAAGGAAGGTGCGTTTGTTCATGAGATTATCTATTAGGTTTATGCTTTTTTTTATACCACATTGGGAATTTTTTTTCTCCAAATAGTCTACGTCTAACTGGCATTACAGCCCCATGTCTTCTCTTAACTAACGTTGTGTTCTTGTCAATTAAATATAGCTTATTATGTCTAAAAAATAGCTTTTCGGGCGGACCAAAAATATCTTGCGTCTTGAGATTTGGAGCAATGACTCGCTGCCACTTATTATCTTGATATACATCAAATGAGTCGAATCCGACATTAGATTTTTCGTCTTGTGACATAATAGTAGAGTCAGCCATTCTATTAGTATTGGGGTCAAAATATCTAATGGTATCAAGGACTAGTGTTCGTTTAAGATATATTGTGTCATCCTTAATTGTAAATGTCCCAATCGTCCAACTTGACTGCAAGTCAAACCTAAACGTGGATCTAAATTTGAAATCTGATTTCAATTCCAGTTCATGTCCAAAGTAGTCTTGGTAGTCATTGAAAATGTATTCCTGAGCACTAGCTTCGAAAACACCAACTAAAAAGCAGAAAAATAGAACTCCATTTTTAAGAAAGGTGCGTTTGTCCATAGCTATAAGAATTGCTGCTACTTTTTGGTGTGCTATAAAAGTAATAAAATATACTCATGTATACCATGGGCATATGACAAATTGCACTTCTTCAATTGCCACGGTCTTCAGACCGTGGAAGAAAATATGGATTTGACGGCTTTAGCCAAAATGAAGGCCAGAGACAATTTGGCTAAAGCCGGAAAGTTCTCTCTCTGGTCCACGAACTAAAGTTCGTGGCAATTAGCCCTGATGTTATGTTAAGGCCATAGTGGTGGATGCCTGAATCATTTGTGCAACGACTCGTCGCACTTTTGGGTTTTGACTTTTTACTTTCAACTTAACACAAGTACATCTTACAATGTTCTATCCTGCGCATTACAACCATCATTAAACCAACAGATTAGCCATCGCCCCAACACATTTAATAAATAACACAATATTCACGTTATTCGAAAATATATTTATATTTGTCTGCAAAACTTCGTAAGGAGCCTGTTTTTTGTTAAGGTTGCACTTAATTTAGTAAAATGAAAATACATATTTTCCTGTTTATTTACTGTTTATCATTTTTAAATCTATCAGCAAAAGAAATTGGGGATAAGAATACCAGTGGCAAAGAAAACGGCACAGGCGGCAATAGCTATGCCGTGGTTATTGGCGTGAACGACTATAACAACCTTGTGGCGGCATCGCAACTCACTTACTGCGAAAAATTTGCAGCCGACTTTAAAAATTATCTCACCAGCGACTATGTTGGTTCTCCACTTGAAAAAGGCAATATCGTTACCTTACTAAGCCGCGGCGCCACCAAGCATTCAATTGTCGATACTCTGAAATATATCTGTGCCAAGGCTGAAAAAAACTCTACTTTCTATTTCTATTTTGCGGGTAATGGAGAAGTGCGCGGACTTTGGCCTTTTGACTATCAGGATTGCGCCATTTGCTATGCCAGCTACGAAGACCTGATTATAGAAACGGTAGTAAAGTCGGGCAAATTTAAAAACGTGGTTATGGTGCTTGATGCCAATTATACAGGTGCGGGACTTAACTATATTAAAAAGACAAAAGACGAATCGCAGGCGGAACAAAACGGTTTCTGGAGTAAAAAAACAGGTGCCAATTTTATGGTGCTTAGTACCAGCCCGGTGAATGCCATGAGCAGGGAGAAAACAACTAATTCCGATCTGCTGGCACTGCTTAAAAACCCCGCGGTTGATAAAAATAACGATAGCATTATTACTGCCGATGAGCTGAATTTCTATTTGCGCAGCAGCGAGCAGGAAAACCGCCCGGTTGTGTTTTATGGCAATGGCAACTTCCCGCTGAGCACCATTAAACGTAACCTGCCAGTAATACGCCCTGCTGCACAGCCAGCCAAGCCCAGAGGCGAAGAAAAGCTTGCTGAACTGCCGGCAATAACCAACACACCGATAGCAAGTCCGGTTCAAAAGCCAAGCCCGACAATAGCAACACAACCGGCCATTACGCAACCGCAGCCAGCACCTAAAAAGACCGATGTAGCCACGGGCAGTTTAACCGGCATAGAAGGCGTACTGGTACTGGTGGAAGGTGGCGTTTTCACGATGGGGCATAACCCGGGTGAGGCAGATGAAAAACCGTATCACAACGTTGTGGTGAAAGATTTTTACATGAGCAAGTATGAGGTGACCGTGGCACAGTTCCGTAAATTTATACGGGCGAGCAGGCACATTACCACTGCACAAAAAAATGGTTGGGCCTATGTGCGTAACGGAGACTGGGAGAAGAAAGAAGGTGTGAGCTGGGACTATGATGAATATGGCAACCTGCGCACAACAGGCGATGAAGACAGTCTCCCGGTTATGTATGTAAGCTGGAACGATGCCGTTAAATATTGTGAATGGCTCACCAAGGAAACTGGCAAACACTACCGCCTGCCTACGGAAGCTGAATGGGAATTTGCGGCGCAGGGCGGCAAAAGAAACGATGGCCACGTTACCATGTTTGCCGGTAGCGATACGCTGGATATGGTGGGCTGGTACCACGGTAACAGCGGCAGCCACATACACGCCATAGGCAAAAAAAGGCCTAATGAACTGGGCCTGTATGATATGAGCGGCAATGTATCGGAATGGTGCGCTGATTATTACGATGCCGACTATTATAAGGCTTTGGAAGATGTAGAAACAACAGACCCTAAAGGCCCCGCTACGGGCGAGCACCGCGTGCTAAGGGGTGGTTTTTTTGTGAGCGACCCTAATTCCAACCGCAAATCGAGCCGCGACCACAACCTTCCTGATGTTGCCTACGGCCTTTATGGTTTCAGGGTAATTAGGGATAAATAGGGAATTCCAAAAGTCAAATAACAAATTCCAGTAGCTATCAGCGATGGAAATCTCAAAAGTCAAATAACAAATTCCAAGCGCTGGCATCTGGGAAATCACAAATCTTAATTAGACGTTGTTCAAATCCCGAAGGGATGATATTATTGTAGCATCGTTCAAGTTATTTTGGTCAAAATCCCGAAGGGATGACATACAATTACGTTTGGGGTAAAGCAGCTTGTTCAACTATGTCACCTCTTCGGGGTTTGTTACTCTTGACTATATTTTCTACAATAATATCAGCCCTTCAGGCTTGCTCATTTTAATGCGTTTGTCCTAAGGCAGCACCCAACTACATACCAATGCTGCAATCTCGTATAAATGCACTCAACATTTTGTAGTTACCATTAACTCAATTGAGTTATGCTAAAGTTAGAATGCTTTTCAATTCTTCGCACTACCTGAATAAATCCTCACCCCAACCCTCTCCATAAATGTAGAGGGAGGTCAATGTCTGCGCAGTCGCGCAGGTTTTATTTAAAATAAACATAATGCAAAATTTGAAATGCACCCGTAGTTTATCTCCCCTATGGCATTAAACAATAACTTTGTTTCAGAGTCAAACGCTTTATCATGCGCACATCTTTGTTTCTTTTCTGCTGTTTACTGCTGACTCCATTTTGTTTTGGGCAAAATACTAACCTGTCTGGGGGCGTTGTTTTTGAGGGCGAACCCTACATGGCGATTGACCCTGCGAACCCGCAACATATTGTAGTGGCCTGGATGGGCTATGTGCCCCTTTCACGCGTTTGCATTAAAGCTAAAACCACATTTAATGGCGGTGCAACGTGGAGCGCGGCAGTAGTAATTCCGCATCAGTCGCCAAACTATACCTCGGCAGATATTTCTCTGGACTTTGACCATTCGGGCAATGTATATGCCTGTTATATCGATTCCCGCCAAAGCCCGGATTCGGGCGGCATTTATATCAGCCGATCTTCCGATGGAGGCCTTACTTGGGCTGCCAGCCACCTGGTAGTCGATGTACATGCCGATGGCGCCAAATTGGCACTGGACAGGCCTTGGCTGGTAATAGGGCGTGCAGCAGGCACTACCCCCGATACCCTGTACGTAACCACAAAACCCGCCCCGTGGATAGCTCCACCGAACAGGCCCTATTTTACCAAATCGTATGACAATGGCACCACCTGGAGCCCCATAAGGTATATTGATACCGTGGGCTACAAAGTAGGTAATATCATACAGGCACCCATGGCTGCTCCGGCTGTCGATTCTGCTGGCCGTTTCCATTGCATTTACCCTACTTACTATCCGGCTGAAAGTGCCTACCCAAGGCTTATTATGACAAGCGGCAGCGGCGCAGGCGCATTCAGCTATAAAGTGGTTTATACAGCAACGGCAAGTTCTACTTCCACCGACACCCTGGCCAAGGCGGGATACAGACTCATTTGCGACAAAAGCAATAACCGGCATTACGCTTTTTTTTCGCTGCAAAACACCAGCACCGATATTGATATTGCGTATTACGAAACCATTGATGCCGGCACCACATGGGCAGGGCCAATGCGGGTAAATAACGATGCCTTAGGCAACGGTAAAATGCAAGACCTGGTGTGGGCAAATTTTGATGAACACAGCAACATTATTGCTGCGTGGCGAGACCGCAGAAATGCTACAGGAAGCGGTTATGCGCAACCATCTGAAATATGGGGTGCTGTAAAATGGAAAGATTCCTCCGCTTTTTCCGCCAACTTCAGGATATCAGATACTATCGTTGCTTACGATAGCGTTTACCTCGCAGGCAATGGCAACGATTTCATGAATGTGGCTATGGCGCAAGACACCATGAGTGCGGTATGGGGAGATGTAAGAACCGGGGCATTGAACATCTGGTTCACCCGCAAAAATCTTTCCAATGGGGCATCCAGTATACAGCAATTAGTAGGCGAGCAGCTGCCAGTTGTAAACTTATATCCCAACCCGGCAACAGGCAATATTACGGTAGCAGGCGAGCAATTGGAAACAATAGCTCTTTACGACCTTACGGGCGAAAAAGTACTGGCGCAATCCATTAAACATAACCGAGCAAATATTGACATTGCAGCCCTACCTGCGGGAACCTATATTGCCCATATACAAACCGCACTGGGTGTTGTAACTACCCAACTGGTAAAAGACCATTAGCCACACATACCGGCATCAATAAAACCGCCCACATGCAAGCCATTCACACACAACTCCCATCCACCATTCTGGAAACGCCAAGGTTACTTTTAAAGGAGCTGACGCCTGAACTGATGACAATACTATATACCTCATTCAGCGACCCGGATATTATGCAGTTTTTAGGATTGCAAAAGCAAGAAGAGCTGGAAACGGAACGCGATAAATTTGTACAGGGTTTAACGATGTTCAGCATCTCTTTCAAAAACTTCCTGATGATTGAAAAAGGGACTGATAAAGTTATAGGCCGTATTGGTTACCGGTGGTGGCATGTGCCGCATTCGCGGGCAGAATTGGGATATGGTATGTATGGTGAAGAAAACAAACAGCAGGGGTATATGACGGAGGCCATTAATGCTATTGTACAATTTGGCTTTACTGCAATGAACCTCAATAGAATTGAGGCTTTTACAGGCAGCCGAAATATTGCATCGCAAAGGCTGCTGGAGCGCCTTGGCTTTACCAAAGAAGGGTTGTTAAGAGAACACTATTGCAACAAGGGCACTATTGAAGATTCTATCTGTTATTCGCTTTTGCGCAGCGAATTCACCCTAAAATAACCAGTAATAGTGCATGGTGTATTGTATATTTGTTCAGCTGAAAGCGCACAGCAATCAACCTATTCTTTTTAAAACCGGGTAGTGTTGGCGAAAAAATCAGCACATTTACATAAGCCATGGCTAACCGGGCAGCCTGTATAAAATTCTATTCCTTAATTGTTTGCTGCATAGTTATTTGCTGGCCAGGCTTGTATGCGCTGGCAGATAAGAAAGCCTATCTCGATAGCCTCAATAACCAGTTAAAGCAAGCCGCGGAAGATACCAATAAAGTAAAGCTGCTTTTCACCATTGCCAAAAACTACCCTGACTACGACCCCAATAAGGGCCTTGCAACCGGCCAGCAAGCACTTACCCTTGCCGAGCACCTGGAATACCATAACGGCATTGCGGCAGCCTACCTTGCTATAGGGCTGAATGAGTGCAGCCTACCCGATTATACAAAAGCAAAGCAACATTTTAATCAGGCTCTGGAAATTGCAGCACAAACCGGCAATAAAAAAATAGCAGGCCTGGCCAACAAAGACCTTGGTATAGCTTACATTGGTGAAACCAACTATCCGCAAGCACTGAAGTATTTTTTTGATGCGTTACAAATAGAGCAGGAATTACATAACCGGCAGGAAATATTTGCGGTGCTGGAATACATAGGCATTGTGTATGAGGGCCAAAAAGACTTTACCAAGGCACTGAAATACTATAAAATGTCGTTTGATAGCGCACAGGCTACAGGCGATAAAAAAGCCAATGGCAAAAACCTGCTGAATATTGGCCAGGTTAATCAGCAACTGGGGCGCAATAAGGAGGCATTCGGCTGTTATACCGAAGCATTAAAAACATTCCGGGAACAACATGACGAAGGGGGTATCGCTGCGGCTTTAGCTGATATTGGTGCGGTGAGCCTTCAGCTGCACGACTATGCAACGGCCCTCAAGAACAATTTTGAAGGCCTGGCTATTTACGAGCGGTTTTCCGACCGACAAAATATTGCAGGTGTAACCGATAATATTGGCAAAATATACCTGGCCGCCGCAACCGATACACTGGGAAGCAATATACCTGATAGCCTAACCAATAAAAATGCAAGCCTTCAGAAGGCGTTTTATTTTTTGAATAAAGCGAAGGCAATGTGCAAGTCGCTTTCTTACCTTGACGGCATGTATACTGTTAGCTACGACCTTTCAGTAGCACATGAGGCAGCCGGAAATTATGGCGAAGCCCTGAAAAATTATAAGGAATACATTGCACTACGCGACTCTATCTATTCCGGTGAAAACAATGCCAAGATCAGTAATCTTGAAATAGCGCGCGAATTGGCCATTAAAGATCAGCAGTTGAAAATAAAGCAGTTAGAGCTGCGCCAGAAGCGCAATGAAAATGCGTATTTCATAATTGGCATTGGTTTGCTGCTGGGTATTATTTTTACACTCTATCGTAATTTCAGCACACAGAAAAAGCTGAATGCGACCATCGGAAACCTGGCAGCGGAGCAGGAAAAAATAATTGCAAGCCGCACCGAAGCATTGCAGCAAAGCAACAAAAAGCTGGTTGATCTGGTGCAGTTCAATGTGCATAATTTGCGCGAACCGATTACCCGCATAACGGGTTTGTTATTGCTGAAAAAGGAAATTGGCGATGAAGATTTTTTCATTAACTGCCTACCTATGATAGATGAAGCAGTAACCGACCTGGACAACACTTTAAAAGACCTGATAAAAACTACTGAAGAAACAGGTAAAGCCTAACTCATGAAAATACTTATTATTGATGACGAACCGGTCGCAAACTATATTCTCATCCGCCTGTTGAAGCTGATAAACAGCGACTATGAAGTTGTTGACTATACCGAACCGGAAAAAGCAGCGGCTAACCTGATGACCATCGCGCCAGACCTTATTTTCCTTGATTTGAATATGCCTAAACTAAACGGCTGGGGATTTTTAGACTTTATGGCTACGCAGAACAACCAGTCGAAAGTAGTGATACTCACCTCATCAGTAAGCCGGGTTGATCAGGAACGTGCAGCGGGCTACGGCAATGTAAAAGAATGTATAGCGAAACCCGTAACTAAAGAGCGGTTAAAGGCGTGTATTGATGCACATGTGTGAAGCTACTGAGGTAAGGAAAGATAACAAAATAATGCCCGCCATCTGCAAGGCTTATCTTTAGTTTCAGAGGCTAAAACTGCCACGCTCATTAAACGTATAGCCTGATAGCTGGGCACGGTAAACGTATAGTGCATCGCCCACCTGCAGGCCATTGTAAAAAGCCTCATCAACTTCGTGGTGCATATAGTTGGGGTCGTTCAGTGCAAAATAGTATTGCCCAGTATGGTCAAAGTATTGTTTCCGCTCAATAAGGTAGGGCACTCTTTCCTTCATGCCGGTTTTAGCATCCATCGCAAAAGGGCGTATTTTCTTTAAGTAATAGAAAAATCCTGCCCCAATTACCGGAATGCCCAAAACGCTGAAACCTATCCAACTCATCAGGGTCTTTGAAACTGATTTCGAATCCTCATTGGCTTGCCATATCACCGTTCCATCTTGTTCCCTTACACTATGTCCGAAGAAATTATTGCTCGTGTCGTAGGCTTTGGTGGCAACAAGTCCAACCATAAATAAGTAAAATACGGAAGCATACTTTATCCTTGTTCTGGCTATGGTAGTCAGCAGTTCCTTTTCATCATGACTTAACGGCACCTGTTGGTAATACGGTTTAGGCTTCATAGGTCGGCAATTTTCGTTCATTGAATATACGAAATAAAAAAGCTGCGAGACAAAATGCCCGCAGCTCTTTCAATTAATTATTTTACAACTATTTTTCCAGTGAATGCACACTATGGAACAGGCGCTTCCAGCGGATGCCACTGGTAATGCCTTTTTTGTTGTAGCTGAACCAAACGAACCAGGCCTTACCCACAACGTGATCGGCAGGCACATAGCCCCAGTAACGGCTATCTAAGGAGTTATCGCGGTTATCACCCATCATCCAGTAATAATCCATCTTAAAAGTGTATGAAGTGGCTTCTTTGTCGTTAATATATATCTTACCGTCCTTCTCTTCCAGTTTGTTCAATTCATAGTTACGAATCACCCTGCGGTACAATGCTATGTTCTGTGCGTTTATCTGCACAGTTACCCCTTGTTTTGGCAATATGACGGGTCCGAAATTGTCGCGGTTAAATTTAAAGTTGGTTGTATCATGCGGAAAAACGCCGCTTTCAGTAACCATGCCCTTCGGGAAAATGTAAGGTGTAACCTCGTACAAATTAGGCGTCTTCTTCAGTTCATCAACCTGATTATTTTCCAGGAAATATACATTCGGCAATGATGCATCAACCAGCTCAACATCAATGTCATTGATCACCTCAGGTATGCTTACCATGCCTTTAGGCTTAACAATATACCACAGCTTCATGTGCGGGAAAGCCTGTGCCGGCTGGTCGTTAATGTGCAAGATACCATCCTTTACTTCCAGCTTATCGCCCGGCATACCTACGCAACGCTTAATGTAGTTTTCCTTTTTATCAACAGGGCGTGTAATAATTTTGTAGCGAGCCATCATTTCGCTGCGGTCGCCATTAAACTCACTGCGCAGGGCACTGTAATAATCGTCGGCAGGGCGCTCCGCCATAACGGTATCGCCAGCCGGGTAATTGAATACCACAACGTCGTTACGTTCCACCGAACCAAAACCCCACATGCGGTGGTAACCCCACTGCACCGCCTCGGTGTACGATTTACCACCGGTTAACGGCATGGTATTATGCACCAGCGGAACGGCAAGCGGTGTCATAGGTATGCGCGGCCCGTAAGAAAGCTTGCTCACAAAAAGGTAATCATTTACCAGCATAGAACCTTCCATGGAGCCGGTAGGTATGGTATAGGCTTCAAAAACGAATGTGCGGATAAGTGTAGCTGCCACTATTGCGAAAACACCGGCATCCAGCCATTCGCGCCAAACGGGCTTTTTCACTTTTACCTTTTTCTTATCGGCAATGCCGGAAGGGTTTTCGGCGGTTTCGTTCTTCTTATCTAATAATGACATGCAGCAGGTTATATTATGTCCTCAAAAGTAACAACTTCCTTCGCATTACAATATATAGTATAAAGAGCAACATGAAGATTTAACAATTTTGAATTCGACACACTGACAAATATGCACAAGTGAACATGAACAAGCATCATGATTTGTGAAGGCTACAAATCACCTGCATGACGCGGAATGTAATCAGTGGTCAGTAATGTATCCAACTCATTTGCCAACGCGACCAAGATTTCCTGAACCCTTTGCCCGTAGCAGCACATTGCAAGTACGACCCTTATGCACCGATCCAAAATTAAATTAACCAGTAATTCCGAATTAGAAAAAATAGTAAATTTACGTATGGAAAACACGGAAAAAAGCGATGAGATCAGGAAAGTATTTCGCCTTTCAATAGCCAACTCTATACTTGTTGCGGCCCTCATCATTACCAGTGTGCTTACACTGGAAAAAGGCTCCAATGCAAAATTGGGCGTGATGTTAACTTTGATCAGTTATAGCTTCCTGTCGTCCTATCTTTTAAAAAAACGCATTAAGCAGATCAATAAAAAATACGATGGCGAAGGCGTATAACACATTTCCCCGTCCCGAAGCTTTTTGTTTATAAGCAAACATTTATCATCCTTCGACATTAAAAGGGCAACATGTAGTTTAGCTCAGCAGCGACTATGTTGAACTCCTTCGGAGTTCGATGCTTCATTGTTTGTACGGCGGGTGTTGCACCCGCCGCTATTATTGTTTAGCCCTTTCAGGGCATTTCTCCCCGCCTCTATACGCCAATGTCATCATATCAATTGTAATGCTCCGTAGGAGCTACCGCTTTGTAGAAACACCAATACCAAAACACACCATACTCCGTAGGAGTTACCCGATTGTTTTGTAGTGGTTGGCACCAACAGCAAAACACAGTTACGGACAACCCAGAATGGGTGATATGATTATAGAAAACTGTAAAAAAACAGGCAAAACCCCGAAGGGGTGACATACCTCAGCAGGCTATTAAAATAACATCGCCCATTACAACAATGGCATCAATTGTAGTGCTCCGTAGGAGCTACCGCTTTGTAGAAACAACAACACCGAAACACACCATACTCCGTAGGAGTTACCCAATTGTTTTGTGTTGGGTAGCACCAACGGCATATATTCTTCCTTACTAACTTTTCTTTTCCTAAAATGAAGCACTCCCTATATAGTTTTGCGTATATCATGGTGTGCTTTAAAACAATAGTAATTGGCGACTGATTTGGGTAATTTTGCACCATCAATTACCAACCCAAATAACGCCCTATCAAGCATACATTTTGCATGCTTGCCATGCAGAATTTTAAATGGCATTTTATATGGCTGACAAGAAAAAAATTATTGTTGTAGGCGGCGGTTTTGCCGGCATACAATTAGTGAGGACATTAGATGAAAAACTTTTTGACGTTCTACTCATCGACAAAATTAACCACCACCAGTTTCAACCGCTTTTTTACCAGGTAGCTACCTCACAGATAGAACCATCCAACATCTCCTTCCCGCTACGGAATATTTTCAAGCAAAAAAAACAAGTGCAGATTCGGCTGGCTGAAGTACAATACATTCATCAGGAAAATAAGGTAGTGACGACTACCATCGGTGATTTCTCTTACGATTACCTTGTTCTGGCTATGGGTTGCACAACCAACTTTTTTGGTAATGAAAACATACAGCAACACTCGCTCACTTTAAAAACAACTTACGATGCCATTACTATAAGAAATCATATCCTGCAGGTATTTGAAGATGTTATTTCAGCGCCTGACAGTGCAAAAGAAGCGCTGATGAATATAGCTATTGTGGGTGCAGGGCCCACGGGCGTGGAGCTGGCTGGCGCATTTGCCGAAATGAAGAAAAATGTATTGCCTAAAGACTATCCAGGCATTGATTTTACCCGACTCAACATTTACCTTATTGAAGGCAGTAAAAATACCCTGAACAATATGAGCAGCAATGCACAGACTGCTTCAAAAATGTATTTGCAGGAGATGGGTGTGCAGATACTTACAGAGGTAATTGTAAGCGATTATGATGGCAATGTGCTGCGGCTGAAAAATGGCAACACGATCAGCACAAAAACCGTGATATGGTCAGCCGGTGTTATTGCCAATCTTATTCCCGGCCTGCCTAAAGAATGGTTCACACCGGGTAACAGGCTAAAGGTAGACAGGCTAAACCGCGCACAAAAAAGCGACAGCATTTTCGCCATTGGCGATGTGGCCTATATGGAAACACCGCTTTACCCGAAGGGTCATCCGCAACTGGCCAATGTAGCCATCAATCAGGCTAAAAATCTCGCTAAAAACCTGAAGCAGATAGTGGCAGGCAAGCCTACACGCGACTACGAGTATAAAGATCTGGGCTCCATGGCTACCGTGGGTACACATAAAGCGGTGGTCGATCTGCCGTTTATGAAAATAAAGGGCGTTATAGCGTGGCTGATATGGATGTTCCTGCACCTGATGCTTATATTGAGTGTAAAGAACAAGCTTATTATTTTCATTAACTGGGCGTGGGCCTACATTACCAAAAACACATCCCTGCGGCTTATACTTACGCCCAAACGAGAGTTCTAATTTGTACTTAACAGAAAACGGCAACGGCGGTACAGATTGTTTGCACTAATTTTATAGCTACATCAGTTGCGTAATATGACTAACAATCCGTTCCAAGATCTGAAAACACTGCAAGTAAAAAAAGGCACTGTTTTGCTGGCAAAAGGCCAGCACAGCAGGTATGCCTACCAGGTAGTAAAGGGCTGCCTGAAAAGTTATGTGGAAGACGAGGCAGGTAAAGAACACATAGTTCAATTCGCGCCTGAGGGCTGGTACATATCGGACATGAACAGCTTCTTTAATGGCGCCGAAGCCGCTGTAACTATTGCTGCTATTGAAGATAGCGAAGTGCTGTTGATGGACAGATCGCTGCACGAACGGGCTAAAAGCATGCCGCAGGAAGATTTGTTGCAGTACCTGAAAATAACACAAAACAATATCATTGCCCTTAATAAACGGCTCATATTGTTGCTCAGTTCTACCGCGCAGGAGCGGTACCTCGATTTTATAACTACCTACCCTTCGCTGGTGCAGCGGCTACCGCTTAAACTCATAGCTTCGTATCTGGGTATAACACCTGAATTTTTAAGCAGGGTGCGTAAAAAATTAGCCAGTAAATAAATAAGGAACCGCGCACATTTCTTAAACCAGATCAATTTCTTATTCAAGCGGAAGCCTCATCTTTGTGCCTCATAAAACATGAAACAAATGAAGGCAACAAAATTTTTCGTTCTTGCGGCAATGCTATTAGCCGGTTCCGCATTTACAGCTATCAATGCCACAAGTTGGCAGGTAAAAGAAGACAGCTATTCCGTTAAGTTCGATACCAAGGGTGCAAGCGGCATTATGAAGGGCTTTAAAGGCACCATAAACTTTGATGCCAACAACCTGCCGCAATCGAACTTTGATGTGTCGGTTGATGTAAATACCATTAATACCGGCAATGGCATGAAAAACAGGCATGCGAAAGGCGAAGATTTTTTCAACGCAGAAAAGTATCCTTATATACAGTTCACCTCTTCTAAAATGGAGAAAACGGCCACAGGCTTCATTGCTACAGGCAAACTAAAAATAAAAGAGACCGTTAAAGATGTGAGCATACCCTTCACATTTGCAGGTGCCGGCAACGAAGGCACATTCAAGGGCAACTTCGAGATCAATCGTACCGACTTTAAACTGGAAAGAAGAGGTGTGGGCGAAACTGTTGCCATAGAATTGGTTATTCCGGTTAAAAAATAACGCCATGAACTGGAAAAAATATTTATTACACGGCATTGCAGCGGGTGTGCTTGCTGCGGTAGCCGGCATTATTTTTCTGTTCATTTACCAGCATTCACTCGGGGTCAGTTACGAAAAAGTAATTAACCCAGTGGCTATTGTAGCCTCATCTTTGTTCGGGTGCATGCTCATGGCCATAGGTTATGCCGTGCTTGAAAAATCGGGTAAAGAACGGCTGAAAGGTCTGCTGAACGTACTTATAGCTTTACTTTCCTTCGCCAGCATTATAGCGCCCATTTCCATGTCATTACCATTAGATACCCCAAACCCCGATCTGTTTCCGGGCCTTGCGATACCGATGCATTTCTTTCCGGCGCTTTCTTTTCTTGCAATAGCGCCCTTTTCTAAAGGCACAAAATGATCAATGTTTTTGATTTTTGCGCAAAGGCCCGTTGCTATATTAGCATGGGCCTTTTGCTTTATAGCGGCTGACCGGGCTTTGCGCCGTGCATTATAACAAGCATACCGTTAATTTTGGCAAGGAATTTGCAACACAATAATTTTGCACACAACTCGTTTCCCATTTTTAAACCAAAATCTATTTTATGAGAAAACTATCCCTATTATCGCTTGCCACCTGCGTGCTCTTCTATTTTAGTTCTTGCACAAAAGATGCTACTACTGTAACGCCCGTATCTAAACACCGTGCTTCTATTATGTTTGTAAATGGTTGTTCTGATGCGGCTACGCTCAATCCATATTTTTCAGGCAAAGCCGTGGGTGGCGCTGTAAACTTATTCAGTAACAGCGGCTATCAGTATGTTGACCTTGATACCCTGTACCCCGCAACACCTGTTGCATTTAACCATTCGGGCGGCACATTGGCCGGCACCACTTATGTGTGTCATGATGATGTGCATTATTCTGCTTTTGCCGGTGGCACCCTCAGCAACCCCAGCATAACCTTTGTTGAAGATCAGTTTTCCGGTGGCTCTGGTAGTGCGCACCTCAGGTTTGCTAACCTTACCGGCGACGTAAACAATGTTACTTTCAAAATAGAAAGCGATGTGATATTTGCCGGCATAAACACTGCAGATGTAACACCTTTTACCGACGTACCAGCAGGTGAAAAAACGTTTACGGTTTACGACCCTGCCCATTTCGATGCCAGTCAAAGGATATATGCGCTCAGGAAATTGGAGGCCGGTAAATACTATACAGTTTTGTATACCGGCCTGCAGGAAGGCACGGGTAGTAACTACCTTACTTTAACGCAAGTCACCAACCTTTAGGGTTATGTCGTTAAGGCATTGATTATATTGAACTCCTTCGGAGTTCGATGCTTCATTGTTTGTACGGCGGGTTTGCACCCGCCGCTATTATTGTTTAGCCCTTTCAGGGCATTTCTCCCCACCTATATACCCCACCCCAACGTCATCGTGTCAATTGTGATGCTCCGTAGGAGCTACCGCTTTGTAGAAACACCAACACCGAAACACACCATACTCCGTAGGAGTTACCCGATTGTTTTGTAGTGGGTAGCACATCGGTGCAACACAGTTACGGACAACCCAGAATGGGTGATATGATTATAGAAAACCTGTAAAAAACCAGGCAAAACCACGAAGGGGTGACATACCTCAGCAGGCTATTAAAATAACATCGCCAATTACACCAATGGCATCAATTGTAATGCTCCGTAGGAGCTACCGCTTTGTAGAAACACCAACACCGAAACACACAATACTCCGTAGGAGTTACCCAATTGTTTTGTGTTGGGTAGCACATCGGTGCAACATAGTTACGGACAACCCAGAATGGGTGATATGATTATAGAAAACCTGTAAAAAAACAGGCAAAACCCCGAAGGGGTGACATACCTCAGCAGACTATTAAAATAACATCGCCCATTACACCAATGGCATCAATTGTAATGCTCCGTAAGAGCTACCGCTTTGTAGAAACACCAACACCGAAACACACTATACTCCGTAGGAGTTACCCGATTGTTTTGTGTTGGGTAGCACCTACGGCAAAACTAGTTGAACTCCTTCGGAGTTCGATGCTTCATTGTTTGTACCGCGGGTTTGCACCCGCCGCTGCTATTGTTTTGCCCTTTCAGGGCAAAGTCATTTAAGTTAAGGATTCAAACATTAAAATGGTGTTTTGTGTTATGTCACTCCTTCGGAGTTTAACCATATTATACACTTTCATTTTCTATAATAATGTCATCCCTTCGGGATTTTCCCCTTAACTTAATGACGTTGCCTTTCAGGGCATTCCCCGTCTGTTAGCACAATGTCATCGTGTCAATTGTAAGGCTCCGTAGGAGCTATCGCTTTGCACGAAACACCAAGCTTAAATTATTTTGAATTGGCTAACGGCGCTTTGGCTTATAAACTAACGCACAAACCCTTTATAACCGCACCCAGGCGGATGGCATCGTAGATGCGGGGCTCATCGGCACCCTGCTCTTTTACGGAATGTTCGTGCGAGGTTACACAACGTTCACAGCCGTTAACGGCAGATACTACCAGGCTTATCAATTCAAACAGGCCCTTGCCCATTGCAGGGGTCATCATTACGCTCATGCGCAGGCCTGCTGGTGTTTTATCATAGTATTCATTGCCGCCCATGTAATGCCTGAAACGATAGAAAACATTGTTCACATTCATTATAGAAACGCAGGCATGCGTTTCGGCTATTTCGTCGTTCGATGCGCCTTCCTTCAATGCCATTGTACTGAAGGCTGAAATAAGCGCACCGTTCTTCTCATTTATAGCCACTGATAAAGCAATAAGACTGGCTTCTTTTTTTGTGAAATTCTTGCTGCCCATCATACCCGAAACATTCAGTTTCAGGTCGCGCAGAAAGCGGCTGTTCACGCCCGCAAGGCTGCTTAAACCCGGCGATGTAAACAATGGATCAACACTCAGGTCTTGTAATAAACTAATTACGGTTTCATTATTAATTGCGGTTTCCATATTGGCAGTATTGAGTTGAAAAGTTCTTTAAAAATAAAGGTGTGCGGCGTTATAAACCCTGCACACCTTTTATAATAGTTTTTACTGTTGTTATTAACCTACTGCTGGCTCCAATGTTTCTTCGCCCTTGCTCCAGTTACATGGGCAAAGTTCGTCGGTTTGCAGTGCATCCAGCACACGCAAAACTTCGTCAACATTACGGCCTACGCTAAGGTCATTTACGCACACCCAGCGTACCACACCCTCTGTATCAATAATGTAAGTAGCCCTGTATGCAACTTTTTCTTCGTCACTTAAAATACCCAATTCTTCGGCGAGGCTTTTTGATGTATCAGCGATCATCGGGAACTTCAAGTCCCTCAGGTCTTTATGGTTCATTCTCCATGCATGGTGCACATATTCGTTGTCGGTTGAGGCACCGAGCAATACGGTATCGCGATCGGTAAAGTTTGTATAGTTCTTATTGAACTCAGCTATTTCGGTAGGGCATACGAAAGTGAAATCTTTTGGCCACCAAAACATAACACACCACTTGCCTTCGATATCCTGGTTGCTGATGTTCTTAAACTCTTTTCCTTTTTCAATGGATACTACTGATTTCTTGTTGAATTCAGGGAATTTAGATCCTACTGTTACAAAACTGTTTGCCATAATTGATTTTGATTTAATTGCACAGCAAAGGTCGGGCTTATTGCAGATAATACATAACGCCTTTCATTCTGTTTTCCTATGAAAAAATAAGAAAATTCAATACGCGATAGCATTTGCTCTGTAAGCAGCGCGCGCAGCGCAGGTTTCAGGGTAATACGGTAATGGTACATGGTGCGGTGGTTATGCTCATGATTGTGGTCATCGTATAAGTATTTGGGTATAGCAAAGCGTTAGCGCCTGCGCACCCGCATGGTTACAAGCAATGCCGGAGGTATCGCAGCTAACTGGCGAATAGGCTCTGTATTTCACCTCCTGAAACCTGAATACGTAACATAAAAAAAGGATGCCACTTGCGTAGCATCCTTGTATATAAAGGCATTATTGTGTGTGGCCTATCGTATCAGTGTAACGTCGCCCTTTTCCATGTATGTTTTTCCACCGCAATCAAATTTCACGAAGTAGAAGTAAACACCCATATCCTGAGGAACACCATTGAAAGTACCATTCCAATCTACCGAACTGTTGGCTGATTCGAATACTGTTTGCCCCCAACGGTTAGTGATGCGGAAATTATGGAACCTGTGATAACCATCGAATATAGGACGGAACACATCGTTCTTGCCATCGCCATTCGGTGTGAATGCAGAAGGGAAAGCAACTTTACAACACGCATCTGGTGTAATCAATACACTGTCTTCAGCATGACAACCAAATGCATTGGTTACGTGTAATGATACATAACCCGGAGTTTCCATTCTGCCCCAAACTGCAGGGCGGTTGGTGTTGCGGAAGAAATGTGACGGCTGCCAAACATAGGAATTACCATATTCATTGCTGTCAATAGCACTCAGATAAAGGCTGTCTTCAAGGCAAATGGTACCATTAACAGTATGTGTGAATATCCTTGCATCTGGTAAGCCTACTATCTTTATGGTATCGTAGATTTCTTTACCTTGGCAACCTTCAACAGTTATAGCTCTTAACTTAACTATGTGTATGCCGGGTGTGTGCCAGCAAATGCTGTACGGCCCGCCGGTATTTGAATTAGCTGTTATTACAGATGCTCCGTCAAAATCCCACGTGAAATGGTCGGCATTGGAAGCTCTTTCGCTCAGCGCAAGGGTAATGGTATCGCCAAGGCATATATTTTCCTTCAGGTAGGCTTTTGCAGTTGGCTCCGGTACTACATGTATTTTAAGTGTATCGGTTGTAGCACAGCGGCCGCCATAGCTGCCAACGGTTAAATATATGGTTTGGTAGTACAAAGAATCGAATTTCACGACTACACCAGTTGATGATGCGTTGCCGGTTACAAAATTTGCGCCATTTGGTAATGTCCAGGTATATACGGGGCCAGTAATTGCAGGGCCATTGTAGTTAAAGGTAAGCGTATCGTACTGGCAAAGGAAGTTGCGGCTTTCAGAGATAGAGAAGCTAGGCAGATACAGTATTGTTACTGTTATAGCAGAGCGGTCACTTTCACAACCCATAAGCGTTTGGCTTACATACCATGTTGTTGTACCAACTGTAGCCGTTGACGGTGTTGGTGCGCCGCCAGTTAATGCAGTGCCACCAGCAGATACCGTGTACCATTTAAGGTTGGAACCACCAGCAGTAAGCATTGCTGCCGTAGCGAACTGGCAATAGCTTGTATCTGCCACAACCGGAACACTTGGTTTTGGGTTAACAGTTACTATAATGGTATCTGGCAAACTAACGCAATTGGCAACAGTTTGAGTTACGGTATAATAAGTAATGCCAGGGGCAGTTGTTGACGGTGTTGGCGCGGTAGAAGAACCTGTTGTGCTGCCCGCAGTGTACCATGTTAAACCTGTACCTGTAGATGTACCTAAAGGAGAAGGATAATCGTATTGGCAATAAGTAGGGTCAATGCCACCCGGTGCTGCCGGAGGAGCAGGATCGCGCAATTGTACCGGACCTACCACATTGTACTGGCAACCGCTGGTAAGTACCATTATGTTGGTATACGTTGTGTAATTAGGGTAAGTGCTGCCTGTTAAGCCGGTTATTACCACAACACCCGAACTGTTAGCCGTTAAGGAAACAGTATGGCTGGTAGCCGTGCCACCATAAGGGGTCTCGTCATACGAGAATGTATTGGTAGCCCCGGGCACTAAGCCGCTTATGGTAATAGTACCATCGCTGCCGCCACAGGTAGTAGGGTCGGTGTGCGAAGTAATTGTCATTACGGTAGGGCCAGGCTGTGTAATGGTTACAGTAGATACACCTGTGCAACCCGTGCTGTCAGTAATGTTAAGCGTATAGGTGCCAGCTGCAAGCCCTGTTGCTGTAACACCATGCTGAATAGGTGATGTGCTCCAGGAATAATAATAAGGTGCGGTGCCCGCCGTTGCTGTTGCTGTTGCTGTACCATTGGTATCGCCATAGCAGGTAACGTTGGTGCTTGTAATACTTGCAGCTACCAGCGTACCCAACACACGTATGGAATCGCTGAAACTACAACCCACTGCATTGGTTACCGTAAAGTAATAGGTGGTTGAAGTGGTTGGCGTTGCTACAGGGTTTGCGCATGTTGTGCAACTCAGCGTTGCTGCCGGCGACCATGCGTAGGTAAGTGCGGTAACGTCCGTTGCACCCGTTGTTAATGAGAAGACGGTACTGCCCCCAAAACAGATAGTAGTATCGGCCATTTTATGAACGGCAAGCCTTGATGGAATAATGTGTGTATACAAAGTATCGGGGCAACCATAACCGGTATACGGGGTAATAATTACCGCATAGGTAGTCGGCGTTCCGGGCATTGTAATGGTGGTAGTCTGTAAGGTATCAATAAGCGTAGAGAAGGTTGATGAATCATACCAATGGTAACTCATGTAGCCCGGCGGTGCCGTTAGTGTTGCAGAAATGGAATCGCAACCAACTGTTGCAATGGCAAATAAACCGCACGTCATATCAATGTAGCCATAACCAAAGTGCCCGCCTGCACCGCAATCGCCGGCTTCAAAATCAATGGCAACTGTTGTACCGCCCAAACCAGTAAGGTTAATACTGGCGTTGGTCCAGCTTTTACAATAGGTAGCATTACCTGCTGATACAGATGTTATTGGAGAAAGGAAGAAACCCGGCAAACTTGATGAAGACACGAAATTGAACTGCGCACAGGGTATGGAATTACCCGTAGCAGAATCATACGCACTTACGTTAAACCTGGGCTGTATGGAAGCACCGTGCCCCATAGGGTTTTCAAGTACAATAGCATATTTATATATAAGGCTGTAGCTTGATGTTGAAGTTGGCACATGTATATAATACCTCGCCCTTTCTGCACGATAAATAGTCAGTGTGCTACCCAGTTGCAAGGAATAGCCGCCACCACCGGGAGCCACCACCGGGAAAAAGCCGAAAGCATCGGTACCCGTTCCGCTAGTTAGCGTGTGCCTGGTTGGCGTTGCAGCAGAGCTCACCCAGCCCGTCATAGAACCGGAGCCACCACCGGTGCAGCAACTGCCAACATAATAACTCCATACCGAAGTATTACCCAGTTCAAAGTCGATATTTGGCGGACAAGCAATTTGCGCCTTTGATGCAAAACTGAACCCTAGAAAAAGGAGTATAAGCAGGGATAAACGTGAAAACTTCATAACTATCAGGCTTGTGTGTTAATTGAATAATTTACTTTTCAAAAGGTATTCGTAAAGATATGTGTTACTGTTTACTTATACAACTGAAAACAGATAGAAGGTACAAAATATAATTATGGTCTAAATTCAGTTGTAAATTACAAAAAAAATAAATAAAAACAATCGCGCTGATAGGGCACTTAAAAATTAGATAAATAAATATTTTCAAAAAGTCCGTCAGGCATAAAGTCAATTTTACAAGTATATTTTGGCTGACAACGATTTACGATAGTGTTAGGTATAAGTTAAGACAGCATTTGATTCGATAACGTTGGGAAGTTAATTTAAATTAATTATTTTATAATTCATTAAACAAACCCAATTTCGGTGGAAACAGACGGCACGGCACTGTTTTGACTGGGATGAGCTTCATAAACAACTACCTGCCCTGGCAAAATCGGCTTATAGCTTCTGCCGCCATTGCATTTCCGGCATCTGCCGCGCGGCTAAAGTCGGTGCAAGCCCCCTGCCGGTCGTTCAGATTCAGTTTTACCAACCCACGGTTGTATAGGGTGCCATTATCGGTAGGATACATGCTCAAAACCGTATTGTAATCTTGCAGTGCTCCGGCAAAATCTTTGGTATTGGCCTTTATGGCGGCGCGATTAAGGTAGGGCAGCTCATAATCTGGTTTCAGCCTTATGGCTTTATCAAAGTCAGGCAGGGCAGCATTTACATCGCCAGTTTCGTAATATACCGAACCGCGGTTGTTATAGGCTTCCGCCAAATCAGGGTTTATGGCAATGGCTTTATTAATGTCTGAAAGGCCCGCATCTTTATTCCCGGTTTTAAAAATCGCCCAACCCCTGTCGTTATAAGCGGCTGCCATGGTTGGCTTTAATTCAATTGCCTTATTATAGTCGGCTATTGCCGCCGCCGGGTTATTGGTTTCAAAAAAAGCATGACCGCGATCGTAATACAGATCTTCAAACACAGCATTGGCCTGTATGGCCATATTATAATCTTGTATGGCCATGTCCTTTCTGCCATCAGCATAATATTGGTTACCGCGCATCCAGTAAGCGAAATAGTGCTCCGGGTTTTGCTCTATTGCATCGGTAAAAAGGGTGTAGGCATCTTTCCACACGCCTATACGGCCCCATGCCATACCCGTATATGCCAGACTCACCACCAAAACCACCGCCAGCAGGGTTTTCCCTGCCTTACCACTATATATACCTGCCAGATGCTGACCTGCAATATAAAATAGACCTATATAAGCTATATAAGTATACCGCTCAGCGGTAAGTGCCGAACCCACTGCAACAATTTGCAGCATTACAGATATCGCTATCAGAAAGAACGCACTCCCGAATAATATATCTTTCCGGTAAGCCGATCTGCGGCTTGCCAGCCAGACCAATACACCCAAAAATGGCAATGAGGCATAGTAGGCCCACGGCAATGCCCCACCCGCTGTTACCGGGTAATTATGCAGGGCCGCAAGGTGCAATGGCGCTACCAGCCGAACGAGGTATGACGATAAACCGTACGTTAAAAAGAACAGCCGCTCTACAACCGAATGCGTTTCGGCAAAATTGCGCAGTGCCCCGCCCGAGCTTTGCGACAATAAGGCAACAATGCCAAAAGTGAGCGACAGTGCAAACAAGGGAACTTTTTCCAGCCATGCTGAGGCTTTAAGCTGGCGGCCTTTATACACATCGACCGCTATAAGCAGCACAGGCAAGGTTACAGCTGCCGACTTAGACAGCAGGGAAAGTACAAAACAAGCCAGCGTAGCCAGGTATAACCGTCGCTTGAACCCTTCGGCAATATAGCGCAGGTAATAATGAAGCGACAACAAAAAGAAAAAGGCATACAACACATCTTTACGCTCCGCCACCCAGGCCACCGATTCCACATGCATGGGGTGTATGCCGAACAGCAATGCGGTAAAAAGGGCGGTAAAGTCTTTACCGCTCAGTTGTTGCACTACTTTATATACCAGCCAGGTATTGGCCAGGTGCAGCAATACATTGAATAAATGGTAAGGGAATGGTTCAAGACCCCAAAAATGGAATTCCAGCCAATTGGTGACTGTAGTTAAGGGATGGTAGTTAGCGGAATAGAAGGACGTAAAAATGGTTGTAATACCCTGCCAGCTAAAATCGCGCAATAACGGATTATTGATAATGTAAAAATCATCATCGAAATTGGTAAAGCCGTTGCTAAGCCCATGAGTATACAGCAGCGCAGTAAAAATAACTACCACCCACGGTGCCCATTTCGGGAAACCCGCCATAGCATTACGGCCCGGCCCGGGGGCAGGCACTTCGGTTATTGGAGCTGTTTTTTTAGGGGTATTAACAGGCATAGGGCACTAAATTAATGATAGTTTCCGAATCATTGTTTGCCGGAGGTATTTAGTAGTTGCATTATTCACAAAATTGCTGCCGCTTGGTCACCCCAACCCTCCCGATGAAAATCGTGATAAATTCCGGGTAACATGCTATGTTGTGTAATGCATTAATTACCAATGAATAAAATGATGACGGAACATGTCACCCTTTAGGGTTGGGGTCTTAACGGGCGGATTACATTTTTTTACCGTATTAAACATTCAAAAGCGCATTTATGAATAATGCAGGTTACTAAATTAAGTTTAACTAATTTTAAGTCATGATGAAAAAAATACTACTATTATATACTGTACTGCTAATTGTTTTTGTGGCAATGTTAGTAGAGCTCATTAATAAATCAAAAAAGCCAAATTTTAAAGCACAAGGATTACAAGCAAGTTCGACATCAATAGAGTCGATTCAAAAAAATGTATTCTGTTTTAGTATGAAATGTGATACCAACTTATTCAGAATAAATAAAAATGAATACGCATATATTTATGAAGCGTGGATAGAGCAGAAATGGCTCTATATGTCCAGCAATCGGGATTTGATGATAGAAAAAGAGCCTGGGCGACAGTTTGTAATTGTTTGCAAATTAACTGGTATTACAAAAGAACACCTTTCAGAATACTATTTACGCCATATTACTATTAACGATGATGAAAATTTAGAAATTCATAATTCAAATTTACGTTTCAATTATTCAGGCGAAGACACGGTAACGCTAATTTTGGGAAATAGAAATATTGGTACAATTAACAAAATTAAATTTTACAAGGAAATTAATTCTACTTTACCAAGTCACTAATATGCTATATTTCGTTGAATATCATTTCTTTGAGCCTGTTTATGTTCCATTTGTGCCGTTACCCCGTTCGGCGAAGATTTTACCTTCGGCAGGCACGGGGGCCGGATTCCGTCCGGCGAATACAGAGTAACAATGCCAATAAGAGTTATATTTGAATTGAAAAATTGAAAAACACGGCTTGGCCTATTCTCCTAAATACCCTATTTCTACCAGCAATTTCCTGACGCAAATAAGCGTAATGTGTTTATAGAGTGATGAGGTGTAGTCTTTGCACGTTGTATAGTTTTGCCAGTAGGGAGACCGGAAGCCGCGTTGACGTAGTAAGGAGACTGCAGTGAATTGTGTTATGGAAAATCAATTCTAAAGCACGAGGACTAAATACTAAAAAATAAATGATATTTAAGCTTGTAAGACTTATTGTTTTTGTTTCTATATTTCTTATAGGCGCCTTTGTCGTAGTATCTTCACCATATAAGTATGAATACGATGTCACAATTAAACAAATAGACGATGATGCATTGATTGCGATTAAACTATTTACAATACCATGGATATTTCTTCTTCTAATTTTGGTATTCATTCACAGAAAAATGAAGATTTATATGTACTTATATACATTGTCATTGATATTTTTTATTGTGTATTTAGTCTACCTTTTTAATATTTAGTGAGGTGCAGAAATACACTGAAATTGTTTACACTTTTTTTGTCAACAAATGAGTTTGTTACAGACTTGTAGATTTAATAGGCGCAATGGGGTGATGAGAGTATTTCGCAATAAACCCACTGCATCGTTCGTCTAAGATTTTACCTTCGGCAGGCACGGGGGCCGGATTCCCTCCGGCGAATACAAGGGGTAGCAGTGGCTAATAAGAGCTATATTTGAATACCTTTAGTATATGAGAACAATATTACTTATTGTCATGATGTTTTTCTGCAATAGAGTATTTGCAGCTGAGGATACTTATTTATTAAGCTGCAAATACAGGTCGCAGGTTAAATTTAATTACTTATTTAGTAAATATAGTGCCCCTGATAGAGGGATGGTGGAATTTTCCACTACCGACAAATATACTTCGGTAATGGCAGAACCTATTACTATACAAGTGGTACTTTCTCATGTAACTAAAAGACCCGGCAAGTATATCATTTATGGAGATGAAACAATAAGTGTTTCTCATGTTTTGCTGGTATTTACTGTTAGTAGTACCGCCAGTATTGAAATAATTTACAGCACTTTTAGGAACACTAACTACTTGTTTAAAGCGAGCGAAATATATTTTACCTAACTGATATTCATATCACATGCGGCTGCTACAATTTTTCATATTTATTTCATTCTTTCTTTGTTACTCTTGTAATAGAGCTTATTATTCTGTTCAAAGAGAATATAAGAACTCTTTTTACGATTCGTTGTGTGACAAATCAAGTGTTTTTGTTACTCCCAAATTTCAGGTATTTGGTATCACAGAAGACGATATTGATGCCGTTACTTTATCAGCCATAGACAATAATAACGCGAAAAATATTGTGTATTCCGTTACTTATTCTGTCAAAAACAATAATAACATCAGATCTCCTTGGGATTCCATTAATGGTGTTGTTCAAAGTAATAAACTCGATGATTTAAATCAATTAGCGGTATCGGAGGATAGTATCGGTTCATTTTTTTGTATGTGTGACACCTTATTGCCCCTATCGCTCGATTTTCTTATTCAATTCAGAAATGGTAAATCATTTAGAATAACAGACATTACTACGAAAAAAGCACCCGTTTATCGGGACAGCAGTTACAGAGAATGTGGCATATATTCTTATAGGGTTAACGGTAAAAAATACTATTCACAGGATTTTGTGATTATTATGCCAGGCACAAGAATAAATTTGAAACCTGCATTTTACATCAATAAAAATGGACCTTTTTTTAATAAACGTTTTTCGAGAAAAAACTACCATAATATGATTATCAGAGGGTATCATAATCCGAACAACAAGGGCAATTGGTAACCGAATAGGATCTTAGCCGAACAATAGCTTATTCTCCTAACTACCCTATTTCTGCCAGCAATTTCCTGACGTAAATAAGCGTAATGTGTTTATAGAGTGATGAGGTGTAGTATTTGCATGCAGTATAGTTTTGCCAGTAGGGAGACCGGTAGCCGCTGTGACGTAGTCAGGAGACTGTGCCAAGCGGGGGAATTATGGATTTTACAGCACCAACGTGGTTATTGTCCCTTTAGAACTATATTTACATTTGCAATGAAAATATATGGCGAATATTAAAAGAAATATAGTTTTTATTTTGCTGGTGTTTGCAGTCAGTTGCGATAAACATGGGCCTCTTCGGTTTTATAAAATACCCGCGGTTACTTATTGTGAAGATACATCAAGGGGGTGCTGGGAATTATATGCTGTTGAAAATTTCAACCCAGAAAATACTTTACAAATAGATAGTGTAGATATTTTTGTAAATAGAATGTACTCCAGAGTAAATGCCAAGAAGTTCAATTGCTATTCAATTAGCATATACAAATATGACTCTGACGAATATGAAGAAATGCAACAGGATACTTTTCTATTAGCAAAGAGGTCAACGGAAATGAAAGAATTATTTGCATATGAATGGAGGTCAGGTATATTCGATGGCTTCCGTAGACAAGTAACAAAGGAAGGAAAATGGATCAAGCATCAAGTCGCAGTCATTAAAAACAATAAATAATATTAATTATTATTTAATTATATTTAAATAAAAAACGAAATTAAAAGCAAAAGAATTGAGATAATTATGGATTTTACAGCACCAACGTGGTTATTGTCCCTTTAGAACTATATTTACATTTGTAATGAAAATATATGGCGAATATTAAAAGAAATATAGTTTTTATTTTGCTGGTGTTTGCAGTTAGTTGCGATAAACATGGGCCTCTTCGGTTTTATAAAATACCTGCGGTTACTTATTGTGAAGATACATTAAGACCTTGTGGGGAATTATACGCCGTTGATAATTTTGATGAAAAAGATCCGTTACAAATGGACAGCATTGATATGTTCATCAATAATGTATATTCTTACGACAAAGTAAAGAAATTTAAATCGTATTAAATTCAAATATATAAATTTGATGCTGCTGAATTTGAGGAAGTACAAAGAGATACTTTTTTATTGGCAAAGAGATCTCTGGAGATGGAGGAACTTGTTTCTTATGTTTGGCGCAGAGGGGTATTTGACGGATTCTGTACAATAGTCGCAAGTGACGGACATTGGATTGAACGCAAAGTTATTTTAAACAAAAACACCAAATAACAATTGCTTTATTTGGTCACGATGGTAGCTAACCTCCCAATTAGCGTAACAACTGTGCAAGAATAAGCCCACTAAAAAAAATGCTTACCAATTCCATTATCAAACCAATAAAACATCCTTATGATGACCAACCAAACACAAATAATCAGCATTACTTCTGCCACCTGCAACTGCTATTTCGCCAGTCGGAAACTGGCAGCCCGTACCCGCCAGGGGTAACGTAGAAGGTGAACTGAATAATCTAGAAACAATTTTGTTAGCGTATATAATAAAAAACACAAGGGTAATGAATCAAAAGAAATATATAAATTACTTAAACAGTGTTGTTGTATCTGTTTTTATATGCGCCAT
>JBBRPD010000031.1:0-58085 GCA_038228575.1 Chitinophagales bacterium | reverse complement strand
CCCTGGGAGCTACAGCGGATGATGATTTCTTTAGCAGACGCTTAAGCACTTCTACGGATTCCTGAATCTCTATGATTTGCAATTTTGCCATACATAACTACTGCAAAAATCATGCCGAAATTTAAAGTATAAATGGTATTACCTGCACCGTTACCAGTACTGAAAATTGTGCGGTGCCGGCTGTGGTTACTTCGCCGGCATCAAGGGTGCGGGTGTTTCCCGGCTCTTACCAACCGTCGGTTACTTTTACTTATTCACCTGCTATCGTCTGTTCCGGTCAGCCGGTAACGTTTACGGCTATCCCTGTGCTGGGCGGCTCTGCACCTGCTTATGTATGGCGCGTTGCGGGTGCTGTGGCCGGTAGCGGCAACCCCTTCGTTGCGGCAGTTGCCAACGCAAATGTGGTGAGCTGCACCCTTACCAGCAACGACCCTACCGTTTGCACCCTGACTGATACCGCTGTGAGCAGCCATACCATGGTGGTATTGCCCACCGTAACCCCGGTAATTACCATCCACACCACGCACAGCGATACCGTATCTTACCTCGGCGAGATCATAACCTGGGTGGCGGAAGTGAGCTTTGAAGGGTCGGCACCGGTTTACCAGTGGTACCACCATGACGGCACACCCATAACGGGTGCCACAAACAGAACCTATTCGGTAGCCATGTACAGCACCAACGATACGCTGTACTGCATGATGACCAGCAACCTGCCCTGCGTTACCAGCGATACCGTTTACAGCAATACCGGCATTACCTACGGCGCATATCTTTTTGTGCAACAGGCAAATCAAAATCCATTCCTGGAATTCAACCTCTATCCCAACCCCGCCAGCAACGAGGTAACCATCGATTTCCATCAGTCCCTCACGGAGTCATTCGCCATAAAGGTTACCGACGCCTGGGGCCGGACCGTGATAACTGAAAACGTAATGCCCGGCAAATGGCAGACAAAATTAGCCCTCGGCGATATAGCTCCAGGTGTCTATTTCGTAGAAATTGCGGCGGGTAAGAATAGGTTGGTAAAAAGGCTCGTAAAAGAATAATGGATGTGTCTTTAAAGTATAAAATGCTTCCCGCCTTGTGGCTGGAAGCATTTATTTTTTATGTAGACCATATTTTACAGGCTGTGTTTTACTGCCCTAACTAATAATACTTTCCCTCCGTCAAATACCCGCTAACATAGTCTTGCACCCCAGCTTCCAGCGAATAGAAGGGCGAAGGATAACCAGCTTCCAGCAGTTTGTGCATGTCTGCTTCGGTAAAATATTGGTATTTGTCCCTTATATCAAGGGGGGTATCGATGAAGCTTATATTTTCTGGCAAATTGAGGGTAGCGAAAATAGCGCGTACCAGAGCTTTGAAGGTTCGCGCCTTGCCCGTGCCGGTATTATACAGGCCATTTGCGGGCTTGTTCTGCATTAACCATACACATATAGCAGCAACATCTTTAACGTAAATGAAATCGCGTATTTGCTCACCATCCCTGTAATCGGGATTGTGAGACCTGAATAGCTTTACCCCGCCATTTTGTTGTATCTGGTTATAGGCATGCATAATTACCGATGCCATCCTGCCCTTATGGTATTCATTGGGACCGTAAACATTGAAAAACTTTAAGCCAGCCCAGAAGGGAGGCATTGTAGTTTGCTGCAATGCCCAGCTATCAAATTCGTTTTTAGAGATGCCGTATGGATTAAGTGGCTGCAACTGGCTTACAATATCATGGGCATCTTTATAGCCCAATTCGCCATTACCATAGGTGGCGGCAGATGATGCATACACCAACGGGATATTTGCTGCAACGCAATACGCCCAAACTTGTTTGCTGTAATCAAGATTCCACTTTTTATGGACTTCGTAGTCCATTTCGGTAGTATCGGTGCGGGCACCCAGATGGAAAATGCTTTTTACCACCCCCTTATTGGCTGCCAGCCAGGTAAAGAAAATATTACGGTCTACCTGCTGCAAATAATGCTTACCGGCAAGGTTAGGTGCTTTTCTTTCAATAGTAAAATCATCAACGAGCACCAGCTGATTGAATCCCATACTATTTAAATAACCGGTTAAGTAGCTGCCAATAAAGCCGGCAGCACCTGTTATTACAATTACATCATTTTGGTGCATGAGTGAGCTTAAAAATTATTTATGCTCAGCGGCAGGCTTGTTTTCTGTAGCTGGTTTAGCTTCTTCCTTGGCCGCTTCTTTATGTTCAGCTTCAGGCTTAGCTTCTTCTTTGGCTTCTGCATGCTCGCCTTCCTCGTGCTTAGTGCCATGTACTTCTTCAGTTCCGGCCTTGCCTTCCTTACCTTCTTCTTCACTGTGCCCCATAACCGTTATGAAATTGAGCGCTGCAATGAATAAGCCTACTAATATTACGATGAGCCAAAACGAAGATTTGAAAGAAACCTGTGATTTTGCCCTTTCGGTATTGGTGTCATTATGTGTTTCGTGTGCCATATAAACTTTATAATACCGCAAATTTAATCTTTTGGCTTAATTTTTCTACTGCATTGTCAAAAAAAATCAAAATACCTATAGTGTTAGCCGGCATTATTCGTAATAATCCTGCAAGGTTTCAATTGTTATACCCATTATAAATAATAAACCGTCACGTTCACGATTGTTGTGTACCTATCGGCACACGGTTTATTTAATTGGTTACCAGCTACAAACCTTTTGCACTTACCAGCGCAATGACATGATTTTAGTGCCAGATTCTAAAGTATAATCAATATTATACCAACTAACTGTCAAAAGGCTGCATTGAGGTGAGTGGCTTCGCTAACCCTCTGCGTACTTTGCGTTATACCGTATAATGACGGAATTTGAGATGCATTTGGTATATATACGCACCTGTACACGGTTTCATTTAATTGTTTACCAGTTAAGGCAGTCCAGTTAGCGGATTTGTCTTTAAATAAAAAAGCAACCGTTCAGGTTGCTTTTAAAATATTGTTATGGGACACTATTAAAAATTATGTGGCTTCATATCCATTGCAAAAGTATCAATTTGCCAATTGTGGGTTGCTGTTAAATGCCTCAAAACAACATTTGCGGAAACGCGGCGTGTCGCTGTTATGAATGAACCATTGCTGTTAGGCCTTATGTAAACGGTACCGAAGATCATATTCTGATCCCTGATCGTATCAATTACAAAGTTGTTGGTGTTCACACTATCAATAATACATACCAGCTGATTGTAATTAGGGTTGCCCAGGAAGTTATCGATAAAGAAAGTAGTAGGCGTAGCCGTGTTTTTAAAGAAGGTAGTGTAGTTTGAAACCTGACCTTTAACGCTAGGTGAGTCGCTGCCGATGGTGGTTTGCTTCACATCCCATGCGCCAATGAACTTGGCAACCGATGCGGTACCACAATCAGTACCCTCATAACCCACAGGGCAAACACAACTACCATGGTTGCAATAACCGCCGTTTTTGCAAACGACACCATTGCATGATGGGCTCGGACCTATTTTGGTGCAGGATACGTAAACAGCGGAGAGGAAACATAAAATTGTTCCCATAGCTGCAATAATAATTCTGCTTTTATTAGTTAGCATGGCATAAATTTAGCTAAAGTTTTTAATTTTTTAACAACAAAGACCGAAAAAATCACCTAAAACGGTAACATTTTATTTTTCAGACCTCCATTTTTAACGCTCAATTAATTTCGCATTATACTATTTGCTGTTGTAAAGTGCTATAAAAGCGACAAAACCACTACACATTTTTCAACTCACTCACCAATTCCTGCAATACTTTTTTGGCATCGCCGAAAAGCATAGAGGTTTTAGGCCTGAAGAACAGTTCATTTTCAATACCCGCATAACCCGGTTTCATACTGCGTTTGTTCACTATTACGTGGTCGGCCTTTTCTACTTCCAGTATTGGCATTCCGTATATAGGGCTGGAAGGGTCTTCCTTTGCAGCAGGGTTAACAACGTCGTTCGCACCTAATATCAGCACTACATTAGTGCTACCCATCTGGTCGTTAGCGTCTTCCATTTCCAACAATTTTTCGTAAGGCACGTCAGCTTCCGCCAGTAATACGTTCATGTGGCCGGGCATACGACCCGCAACCGGGTGTATACCATACAGCACTTCCACACCTTTTTCGTTCAGTACCTTTTCCAACTCGTGGCAGGTATGCTGCGCTTGTGCAACCGCCAAACCATAACCCGGAATGATCATCACTTTTTGTGCATACGCCATTAATACCGCTGTATCGTTCAGCGAAATTTCTTTGAAGTTGCCCTGGTCTTTCGATGCACCTGCTGGTCCGCCGGTTTTTGGCGCACCAAAAGAGCCTATCAATACATTTTTGAGCGAACGGTTCATGGCTTTACACATCAATATGGTAAGTATTGTACCTGCCGAACCTACCAATATACCGCCAGTAAGCATAACCGGGTTGCTGTACAAGAAACCACCAAACGCAGCCGCAACACCCGTAAACGAATTAAGTAAGGAGATAACAACCGGCATATCGGCACCACCAATAGGCATTACAAACAATACGCCATAAAGTGCCGCCATGGCAATAATAGCATAAAACAAGCCCGAAGCATTAGCACCATTAGCACCAGCAGTAGCCACTACCATACAAGAGGCGACAATAATGCCACCGAATATAAGGAAGTTGATGATTTGCCCGCCTGGTATGGTTTTATCTTTAACCTTGCCACTGAGTTTACCCCATGCTACCACGCTACCGGCAAAAGACACCGTACCTATTATCATACCCAATACAATAACCAGTAAAATTCCCATACCGGGATGCTGATTATGATGGTATTCAACTATGGAAATGAGCATAGCACAGGCACCACCCATGCCATTAAAAATACTTACCATTTCTGGCATAGCCGTCATTTGTACTTTTTTGGCAGCCATGGTGCCTACCACAGTACCTATAACCAGGGCAGCAAATATCCAAAGGTAATTATGGAGGTGTTCCATTTCTCCGGTCCTCGCATTCTTGTGCGTGTACAAAAATATGGTAGCGAATATGGCTACTATCATACCTGCGGCCGCAAATAGGTTTCCTTTCCGCGCCGTATCGGGGTGAGAAAGCATTTTAAGACCCATAATAAACGTAATGGACCCGAAAAGGTAACTTAACAAAAGAATTATATGCGTCATATAAAAAGATATAAAATTAAATTTTCAAAAAATAAAATGATCCAAAGAACAAAATCTAAACAACGTGTTTGATTTATCCGATTTCCGATTTTAGCTGAGTCTACTTCTTTTTCTTCTTGCTGAACATTTCCAGCATACGGTCGGTAACTACAAAGCCACCCACCACATTAAGTGTGCCTAAAATAACAGCCAGAAAACCTAGCGTGAGTGCTAGATAATCGTCAGTAGGGGCTTCACCCATAACAATAATGGCACCAATAATTACGACACCATGAATAGCATTTGCACCACTCATTAATGGCGTGTGCAAAACTGATGGCACCCTGGAAATAACTTCTATACCCAGAAATATGGAAAGAATTACCACTGTAATAAGGTGGTAATTGGCAAAAAACATGTATAACATCTTGGTAATTTGATGATGCATAGCCGTAGTATAGTTGAAATGTTATAAATAAATTTAGTTAATAACGTTTGGGATGGGTGGTTATGCCGGTTGTGCTGCGTTTACCAATGCTGCAACGCGCTCATTAACCACATTGCCACCATGTGCAATGCAGGTGCCTTTAACAATATCATCTTCAAAATTCAGGTTTAAACCACCTTCTTTGTTAATGATCAGTTTGGCAAAATTGAGCACATTTTTACTATACAGCTTGCTGGCATCGCTCGACGCTGTGGCCGCAAGTGCTGAATTACCAATAATAGTAACTCCGTTGTGCATGATGGTTTTATCATTCTCTGTAAGGTCGGTATTGCCGCCCGTTACAGAAGCCAGGTCAATGATAACCGAACCATCACGCATATCTTCGATCATCGCCTTAGTGATCAGTATCGGTGCCTTCATACCGGGAATCTGGGCAGTAGTAATAATGATATCTGACTTTTTAGCGTGTTCGTGTATTTTATCTCTTTGCTTTTTCTGGAATTCATCGCTCTGCTGCACTGCATAACCGCCCGCTTTTGATGCGTCGGCAGCACCTTCCACCTCTACGAATTTCGCGCCAAGGCTCATAACTTCTTCCTTAACGGCAGGTCGGGTATCAAATACCTCAACAACCGCTCCCAGCCTGCGCGACGTGGCAATGGCCTGCAAACCCGCAACACCTGCGCCCAATATCAACACCTTGGCGGGCGGTATGCTGCCTGCGGCGGTCATGAACATAGGGAAGTAACGCGAATATTGGAATGCAGCCAACAATACTGCTTTATAACCCGCAATATTGGCCTGCGAACTGAGCACGTCCATTGACTGGGCACGTGTGGTACGCGGTATGGTATCTAAGCTGAAGATGCTGTAGCCTTTTGCCGACCACGAACGGATAGTGGCAGGATTGAAGAGGGGTTGAAAAACACCCATTACCACTGCGCCCGGTTTTACCTCGCCAACATTAGTAGCCTGTATGGTTAACACCATATCGGCCGCCGAGCGAATTTCAGCGCCCGATTTAATTGCAGCACCTGCGTCAATGTAAGATTGGTCGCTAAAAAATGCGGTAACACCAGCACCTGATTCGATCCATACCGTAACACTCATTTTTACAAGAGCGGCAACAACTTCCGGCACAAGCGATACGCGTGTTTCAGGGGCCTGCTCTTTCAATACTCCTATTACCATAATAATATTACACTTTTTTAAGGGCGAGGTAAAATATGGTTTTAAAATGGAATTTTCAAGTATTGTGTGCGATTTAATGAAGATATTTTTGATGTGGGAAAAGGTAGTAAGTCTGCATAGGGAAGCAGCATAGCCCGCAATACGTGATAATCAGCTAGTGGCGAAAATAGATACAGAGCGGTAAATTGTGTGAACTATGATTCAATTGGTAACTTTTGAAACAATCATCGCCCATTATTCCATCAATAAAATCATGGTTCCGATGTCAATGGCTTTCTCGGAAGTAAATACTTCCTGAATGTTAGGACGAAGTAAATACTTCGACCAGAACCTGACTTGTCCCAAAAAATCATAGCCCATCATTCTATCAAATGAATCATAGTTCAGACGTTAATGTTTTTTTCGAAAGTAGATGCTTCCTGCGTCAGCATGACAAGCAAGAGTGTGTCATTCAATTCATAGCCCATCATTCCATCAAAAAAATCATGGTTCAGATGTCAATGATTTTTTCGGAAGTAAATACTTCCTGAATGTTAGGACGAAGTAAATACTTCGACCAAACCCTGACTTGTCCCAAAAAATCATGGCCTATCATCTAATCAAACGAATCATAGTTCAGACATTAATGGCGTTTTTGTACAGATGCGCCATACCTCGGAGGTGTGGCACATCTAAGTGACCTGCTGAGAACCAATCACCCCTGTTTTTTTCGCAAGCGAAAAAACCGTCCCCTCTTCGAAAATGAAGAGGGGAGTTTCCCCGAAGCGAATACGTCCCGGTGCAAAGATAAATTGTATGGTTTTATGACTTCTGAGATTGAAATTATCCGGATGCGATAGAACTATTTCCCGCCCTTTCTGTAATATTCAAATACAAGCCTTATTTCGCTGTAGCTATAATCATCACCCAGTATTTCCTTCACGGGCTTCAGGGCAACCATCTGTCCGCTTTGCTTAATGGCTGCCATTATTTTATCAATGCGGCCTTGCTGCACCAACTGGGTTATTTCAATGGTGCCGTCTGTTACGAACAAGCTCAGGTGGTTTTCGATAGTTGCGAGAGAAAGGCGGCGGTAGTCAGCTATTTCCTGCATGGTCATACCCTCGCGGAAAAGGGATAGCGATGCCAGCTGCGTATTACCTGCTGATGCGGGTTTCGGCTCTGCTGATTTTTTTGAAGCGCGCGCCTTAGGCACTTTTAAATGCACCTTCGATGTAACGTTATTTTCCTTAGCGTATTGCTGCAATATCTTTATAAAGAAAGCGCCATACTTACTCACCTTGTAGTCTCCAAAACCAGATATCTGCTTCAGTTCATCGAACGTCTGTGGCAGGTAGGTAGCCATTTCAACAAGGCTGTTATCGGGCAATATATTGTAGGCTGGTACATGCTCCCGGTCGGCCAGTTCATAGCGTACACCACGCAGGTCTTTCATCAGTTGTTCGTCATACGCCAGTTCTTCCTCGTCTTCCATTACCTGCGCCTTAACGCCATTATGCATCACCAGCATGAATTGAGTATGGCCCTTCAGTATCTCATGACTCTTATGGTTCAGTTGCAAGGTGGAATACTGGTCTTCCGTCCGTTCCAAGTAACCATTATTCAGCATCTGCTTTACCAGCAGCTCCCACTCATCGCGCTTCACATCTTTACCAATTCCGTAAGTCTTTAATTCTTTATGTGCAGGCTGTATTTTTTCACTTGCCGAACCACGCAATATATCAATAATGTAACCCGTACCATAGCGCTCGCCGGTGCGCACAATTGCAGACAGTACCTTCTGTGCATCAACGGTTGCATCGCGTTCTTCTAACGAGCTCATGCAGTAGTCGCAAGACCCGCAATAGGCAGGGAACGGCTCGCCAAAATACTGCATCAGGTATTGCCTGCGACAGGTATCACTTTCGCAGAACTGCTCCATCTGCTTGAGTTTGTTCATGGAAATAGCCGTCTGTGCGGGATTCCCCTCAACAACCGCGAAACTTTTCAGTTTCATAATATCGCCACGCGAATAATAAAGTATAGCATCGCTCTTTAAGCCATCACGCCCTGCCCTACCGGTTTCCTGGTAGTAGCCTTCAATATTCTTAGGCACGTCGTGGTGTATCACAAAGCGCACATTCGATTTATCAATGCCCATACCAAAAGCAATTGTAGCTACTATAACCTGGTAAGCATCTTTCTGAAAACCTTCCTGCACGCGGCTGCGCTCAGCGGCATCAAGACCGGCATGGTAGTAGGCTGCCTTTATACCCAGTGCATGCAACTTGCCTGCAATTTCTTCGGTTGAAGCGCGGGAAAGGGCATAGATAATGCCGCATTGGTCTTTATGTTTTAAAATGTATTCTGCTATCTTGCCTATCGCATTTTGTTTGGGCCTTATGTAATAACTGATGTTCGGCCTGTTAAAACTCGAGATGAACACCTTGGCTTTCGGCACATCGAGTTTCTTAACAATATCGTCCTGCGTCAGCTTATCGGCACTTGCCGTTAGGGCTATTACAGGTGTATTGGGAAAGTTTTGTTTAAGTATTGCCAGCTTCAGGTATTCCGGCCTGAAATCGTGCCCCCACGATGATATGCAATGCGCTTCATCAACCGCGAAAATAGAGGGGTTTAATTCGCGCAAAAATTCAATGAATGAACTGCTGTTAGAAGGTATGCGCTCCGGGGCGATATAGAGCAATTTTATCTCCCCATTGCGGGCCTGTGTAATTACATTACGCTGCGTTTCAGCCGACTGCGACGAGTTTAGAAAAGCAGCATGTATACCATTGGCAATTAAGCTGTCTACCTGATCTTTCATCAGGGCAATGAGCGGCGATACCACTATTGTAATTCCCGGCAAAAGCATGGCAGGGAGCTGGTAGCAGATACTTTTACCCCCACCGGTGGGCATGATGCCCATAACGTCGTTACCCGCCAGAATAGTTTCAATAACAGGCAGTTGGTTCAGCCTGAAATTATCATAACCAAAAAAGTGTTTAAGCGCTTTGTGTAGCGTATCGGTAGTGATGGTGGTAGCCATTGCGTTCGGGTATTTTTTATGCAATATAGTATTTAAACGAATTCCATGCCGGTGGCAATCAGGTTGCTGTTGCCGCGCGCCAGTATTTTGCCATTGAGGTCGTAAACGTGGCACTCCACGTTAATTATCTTCTTGCCTATGCGCAGCACTTTCGATTCTGCCCTCAGCCGCTGGCCCTCCTGTATCGCATACAAGAAATCAACATTCAGGGTAAGTGATGTGTAGTGCTGGTCAGCATCAATACTTACAACCGCCCAGCCTATGGCTTCATCAATAACCATACTCATCATGCCACCATGTATGTTGCCGTAGGGATTGGTCATTTCATGCCTTACCAATATGTTGAGTACGGCTTCACCTTTGGCAATGCGATCGAGCGTAATACCCAGCCAGTTACCTGCTGGTGAGCGGGAATCGGTCACTTCCTTACCCTCATACTTTTCCTTTATCCATTCCAGCACCTTACCCTTGGGGATTTGCCTGTAGTCCATGATGATGATGTTATTTTGGTGGGCAAAGGTACGTACCTAAAGCGTAACAAGGCGAAGAACGACACAGAATGGATGCATTTTAAATCTTCGCACTACCTGAATAAAATCCTCACCCCAACCCTCTCCATAAATGTAGAGGGAGGTCAATGTCTGCGCAGCCGCGCAGGTGTTATTTAAAATAAAAATAATGCGAAAGTTTGAACTGCGCCCACAGAACAAAACAGAATGGATTCATTTCAAATCTTAGTACTACCTGAATAAAATCCTCACCCCAACCCTCTCCATAAATGTAGAGGGCGGTCAATGTCTGCGCAGTCGCACAGGTGTTATTTAAAATAAAAATAATGCGAAATTTGAACTGCGCCCACAGAACATAGATTTACATGCAACGTACTTATGCGGGTAGTCAATATGAAGGTAATTTTAAATACCTTACCCGTTCTGGAAGGTACATCATTACTGGCTTTGTTACTCCCCGCTGTACTTATCGAGCGCACACCCAAATGCATGGCGCAATGCTATAGTGTGCTCTTTTTCCCCTTCCCACACTTTTGAAAACAAAACTTGCTCATCGGCATCGGGCAGCGATACATTCAGTACATTAACCAATACCCTTACGCATTGCAATTGGGAATAGCCTTGCCCATGCAATTTTTCAATACCTGCTTCCACATCTTTTGCAGGTTCATATCCCGACAAAAAGCACTTTTTCGCTGTATCAAAATGAAAATCCGAATCAAACATAGTTATTGGGTTTTATGCATGGATTTTGTCTTTGCTGTGATTTCACTGACGGCATACACAACTAAAGCTATGGCTAGCAATGGCAAAACGCAAAGTAAGATCTGCCTGCGTACTGCTTTCCCGAAGTTATACAAAAATATTCCCTAAAAAATCTCTTTTTTGAATGCGCTTACCACCCTACTTTCGCATCCCGTTAATAGATAGAAATGACAGAATATGTACAGGGCGTTGCCGCCAAACTGAATTTAAGGCCACAAGATGTTACCGCAGTTTTGCAATTGCTTGCTGAAGGTGGTACTATACCGTTTATTGCCCGTTACCGTAAGGATAAAACAGGTGCGCTTGATGAAGTGCAGATACAAAATATACAAGATGAAGCTACTTCGCAGAAGGAATTTGCAGAGCGGAAAGCTTTTATTGAAAAGACAATAACAGAGCAGGGTAAAATGACTGAAGCCCTTCAGAAAAAAATAAATGCAGCTACCACTGTTGCTGAGCTTGAAGATCTCTACCTGCCGTACAAACCCAAGCGCAAGACCAAGGCACAGACAGCCCGTGAAAACGGACTGGAGCCTTTGGCTTTACTGTTGCTGGACCAACAAAATACCGACCTTCAAAAAGCCGCAGCGGCTCACCTGAATGAGCAGGTGAAAACTATTGACGAGGCACTACAGGGCGCACGCGACATTATAGCCGAAACGGTAAATGAGCATGCAGAATTACGCACCGGCATGCGGCGCTTATTTGAGCAAACAGCAACCGTACAAAGCAAAGTACTGGCAGATAAAGAACAGGAGGCCGCAAAGTATAAAGACTACTTTGAGTTTAGTGAACCAATTTCTAAAATACCCTCGCACAGGCTGCTGGCTATTATGCGCGGCTTTATGGAAGGGCATTTGCGTATGGCCATTTCGCCGGTTGAAGAAGATGCACTGGCACTGGCCGAAAAGGTTTTTATAAAGGCCAGTAATGAAGCGGCTGACCATGTTAAAAAAGCCATTAAAGATTCGTGGCGCAGATTGTTGCTGCCGGGGCTGGAAAGTGAGTTCCGCATGGCGCTGAAACAAAAAGCTGATGAAGAAGCGATAAACGTATTCTCAGAAAACCTGCGCCAGTTGTTGCTAAGCTCTCCACTGGGCAGCAAGCGCATTCTGGCTCTTGACCCCGGCTACAGAACAGGATGTAAAATTGTTTGTTTAGATGAGCAGGGTTCTTTATTAAAAACGGATCTTGTTTATATACACGAGCCTAAAAGAATACCGGAAACCGAACATAAGATCCGTTCACTGGTGCATGAATATAATATACAATCAATTGCCATAGGCGATGGCACTGCGGGCAGGGAAACCGAACTGGTGGTAAAAAAACTGAACCTTGGTTTACCTGTATTTCTGGTTAATGAAGATGGTGCATCCATCTATTCAGCATCGGAAATTGCAAGGGAGGAATTCCCGAATGAAGACATTACCATACGTGGTGCGGTGAGCATAGGCCGCAGACTGATGGACCCGCTGGCCGAACTGGTGAAGATAGACCCCAAGAGTATTGGCGTGGGCCAATACCAGCATGACGTGAACCAGGTGCGCCTGAAAGAAAAGCTGGACCAAACCGTTATAAGCTGTGTAAATACAGTTGGGGTTAACCTGAACACCGCCAGCAAACACCTGCTGAGTTATGTGAGCGGCATAGGCCCTTCCATAGCAGAGAACATAATTACCTATCGCAACGAAATAGGCCGCTTTACCAGCCGTAAGCAATTAATGAAAGTGCCCCGCCTGGGCAATAAAGCATTTGAACAATGCGCCGGCTTCCTGCGCATTAAAGATGGTGATGACCCGCTAGATGCCAGCGCAGTGCACCCTGAAGCATATTCGGTAATTGCCAACATGGCAAAAGACATTGGCGTTGACCTGAAAAACCTGATTGGTAATGATGAACTGGTAAAACAACTGGAGCCCAAAAAATACATTACCAAGGAGACCGGCGAACACACCCTGCGCGACATTATTAATGAGCTAAAAAAGCCGGGTCTTGACCCGCGGAGTGAGGTGCAGCAATTTGAATTTGCGAGCATTTACAGCATTGAAGATGTGCATGTAGGCATGATAGTGCCAGGTTGTGTAACCAACCTTACCCGCTTTGGTGCCTTCATTGATATTGGGGTAAAGCAAGATGGCCTGGTGCACGTTTCAGAGATAGCACACAAGTACATTACCGACCCTAATGAAATGCTGAAACTGAACCAGAAAGTAACCGTTAAAGTAACAGAGGTGGAAATACCGCGCAAGCGCATTGCACTTTCCATAAAGCAGACCCAAGAGCCACCAGCAGCGGCCAAGAACAAACAGGCAGCACCGCCGGTGCCTAAACAATTCAATAAGCCTAAAGAGAAAGAAGCACCAGCACCGCTCAGCATGAATGACGCACTGAGTTTGCTGAAGAATAAGTTTGGGAAGTAGACATTACTGGTAAGTCGTAAGTCATAAGTCATAAGTCGTAAGTAGTAAGTAGTAAGTCCGCGATGGGTGGGACATCTACCAGAGAAACGCATTGACAACTTTCTAAAAAGTTGTCAATGCTGATTGTCTGAACCATGATTTTTTTGATTTTCATGATAGTCATGATTTTTCTGAATAAGGCATTATTTCGTTTTGACAACTTTCTCAGAAGTTGTCAAAGCTGATTGTCTGAACCATGATTTTTTTGATTTTTATGAAAGTCATGATTTTTCTTGAATATCGCATTATTTCGCATTGACAACTTTCTAAAAAGCTGTCAATGCTATGTGCTGAGCCGATTGATGACACTATAAAAAAAGAGTTGACAACTTCTGAAAAAGTTGTCAACTCTGTACTTGATGGTTCTGCAGTAATTATTCTTCTACAACAACGTTATTGATCACTACGTGGTCAACTGGTCGGTCGCCGGGGCCGGTTGGTGCTTTTTCAATAGCATGGGCTACATCTAAACCTGCAACTACCTGGCCAAATACAGTATGCTTTGAATTCAGGAAATGATTGTCAGCAAGGTTAATGAAGAACTGGCTGCCATTGGTATTAGGGCCGGCATTGGCCATTGAAATAGTACCCAGTGCATTGCTGTTACCTGCGGTAATTTCATCGGCAAACTTATAGCCCGGGCCACCAGTACCCCACATGTGCGTCTTGGTATCATCCTTTGTCAATGGGTCGCCGCCCTGTATCATAAAGTTCTTGATAACCCTATGGAATTTTATCCCGTTGTAGAAACCTTCCTTTGCGAGTTTAACGAAATTAGCCGTCGTGGCAGGCGTCTGCGTATCGAAAAGATCAATTACGATATCGCCCAAATTAGTTTGCAGTGTAGCTTTCATTTTTATTTATTTAGTGTTCTTTAAAAATAGTATTGCGTTCAAATAAAATTTTTCTGATTTTTAAATCTCCACCAGTTCCCTGGCGTTATTAATAGCTGCTTCGCTCGGTTGTTCGCCACCTATCATGCGGGCAATTGCCAGTACACGGTCGCTTTGTTCCAGCGTTTTAATATTGGTTACCAGCCTGCCCGTAGGGTCGGCTTGTTTGTAAACGTAAAAATGCCTGGACCCACGCGCCGCAACCTGCGGCTGGTGGGTAATACATATTACCTGATGATAAGCCGATAGCTCCCGGAGCAACAACCCAACCTGCCTGGCCGCCTCACCGGATATACCAGTATCCACCTCATCAAAAATAAGGGTAGGCATGTGCAATGCCTTTGCGGTAAGCGATTTTATACACAGCATGATACGGCTCATTTCACCACCCGATGCCGCTTTTTCCATAGGCTGTGCGTTGCCGCTTTTATTGGCATCCAGCAAAAACTGCACATTGTCAGTGCCATGCAAAGTTGGCGCCACCGTATCTAAACGCGCCTCAAATCGTGCATTCGGCATACCTACCAATACCAGCAATTCATTCATTTTGGCATTGAATCCCGGAACAGCTTTTTTACGCTTTGCAGATAGCTTTTCGCCTTCGGCCAAAAGTTCCTTATATAATTTCTCTTCCTCTTTTGCCAGTTTTTCAATGGCCGCATTTACATCGGTAGTAGCTTTCAATTCTTCTTCCAGGGTGGCCTGCAGGGCTAACAATTCAGCCGTTGTGTTTACGGCATGCTTTTTCATAAGCTTATAGCCAATATCCACCCGCTGCTGTAATTCAGCCATTACCTCGGGGTTCAGTGTAACCTTTTCTTCTTCAATGCTCAGTTCTGAGGCTATGTCCTTCAATTCCACCCATACGGAAGCAACGCGCTCTTGCAGCGTTTTAATATCCGGCATTACATCAGCAATACCCTGCAACTGCTGGCTCATGCGCTTTAACTCATTCACCATGGGTTGCTCCCCTTCCTCCAGCATCGTTCGCGCATTACCGAGTACCAGTGTTATGCGCTCGGCATGGCCCATTTGTTTAAGCTGTGCAGCGGCCTGCTCTACTTCATCAGCTTTAAACGCAACTTCATTCAGTTCATCGAATAAAAACTGTTTGTAATCTGCTTCCTTTTGGAACCGGGCCTGCTTGTCTTTATTTTCGTTGAGTTGCTTTTTAACTTTCCGATGCTTGCTATATAAGTCCTGATAGTCCTTTGCCTGCACCATAGTGCCGCCAATGGCATCCATTGCGTCCATCTGGAAATTATCTTCCTTGAGTGCCAGGTGATCGAACTGTTGATGCAGGTCAACCAAAAGTGAGGTAAGCGAATTAAGCAGGCTCAAGGTTACCGGTGTATCGTTAATAAACGCTCTTGATTTGCCATTTACAGCTATTTCGCGGCGAATGATGCATTGTTCCTCATAATCGAGTTCAGCGGCAGCCAGGGCGTTTTTAAACGGCGCATTGCTGCTCACATCAAAGTAGCCTTCAATAACCGATTTTTCATTCTTATTAATGAGTACGGCAGTATCGGCACGTTCCCCTAATATGAGGGAAAGAGCACCCAATATAATACTCTTACCCGCACCGGTTTCGCCGGTAACGGTATTGAGCTGACCATCGGGCTCTATGGCCAGATAGTCGATAATAGCATAATTTTTTATAACCAGCTTTTGCAGCATGACATTTTGTTGGCTTGCAAAAATAATGAAGTGAACGTTACCAAGCGTAATTAAGAAATTGCTATGCGGGAATAGCCAAAAAACCTTACATATTGAAGTAATTATGAATTAACCGCTCTACATACGCTACATACTCTCTGGCTGGTTCGATAAATTCATTTACATCTTCTTCGGTTACTATCATAAAATCGCTGTAATCATCTTCAATTCGCTCCTGCATAAGACGACTGAAAAAAGATGCCTGATCAAAATCGAAAAAACCGGGCTGAACAAAATGCTGGTGCAACAAGTTAATTGTACCACTATGTGTTTTAGGAATAAGGTCGTTAGTTAACAGGAGTGCCTTAGTAATGTGAAAACAGCTGTAATACAACCTGCTTATTAGCGTGTTGTAGAATTTATGAGCTAGTAGTACGTCTGTTTCCGCAAGCAATTGCTTTGATTTTCTAATTTCAAACGGATGGAAACGTCTTTATTATTCATATAACAACCATCCCGCCTTTAACTGTTTGTTGAATAGTGCAATAAGATGGATTTGTATTCCATTCAGTTTCCTCTACCATGAGTGTATTAATAAACGCACCAATATTTACTCTTACCGGGAAAAGAACATCATGAACTCTTTTTTTAACCACTGCGGTAACCGGCTGCCTGCTTAATATAAGAATATCCCAATCGCTTTCCTCGTGAGGAACGCCGTATGCCCTGCTACCAAACAAGCATACTTTTGCACCAGGTAGTACCCGGAGTACGTTTGATTTGATCTGTGAGAGTATATCCTGACTCGACATAGTGCAAATTTATACAATTACTTCTGACTGGCAATTGAGAGCTATAATAATCTTGACGCTCACCATATTACTTCATGGTACTCGCATCCAAACTAAATGCAGGATTGCGTTGGCGGGCAATGGTTTCGTATTTGCGGGCTGAATCCATATTGCCGGCCAATTTAAAGGAGTAAGCCAGGTTCTGGTAACTGGAATTGATGGCAGGGTCCATTATTGCCGCGACACGCAATACCTGAATGGCAGAATCATACTTACTCATTTTAAGGTAGCAGCTCCCCATGTTTCTGTAGCCGCGACCATAGTTGGGGTCCAGCGCCACCGCAATGCGGCATTCTGCCACCGACTTTTCGTATTCCTGCTTAAAAAAGTAAACCGCGGACAGATTGTGCATAGCAAGTGTGTCTTTGGCATTAATGGTAAGTGCCCTTTCAAAATACACCGCGGCAGAATCATAGTTTTTAATGTTAAAGTAAGTGCTGCCAATTTCCGAAATTACCAATGAAAAGCCCGGGTAAATGGAAACAGCCCTTTTCAGGTGCTCAATGCCTTCAGCAGCCAGTTGCTTTTTCGTTGCCAGATCAGTGGCATCCGCTTCTTCCGAAATAAGCAGATCGGTACCGAGGTAGTAATGTAAACGGCTGTTTTCGGGCAATTTTACTACATCTGCCGCATACAATGTATTATTGCTTTTCCAGTCGCTATTGCGCCCGAAAGTGACAACTGAATATGCCAGGCAAACCGGCAGTATAACAAATAAAGTACGCCCCATTTTTAAAACATCCATATTGCTGCCGGCATCTTTCATCACCCATTTATCAATAGCCCATGCCATAACTATACAAAAACCCGCAGAGGCAAAGAATACAAAACGCTCTGCCATTGCAGCACCTATAAGGAAGGGAATATTGGAGAACAAAGCAATAGCAATAAGGAAAAACAACATGCCGAATGCAGCAGGGTCTTTCCTGTTCTTCATCAGGCGCATAATGGCCAATACTGTTATTGCCAGATAAGTTATTATGGACAACAGGACCACTACATTACCAAAGCCCACAAAAGGAATGCTATTGTAAGAATAATCGCAGACGAGCGGATAGGGCACAAAAAGTAGTTGAACATAATTGCCCATTATGTTCAGCGCCGTAGCCACCTTAACCGAACCAGACGGCGCACCCGAAAGCACATTATCAATAAAGTTTACCTCGCCATTGTGGTTGGCATTGTAGTGCGCCAACACTGAAAAACGGATGGCAAGGTATACCACAGCAGCCAGCACCGAACCTGCGGTTATCATTACACTTCGGCCCCTGTTTTCATTTTTATAAAAGAAGAACACCAACGGTATTACTGCCAAAAATGTAATAGCTGTTTCTTTGGAAAGCAATGCTAAAAAATACAGCAAAACACCAGCAACTAACTCCACTATTTTGCCTGACCGTACATGCCTTAAAAACAGTAGCAATGCCGCAAATGCGCATAAAAAACACATCAGTTCGTCGCGGCTTTTTATATTCGCAACTACCTCGGTATGTATAGGGTGTAATGCAAAAAGCAAGGCGGCAATAAATGCCAGTACCGTTTTTTGCTTGTCAAAAAGCTCATCAATAAAAAAGAAAAGCAACATAACACAACCCGCAAAAACCAAGGTATTTATAAAGTGGCTGAGTGCCGCACCGCCGCCTGATAGCTGCCATTCTGCAGCGAACATGACCATTGCCAACGGACGGTACAAATCATTGGCAACTGGTGAATGGCCGAAATGATATGGAGTAGTAAATATTTCACCTATGCCTGAAAAACCTTTGGTAACAATGTTGTTCTTTACAATAACAATATAGTCATCGAGCACATAACCATGCCCTAACGTATTAGCATATACCAGAAAGGCAATTGCACCCAGCAAAAACGCTAGCTTCATTGTTGTGGAAATACCACTGGTCGCCGCCACCGGGCTTACTGGTGCCTGTTGATTTTGTTCTTTTGCCATGAAAGTAAGACTTCGGTCAATTAGTTTTTGAAATTAGCCTATTTTATGGAAACACGGTTTCAAAAATTTAAGGCTGACGGCAACCGGTGCCATCAGCCTTAAAATATGTTGGGTGCGGGTGTCGTTTGCAAAACGTACAACCACTAATTCGCAATAACTATTTTCTCTTTCTTTATGTTTTGCGCGGCCGATGTTATAGATAATATGTAAACACCATTCGGCAGGTTGGTAGTCTGGAATGAAAATTCATTCAATCCCGCCAACGCAACGCCATTGTATAATTGCTTTACCACACGGCCCGTTACATCTGTTATAGCTATTTCCAGCGAAGCTGCTGCTGCCAGTGTAAACTCAACTGAAAACTTACCTGAAACCGGATTCGGATAAACCCTGGCTACGGTTTCGCCATTTAATTCCTGCACACCTACACCCGGCGACTTAGTGGTAAATGTATCTGCTGTATAAGCACCTAAACTAGAATCAGAACACATTGCCTGCACCTGGTAATCGTAGTGCGTACCATAAGTAAGTCCAGTTATCGATTTCAATAGTGTAGTGGAAGTAGTAGAGGTCCAGGTGCTGCTTGCACTTGGTTTGTATTGCACATTATACATTAATGCACCACCTACCGCAACCCAGTGCAAGACTACAGAATACGTGGTGAGTCCGTTCACGTAAAGGCCCGTAGGTGCCGGGCATGGCGTTGTAGCAGCATCATGTATTTCAGCTACATAGGTATCCCAGTTGTGGGCGGGGTTTCCATAACCGCTGTTCATCCATACTGATGGTGCTGCGCTGTTGTGCCTGCGAGAAGAACCTGAGTAATTACCCCATGCAGAAACGCCAGAAGTGCTGCCCACATAAGTGGTACTTGACTTAACCAATGTAGTTGCAGACCACGTCATGGCACTATCGCAATTCACCGCCATTACCTGCGGATATATGGCGGTGCCCGAAGCACCGAAACCAATAACAACCGAAGGGTCAGTAAGCGTGGTGGCATACGATACTACCGTAGGGTATGCATAGTCAGTACCAGTAACACCAAAGGTGGTGGAAACATTGGTATTGGTAGCCAAATTAAGCCTGTTATAATTTATGCCACAGTAGCCGCCACCCGCATCGCAATTGAATACAAAGTGAATAGTGCTATCTAGTTTGAAACCGCTAAGTATGCGGCAATCGCCCACATTGAGCAAGCCTGAAGTGCCCAACTGGTGGGAATTGGCAGCCACACCGTAAGAGCCGGTAGATATAGTAGTATAACTTATAGAAGGGCTGCTGAACAAATTTCCCGTTATCTTGTACAGGTTAATAATATTGCCGCCGCCATTTACCGTACTCACCAGGTACATGCCTGTTGTTATACCCGCCGTATGACCATCAGAAACCGGCAGCAAGCCAAATGCGCCACCTGCAATGTATGGATAGTATATTGAGCTCATTGCTGCGCCTGAATAGCCGGCACGTTTGTCTATCTGGTGTATAATAGGCTTATCGAAATAAGGAGAGGTACTGAATGAACCATAGAGGTTACCTGTAATGAACAATTCGCTATCGTTAACCGCTATTCTCGGAAAATCGAATGCATCGCCACCGGCAGGGTTGCTGCGCAGGGAATAACAGAACCAACCGACACTAGCACCGGGATTGCTGCTGCGCGAGTAACAGATATACATTTTACCCGTATCGCTCAGTGGCATTTGCTGGCATACGAATATGAAACGATCGGCACGGGTATCGTAAGTTACCACAGGATTGGTAACGCTTATGGACGAACCAAACGGCATGAAATTGGTGATGAGATTAGAATACATGAGCGTACCATTAGCCTTGTAGAAGGCTATGCCGGTGCTGTTAACCGTTACTATATATCCGCTATCAGAGATCGCGATGGAATTATTGGAAGGGGTAGTGCCCGAATATACATTGGCCGGGAAATTTACGCCCACCACAGGATGTATTGATGTTGTGCGGCCCATTGCACCACCCAGGTTTTCAATAGCATCTTTCAGGTTAAGTTTAGCAGCCTTAATACTATCAATAAATTGCTGGCCCGGTGCTGGCAGTAACACCTGCGACCTGTTTACCAGTGCCGCACCCCAGTTATAATTACCTTCCTGCACATTGGCTATGCCGCCACAAACTACCGGCGCTACGGGTACGCCATGAACTGGATTTCCGGCCTTTTCCTGCGCCTTGGTATAAGGCAACACAGCAGTAATAAAGAGTAAGGAGAGTAACACTTTTTTCATTTGAAAGTTTTTAGGTAATGGTCAAAAAAACGACAGAAATAAATAACAAAAATTTCATCTACTAAAGTAAACAAAATTGACCAAAATAGTATAACACCGCGAAAAATATTTATGTTGCCGGCGCATAAAAACAAAACAGCCCCTGCTAAGCAAGGGCTGTAAAGTATTGGGTAATTATCTTACTAAAATCAATCTGGTTTTTTGCCTTCAAGATAAGTGTTAATGGTTTGTATGCCAGCTTGTGAACCACCTTTACCATCGTTCACACCAACAGAATAACCGCTGTAGTGAGATGAGCTTGCGCCCGGTGCGCTGTTATCCAGTTCAACTTTTTTACGCTGGTAAGCTGGTATGTTTTCAATATCATCGCTGCTTTCTGAAGTCTTTATTTTAAAGCTCATATTGCGCAGGCGCTCCGCACGTTCTTCAAGTGCACGTTTTTGCTCTTCAAACCTTCTTTTTTCTTCAATTTCGTCAGCAGTAAGCACACGGTCGCCAATTTTGATCACCATATCTTCAACCGGCTCTTCTTTTTTCAGTACAAGGCGCATGCTGCTATCTTCTACTTCCTTTTCTTCAAACCTGAAGGCAGGTGTAGCAACCTCTTCCCTTATTTCCATTACAGGCTCTTCCTGCACTGGCTCCTGGTAAGCCTCCACTGTTTCCTTAACGTAGAACTGCATTGTTTCCGGCTCACTTACCTCTACCAATACCGGTGAAAGGTCATGTACCTGTGGTGTATCCATCTTGGTTTCAAGGCGAATGTCCGGAATCATATTGATAGTGGTAGCGTCTTCTAATTTAAAGTTGATCTTTTCAGGCTCCTTTGTTTTGAATGTAGGGAAGTCGATGTTGATCTCTTTGTAGTTGAAACCGGTAGCTATAACGGTTACAGCTATCCTGTCTTCCAGGTTAGGGTCGTGGCCCATACCCAGTATAACATCGCAATTATCGCCTGCCATCTGCTGCACATAAGCTTGTATTGCTTCTGCTTCATCCATGGTATGCTCATGCTCGCCAGATGATGAAGTAATATTCAGCAACAACCATTTTGCGCCGCGGATATCGCTGTCATTCAACAAAGGAGAATTCAAAGCCTGCTCAACAGCTATCAACGCGCGGTTTTCGCCGGTTGATTGTGCACTGCCCAATATGGCAACACCACCGTTTTTCATTACTGTGCAAACGTCGGCAAAGTCAACATTTATCTGGCCGGTTGTTGTAATAACGTCAGTTATACATTTTGCAGCAGTAGCAAGAATATCATCGGCTTTTGCAAATGCCTTAGTGAAAGGCAGGTTCCCAAACTGCTGGCGCAGCTTATCGTTAGATATGATGAGTACTGTATCAACATGCTCGCGCATGCGCTCAATACCTTCCTGAGCCTGCTTCATACGCTTACGGCCTTCGTAAGTGAAAGGCGTGGTAACTATACCTACGGTGAGTATACCCAATTCGCGGCATATTTTAGCAACTACAGGCGCACCACCGGTGCCCGTGCCACCACCCATACCTGCGGTGATAAATACCATGCGGGTATTTACTTTCAGTATCTTGGTAATATCATCAAAACTTTCTTCGCAAGATTGTTTACCTATTTCGGGATTCGCACCAGCACCCAGACCCGAAGTAAGATGCGGGCCTAACTGTATTTTATTAGTGATAGGGCTCAATGCCAAAGCCTGCGAATCGGTATTACATACTACAAAATCAACCCCTTCAATGCCGAGGCTATGCATGTAATTAACGGCATTGCTTCCACCGCCACCTACACCTATTACCTTAATAATAGACGATTGATTCTTAGGAATCTCAAAATGTATCATACTGTTTGAATTTTAGGTTAGTATTAGTTGTGTTGTGTAAAGTTTACTTAGTTGTGAATAGTTGTGTTCAAGAGTGTGCAAATATACTTGCTGGCAGCTTCTAAACCCAATACTTATTCAATTTTTTGGTCATCAATTTCACCAAAAATTTCCATAAACTTTCCTTTGAACATAGAAAGCATGGTTTTTACTTTTTCGTTGCGCTTATGTGTCTTCTCCAGCTTCTCGTCTTCCACTGTTTCTTCTTCTGGAATATTGCTGGTTATGGCTTCTTCTTCCGCTATGGCAACTGGTTGTTCCATTACCACTTCCTGCTCCCTGCCGCCTATAGGCAGGTATAAATTACCTTCGCCTGTAAACTGCATTCGGCCATTCTCAAAATCGTGGTAGCCACGAAGTATAAGGCCGATACAGGTCGCATACATAGGGTTCATCAATGCCTCGGCATGGCCACCGGCAAGGTGTTCGTTAGGTGTGCCAATGCGCACGTTAAGGCCAGTTTTGAATTGGGTAAGCTGACTGATGTGCTTCAGCTTAGCGCCACCACCGGTAAGGATGATGCCACCATGTAACCTCTTGTCCAGGTCCACCTGCTTAAGGTGGTATACTACATAATCCAATATTTCTTCAACACGCGCCTGAATGATCTCAGAAAGATTCCTCACTGAAATTTCTTTTGGTGCAAGGCCCCTTAAACCAGGTATGGTAATGTAGGCACTCTTGTTAGCTTCGTCAGCCAATGCAGTACCGAATTGTACTTTCATTTGCTCCGCCTGTGCACGCAGTACGCCCAAACCGTTACGGATATCGTTGGTGATATTTACACCAGCATAAGGGATAACCGCTGTGTGCCTGAGTATACCATCGTAGAATACCGCCATATCGGTAGTACCACCACCAATATCAACCACCGCTACACCAGCTTCCAGGTCTTCATCGTTCATAACTGAAGCGGCTGAAGCTAATGGTTGCAAAACGAGGTCGCGGGTGATGAGGTGCGATTTATCTACACAACGCTTAATGTTACGGATAGCGTGCCTGTCACCTGTTATCAGGTGAAAGTTAGCGCCGATCTTAACACCGCTCATACCAATAGGGTTGTTTACGTAGGCAGTGCTGTCTACGGTAAAATCCTGTGGTATGATGTCGATGATCTGGTCACCGGCAGGTATGTAGGTTTTATATTGATCTTTAACCAGCAGGTCAATGTCCTCCTTACTGATCTCTTCTTCTATGTTGATACGAACACGGTCACCGCGTGTCTGGAGGCTTTTGATATGCTGGCCGGCAATGCCCACATACACTTCCTTAATATCTAACTGCGGGTTAGATACCAGGCAGCTTTCTATAGCCTGTTCAATGCTTCGGATGCATTGTTCAATATTCATGACAACACCATGGCTTACCCCGGCAGATTCGGCGCGGCCAAAGCCTAGTATCTCTACCTTGCCGAATTCATTTTTCCTGCCTGCAATGGCTACTACTTTTGTAGTCCCTATATCAAGACCGACGATAACAGGCTGTTGATTTTCCTTCATATTGCAATTGTTTAAAAAACTTATCTATTTTTTTCGTTTCCCAGTTCCGACTGCTTTAACACAGCCTTCTCTTTAGGTTTACTTTCTGTTTTGTGTTCCTTCTTAGGCTCCTCATGCTTTTTGTCTTTTGCCGCATGCTGATCCTTACTGTGTTCCTTTTTCACCTCTTTCTTATCACCTTTCTTCTCTTCATGCTTTTTCGCGGGCTTGTCGTCATGCTTCACCACTTTCTTATCATCATGCTTTACAGGCTTTTTATCGTCGTGTTTCGCAACATGTTTTTCAGCCTTTTTTTCCTCATGCTTTACCGGCTTTTTGTCGTCGTGCTTCGCATCCCTTTTGTCAGCTTTCCTTTCCTCATGCTTTACCGGCTTCTTTTCTTCCTTTTTAGGGTCTTTGTTACCAGAAAGGGTTATCAATTTTAAACCACCTTTTTCAATGGCCTTAGTTGCGGCATCCTCTTTAGCTTTGTTCTTTGGGGCGAGCTTCAAGTTTTTCGGCGCATCTTTCTTTGGTTCTTCTTTTTTCGGTTCTTCCTTCCTGGGCGCGTCAACCATCATATTTCCGTCGGTTGGCTTACCCCTGTTTTCAATAGCCGCAGCTATGGAGTCTTTTCTCACCTCGGTAGATACGTATGCATTCAGCCAGTTTATATTGGCATCGGCCTTATCAACAGGGCCTTTATAAGGCAATGATGGCGATGCTATTACCTGGTTTTTAAAGCGCAGATCCAGCTTCTCATACTTATCCCACCCAATACGGTTCAGTACTTTATTGTAGAAGGCGTACAGGTTACTGAACTTCTCAGCCGCATGCGAAGTATCGCCAAACATAATCACCTGGTCGCCCAATACCGGCAACAACTGAAACGTAAAACCAGAATCAAATACCACCTGCGATATCTGCACATTCCAGAAGGTATCGGCCTGTATGCGGCGTACCATTGTTGCAATATTTTGCTTTACAGCCCAGCTCACACTATCATTACCCAGTGCAGGTACGTTGGTAACAACCGACGTATAAAAATTGATCTGCGGTTTAACCGGCATGGTGTGCAAGGTGTTATCCATATAACAACTGCCGCCATTCTGCTCAAACACCCTTACCAATGGCACGCGCTGCGTAACTTCCATTTGCAATACCCGGTTATTGTCAACATACAAGGTTGCGTGTTCCACCCATGGGTCCTGCTCTATAACACGCTCCATTGCCTTGAAGTCAATTTTTTCAATAGGGGTTACCGAGGTATCAATATTCCTGTTCTTAATTGCCTCATCAAAAATCTGAGACTCTTCAACAAAGTGGTATTTCTTCTTACTGTTAATGTGTATGGAAACGCCTGCAAGCTTTTGGGTACTTTCAATGTTTGATGCGCCAACCATCGCTATCACACAACATGTGGATACTACAAGTGTAAAAAACACCTGGAAGATCTTCTTGTATGATATTTTATAATTAGCTGCCACTATTTGCTTTCTAAAATTGTTTTAATTGGTGCTACAAGTTTATCAATATCGCCTGCACCCGCTGTTATGAACAGGGAGAGCGGGGCTTGTTTTACATATTCCAGCAACCCTTCTTTTGATAGTATAGTATGTGCGTTATTGCCCATTCTATCGGCTATCATTTTCGTTGTTACGCCTTCCATTGGCAATTCGCGTGCCGGATAAATATCCAGCAACAAAACTTCATCGGCCATATCCAGACTGCTCGCAAAACCATCAGCGAAATCGCGTGTCCGGCTGAACAAATGCGGCTGAAAAGCCACTACACACCTGCGGTCTGGAAATAAGTGTTTTGCACTCCTTATCAGTGCCGACAATTCTTCAGGGTGATGCGCATAATCATCGATATAGACAATCTTGTCCGTCTTCAAAATATATTCAAACCTGCGTTTGATACCTTTAAAACCGGCAACTGCATCCTTCACTCTTACTGGGTCGATACCCAGCATTTGTGTTACAGTAATTGCTGCCACCATGTTTTCAACATTATGCATGCCACCAATATTTAAATGAATATCGGTTATCATCCAGCCTTCCGCAACTACATCAAAAGTGTAGCCACCCTGCCTTTGCGTCATATTAACGCTGTATATATCGGCCGCATCATTCTGCAAACTATAGGTAACGGTTTTCGGCCCCTTCAAATCCGAGCCACGGTGCAAGCCATGTTTTACCAGCAGCGTACCATCAGCTTTAATATTTCTGGTGTATTGAATGAAGGCCGACTCCATTTCTTCCGCTGTACCGTAAATATCCAAGTGATCTGCATCAATAGCAGTAAGCACCGCAATATCGGGGCGCAACTTCAGGAAGCTACGGTCATACTCATCGGCTTCAATAACGGCGGTATTCTTTTCACTGCTCCAGTAGTTACTCTGGTAGTTCACCGAGATACCACCCAGGAAAGCATTGCAACCATAACCGGTTTCCCGCAGCAGGTAAGCTATCATGGTAGATATTGTCGTCTTGCCATGGGTGCCCGCTACTGTTACTGAAAATAACCTTTCGGTTATCCACTGCAACACATCGCTGCGCTTATAAACGGGGTAATTATTATCTCGGTACCAATTCAGTTCAGCATGGTCTTTAGGTATGGCAGGTGTGTACACCACCAATTGGGCTTCTTTATCCAGCAAGTTTATATCATCGGTATAATGTATGCCCATGCCTTCGCCTTCCAGCTTTGTGGTAAGTGCGGTCACGGTGCGGTCATAGCCGTTAACCACAGTACCCTGTGCACGGAAAAACCGTGCCAGTGCGCTCATGCCTATGCCGCCTATACCTACAAAATACACCGTCTTTATCGCTCTTACGTCCATCAGCTATTATTTGCTATTGCTATTACCTTATTGGCTATCCTTTCATCAGCATCCTTTATCGCCATTGCCATCAGGTTGCGTGTCATGCTTTTTTGCATGGTTTCATCCCTCAGCAGCGCAATCAATTTCGTTATTAATGTTGTGGCCGCTTCATTATCGGCTATCATCAACGCACCTTCGTTAGTCACCAGTGCTTTCGCATTAGCCTTCTGATGGTCGTCAGCGGCAAAAGGGTACGGCACAAATATTACCGGCTTACCCACAATGCACAATTCAGCTATCGCCAGTGCCCCGGCCCTTGAAACTACCACATCGGCAGCTGCATAAGCGTGACCCATTTCTTTAATAAAATTCACCACCACTACCCTGCTGCCAAATTTTTCAGCTTTTGCTTTTGCCTGTTCGTAGTAAGGCGCACCTGTTTGCCATATCAGTTGCAAGTTCTGCGCCATCAATTCCTCCAGGCCGGCATCTATTGCTTCGTTAATTGACTTCGCCCCAAGGCTGCCGCCAATTACCAAAACAGTTTTCATTTCCGCATCAAGGCCGTAACCTTCTTTGGCAACCGCTGCCGCTACATCAATATCTGTTATTTCGGTACGAACCGGGTTGCCGGTTATAATGATCTTATCTGCCGGGAAAAATTTTTCCATATTGGCATAAGCCACACAAACCGATTTTGCCCTGCGCGCCAGTAGCTTGTTACTCTTGCCCGCATGCGAATTCTGTTCCTGTATCAGTGTAGGTATGCCCATGCTTTGTGCCGCCTGTAACATAGGGAAGCTTGCATAACCACCCACACCAACCACCGCACCGGGGTTGAATTCCCTTATTATTTTTTTTGCCTGCAGCCTGCTTTTAATCAGCTTGAATGGCAGGGTAATATTCTTGAGCAAATTGCTACGGTTGAACCCCGCTATATCCAAACCAATAATTTCAAAACCGGCCTGCGGCACTTTTTCCATTTCCATTTTACCCAAGGCACCAACAAACAGCAGTTGCGTGCCGGGCTGCAGCCTTTGCAAGGCTTTACCCACAGCTACGGCCGGGAAGATATGCCCCCCCGTTCCGCCTCCAGCTATTATTACACGCAAATTGTTCATACTTTATATTGTTGGTGTAGGCATATTGCCTGGTAATGGTTTATTCTTTCCTGTTTTTACAAATATTTTTGAATCTCCGAAACCTTCATTTGGCTTTACAATATCGTCAACCGCGCTACCGGCTGTTGCTTTTGCTGCTGCTGCGGCTGCCGCCACTTTTTTGGCTCTTGCTTTGTTCACTACTTCTTCTTCATCAACATACTTGCTTACACTGAGTATGATGCCAATGGCAATACTCGTAAACCATATTGACGAACCACCCATGCTTACCATAGGCAGCGTAAGACCGGTTACTGGCAGCAGGTTTACATTTACCCCCATGTTCAGCATAGCCTGAAAAACCAGTGTAATACTCAACCCAACTGCAAGAAATGCACCGAACGCATAAGGGCATCGCTTAAATATGAGTATACTTCGCCACAGGAAAAGCAGGTAAAGTAGTATCAGCACACTACCCCCTATCAATCCGTACTCTTCAATTATTATCGCATAGATAAAGTCAGAGAACGGGAACGGAAGAAAATTACGCTGCGTGCTATTGCCCGGCCCCATGCCTGTTAAACCACCGTTTGCTATGGCTATTTTAGCCTGCTGTACCTGGTATGGGTCTTCCTTCTTTTTACCATCCTTTTGCTTTCCTGAAAAGTCTTCAATACGCGATATCCATGTCTTTGCCCTTCCCTTTCCTGATATCAATGAAACCGCGAATAGCAACGTAACACATATCATACCCACACCAGCAAGGAACAAAAGGTGTTTCACCTGTACCCGACCTATAAAAAATATAATGGAACAGGTAGCCATTAGCATCAATGCCGTTGATAAGTTAGCCGGGGCAATGAGCAAACAGGTAGCCAGCATAGGTACTAATACCGGTAGAAAACCCTTCTTGAAATCTTTGATCACATCTTTCTTTATACTCAGCACACGTGCCAGAAACATGAACAGCGAAAGCTTCGCCAGATCGGATGACTGGAAGGTGAGGTTGATACCGGGCACTGTTATAAAGCGGTTCGCATCGTGTACGCTGTTACCAAAAACCAGTGTATATAACAACAACGGCAAACTCAGCAAATAAAGGAACACCGCCCACTTCGCAAACTTGGTATAGTTAACATTGTGAACGACATAAGTAATACACAAACCAAAACCCAACACCATTACCTGCTTCAGCAAAAAGTAACTTGAATTTTTATCCTGCCTGTAATCAAAAGTACCGGTGGCACTGTATACCGCGAGCAAGCTAATTAAAGACAGCAACAGGACAACAGCCCAAATTACTTTGTCTCCCTTAGTCTTATTCAGTATTTGATTTATCTGGCTCATTGTTATAGTTATAGTTGCATTTACAGGTTGCGGACAGCTTCTTTAAATTGCGCACCGCGGTCTTCATAATTTTTAAACAGATCGAAACTTGCGCAGCCCGGCGAAAGCAATACCACATCTCCTTTATCAGCTAGTGAATAACCGGCAAGTACGGCATCTTTCGCACTTTTCGTTTCCACAATATCAGTTACATAATCTTCAAAGAATGAAATGATCGGTTCGTTGTCAATACCGAGGCAAACAATGGCTTTTACCTTTTCCTGAACCAGGTCCAGAATGGCTTTGTAATCATTTCCTTTATCTTGGCCACCCAGTATAAGCACAACTGGTTTCTTCATGCTTTCCAGCGCAAACCAAACTGAATTCAGGTTAGTGCCTTTACTGTCGTTCACGAAATCAACGCCGCGTATAGTAGCTACATATTCAATTCTGTGTTCCAGCCCCTCGAATGATTCAAAGCTCTCCCTGAGTTTTTCATGGCGAATGCCTGCTACCCTTCCTGTTATACCCGCCGCCATAGAATTGTATTGGTTGTGCTTGCCCTTAATAGTGAGATCATGAATAGATTGCTTCATTTCTTCACCACCATAATTTATGTGTAAAAAATCTCCTTTTGAATACGCCCCTTCGTTGTGAATATTATTTTCGTCCATTGTAAAGTATACTGTTTTAGCGTGAGTTTTATGGGTAGTTAAGTAGTTAGTTATGACTTCATCATCTTCGTTTACAATAAAAACATCAGATGGTAACTGGTTTTGGGCAATCCGGAATTTTGATGCTACATAGTTTTCAAATTTATAATCGTATCGGTCTAGGTGATCGGGGGTGATATTGAGTAAAACAGCTACATCAGGCCTGAAATGAATAATATCATCTAACTGAAAACTGCTTATCTCTATCACATACCAATCGCATGGTTTTTCGTATATCTGCCGGGCGAAGCTGTAACCAATGTTACCTACCATGGCCACATCATAACCGGCTGTTTTTAAAATATGCCAGACGAGCTTCGTAGTTGTGCTTTTGCCGTTGCTGCCTGTAATACCTATTATTTTACTGTCTTCCTTGTAACGGTAACCAAACTCTATTTCGCTGCACACTTCAATACTGGTTGCCCTTATCTTCTTCATTATGGGTGCTTTCTCCGGTATGCCGGGGCTCTTCACCAAACAATCTGCCGCCAGCACCTTTTCTTCCGTATGGCCACCTTCTTCAAAGGCTATACCCTGCTCTTCCAGTTCCTTTCTGAAATTCTCTTTTATCTTGCCACCATCACTCACAAAAACATCCCAGCCTTTTTGCTTCCCCAGCAATGCGGCGCCAACACCACTTTCAGCGGCACCCAGTATTACCAGCTTTTTTGTACCTGCCACCATTATTGCATTTTTAAGGTTACGATACTCATTATTGCCAGTATGATGCCCACTATCCAGAACCTCGTAACTATCTTAGCTTCATGGTAACCTAACTTCTGGTAATGGTGATGCAATGGCGACATCAGGAATATTCTCCGGCCTTCGCCATACTTCTTCTTTGTTCGCTTAAAGTACCATACCTGCAACATCACTGAAACGAGCTCCACAAAGAAGATACCACAGAAAATAGGTATCAATAATTCCTTGCGGACTACAATAGCCAATGTGGCTATTATGCCCCCAAGTGCAAGGCTACCGGTATCGCCCATAAATACCTGCGCAGGATGTGCATTGTACCATAAAAACCCAACACATGCACCGACAAACGCCCCGATAAATATAGATAGCTCACCAAGGTTAGGAATGTCCATTATATTCAGGTAACCCGCAAATACGTAGTTGCCCGATACGTAGGCAAACACGCCAAGGCAAACACCAATTATTGCTGATACGCCTGTAGCCAGCCCGTCTATGCCATCGGTTATATTCGCACCGTTCGATACTGCAACTATTATAAATATCACAAACAGAATGTAAATGATTGGCGTGGTATACTCAATGTATTTTTCACCAAATATCTCCGCTACTTTTTCGTATCTGAATTCGTGAGTCTTTACAAATGGTATGGTTGTAGTAGCGGTTCTTACTCTTACAAAAGTGCTTTCCTTGCCGCTCTCGTCTTTGCGGGTAAATGTTCCGCTCTCCAGTTTTTCTGCACTGTTCTTTATACCGGGCTTGCCGTTTGATACTTCACGGCTTATTACCACGTTGTTGTTGTAGTACATGGTTACACCCACAATTATACCCAAACCTATTTGCCCCAGCACCTTGAACCTGCCAGCAAGCCCTTCTTTATTCTTTTTGAAAACTTTGATATAATCGTCCAGGAAGCCCACAAGGCCAAGCCATATAGTGGTAACAATCATCAACACAATATAAACGTTCATTACCCTTGCAAACAACAAGGTCGGTATCAGTATAGCTGCTATAATAATGAGGCCTCCCATGGTTGGTGTACCTCTTTTTGCCTGCTCACCTGCCAAACCAAGGTCGCGTACAGTTTCGCCAATTTGCTTCTTCTGCAAAAAGCTGATCAGCCTTTTACCCATCAGCATTGATATTACCAATGAAAGGATAATAGCCATTGCCACCCTGAAGGTGATATAGTTGAACACCCCCGCCCCTATCAGGTGCAGTTGCAGATCGTCATGCAGGTATTTAAATAGGTAGTAGAGCATTGGTCTGTTATAAATTCAATGATTCAAATGTTTCTGTAAGTATTTCCCTGTCGTCAAAATGGTGTTTTACTCCCTTTATCTCCTGGTATGTTTCGTGTCCCTTGCCCGCTATCAGTATTATGTCTCCGGGTTGGGCAAGGCTGCATGCCACTTTTATTGCTTCCCGTCTATCGGTTATCCTCAGGCTCTTTCTTTTTTGTACACCCGTCAGGCCCGCTTCCATGTCGTTTAAAATAGCTTCTGGTTCTTCGCTCCTTGGGTTATCCGATGTCAGTATCGCTTTGTTACTGTGCTCGCAGCATACCTCAGCCATTATGGGGCGTTTGGTTTTATCCCTGTCGCCACCGCAACCAACAACCGTTATGAGCGACTGGCCATTGGTGCGCAACTGGTTAATTGTTGCCAGCACATTTATCAGCGCATCGGGCGTATGGGCGTAATCTACAATGCCCAGTATTTTACCAACCGGAGACATATAGGTCTCGAAGCGGCCCGGCGCACCATGCAAATTGCTCAATACCGCCAGCACTTCCATTTTCTCTTCACCCAGATATTTCGCCACACCATATACAGCCAGCAGATTGTAGGCGTTAAATGTGCCTATCATCCTGAAGTGTGCATCAATACCATCAACATTCATCATGAGGCCGGTAAGGTTATTTTCCAATACCCTACCTTTAACCGATGCCGGTACGCGCAAGCTATAAGTATGCTTTACAGCCTTGGTATTCTGCAGCATTACCATACCCCTTTTATCATCGGCATTGGTGAGCGCAAAAGAGCCATCGGGCAAACCATCAAAAAACGCCTTCTTTACTTTTATGTATTCGTCAAATGTTTTGTGATAGTCCAGATGGTCGTGTGTAATATTGGTGAACACACCGCCTACAAACCTTATACCGGCAATACGCTGCTGATGCACTGCATGCGAACTCACTTCCATAAAGGCATGTGTGCAACCCGCATCAACCATACGGCGCAATAATGCATGTATAGATACCGCATCAGGCGTTGTGTGTGTCGATACTTCAACTTCAGTATGTATGTGGTTCTGCACCGTTGAAAGCAGCCCGCATTTGTAACCCAATTTCTCAAAGAGCTGGTACAGCAAAGTTGCCGTTGTTGTTTTGCCATTGGTGCCGGTAATACCCACCACCTTCAATTGTGCCGATGGCGAACCATAAAACTCATCGGCCATTACACCGGCTGCCAGCGCACTATCCTTTACCTGTATGTAGGTAACGATCTCGTTTATTTCAGCCGGCATCTTTTCGCAAACAATGGCCAGGGCACCGGTAGCTATTGCCTTTTCAATAAAAGCGTGGCCATCGCTTAAAGTGCCCGTTATAGCAAAAAACACACTACCTGCCGTTACCTTACGCGAGTCGATACACAACCCGGTTATGGCAACAGTTGTACTCCCTTTAATTTGTAAAGAGGTAACATGGGTCAATATGTCTTTTAATTGCGGCATTAACTTAACTGTAGTATTATATGATCACCTTTAACTATTCTTGAACCTGGTAATATCGATTGATTCTGAACTTTCCCCTTACCCAGTACCTGCACCTGCAAGCCGCTGGCTTCCAGCATATACACGGCATCTTTCAGGCCCATTCCCTTAACGTCAGGTATCTGGTTGCGAAATACTTTGCCAGCCTGTATTGTTGTTACCCGGTTGGAATCGGTAGACAGCTGCATCATCTCGTTCATGTACTCACGTGGCGAATTCGCTGGCTTCCTTATAGCATTAAGCAATGTTCTGTAACTCGCTGCTGTAGCCATTTTAGCCATCAGCCGCCCACTTCCTGTTCTTGCCAAGCTATCCAGTGGCGCTTCCCAGGCACCCATGTTTGCTGAGAATACTTTATCAGCTATCATCCTGAACACCGGTGCTGCAATAGCACCACCATAATATGCTGCCGAATGTGCCTTGGTGCGGATAACCACGCAAATGGTGTACTTCGGTGTTTCCGCCGGGAAGTACCCGACAAAAGAACCCTGATAAACGCCATCGCTATATTTTATATCGCCATCGGCTACCTGCGCGGTTCCGGTTTTGCCTGCCATGGTATAAAATGGCGACTCTATCCCTTTTGCAGTGCCGGTTGTAACAACAGCACGCATACATTTCTGTAATTGGGCAACAGTGCTTGAATCGCCTACTTTCCTTACCACCTGCGGGTTTACCGTCTTTATATCCCTGCCATATTCCTTTACTGAACTTACCAGGTAGGGCCTCATTAAGTTGCCTCCGTTAGCTACTGCATTATACAACATGCAGGTATGCATAGGGGTAACCAACACCTCGTAACCGGTTGCCATCCATGGCAATGTTGTTGCGCTCCAGGTCTTGTCCTTAGGCGTTTTAACTGTGGTTCTCCTGTCATTTTCGCCCGGCAGGTCTATGCCTGTTGGCTTATCTAAACCCAGTTCCAGCAAGTGGTTCACATACTTTGTAGGGTTGGCTTTGTAATATTGGTTAGCCAGTTTAGCCATAGCCGCATTACTACTGTGTGCATAGGCTTCCCAAATCGGCATGTAACCCAGCCCGAGGTGCGAATCGCGCATTACCCTGTTAGCAAAACGTATTCTACCACCCTCGGCATCAACCATATTGTCTACGGTTATGTATTTATCGTTGAGCAATGAAAGCAGTGTTACCAATTTAAAGGTAGAACCTGGTTCTGATGGCACCAGCGAATAGTTCAGCAGTTCATCGTAAGTACCATCGGCTTTCCTGCCTAAATTAACCAGTGTGCGAATTTTTCCGGTCTTCACTTCCATCACGATACACGTGCCATTACTGCACTCGTATTTTTCAAGTATACTGCGCAATACGTGGTCTGCAACATCCTGCATATTAATATCCAGGGTTGTAACAATATCCTTACCATTGTGCGGGTCTACTTCCGATCCGTCAACCGGTATCCACACATCGCGCGAACTTTTTTGTACTACCTGCCGGCCATTGAAGCCTTTCAGGTCTTTATTATATACCGCTTCAAGGCCGGTGCCGTTGGAATCGCGCAGCACACCAATGGTGCGGCTTGCCAGTTTTTCAAACGGGGTTTCCCTGTTTTCCAGCGACTTTACAATAAGCCCCCCTGTATTCTTGCTTTTGTTGAATATCGGGAAGGAGCGCAGCTTCTGGTAATCGTTATATTTTACTATTTGCTTCCTGAGCGGATAATAGGTTTCTTCGTTTTCGTAAGCGTGTACAAACTCATCTTTATACTGCTCCTGGCTCTTTTCAGGAAACAACTGCGCCATGCAGAAACAAAGTGAATCTATCTTCTTGGCAAACAAGCCGGAATCAATAACCGAAAAGTCAACATGCAATTCAAACTGCGGTATAGACGAACTGAGTAACACACCATCTTCGGTATATATATTACCGCGGTCCGCTTTTAATGTTTCCATGCGGGTATGCAGTTCCTTAGCCATTTGCTTCAGCCTCGGACCCTCTTTTATCTGGATCATCGCGGCCTTGAATATAATAGCCGCACCAAACACGCAAATGCCGGTGAATGCTAAATATACCCTGAACCGTATGTCCCTTTTTATACCCACTTATATTGTTTCTTTACTTTTTTTTTAAACTCCTAGCAACCTAACGCCCTGTATCGTACAGCTTACGACTTTTGACTTACGACTCATTTTTTAATTTTATATGCCGGCATAGTTGGAGGCTTTAACCCTATGGCTGATGCGTGCACAATTATTTCCCCTTCCTTCTTCGACTGTAACAATTGCGATTTCATATCAGTATACTTCCAGCGCAATTCTTTCAGGTCCCTGGTTTGTTTGTTCATGTCCCGCTGCATTTCAATGGCATGGTGACTGTTGCTTATATAAAACACACACAACAGCGCCAGAAAACCTATAAACGGCAGGTTATTAACTATTGCCTTGTACGACAGCTTTTCCACCATGGTGCGCCAGTCGCTCCTCACCCGCTGTGCGGGTGTCAAACTATCTTGCGGCATGGTATCTTCAGTGCTCATATTCTGTCTGCTATTCTTAATCGCGCGCTTCTTGCCCGCGGGTTAACTTTTACTTCTTGTTCTGTAGGTTCTATCGGTTTGTTGTTAACTGCCTTGAGCATGGGCTTCGTTTCGTTTGGCAGATATTCATTCTCTTCATCCCAATGACCCTTTTTTATAAACTGTTTTACTATTCTGTCTTCTAACGAGTGGAAGGATATTACACTTAACCTGCCACCCGGTTTCAGGCATAATGCAGCCTGTTGCAAAAAATCTTTCAATACACCCAGTTCATCATTCACTTCTATTCTCAGTGCCTGGAAAACCTGCGCCAGGTATTTGTTGGGGTTTCCCCCTCTTATTACCGGTGCCAGCAGCGCCTTCAGCGAGTTGATGGTTGTCATGTTCATCCCCTTGCGGTTATCAACTATGTGCTTAGCCAACTGCTTAGAGTTGCGTACTTCGCCATACTGCTCAAACAATTTGTGCAACTGCGTCTCCGTGTATGTTTTCAGTATATGTGCTGCAGTAATTTCTGTGCGCTTATCCATCCGCATATCCAGGGGGCCGTCATATCTCAATGAAAATCCCCTTTCGGCTGTATCAAATTGAAAAGAACTTACCCCCAGGTCTGCCAGTATCCCATCTACTTCACCATGTCCGTGCAACCTCAGGAACCTGCGCAGGTATTTAAAATTTTCAGTTACCGCTATCAACCTGTCATCATCCGGTTTATTTCTCCAGGCATCTTCATCCTGGTCAAAAGCAAGCAACTTTCCATTCACCCCCAACTTCTTTAATATCTCCCGGCTATGTCCTCCGCCGCCAAAAGTGGCATCAACATACACCCCGTCTTCTTTAATATCCAGACCATCAACCGCCTCGTGTAAAAGCACCGTAGTATGGTAAAACTCCTGGTTATTCATCATCTTTTATTTCAAATGGGTTACCATGTTTTTCTGCAATTGCATTCGCCAGTTTACTCAGGCCACCTTCCGCTTCTTCATAAGTACCATCGTCCCATTGTTTCTGATACGCTTTGTACGTATCTTTATCCCATAGTTCCATTTTATTTCCGGCAGGCACCATCATCATTTCTTTGGTGAGGCCTATCTTCTCTAAAAGATTCTTTGGTATCATGACTCTGTCAGCATTATCCACTTCAACAGGCGACGCAGGACTCTGGAACAGTCTTTTAAAATTCCTCACATCCGCCAACATATCGTTCATTACGGTAATGTTAGCTGATATTTTCGTCCAGATGTTTGCAGGGTACAGCAATAAACATTTATCAAATCCGCGGGTAATGACAAACTTATCCCCCATCCCTTCCGGCAATTGCTTGCGGAAGTTCGCAGGCAGTAAAAACCTGCCCTTGGAGTCTAAAGTCACATCAAATTCGCTTAGAAAATTGATCATTGCTGTTTTTCGCCCTTATTATTATAAAGATAGACACAAAATAACACAATTTCCCACAATTCGACACCAAATTTCTTCAACATCTTTATCCACATAGCCATACTTGGGCTAAAACGCTTATTGGGCTTGCTTTTACAGCATGTACAATGCCGTGGGGGGATTTTACCCTGTTGGTAACCTGTGAATAAATGTGGATAACCTGTGCGAACGCTGGTAATACATACAACAACCACGATTTTACCATGCGCGGTGGGAAATATTAAACTTTTTAGCCCATCTTTCGCTCGTTTTGACACCAGGAAAACACTCGCATTATTTAGAGAATATAAAGTTCGTTACCCAAACCATTAGGCTGCTTAAAGCCTATTTTACACCTAAATCTAAAAAAAGTGACTCTTTTTATATTTTGTGGTGTATTTTGCATAGCATATTATGCCAGTATTAGTATATTAGCAGGAAATTTTAAAAATAGCCTTACAAAAGGTGCCTAAACAAATCTTTTAAACTATGTTCATTAAACCGATACTTAAAAGAGCAAGCCTATTCATTGTTTTTTCATTGTTCCTTGTTGCCGGCTGTAAAAAGACAGATTCTAACCCGCTTTCTGACGTTGACGACAATGGTGGTTATGCTTCAGACGGTTCTAAAGTAGAATGGATGTGCAATGATGCAATATCTATTGCTGACGCTGCCGGTAATTTCTATAACGGACAATACATGCGTACTACCAATACATTTGGTGCTTGCGCAACTGTAGCAACCGACTCTTTGCATTCACCGAGGGTACTGATCATCCGTTTTGGAGATGTGAATTGCCAGTGCCTCGATGGCCGCAACCGCAGGGGTTCTATAGTGGTATCTTTTGACAGCACTTATAAAAAAGCCGGACAGGTACATACTATTACCTTCCAGAATTATTATGTGAATGATGTGCAATTGGGAGGCTCTATACTTACTACCCGTGTTGATACGACCGTTGTTGGTAATTGGTATTACAATGTAAAAACCGATGTTGCTATGACAACCACTCCTAACCAGATAGTTAAATGGCAAGGTAGCCTGGTTCGCAAGTGGGTTGCAGGTTATGCTACAGGCGAAAGGGAAGATAACATATACTCTGTTTCAGGTAATGCCACCCTTACCAGGGCTAATGGCCACATCTTTACATTCGACATTAATACCCCTATACAGTATGCGCAAAATTGCGATTATGCTGAGTCTGGTGTTATTACGGTAACAGGCTATAACGGACCACGCACATTGAACTATGGCGCGGGCACTGATAACCCTGCCGGAACCTGCGATAATGGCGCTCAATTGAATATTGGCGTGCATGTTTACCAAGTAAAACTGTAAATACAAAACTTTAAAATACTTTCTAAAAAGACGGGCAATTGCCCGTCTTTTTATTTGGAGAAAATGGCCGCCTGAAAATAAGCCTACCGTTCGTGAAGTTTTACGACCGTTCGTTCCATTTATTTGGTTCAGGCCCATACTTAGGCGTAAATTGCATGAAGAAAGTGACCAGAGTTGTGGAGAGAGCGTATTTAATTGCAAGCATCATGAACAATAATTTTTCGAACCTGCCCCTTCAGGTTGTAGTATTATTAGTTTTACTAGTATGTACAGGGTTAGGTGTAAGGGCACAAAACATAATTACAGTAGCCGGAACCGGTTACGCTGGCTTTAACGGCGATGGTAAAATTGCCACACTGGCTGAGATTGACGGCCAGACCGGTGCGGCAATAGACCAGGAAGGTAATGTGTACATTTCCGATTTCAACAGCAACCGCATTCGTAAAGTTGCACCCGGGGGTACTATTACTACCGTTGCGGGGACCGGCACACCAGGTTTTGCTGGCGATGGCGGACCTGCCACAGCAGCAAAAATATTTGGCCCCATGGGTATCGCGCTCGATAAAAGCGGCAATATCTATTTTGCTGATAACTATAACCAGCGCATTCGCAAAATTAACATGGCCAGCGGCATAATATCTACCATTGCAGGCAGTGGTGAAAGTGGATTTGCAGGTAATGGCGCCCCGGCAACACTGGCTAAATTTCAAAGCCCTGAGGGCATTGCGGTTGATGCAGCGGGTAATGTGTACGTAACCGACTGCGACAATAACTGTATTAGAAAAATAGGCACTAACGGTATTATAACCGCCTATGCCGGCAACGCAATTGGCAAGGGCACAGGACTGGGCAATTATTCAGGAGATGGAAAATCCGCTCTGAATGCCGAACTTAACCACCCCAAAGGATTGACGGTTGATGCGCAGGGTAATGTGTATTTTGCCGACTGTTTTAACCACCGCATTCGTAAAGTAAACACCAGCGGAATTATTACCACCGTGGCCGGAGAGGGCAATGCTGACTATAACGGCGACGGGCGGGCGGCAACTTCGGCATCGCTAAACTATCCGGTTGATGTAACTACAGATGCCGCAGGCAATTTATTTATTAGTGACCATGCCAACCACAGGGTAAGAATGGTAAACAAGCAGGGGACTATCTCAACCGTTGCAGGCAATGGCCAATTGGGTTTCGGTGGCGATGGGGAACTGGCTACGCTTGCCAAACTGGCAAACCCCAGCTTTGTTGAAATTGGAAGTAATGGCAACCTTTATATTGGCGATAATGACAATAGCCGGGTCCGCATGGTTATTTTCAGTACTGCAACAAGTGTAACCAATCATGCGGCACCAATAATGCGATCGCCAAAAGCAGCCAGTCATATCGCTACAAATTAATACCAACTAACCATCAAGTGGCGGCGTCGGTCTTATGAGCTTTGCGCCTTCTTTGCGAACTCTCAGCGTACTTTGCGTTATACCGTACCATGACTGAACATGATTTTAGTGCCTTATTTTGGTGTATTAATGACGTAACACAAATCGGGCAATATCACTCACCGTGGTCATTTAATTCCATCTGCTGCCGGTGAAATAGCCGTTAATGCGGCCAAAATTATCCCGCACGCTTTGTTGATCTCTTCTTTTGTAATAGTAAGTGGGGGCGCTATGCGTATGCAGCCGGGTGCAAATAAGAACCAATCAGAAAAAAGGCCATTGGCAAGGCAGCTAGCTAATGCAGCGAGTACCAGGTCAAATTCACCCAGGTCAATAGCCATAAGCAGGCCCTTGCTCCTTACCGCCTTTATTGCAGGGTGTACCAGCAACCTATGAAACTCAGCGGCTTTAGCGGCAACATTATTGATTATCTCTTCATGCAGCAACACCTCAAATGCAGCCATACCCGCGGCACAACAAACAGGATGCCCACCAAAGGTGGTTATGTGCCCCAATACCGGGTTATGCGTAAGGGTGGCCATCATTTCGTGCGATGCAATGAATGCGCCCATAGGCATGCCGCCACCTAATGCCTTGCCCAATAAAACAATATCGGGTATTACGTTATAATGCTCGAAACCCCACAGCTTGCCCGTGCGCCCGAAGCCGCACTGTATCTCATCAAATATTAATAATGTTCCGGTTGCGGTACATTTTTCACGTAGCCGCTCCAGCCAGTTCTGGTCTGGCTCTACAATGCCCGCTTCGGCTTGTACTGTTTCAATTAGCACACATGCGGTCTGCCCGTTTACGGCATCAATAAGGGCATCAGCATTATAGTCGCAGTGCCATACACCGGGCAACAGTGGTCGGAAGGCATTGCGCCAGTATTCATCGCCCATAACACTCAGTGCACCCAGCGAATGGCCGTGGTAGCTGTTATTGCAACAAATAATATCAGTGCGGCCTGTAACCCTCCGGGCGAGCTTTAAAGCACCATCCGTAGCCTCAGAACCTGAATTAGTAAAGTAAACGCAATTTAAATTTTCGGGCAGGTACTTTGCCAGCATTTCCGCATACTTTACCTGTGGGCTCTGAACCACTTCGCCATACACCATTACGTGCAAGTATTGTTGTGACTGATGCTGTATAGCCTGTAATACTTTAGGGTGGCAATGGCCAATATTACAAACACTAATGCCACCAATCACATCAATATACGCCTTGCCTTCGGCATCGTACAGATAGTTGCCTTTGGCGCGTACTACTTCAATACCTATGGGTGCAGGAGAGGTTTGCGCTACATGCTGCTGAAATAATTGCCTGTTATTCATGGTTGGTTATGGGCATTGCAGCCAAAAGAGATTGGTAAATATTGTAGTTCTCATTATCAAAACAAACAAAGGTAATTTCGCTCAACTCATCAGGATTTGATGTGCAAAAATCGTTCACGGCTTTAACCGCTGTTGCTGCGGCAAGTTGTTTCGGGAAATGATAAATGCCTGTACTTATATTCGGGAAAGCTACCGTCTTGAGTTTGTGCTTCGCGCACAATTCCAGGCTTTTGTAGTAACAGCCATATAATAACTGTTCCTCCTTCTTACTGCCACCATTCCAAACCGGGCCTACAGTATGTATAATATGCTTCGCAGGCAGGTTGTAGCCCTTTGTTATTTTGGCATCCCCTGTTTTGCAACCGGCAAGCAGCCGGCATTCATGCACCAGTTCAGTGCCTGCAGCTTTGTGTATAGCACCATCAACACCACCGCCACCCAATAGCGAACTATTGGCAGCATTCACAATTGCATCGGTTTGCATTTTTGTGATATCGCCTTTTACCAGTGTTATTTGTGTCATGGCTACTTGTTTACAGGTTCCAGTTTCAGTTCGGCTGCCTTCTTCAATAACAGGTCGTATGCCGCTTCGTAGGTGCTGGGTATAATACCATCTAGTATCGCTTCTCTTATGGTTGTTTTTAAAACACCTACTTCCCGCGAAGGTTGCAGGTTAAACAACTCCATAATTTCGTCGCCACTTATCGGCGGTTGCCAGTTCCTTATCCTGTCATTCTCCTCCACTATGGCCAGGCGCTCCTTTACCAGTTCAAAATTTTCGAGGTAACGCTTTACCTTAAATTTGTTCTTCGATGTAATATCGCTCTCGCACAGTATCATCAGGTCGTCCAGATCCTCGCCGGCATCAAACAATAACCTGCGCATGGCAGAATCGGTGATATCTTCTTTGGTAAGGCTTATAGGGCGCAAATGCAACGATACCAGTTTGGCCACATATTTCATACGGTCATTGAGTGGCAATTTCAGTTGCTTGAAAATCTTGGGGGTCATGCGCTCCCCTACTACTTCATGCCCGTGAAAAGTCCAGCCATGACCATCTTCAAATTTCTTGGTAGCAGGCTTGGCAATATCATGCAACAAAGCAGCCCAGCGCAACCAAAGGTTATCGCTCTTGGAAGCAGTGTTATCAATTACCTGCAGGGTATGGTAAAAATTATCTTTATGCCCTTTGCCTTCTATTATTTCAACGCCCGAAAGATCGGTGAACTGCGGGAAGAACTGCTTCAGCAAGCCGCTTATAAACAGCAGGTCGAGCCCTACTGAGGGCTTGCGGGAGCTCATTATTTTATTTAACTCATCGGTTATGCGCTCCTGCGAAATTATTTTTATCCTTTCACAATTGCGCTTTATAGAATCGAATGTTTCTGGCAGAATCACAAAATCCAGCTGCGTGGCAAAACGGATGCACCGCATCATGCGCAAAGGGTCGTCAGAGAAAGTTACATCAGGGTCAAGCGGTGTGCGGATGAGTTTATTTTCCAGATCTGCGAGCCCATTAAATGGGTCGGTAAGTTTGCCGAAAGTATTTTTGTTCAGGCTTATGGCCAGTGCATTAATGGTAAAATCGCGCCGCAGCTGGTCGTCTTCAATGGTGCCCGGTTCTACGTCTGGTTTGCGCGACTCCGCCCTGTATGACTCTTTGCGTGCCCCAACAAACTCCAGGTCAAATTCGTGCAGCCTGAAATGAGCCGTACCGAAATTTTTAAAGAAACTGACGTGAGGTTTGGGTGTGAATTTGTCAGCAATTGCATGTGCCAGCGCTATGCCGTCGCCCGTGCAAACTATATCTGCATCCTTGGTTGCCCTTCCCAACAACTTATCGCGCACAAAGCCGCCTATCAGGTAGCAGCTCATGTTCAATTCATCTGCTACGCTCCCGGCTATTTCAAATATATTCAACTCTTCAGGAGTGCAAACAATATCCATAACTTAATAAACCTATAATTGTGCGTGAAGATAATTCAAAAATCCCGCGTTTAAGAATTGCGGATATAGGCGGGTGCTGGCATAAAAAAAATAAGACTCCAGAGAACTGAAGCCTTATTTACACCTTATGAAAAATATACCCACTCCAAAGTTAGGAAGTTTAGTAAATATGGCAAAAGTATTTTTGTTAATATTAGTAGAAAGCATGAAGGAAATGGATGGCAATACAGCGGTTATTCAGCTGTAAAAAAACACTTTCTTAATCCGTCATATTACCAAGGTATGGACTGATGTGCATCTGAAAGAAATGTATTTGAAAAATGATATTAAATGCTGTCAAGGGAATAATTACCCAGCTGTATTTTTCTTTATTATACGCCATATAGCACATGATTAACAGCGTGCTGATTGAAAAAAAGTATACGTTATAGATATGTTTGTAGGAACCAAAAAGGAACCAGAAAAACGTAGATCCAATAAAAACAAAGGCATAATGTTTCCAGCTGTAGCGTACCGTTTTTGTAAAGTGAGCTAAGAAAATATAGAAAAAAGGACTCACCAACGTGTACCTGTTCGCCCCTATTACGTTGGTTGTATTAGAGACCCAGGTAGGGTTAAAAAAAATGATGCTGATCAATACCATAGTTAAATAACCTAGCGATAATGTCAGCAATCTGTCGCCAATGCGCCCTTTGAAAAGCCAATAGAGCCCATACCTGCACAGCAAAATAAAGGAAACAAAACATACGAAAATACAAAAGGCACTTAACCACAATAATTTATCACCACCAAACAAACCTGATAAAGGAAATTTTGGCAACACAAAACCTCTCTTCCAATTACTTGTTTGTTGCGTAAAGTAAGTAAACCAAACTCCTGTTTTCCAATACTGATATAGTATAAAAAAAACAGTTCCTGCGAACAGTGGCAGAAAATAATTAATAACATAATACCATAGGTTTTTTAACCAGTCTTTTCTATCATTTGAAACCAGTTGCATAAACAACAATGCCGGAACAAAGAATAACCCGGTTGCACGGGTAAGAGAAAGCAAAAAGAGCGACACCCACACCAGCCACATTTTCTTGTTCACCATCCCCCATATGCCAACGACGGACAAGAAGAAGAATAATGCTTCAGAATACGGAACAAAGCAAAAATAAATTGAAGGTATTGATAACCAAAGTATTTTATCAGCTATAGTAAGTGTAAACAAGCTTGTTAGCGCACTAAACCCCAAAGCGAATAATATTATGTTCATAATGCTTACTCCCCAAACACCCAAATGGAGCAGGTTCCAAAGCATAGGGAATAGAAAAAAGAAGGCGGTATTATTACTTCCGGCGGTATTCTGATACCCGTGTTCAGCAATAGATCTATACCAGCCACCATCGTAAGCAGCAATATTTTGATCATTGGGAAGAAATGGTATCACGCCAGTTGTGTACAGAAAAAATTGCAACAAATAAAAGGCCGCAGCATAAAAAACCACCAAAAAAAAGGTCTGTAAAAACTGTTGGCTGCTTTCCTTCCATGAAAAAATCATAACTAATATTTATAGAACATATAACGTTAACCGAATGTGGTTTTCAACCTGAGGATGTAACCGTGAACCTGTAAATTAATACTGATTTTGGCAACTTTTAAAAGTAATGATTATTTCAAAATTATAATGAAAACACGCATTAATTCAGCAGATTATCTTATTTAAAAGACATTGCGCAAGTGCAAACATTTTGTTAAAGACACCGTACCTTTACTACATTGGTATGCCTATTGCATATACACAAGCATGAAGACCTACATTATATTGATACTGTGCACTTTTATGGCATGGGGCGCTGTGGCCCAGGATACTACTGTTGATACTGTTTATAGTGCCGCTTTGCGGGAAGTAACGGTAAAAGCACGCTGGAAAAATGACACAGAGCGTTATAAGTATAACCAGATGAAGTTTTATGTAAAAACCATTCTGCCTTACCTTAACGCGGGCACCCAATTGTTCAAAGACATTAATGCGAAAGTAGAAGACCCCAATACCTCACATAAAGAGGTACGCAGGTATGTAAATGCTAAAGAAGATCAATTGCGTACCCAATTTGAAGATAAAGTAAAGGCACTGAACACCACACAAGGTGTGTTACTCGTAAAGTTACTGACCAGGCAAACCAACCTGAATATATACAAGGGTCTGCAGGAGTTTAAGAACCCATTGACGGCTATAAAATGGCAAACATGGGCCCGTGTGAATGGTATGAACCTTAATCGCAAATACGTGCCTGAGGAAGAGCCAGACCTGGAAAATATTATGGCAGAATTGGGCTATCCGCTTCCGGCAAGCTATGCGTCTAATTAATTGCACTACTGCACGTTCCGCTCATACACCATAGTGCGTCTGGTAGGTGATGTGTAAACAGAGTGATAATTGCGCACAATTTGCTGATGCAACTCGTTATAATGACCTTTATTAAGAAACGAGCTATCGTAACCCCACAACACTACATAGTTGATGGCCGTTCCGGTAGCTTTTTCGTATGCATCAATATCTGCGGCCGGTGGTTGCGCTTCTATGCCTTCGTAGCGACTGAGGTGCAGGTAAGGGTTCTGGTCATTGTTCCATATTAAGGGGAAGTAGCCGGTAAGCGCCTCGTAATTATCTAAAAAAATAAGCGACTTTTTCAACCCGCCATAATGGAGTGCGTGGGGGAAAAGGTAGTTACAGTTGGAAACCGGCTTACCCTTATCATTCAAACCTACCGGGGAAAAATCGAGCGGCAATACAACTGAATTAGGCTTGATAAAATTGATCGCCGAATTGTAATCAGTGCAGGCTTCGGAGGCCGACAACATTACGGGCAATCGTATAAAACTGAGGCACAGAAAACAAATGAATACCACGCCGCCACCGGCATTTTTAAGGTTTATGGGCAACATGGCTGAAATGGCCAGCGCCATGAGTATGAATAAGAATAACTGTACCCGCATAGTTATCAGTATGGCCCTGCTCAGGAAATTTTCGGGGAAGAAGAAATAGACCACACCAACAACCAGCAAGCTAAACAACAAACCATCATGCTTGTTAAACCGGAAGCCACCCATAAAGCGCCTGAAAATGGCTATGAGAAACAACGAGACCAGCATTACACCACTCATGGTTGTAAAGAATTTCTCCTTCAGCGAAACCGACACCAGGTATTTTAAAGTCACCAGTTCATTGAACCTGAAAAAGTGATGGTGCAACTGCAAGCCCAGGCCATGTTCCTTACTCACAAACCAGAACATAAGTGCCAGGAAGGGCGCGGTAAAAATACCCAGCGCCAGGCAGTTCTTCAAGAAGAAAGAAAGCGGCCGTGCAGGTTCGGTATGCACATTACCCACCGCATAACTCCATACCAAACCAAAGCAGGTTATTAACCCGAAAACGAAAGGCAGCAATTGTGTAAAAAACGTAAGCCCTGCAAAACAAAAGAAAATGATGGCATTGCGGTTGCTGCGTTTTTCCAGGAACCACAACCACGAAAGCACCAGCCAGGTAAAGAATGCTGTAGCCAGTGTAAAATTATAAAACCCCTTGGCCAGCGTATGGTTAAATACAGGCAGAAAAATGACAAGCATCCAGAACGAAGGCTCATTGCGCACCTTTTTTATAAGCATGTAAAACCCACTCACCAGCAGGGTAACATATAGGGTCAGCAGCAGTTTTTCGGCCACAATACCACTCACAAAATACAAGGGCAGCGACAGCAGTATATGCGATAACCAATTGGGGTTAGGGTCATACATTATCCGGTAAAACTTGCTGTAAAAAGCGGTGTTCTTCCCCGCCCACATATCATGCAGCACACCGGCATTGTAAAGGTGGCAGGGGCCGTCGCCGGTTAAGTAATAATCGGGTATCCAAACCTGAGCAAGGCAGCAGGCGAAACCAGCAACCAGTAATATCCTCAGTATAGTTTGCCTTGACATCAGCGGTTATACACTCCTTATTGTGCGAATAAAAATCTCAGTGTTAATCCTGCCTTAGTGTTGCTTGTAGGGTACGACGAAGACACATAAGGTATGGTCTGCGAACGATCGAAGAAGAAATGCAGCGTAAGGTTTTGCTTCACGGAATAGTCAATTGACGGAGAAATACGGATAACCTTCTGTCCACGCGATGTAATACTGATGTTGTTAGAGAGGAACGTATTGCTGTTGCGGTCATCGCGCAAACCGATATCCAGTTTACCTATCAATTCATTCTTCAGCTTCTGCACACCAAATACTTTGAACGGCAGTTTTAATCCCTTCTTCCTGAAGCCCATGCCTATTACATATTCCGTGCTCACGTTCTCGCTTATCTGGTAATCGAAAAGGCTTAAGCTTACCGATTTTGATTTCCTTACTTCAAAACGTGCAGACAAATTATTTTTGAATGATGCATCGAACCCGATCAACGGATTGAAGTTCTGGTTGATGGTTACATTCGGCACCTGGAAGAAAGGCACATAGTTATGCGAGTTAGAATCGATGAACGACGGGAAGCCTAAACCATACAGATCCTGAAACAACAACGACGAATTAAATGCATTCATGGACATGGTGCCTGTGTACCCGTGATTGATAACGAAGTTGTTCATTATTTTAGAGAAGTACGGCAATTTGCTGAGCCCGTTATAGGTTACCTTCCAGTTTGGCAATGGCATAAAGTACTTGAAAGGATTGCTCGATGTTTCCGTATGTGTGTAATCGATAAGAGGCTGGCTGGCCGCATCTTTGCCGGTATAAGCGGCAATAAAGGCGGGTATCAGCACATCTTGCGAATACTCGGTATAACCCTTGGTGTATTTAGGGTTAGCAGGGTCAGGCACACCATTGGTATACGGGTTGCTTAACCCAACACGCTGCGTTATTACCGTTCTGTTAGCCAGCAATTGTGTGTACAATGGCGAGTTACTACCCGTGCCTTTGAACAGTGTTTTAACGGCAATATAGCTTATGTTGAAACTTCCATTTTCATACGGGTTCAGGTGGTTAAATACGTTGGTACCCGTATCCTTATACAATTCGTTGTGCGATTTAGTAAAGGTCTTGGTCAATGACAGGTCTATCCTGCAATCTTTAAACGGAACTACTGTTGCTGTACCGCTCAGGTTTGATGAATAAGTCTGCTGTAATTGCGAATTGAACAGGGAATCCCTGGTGAGCCTGCCGTCATTTGCCATCCTGGATAGCCATGCAGCATTAGGCTGGTAGCCGTATACATAACCCAAGCCCGGTGCCAGCGAATAATTATTCACTCCCATAAAGCGGGTACTATCCATATAGCCTGGTAATACCGTACCTGCGGTTTGGTTGTAGTTAATTGTGGCCTGGGTAACCATGGTTATTGCCTTACCAAAATAACGCACTGGTGCTGAAAGTTCCGGCAACTTGGCCCTTCTGGACTTCCTTGCGGCTTTACGCGCCTTTTTCTTCTTTAGCTTTTCAGCCTTCGCTTTTGCTTTATCTGCTTTATGCTGCGCATCAACCAACGAATCAAGTTGATCATCGGTCATGCCATCGGTATTAACACCCTGGTATAAATTACTGAAATTCTCGCCGCTACCCGCAACTGACCCACCGGGGCCACCACCTGTAGCACCGCCACCCGACGGGCCACCCTTAGGTCCACCTGGCTTACCCGGACCGCCACCAGCCCCCGGACCTTTACCCGGACCGCCACCTGTAGCGCCACCGCCAGCCGTCTTGGTGCTATCGGGGCCGGGAGTTGCTCCACCGCCCTTGCCGCCACCGGCTGCACCACCACCCGCGCCACCTGTAGGTCCGCCGCCGGTTGCACCGCCACCAGCTGCACCACCACCGGTTGTACCGCCGCCTGACCCACCGCTTCCACCAGCGCCACCACCGGCAGTATTACCGCCACCAGTACTACCACCGCCAGGCAAGCTTTTAGGAGGGGCACCACCGCCACCTAAATCATCTACATCGCCACCGGAATTAGATGCACCGGGTATTTTACGGAGGTCCTGCAATTTCGGGGGCTTGCCGCCACCGAAACCATCGCTACCACCGGGCTTTTCAATGCTACCCGCTTTAAATTTATCTCCTCCACCCTTTGTCGGCTTGGTATTCAATGCCCTTAACCATCTCCACTTTGTATAGAGCTGTGAAAAGTTCATGTTGCCGGCAATTGATTTGCTTACTGTATTACCCAATGTATTACCCAGATCATGAGCTATTGGTGCAGCACCCGTCCAGGAATAGTTACCCGTATAGCTTAACCTCAAACTCATCCAGTCGGTTATAGGCAGTTTTGTAAGTGGAACGGTATAAGATGCATTCAGCGTTTGCACATAAGATGTGTTGGCACCAAAAGTGGAGATAACGCCTAACAGGCTATCGCGTTTCGGCGTGGTATTAATGCGCCCGAAGGGCTCATCTATCCTGGAAATGTTGGTAGCCGTGTAATCCATCGAGAGCGACTTGGTTATCTCCCAGCGCGTGTTCCATACCCTGTTCCAGTAAAACGTTTTATAGAAGGTGGATGGTATCCGGTAATTACTGCCATCGTCCACATTACGTATCTGCGTTTCTTCCACCATACGGTTAAGATCGTTACGCAAAGAGAAGTTTGAAGGCAACGGATTAAAGTTGAAATCTTTCACCAGCCCAAACCATTTCGATTTTGATTTCACTATTTTCTTGAAGGGCTCAAAGGTCTTGGTTTTTATGCTGTAAGTGTAACCCACACCCAGGCGCTGCGTGTTCAGGTTATCTAAGGTAACAAACGGGTTGTGCTTGTACTGGTTATTATAAGAGTAGTTGAAATCAAAGTTCTTGATGCTCCACGGCATTTTAAGGCCCTTACCGGGCGCGGCAGTATTGCCATTTATCCTTACGTTGGTAAAGTTAACGCTGGTAATAGAGGTAAAGTCCTGCGATGCCCTGCGCAATGAATCTGCTTTCGCGGCATTAAGCTGCGCGGCACCGGCATCGCTCAGCAGTACATCAAGATCGTAAGGGTTGTACTTAGGCGTGCTTACGTTTTGTGTGTAGCCTACGAATACCGGCAAAGTAACACCCCACGTTCTCGGCATCAGTTTACCCATGTTCAGGTTGCTGGATACGTTGTACTGATAGTAATCATCCTGAGAGCGCTGCTGTATCTTCTGGTCTATGCTACCATAACCCTGCGTATGCATACTGCCAGATAAGTTCATGCTGCCGAGGTCAGCCATTTGCAGCGATACTTTACCTGCTGCAGCATAGCCCGGTTGGTCGTTAGTGCCCGCCATCCTCATTTCATCGAACCATACCTCGAAGCATTTTGCCATACCGTCATCACTAGGCGTCTGGTTGGTTTTCTTAGGGTTTAAAATACCCAGCATTATGTTCTTGGCGGTACCAATGTTCGGGTTACCTAAAACCACTATTACATTACCCTTGGAATCGACTGTATTGTAGGGCAGGTATATAGGCCATTGCTTGGCATCACGCTCTTTTTTTGCATTCACAAGGTCCTGCAGCGTAAGGTTCATTTCGTTCGATGCCGGCCACACACTGCTTTCGCTGGTGTTGTAGAATGCTGACATGGTAAGTGGCATACGGTATTCGTAATAGTTGCCGGTAAAGTCGCTACCAATACGTATGAATGCACTCACATCAGCATTGTTAACCGGAATCTGGCCCAACTGCGATTCTGCGTGAATGAACATACGCAGATAGTTAAACTGGCGCATATCCACATTTACTTCTTTAAATACACCGCGCGCATCGCCATCAACAAGTCCGCATACCTTTAATGATAATGATTGCTCGTTAAGCTGGAAAGCCTGACCTGTTGTAGTCGCCTGCTGCTGGCGGTTAACACCTGGAGGTATTATGTAGCGTACAGGGTCGCGCAAACCGTTTTCTTCAATGCTTACTGAAGTAACAGAGAAATCGGTAGTGCTGCCGTTTTGCTGTGGCTGGTTTTCGCCAGGTGTAGTTAATGAATAGTTGTAAGTGCGCCATTGGCTGCGGCCTAATTCAAGCGATGCGAACCTCAAAACAGTGCTGTCTTCCCAACCGCTCAGGAACATACGCAGGAAACGGATAGAACGGAAGTCAGATATACCCCCAATTTTGTGGTCATAGTTCTTTATAGGTATCTTGAACTGATACCATGTTTCCCTTTCACTTTGTCCGTTAGGCAATTTCACCATGGTGTCCTGCACGTTGATGATGTAGTTGGACCCTACCTTCATTTTAGCAGGCTCCATATCAATACGGTATTGATAGTAGTTCTCTGATTCACTCAGGGTATTGTCCCTGTTAATGTCTTCCGATTCAGGAATGGTAGTTGCTGAAGTAGCGTAAGCCGAATTAGGGTCGGTTATAGGCGAGTTGCCTTCCGGGTTATTGAAACCCTTGTACCTGCCTAGTATACCTGTATTCGACTGGTCGTAGTCATTGCCCCTGTAATAATGGTAATCATCGGTCGATGGGTCACCCGCCGCTTTTATGTAGGCAGGGTTATTGGCACCTAGTCTCAGCCTCAGTGCATTCAGGAACGCTTTAAACTGTACTGCTTCCCTGGCGTTATCCATTTCATCGTAACCAACATCCTGCTGCGCGCGTGAAGCCGGGTCATTATCAAACGCGCGGGTTATCTGTTGTGCGAACCTTGGGGTGTAGCCCCACTGGCCGGTATCTACCTTATTAATATCGAAAGGTACAGGTACACCGTTTTCAAACGACAACCTGGAATCTTTCAACACATCTTCCGATACCGAACCAAGGTTAATATAAAACGAACCTCCCTTACTGGCCGGTCTGTTAATAAACGGATTCATTACCCAGAACTGCACATATTGCACATTCGATGCCTCGAAGTCGGTATTATCAATAGCCCGGGTAATACCCCCCCAGCGGGTTGTAGGGTTGGTTAATTTACCACTGTCATCAACCCTTACTGCATCGTAGTTATATGGGCCTCTGTCTTTAGGGAAGAAGCTCACATCGAAGGTGCTCAGCGAACTTTGCAGGGAAAGGTTGGGCTTATTCGGGAATACATCGGTTATCTGTACCAACCTTATGTAGTGCTGGTTATAGGTATCCAGCTTTACATAGTCGGGTACGCCGGTGCCGTTAGGGTCAATTAACGTAGGTTCTATATTATACCATGCCAGTTTTGCCCGGTTATAACCATAGCTCAGATCGTTGCTTCTTGAGGCTTCAGGGAAAAGTGTTTGTCCCCTTGCATCTACAGCGCCCACTGGCGTTGATGCCAATGCCCATGCCTGCGCAGGGAAGCGCATATCATAGCTGCTGGTGGTCCCTTCAAAGTCATCTATATACACCGCTCCCTCTGGGTCAAGCGTGTTGATCTGTTGCGGGTGACCCGGTAAAATTGCCGCACCCTCACCCGATATTGACAAGTACGATGGTGCTGTGGTGCTGTAAATTGGCAACTTATCTAAAAGCCTTGTAACTGCCGGAATTTCATTCTGGTAATTCGCATCAATACCTAAAACGGTATTCTTAATAGGGTCTTCGCCAAAGTTTACTTTTTGGGTAAATGGCCTTTCGTTCAGGCGCATTACTGTACCGCCCAGCGTAAGGTGCCTGTTCTTATAATAGTCGAACCTGGCACCCATAAAGTTCTGCTGCTGGAAACCGAAGGTTGAATTATCCTCATACTGCACATTAATAGGCACGCCCGAACTCAGGATGCCGGTATTCAATATCTTTATTCTGCCAAGGCCGTACTCTATCTGGTAATCAGTATTTTCCACCAACTTGGTACCACCCGCGGTAACGCTTACCGACCCCTGTGGTATATTAAACCCACCGAGGAAGATATCTTGCGACGAGCTTGATTTGTAGGTACCCTTTATCAGGTAGCGGTTCAGGCTCTGGTACTGCTGCGCTACTGTTTTGGTAGAATCATATAGCGGTTGAAAAATGTAGCGGCGTTCTATTACCTTATTCACATTGGGGCCCAATGCTGCCGCCAGGTCTTCACCAAACGGCTCCAGTACCGGGAAGATGATCTTCCCCTGCTGCATATTAATAGTTATCCCATCCACAAAGTCAAAAACCCCATCGGGCGATGCTTCGTTCTGCGAGTTAAGGCGATCGAGGTTCAATAATGAAATGAAAGGAATACCTTCTTTAGGCCCTTCGGGGAAATACCTTTTTTCGCCTCCACCCGGGTCTTGATACATTACATTCAGCGTAAAGTTTTCCTTGGTCAGGCCAAAGCCACCCAATGCATAAATATTCTTCATCATCAGTTTCCATACTGGTAATGTAGTCCGGTTGGCCGTACCCTTCATCAATTTAAGGAACAGTACTTTTGGGTGCAAGGTATCGGGAGGCAGATCTTCAGCGAACTCACCCACCTGGTAAACCTTGCCCTTGTAAGTATAGCGGTAAGCGACACCCACAATATCATCGGGATTCAACTGGGTGCGCATCATAATATAACCCAGTTGCGCATTGTAACTGAATTCGGTAGGGGTTAGCTGGCGGGCGGTAGTATGTTCAAAATCCAGACCTGTTTGCAATCCCAGGTTCTGCTGTATAATATTACCTGCGGTGCCCTGGTTTCTGCCACCGGGGTTTTGTGCCAGCCTGCTGTACAGTAAGTTGCTCGCATTATCGGGTATACCATCCCGAACGTTGGCGCCACCATTGTTCATGTTGGCCATATAGGGCTTGTTTTCCCCCAGATCCTGAAAACACAGCACTTCGCGCACACCCGTTACCGCACCATTCCTGTTGGTTACCCAAACCTGAATTTTACTGATATTGACCTGCGAGTTGATAATAGGAAAATTCTTGACCGCCGTATTATAATGATCGTGGAAATACTGCCCTAACAGGAAGTTCTTATTTTCTTCATAGTTATCGGCCTTTATTGAAAACTGCTGCGCCTGCGAACCACCTTGTATGGTCATGCTTTTGCGCTGCGATTTTTGCTGCGACACAACGCCCGTAACCCACAATTTACCAAACTGCAACTGTGCCTTTAAACCAAACAACGACTGCACGCCGCTTATAAGATTGCTCTTTAAAGGGAAGCTGATGTTACCAGCTTCTATCTTTTTTATCATTTCATCTTCCTTACCCGCATAGTCCAGTTTCTGAACATTCTGGTAATCGAAAGTAGCCTTGGTATTATTACTGATGTTAAGTTTTAATTTATCACCTACGGTAGCCAGCAGGTTGATGTTCATCTGCATGTCGAAATCAAAAATGCCATACTTCTGTGCACGCTGCACCAAAGTTGGGTTCTTGATGTTCTGCCACGTTCCGCCGAAGGTAACGTCCACATTACCCTGTGGCTTTACCGATATTTTGTCGCCACCAAAAATGCGGTCGAACAAACCATCTTTATACATTTGTGGCAATTCGGGGGTCTTGTTGAACAGCATCATGGCATCGAGCCTGCGCTGCCAGTAAGCATCATCATCTATCTTGCCCTTGTATTGCATGTATTCTGCAAGTGTGAGGTAAGTAGGGCTGCGGGAATATTCGCCACCTATTTTATCGGAGAAATAATAGCGGTTGGAATCCGCATCATATTCAAAGGTTTTCTTTTCGTTCTTAGGGTCGGCAAGGTCAATACTCTTGGGGCGGTTAAGGTCGGTACGCGGATCGCCGGTTTTATCATGTATCGGGAATTTCAGGTTTACCGTATCCTTCACATCACTGGAATCGACCTTCGTAGTATCGCCGGCAGGTGCCAGAAATGCCAGAAAACCGTGCCGGGGACGGGCAGCTGCAGTCATTATAGCGGCTATGAACCCTATAAACACCAACACTTTATACTTATGATTACGCTTCCCCTTCAATGTTTTTACTTTTTACTTTTTTACAAGGCACGTAGCGCTTGTTTGATAAGGTCTTCGACAGTTAAAGAAGATGCATTGGCAATTTTCTTAATAGCATTTTCGGCAATAGCCTTGCTGATGCCGAGGTTGACCAAGGCTATTAACGCATCTTCAGGTATTGTATTGTGCACAGGGGCCAATAATGAAGCGGAATCTTTCTGGCGCAAAGCCTTGCCTTTCAGCTCTAATATAATGCGCTGGGCTGTTTTATTACCTATCCCCTTCACTTTTTCCAGCGTTTTGGCATCTTCGTGCATAATGGCACGTTCCAGCTCGTCGGTAGTTAATGAAGAAAGGATGATGCGGGCAGTTGCCGCACCTACACCATTAATATTGAGTAACTGCCTGAAGGTGGCACGCTCTTCCTCATCGGCAAAGCCATACATAACCCAGGCATCTTCGCGCACCTGCAAATGGGTATACAACCGGCACTTTTCAAGATTGGCAATGCGGCTATAGGTTTGCAGCGTAATATTTACTTCATACCCTACCCCGCCTACCTGCAGGTATAATAATGACGGTGATTTATAGGCAAGATCACCTTCTAAAAATGCATACATGTTTTTACTAAATAGAATTATTGCGCCCACAACAGGCAATAAAAAAGGTATGATCGCTCATACCGCGTGGAAAGATACGAAAAATGTAGAAATGATAAAGAAATTGGTGCTGCCGTTTGTTTTTACGATGGGCGATGACGTATTTCAGGGCGTTGCCCTTGTACAGTTTATGTTGTTGAAAATGGGGTGCTAGTGCTTTGTAGTGCTGGCGTTTGTTGTTACGGTGGGCGTTGCCCACCGCTGACGTATTTCAGGGCGTTGCCCTGGTACAGTTTATGTGGTTGAAAATGGGGCGCTAGTGCTTTGTAGTGCTGACGCAGAAAGCATTTTTATAATAACACAAAACTCTCCGCTTGTGGAAGATCCTTCGTACCTCAGGATGACAAAGTTAGAGTTATTGATTTGTAACGATATTATATGCACCTGTAAAAGTTCAAGTTAACTTGTCATCAGAATTTCCAAAAAAGCAGTATAATTATACCTAATATCACATTTTCGTTTTACCGTTTAAAGGATGAAATGTACACTTCAAGCCTTAAAACGTGCACTTCAAAGGATAGCTTGCTTTTTTTCTTATCGGCACTATATATTGCAGTTGTGCAAGACATGCCGACGCGTGAGATAGCGTGGGCAACCGTTTTGTTATTAAATTTACAATAAAGTATTAGAAGGATAATTTATTTACCTCGTGCCAACAGGTATGAGGTAACTTTTACTAAAACATAAAACCCGGTTACAAAATGACTAAAGTAATGGCTTTCCTGTGTTTGATATGTATTTCCAGCACCTTGCATGCGCAAGTAAACTTAGTGTACAATGGCAGCTTTGAAGCACATTTACGTTGCCCCGATACTTGGGACGAAGTGAAATTTGCGTATTACTGGAATAGCATTGATACGTCCTGGAGCCCTGGAGATACAGTGATTGCTGCTACGCATCCCAAATGTTTGCCTGAATATGTAAATATTTGTGGAACATACGGAGGGGAGGCCCCTGAGAATGGTTTTTTTTACCAGTATCCAAGAACCGGAAATGGGATGATTTCGAGTAGAGTGTATTATGATCTTGGTTTGGCGGGTTTTGACGGCTACGATTATTTACAGGGAAGGCTTGTACATAATCTAGTAGCTGGTAAATCTTACTGCGTTACATTTTTTGCAACCAAGGGTAATTGGGCTGGCTACAATATTAATAACATAGGTGCCTATCTTGATGACGGAAGTATTGATACTGCCAGCAGATGTGCCAAAGCACAAACACAGTGCACCCCACAGATTTTAGATACCAATATAATAAGCGATACGCTGAACTGGACAAAAATACAGGGCAGTTTTATAGCTAACGGAACCGAAAAATTTATTACTATCGGTGACTTTTTCGATACAGGGAATGTTAGAAAGGCATACCTCGGGGGTAGTAATTTTGGTTGGTACACTTTTGATGATGTAAGTGTTATTGCCAGCGATGCGGTAGCCTATGCCGGGCGCGACACCGCCATAAAGCCCGGCGATACGGTGAGTATAGGTGCGATAAGCAATGGTGATGGTATGCCGTGTTGGTGGTATGTACTGGGTGGCAGCTCGCCTATTGACAGTGGCGGCACCATAAAGGTGCACCCCACCACCACCACTACCTACGTTGTTAAAATGGACCTGTGCGGTACTGTTACTTACGATACCGTACAAGTGCGGGTGTGGCCGGCGGGTGTAGCTCCCACTTTTGCCTCCCTTAGCGGGGTAACATGCTATCCCAACCCCGCTACAAATGAAGTTACGATTGAAGGT
>JBBRPD010000030.1:0-58211 GCA_038228575.1 Chitinophagales bacterium | reverse complement strand
GTAGTACGTTGTCATCAGCGCCTCTACTTCTTCCGAATAGAAATCTCTCATCGTAAAACCCATTAGTTCTACAATACTACAAATTATTTTGGTGTACTTTATTTATTCGAATTCCCTAAGACGCAAGCCTACGATACCAATACTGCTATAACAAAAGCGGGGGCCACTTGGCCCCCGCTTTCAATTATTAGGTTAATCGTACTCCAATACTATTCTACAATTATCTTTTCATTAAACGTATTGCCGGCATTCTTCACTTTTACAAAGTAAGTACCTGCTACAAGTTTGCTCAAGTCAAGATTCAGTTTTGGTGTAGCACTTGTTTGTGTAACTATTACTTTACCTGCAATGTCAGTAACGATGGCATCTGTCTGGCCTTCAGCATTTGAAAGCTCAACAGCAACCGTTCCTGATGTTGGGTTAGGGAATAAACTTACGGTTACATCACCTTCGGTAGCCCCACCTGCTGTATTGTTCATACGGCTTGAAGTTACGCTAACGGTATATGTAGTAGTAAGCATTGCACATGTAGTAGATATGGTGTAGCTGATGATAGCTGTACCAACCGAACGGCCTGTAACCATACCAGTGGTAGAACCACCAGCACCTGATGGTGCAACTGTAGCAATGGCAACATTAGATGATGCCCACGTGCCAGCTGCAGGTGAACTTGAAAGCGTAATAGCCGAACCATTTACTACTGTTGACGGACCTGTGATGGTAGCCGGAATACCCGTAGGGTATACCCTGTATGAACGGGTAACACTGGTAGTAGTACCACATGAGTTGGTGTAAGCATAAATAATAGTATCCACACCTACCGCTACCGGAGTAACAATACCAGCCGAAGAAACGTTGGCTATTGATGTATTAGTACTGCTCCATGAACCACCCGATGTTGCATTAGTAAGGGTTGAAGGTGTACCTATACAAGAATAGGGGCTACCCGATATTGCGCCAATTGAAGTTGTGCCGCCTGATACCGTTATTGCCTTTGTTGAAGTAGTAGCTCCGCACGTGTTAGTAAGCGTGTAAGAAACAGTGGTTGTGCCGGCTAAAATACCGGTAACTGTTCCGCCAGTGTTAACTGAAGCAATAGATGCCGTTGCCACAGACCATGTGCCACCACCGATAGTGGCTGATAATGTTGTTGCTGCAGCAGGGCATATTGTAGGGCTACCAGTAAGTGTTGCAGCAGCAGGATTGTTAATAATAGGAATAGTTACCCGGGTCTGCGTTCTGCAACCTGCACTACTGTAAGGGCCGTTGTAATAAATAACACTTGAAGTACCCGCCACTGCCCTTACAATGCCCGACGTTGACCCTGTTGTAGAGTTGCCATCCATAGAGCCAAAAAAGCCACCGGAAGGTACTGCCGTCAATGTTAACGTACTGCCGGTGCATAGTGGAGCATCGCCTGTAAGCACAGGTATTGTGGGGTTAGCTACAACATTGATACGCACTTTAATGGTGTCAGCGGCAACACCATCGGTAACCCTTACATAAGCCGAATCCATACCCAAGTCGGTAATAGACGGAGAAAATGTTAACCCTGCCGGAATAATAATACCACCTGTGCTAGTGGTAGTGTAAGCCACTGCAACGCTACCATGGGCAGGACCAGAAATCACAGATATAGTTACTGTTTGGCCAGCATCCAGATCTTTAAATTTCAATTGCTCATTTAATGCTACAGCTGATGCATTAGCACAAACATTTGCTGTTACTACATCGCCACCCATGAACATTGGTGCGTGGTTTGTTGAAGAGCAAGTTACGCTCGCTGTTACATAAGCCGAACCGCAACTGTTAGATATTGTATAAGTGATAGTTGCAGTACCTGATGCAACCGAAGTTGCAACACCTGAAGTGTTTACGGTAAGTATTGCTGTATTACTGCTGGTCCAGCTGCCACCTGTAGTAGCGCTTGATAGTGTAGTAGTACCGCCTGTGAAACCAATTGTGGTTGAACCTGTTATTGAAGCTGGAGCTGCAGGTAACGGATTAACTGTTACTATTTTGTCTACTGTAGTAGTCCCGCAACCATTGGTTACAGCATAGTGTATGGTAGTACCGGTAACTATAAGGCCGGTAACAACGCCCGTAGGGCTAACAGTAGCAACTGAAGGTGTCACACTACTCCAGGTACCGCCTGATGTAGCATCAGTTAAAGTAATGGTAGCATACTGGCAAACCGATGAGGGTCCGCCGATAGCTGCTACTGTAGGAACATCGGTCATTGAAAGGCTGGCCGTTGCACGGCTAGTACCGCAACCATTGGTAACGCTGTAGGTAATTGTTACTGAACCAGTAGCAACACCTGTAACATCGCCGGTTGAAGCATCAACAGATGCAAGGGCAGCGTTAGAACTGGTCCATGAACCGCCACCAGTACCTGATGAAGTTAATGTAGTTGTTGCACCTGTACATAATACAGAAGCACCTGAAATAGTACCAGCATTCGGTAATGGGTTAACCGTCATTGCAGATGTAGCCGTTGATGTACCACAACTGTTGGTAGCCGTATAAGTAATGGTTGCAGAACCGGCCGCAACTCCAAATACCGACCCGGTAGATGAGTTAACCGTCGCAGTGCCGGTCGCACTGCTGCTCCAGCTACCACCTGAGCCGGAGGTAGTTAATGTAGTATTGGCAGCAACACATACGTTCGTTGCTCCGCTGATAGTTCCCGCAACTGGTGAAGCGTTAATAGTCATAGCATTCGTAGCCACATCAGTACCGCAACCGTTGGTTACTGAATAAGAGATTGTTACTGCACCTGCTGTAACTCCCGTTACAACACCCGATGCATTAACTGTAGCACGGGCTGTACTGCTTGATGTCCATGAGCCTCCACCAGAGCCTGAGGAAGTAAGCGTTGTAGTAGTTGAAGTACATAAAGTAGATAAACCGCTGATAGTTCCCGCATTTGGTAGCGGGTTAACTGTCATTGACATTGTTGCAACTGATGATGCACCGCTAACACTATAAGATATTGTAGCTGAGCCGGCACTTACGCCTGTTACCACGCCTGAGGATGATACTGTAGCAATACTCGTGCTTGAGCTGCTCCATGCGCCGCCGCTCGTGCCGCTTGAGGTAAGTGTAGTATTAGCAGAAACGCATACTGATGATGCCCCACTTAGGGTACCTGAGGTAGTTGAGGTTCCTGAAATCGAAATTTTACGAATAACACCATCATTGGTATCTCCCATTAACAAATCACCGTTACCGTCTATGGCCAGACCCGCGGGTTTTTCTATTTGTGCTGCTGTAGCTGGTCCGCCATCGCCGGTATGGCCAGATGTGCCAGTGCCAGCTAAGGTAGTAATAACTCCCGAAGTGTCAATTTTACGAACCCTGGAGTTATTTTGATCTGATATATATACATTCCCACTTGCATCAACAACCACACCCCGAGGGTTATTTAAATACGCCGCTGTAGCGGCACCCCCATCACCACTGTAAGAGGATGTGCCGGTGCCTGCAATTGTTGATATAATGCGTGAGCTATTCACTTTTCGAATTCGGTGGGTGTTTACGTCACATAAATATAAATTACCTCCCGCTACAAATAAACTAGTCCCACCCCACAAGCCTGCCGCAGTGGCCGGTCCGCCATCGCCACTATAGCCGCCAGAGCCATTACCCGCAAACGTACTAATTATCCCCGAAGTGTTTATTTTACGGACCCGGAAGTTATTCGCATCCACTATATAAAGGTTACCACTAATATCAAATGCTATAGAGGCTGGATAAGCTAGCCTCGCTGCTGTAGCCGCCCCACCATCACCGCCAAAAGCACCTGTCCCCCCAGTTGATCCCCTACCAGCTATAGTTGTAATAACACCTGAAGTGTCTACTTTACGGATTCGGTGGTTTACTCCATCAGAAATGTACACGTTACCGCTACTATCTACGGCAACACCAAAAGGGCTATGTAATGTAGCTGCAGTAGCCGCACCCCCATCCCCGCTGAAGCCAGACGTGCCTGTGCCTGCGAATGTTGTAACAACCCCTGAACTATCAATTCTCCGAATCTTATTATTATCCGATTCTGCTATATAGATATTCCTTCTTCGATCTACGGCAATATCAACGATAGCCCTAAAACTAGCTGCTGTAGCTGCGCCACCATCGCCAGTGGACGCATATGTGCCTGTACCCGCTATTGTGGTAATAATTTGGGCGTAGCTAAAAGTACCCACAAAACACTGCAGGCACAAAGCCAATAATAAAATCCGCATTCTTGTAAATAACTGTTTCTTCATTTTCGCCTTTTTTTGTGTTAAATAATTGTTTTGCAATTTTTAATCCGGGGCAATGATATTGCTTTACCCAACAGATTTTTTAACTTTGATGACGAAACCGCTATTTTATGGTGGCGAAACTGCGTTTTTGGGTGACGAAAATTTTTAGTGACAACGACCAATCAAAATTGTTATGACGAGAGAAGAAATAAGAGTTGCTATTGTAGAAGATGAAGCGCTCATAGCCAACCTCACCCGGAATAACTTAACTGATTTGGGCTATACAGTTGCCTGGATTGCCGGCAATTTTGAATCGGCAGTTTCGCAGCTCAATTTGCAAGACTACGATATTGTGTTGCTGGATATTGATCTGAACGGCAGCAATTCGGGTATTGAGATAGGAAAATTGATCAGGAATTTCTACAAAAAGCCTTTCATCTTCATTACATCTAACACCGCACCCGAAACCATTGCCGAGGCTGTAAATGCCTACCCTGCGGCATATATCGTTAAGCCGTTTCATCCGTCGGGCCTGGTGGGTGCCATACAAATCGCCATTGCTAATTTTACCGAAGCAAAAACCCCTACCTCCGCTAATAACCGGAGACCTGACTACTTTTTTGTAAAGTCCGGGAAAAAATATTTGAAGATCGATTGGAAAAATGTGGCCTATCTCAGGGCCAGCGAAAACTATACGAACATATTCAATATTGCCGATAGAAATACCTATGCTTTAAGAAGCAGTCTTTCTAAAACCATTGGCTTCTTGCTGCCTGACGACCTGAAAAATGCTTTCATCCAGATAAACCGGGCGGAAGCCATCAGGCCATCGGATATTCTGGAGTTTAATAATAATGAAATAAAAACAGCCTATGGCACCTTCACCATTACGGACGGGTTTATTGAAAACCTGATGTCAAAGATGGTTTTTATCCAATGATATTCATTTTCGCTATGCCGCCGGGAAACTAAAATATATTGTACTTCCTTTACCCGGTTCGCTTTCAGCCCATATTTTTCCACCATTCAGTTCTACAAATTCCTTGCATAACATAAGGCCAATTCCCGTGCCCTTTTCGTTAGCCGTACCAAATGAACCGGGTTTAAATGAAAGGAATATATTTTCCAATGCCGCTTTATCCATGCCAATGCCATTGTCTTTAACGGCAGTAACCAGGTAGCCGGGTATTCTATCCATGTACTGCAAAATTTCTATACGCCCGTTTTCTTTCGTGAATTTAATGGCGTTGGAGAGTAGGTTACGTATAATAAAATCGAAATGGTTGCTGTCGCCATTCGCCTTTACATCCTGTTCGGTATTGTTGATCACCGCTATCTTTTTTTGTGAAGCCGTGAAAGAAAGCAAAGCTATAACGCCCTGCACATAATGATAGGTATCAAACACCTGTGTTTCCGTTTTGTAGTTGCTTATCTGCGATTTGCCCCAGTACAGCAAATTATCAAGGGTACCTAACGACGAATTAGTCAGCGCCTGTAATGAACTAAGAATTTCGTTCCGTTCTTCCACTGCTACATCTTCTGTGCCCAGGTAATCCAGTACCATAATGATATTACCAAGCGGACCGCGAAGGTCATGACCAATGATAGAAAAGACTTTATCCTTAATGCTATTGGCGGCCATAAGTTCCTCCGTTCTGAGGTTTAGTTGCACATTAAGCCTTTTTATTTGCCTGAGGATTGCCGTGGTAACGGCCAGCAAAATCAGCAACACTGCAGCTATTACCAATATGGCATTTCGTTTTATACTGGCTTGCTGTTCTGCCAACTTCATGTCGGTTATGGTATTATTGCTCTGCTTTAAATCATGCAACGCGAGCAGGTTGGCAATTTCTTTAGCTTTATCAATGCTGTAAAGGCTATCGAGAATGAATTTTTCATCTTCCATTATGGTAATAGCGCCCTTATAATTGCCAAGCTTCTTCTGGCACACGATCATTGTTGAATAAATATCATCAATCACTGTCCTATCTCCCACCTTTCGGGCTACGACCAATGCACGCTCCAATATCGCCATTGCCTCCGCTGGTTTAGTATCACTAACAATTACCGCAATATTCTGTAAAAGTTTAGCCTCCTCTATGGGTAGTTTTTTTTCTTCAGCAATCGCCAGTGCCTCGCGTAAATATTTCAGGGCGGTATCAGGTTGATCGTAATGCTGGTAAATAATAGAGAGGTTAAGCAATGAATACAAGTACACATCAACATATTCATCAAGGTTACTTAACGCCTGTTCTTTTCTTATAAATGCAAGGGCAGTTTTTAAATCTCCCTTTTTAGCATATTGAATACCCAGGTTGTTATAAACATTGCATAGCGACCTTATGTCTGATGAATCATTAATCTGGGCTTGCGCATCCTTGTAATACGCAATTGCTTGCTCTATATCGCCCATCTCGCCACTTACCCTGCCCAGGTTCAGATACGCATCGTATTTTACTGAAGCATTGTGCCCCAACTCCCCTTCCTTCAGCGCAGTAAGGAAATATTTTGTTGCTTCACTAAAATTACCTTTTTGTCCTTCCATCACCCCATAGCTATTAATAACAAACCCAATACCCGAATGGTTATTGATGCTCTTAAAAATTTGCATGGCCTCATCGAACCGGACTTTCGCTATACCATTATTGCCATGATTCATTTCCAGTTTGCCAAAATACCGGAGTATATTGGCTATGGCCTTTGGGTCATTCCTTGCAATAAAATACTTATAACCCTGCTCCAGAAAATAGAAAGCCGAGTCACGGTTTTTATATTTGTAGTAGTCATATATTTTGTAATAAGCTTCCGACTTTGTTGAATCAGGGGCAGTGGAGACAACCAATTTCTGTAGCTTGGTTATATCGGTTTTACCTTGTGAAACATGCGTGCAACATAATAGACCAAAAATCAAAATAACACTTGCAAGGTTTCTCATATAATTTTTTATGAATCAGCTCAATTTCGTTGTCCATTTCGTCGTAGTGCTTCATATTCCCGATGTGAAAATAGAACATTTTTTCGTCTTTAAGTTTTCATGATTACCAGCAGCATGTAAATTGAATTGCTAAATGCAATGCTGCTTGTGTATTATTTGCTATAACAAAAGCGGGGGCCACATGGCCCCCGCTTTCAATTATTAGGTTAATCGTACTCCAATACTATTCTACAATGATCTTTTCATTGAACGTATTGCCGGCATTCTTCACTTTTACAAAGTAAGTACCTGCTGCAAGTTTGCTCAAGTCAAGATTCAGTTTTGGTGTAGCACTTGTTTGTGTAACTATTACTTTTCCTGCAATGTCAGTAACGATGGCATCTGTCTGGCCTTCAGCATTTGAAAGCTCAACAGCAACCGTTCCTGATGTTGGGTTAGGGAATAAACTTACGGTTACATCACCTTCGGTAACCGCACCTGCTGTATTGTTCATACGGCTTGAAGTTACGCTAACGGTATATGTAGTAGTAAGCATTGCACATGTAGTAGATATGGTGTAGCTGATGATAGCTGTACCAACTGAACGGCCTGTAACCATGCCGCTTGTAGAACCACCTGTACCCGATGGGGCAACCGTAGCAATAGTAGCATTTGATGATGCCCACGTGCCGCCTGCAGGTGAACTTGAAAGTGAGATAGCCGAACCATTTACTACTGTTGACGGACCTGTGATGGTAGCCGGAATACCCGTAGGGTATACCCTGTATGAACGGGTAACACTTGCAGTAGTACCACATGAGTTGGTGTAAGCATAAATAATAGTATCCATACCTACCGCTACCGGAGTAACTATACCAGCCGAAGAAACGTTAGCTACAGATGTATTAGTACTGCTCCATGAACCACCTGATGTTGCATTAGTAAGGGTTGAAGGTGTACCTATGCAAGAGTAAGGGCTACCAGAAATAGGACCCAACACCGTAGGGCTTGAAATACTGATTGACCTAGTACTTCTTGTATTACCGCACATGTTAGATAATACATACGAAATAGTAGCAACACCCGATGCAACACCGGTTACTGAACCACCTGAAGTTACAGTTGCAATAGATGTGTTAGAGCTAGACCATGAACCGCCACCAATGCTTGCCGCAAGTGTGGTTGATGAACCAGGACATATTGTTGGGCTGCCGGTTAATATAGCTGCAGTAGGAACATTAATGATAGCGATAGTAATCCTGGCCTGCGTTCTGCAACCTGCAGTGCTGTAAGGTCCGTTATAGTAAATAACACTTGATGAACCACCTAAAGCAGTAACAACACCCGTAGTTGAACCCGTAACAGAGTTACCATCCATTGAGCCGAAGTAACCACCGGAAGGGATAGCAGTTAAGGTGCTGGTTGTACCCAGACATAATGTTGTTGTACCTGATATAGTTGGTGTTATAGGGTTAGCTATTACATTGAAACGTACTTTGACTGTATCTGAAGCGATACCATCAGAAACCCGTACATAAGCCGAATCCATACCCAAGTCGGTAATAGAAGGGCTGAATATAAGACCCGTAGGTACTATAATTCCGCCTGTGCTTGTTGTTGTATAAGCCGCCGTAATGGTACCGTGAGCAGTACCGGAAATAACAGATATAGTTACTGTTTGGCCAGCATCCAGATCTTTAAATTTCAATTGCTCATTTAATGGTACAGCTGTTACGTTAGCACAAACGTTTGCTGTTACTACATCGCCACCCATGAACATTGGTGCGTGGTTGGTTGAAGCGCAGGTAACACTTGCTGTTACATAAGCCGACCCGCAACTGTTAGACACGGTATAAGTGATAGTTGCAGTACCTGATGCAACCGCAGTTACAACACCTGAAGTGTTTACGGTAAGTATTGCTGCATTACTACTTGTCCAGCTGCCACCTGTAGTAGCGCTTGATAGTGTAGTAGTACCGCCTGTGAAACCAATTGTAGTAGAACCAGTTATTGAAGCCGGAGTTGCAGGTAACGGATTAACTGTTATTACCTTAGATACCGTGGTAGTACCGCAGCCATTGGTAAGCTCATAACGTATTGTTGTACCGGTAACTATAAGACCGGTAACAACGCCCGTAGGGCTAACAGTAGCAACTGAAGGTGTAACACTGCTCCAGGTACCGCCGCTTGTAGCATCGGTTAAAGTAATGGAAGCATACTGGCAAACTGATGAAGGTCCGCTGATAGCTGCAACTGTAGGAACGTCGGTAACTGAAAGACTAGCTGTTGCACGGTTAGTACCACAACCATTAGTAACGCTGTAGGTAATTGTTACTGAACCCGTAGCAATACCTGTAACATCGCCGGTTGAAGCATCAACTGATGCAAGAGTAGCGTTAGAACTGGTCCATGTGCCACCAGCTGAACCTGATGCAGTAAGTGTAGTTGTTGCGGCAACGCAAACAGAAGAGCTTCCGCTTACTGTACCTGCATTTGGTAGTGGGTTAACAGTCATGGAAGCTGTTGCAGCATCGCTACCGCAACTATTGGTTACTGTATAAGTAATGGTTGCACTACCTGCGCTTACACCATGTACCGCACCTGCTGAAGATACTGTTGCAGTACCAGTAGCGCTGCTTGTCCAGCTACCACCACCGGTGCCACTTGCTGTTAAGGTTGTATTAGCTGTAGCACAAACTGAAGTTGCACCACTTATTGTACCTGCATTAGGTAATGGGTTAACTGTAATTGAAGCTGTAGCAACATCGGTACCGCAACCATTGGTTACTGTGTATGATATGGTTACTGCACCTGCTGCAACACCGGTTACAACGCCCGAGGCATCAACCGTTGCACGGGCAGTATTGCTTGATGACCATGTGCCACCAGCTGAGCCAGATGATGTTAATGTTGTAGTTGCTGCTGCGCAAACTGTAGATGCACCGCTTACCGAACCTGCGTCAGGTAATGGATTAACCGTAATTGGGGAAGTTGCAACGTCAGTACCGCAACTTGTAGTTACTGTATAAGTGATAGTTGCACTACCTGCGCTAACACCATATACCGAACCGGTTGATGCGTTAACTGATGCTGTGCCTGTAGCACTGCTGCTCCAGCTGCCGCCTGTACCTGTTGTAGATAATGTAGTACTGCTGCCTGCGCAAACTGAAGTTGCACCGCTTATTGTACCTGCACTCGGGCTGTTGGTAATGGTCATTGCCTGCGTGGCAACATCGGTACCGCAACCATTGGTTACTGCGTATGATATAGTTACTGCACCTGCGCTCACACCAGTTACAACGCCTGAGGCATCAACCGTTGCACGGGCAGTATTGCTTGATGACCATGTGCCACCAGTTGAGCCAGATGATGTTAATGTTGTAGTTGTTGTAGTACATAATGTAGTTATGCCCGAAACAGTACCCGCATTTGGTAATGGGTTAACCGTCATGGAAGCTGTTGCAGCATCAGTACCGCAACTATTAGTTACTGTATAAGTAATGGTTGCACTACCTGCGCTTACACCATGCACAACGCCCGATGTATTTACAGAAGCCACACCTGTGGCGCTGCTGCTCCATGTGCCGCCGGTACCGGTTGTAGATAATGTTGTATTAGCTGCGTTACAAACTGAAGTAGCACCGCTTATTGTACCTGCATTTGGCAATGGGTTCACCGTCATTGCGTAAGTAGCAACGTCAGTACCGCAACCATTGGTTACTGAATATGATATAGTTACCGCGCCTGCGCCCACACCCGTAACATCGCCGCTGGTGTTTACAGTAGCGCGGGCAGTGTTTGAACTGCTCCATGTGCCACCGGTTGCACCTGCTGTAAGGGTAGTTGTTGCCGCAACGCAAACTGTTGTTGCACCACTTGTGCTGCCAGCATTTGGTAACGGGTTCACAGTCATTGATTGTGTAGCCACGTCAGTGCCACAGCTATTTGATGCTGTATAGCTGATTGTAGTAGACCCTGCCGCAACACCGGTAACAACACCACCGGTTGATACCGTTGCTGTACCGGTTGCAGCGCTGCTCCATGTACCACCGCTGCCGCTTGTTGATAAAGTTGTACTTGCAGCCTCGCACACTGATGATGCGCCTGATATGGTACCCGCACTTGGCAACGGATTAACCGTCATTGCTTTAGTGGCTGATGCCGTACCGCAAGAATTGGTAACTGTATAGGATATGGTAGTAGAACCTGCGCTCACGCCATATACTGTGCCTGTACTTACTGAAGCCACAGCAGCGTTAGCCGTGCTCCATGTGCCGCCACCTGCACCTGCAAGTGTGGTGGTAGCTGCAACGCAAACTGATGATGCACCGCTTATAGTACCCGCATTTGGTAACGGGTTAACTGTCATAGAAGCGGTAGCAGTACCCGAACCACATGCACCTGATACTGTATAAGATATAGTTGCTGAACCCGCACTTACGCCGGTTACAACACCGCCTGATGATATGGTAGCAATGCCTGTAGCACTACTGCTCCAGGTACCGCCGGTGCCCGTTGTAGATAATGTTGTATTCGCTGCAACGCAAACCGAAGTTGCGCCGCTTATTGTACCCGCACTAGCTGCGGTATTAACAGTCATTGCTTGGGTAGCAACATTTGTACCGCAACCATTGGTTACTGAATACGATATAGTTACCGCACCTGCTGCAACACCGGTTACAACGCCTGAAGCATCAACCGTTGCACGGGCAGTATTTGAACTGCTCCATGTACCACCACCTGAACCTGATGATGTTAATGTTGTTGTTGATGCAGTACATAATGTAGATGCACCGCTTATGGTACCCGCATTTGGTAATGGGTTAACCGTCATTGAACTTGTAGCTACATTTGTACCGCAACCATTGGTTACTGAATACGATATTGTTGCAGAACCTGCGCTTACACCTGTAACCGCACCAGCACTGCTAACTGTAGCAACCCCTGATGCAGATGATGACCATGTGCCGCCCCCTGTACCTGATGAACTAAGTGTTGTACTAGCTGCATTACAAACCGAAGTTGCACCGCTTATAGTACCCGCGTTGGGTAATGGGTTAACCGTCATTGGGCTGGTAGCATTTTGTGTGCCGCAACTATTGGTAACTGAATAAGTAATTGTAGCAGACCCTGCGCTTGCACCGGTTACCACACCAGCGCTACTAACTGTAGCAACCCCTGATGCGGATGATGACCATGTGCCGCCCCCTGTACCTGATGAACTAAGTGTTGTACTAGCTGCATTACAAACTGATGTTGCCCCGCTTATAGTACCCGCATTGGGTAATGGGTTAATGGTAACGGCCGCACTTGAGAACGCAGACCCGCAACTATTGGTTGCAGTATAAGTAATATTGGCGGAGCCTCCACTAACGCCGGTAACCGCACCGCTAGAGGCGTTAACCGTCGCAATTGAGGTGTTAGAAGAACTCCATACGCCTCCCGTCGTTCCGCTTGACGTGAGCGTATTGCTGGCCGCCACACACATGGTTGTAGTGCCACTTATGGTACCCCCACTGGCCGAAGCGGTAACTGTTATACTTTTCCTGGCGTTAAAGCTGCCGCAGCCGTTAGGCGAAGTTGTATAAGTTATATTTACTGTACCGGCTGATACCGCGGTTATTACGCCGGTGCTGTTATTTACAGAAGCGATAGAAGAGTTTTGCGTGGTCCAGGTGCGGCCGTAGCTTACGCCACCGTATCTTGGAAGCCCGGCGGTTACACTGTTTGATGTTGCTGTAAGCGTTGCACCGGTACACATTACCGTGCCTGAAGCAGGGGTAATAGTACTACCCGTATCAGAGAACGGACGAATATAAACGGGTTTGGTAGAAGAAGTAGTACCGCAGCTTACTGTAGATGCAGTATAAGATATTGTCGCACTGGCACCTGATGGTATTGTAGTGGTACTGTAAATACTAGTAATAACACCCGAAGAAGGATCAACGGTAGCAATTGTAGTTGGTGCTGAAGAGCTCCATACCCCACCGCTGCCAGTAGTCGCATATTGCACCGCAGCTGTAGCACACAAACTATCAAGCGTAACTGCACTTATAGTACCCGGGTTAGGGTTAGCAGCTACGGTTACGTTTACTGTTTGGCTGGCAGTAGCCGTGCCATTGCTTACCTGTATTGTGAAAGCGTCAGTGCCTGTATAACCTGATGTAGGAGTATAAGTTAAACCAGATGGAGTAACAGTACCACCGGTAGAAGAAGCTGTTGCAGAAAAACCACCCAGAGTACCGTGAGTAGGTGCGGAAGTAACGGTCCATGTTTCAGTAACGGTACCGGAAGCAGCAGCATCAGTAATAGTAAGGTTGGCGTTGATGCTGTTAGCTGTAGAACTCTGACATACTGTTTTTGTAGTAGCACCAGTAAAGGACGGTGTACTACCAAATGTGAAAGCAGTGCCTGTAAAAGCACCGGTACTGCTGGTAGAAGAATTAGGAGTCCAGTTACTTCTGTTATAAATAGCACTTCTTGCAGCAGTAACGGATGAGAAGGTGCGGGTGCCAGTATAAGTACCGCCTCTCGCGCTTGATGCAATGAAAGTAGTATCTGATACGTCACTTGGGCGATAAGGTACGTTTATATCAGTACCCGAAGTTGGGAAAGTAGTGATGCTGGTTGTACCCTGCCATGCAGTAAGAGAAACAAGTGTTCCTTTAAATGTTACCGTACCTGAAGTTCCGGTAAAATCCTGACCTGTACCTGTTCCATCACCACTTGGGCTGTAATAAATCAATACTTTACCCCCTGATGTGTTGTTGTTGTAAGTCCCACCTGTTGTACAGCCACAGCCTGAAAGAACGGAGGCAGTACCTACATCGGCACTAACGGATCCAGTTGTGACTGTTGTGATATTGATCACCGACCCTTTAGACATGGCACCTGATGCCACCCATTTAACAACACCTCCTCTCACCTGGCAAGTTGCAGATCCGCCGCCCACTGCGCCGGAGGTCTGGAAGGTATTACCACTCATCTTAAAAGTGGTACCTGCAGCAATATCCTTGAGTAGCACATACTGAAAGAATTTCTGGCTGCTGGCGTCAATATTGGAGTTAAATCCTGTGCAAACTATGTCGCCGGCACCTAAAGCGGTTTGCGCACTCGCTGTTTGCCACATACCCAATAACAGCAGGCAGGCGAGCATCGTTCGCCTTGTCATTTTCCACAGACTGTGTACTTGTTTTTTCATATTTATTCAATTTATTGTTACAGAGCATTCGGCAACTATTTCATATTGTCTATCAGGTGATTACTAATACTCATCCCCATATAGCTATATCTAATTGTGTGCTAAGTTATTTGATAAATATCTTACTTTAACTTTTTTATGGGTTATTAAATTGTTATTGGGGGTAAATACGCGTTTTAAGAAGACTACTTTGCGTATTTATACGTATCAAACAACCCAACCCCTCTCGCTTTGTCATGCTGAGGCACTGCTCGTCCCGCCTTTTTGCGGGAAAGCAATGCACCGGTCTAACAGATCCTTCCTAACGTCAGGAAGACAAAGTTTATTCAACGAACCAATTTACTAAGCGAATTGTCATGCTGAGGTACTGCCCGTCCCGCCTTTTTGCAGAAAAGCAACCCTCACATTATTACCCAAATAAAAAAATCACAATTCCTTAATACTTCCAAAAACAAGTACTTTGATTGTAAAAAATGCGCTATAACCCTGAATGTATTATATAGAAATACATTGAAACATACACCCATTATACATAAAAATAAAGAAATACCTGTTTCTTAAATTAATCAGGTATTTCTACTTGCTTTTTTACAAAAATTAATTCCTAAGTTTGTAACGATAAATTTAATTTGTAAACTTTTAAAACTAAAAAAATGGAACCATTTATTGGACAAATTTGCATTTTCGGATTTAATTTCGCCCCTCGTGGTTGGGCTTTTTGTAATGGACAACTCATGTCAATTGCACAAAACGCAGCATTGTTTTCGCTGTTAGGCACCACATATGGTGGAGACGGTGTGAGTACTTTCGCCATGCCTAATCTTCAGGGTCGTGCGCCGGTAGGAATGGGAACTGGCGCCGGACTAACCACTATTACACAGGGAGAAATGTCCGGTGTGCAGCAGGTAACCATGTCAGCTAATCAAATGCCTCAACACACGCATACAGCGACCATAAACCCACTTGCCGACTCGCTTGGCACCGGCACCGACGACCCAAACAATGCTTACTTGGTAGGTGGAAGCCTTGCTATGTATTCAACATCACAGGACACAAAAATGGCAACTCTTAATGCTGTAGTTAGTATCGCTGGTGGCTCTCAGCCGCTGCCTATACTTAACCCATACCTCGGGGTAAATTATTGTATTGCAACCGAGGGAATTTTTCCATCAAGGCCATAATAAAAAAAAATAACAAAGAGAGCCGTCCCTGCGAAAAGCCGGGATGGCTTTTTTTTAGCTCCGAGCCCATCGGAACTTGATTGCCGGCCTTGTTGGCAACTTGGTCCAATACGTTGTATATTGCGGTTGCATGCTTCACAATCTCAGTTAATTCGGAACCATACTTTGAAGAAAAAAAGAGTAGTTATCAATCCGGCAATGCATAACGGAAACTCGGAAAATGATCAATACAAGCCTTCTACAGCACCGGACAATACTTTTGAAACCCTTCTCAGGACGTTCAAAACCCAGGCCATTATCATTGCTATTATTGCTATACTATTTTACTGCAATACTATCGGCAACAGTTGGGCATTTGATGACCTCCTGGTTATCGTGAAGAACGAATATGTGCAGCAAGGTTTTGCCGGGATTCCCAAAATTCTTAGCTCCGATGCTTTTGAAAGCGCGGGCAATAGCCAAAACTCAGATGGAAACCAACTGACGGGCGGGCGATACAGGCCATTATCAATCGTCACGTTTGCAGTGGAACAGCAATTCCTTGGCTCCACAAATAGCGAGGAGCAGAGCGTAACAACCGATGCCCGGTCAAAAGCTGATGCCATCGCGCATCTGGACACAGCAATGCATGTACGCCACACAATAAACTTAGTATTATATGCGATATCAGCAGTATTATTACTTTATTTCTTTAGAAAGGTAATTTTTCCATCCAACGAAATAGCCGCGTTTTTATCAGCACTGATCTTTACTATACACCCGCTGCACACCGAAGTTGTCGCTAACGTAAAAAGCCGCGACGAATTGCTTTCACTTCTTTTTGTCTGCCTAACGTTCATTACTGCCTTCAGATATGCCGAAGACGGGCGCAAGAAGCACCTTTTTATTTCGATGGGCAGCCTCCTTCTTGCACTACTGTCCAAGGAGTATGCGATCGTTATGCTGGCACTACTTCCACTCTCATTTTATTTGTTTAAGGGTCATGGTGCCGTAAAAAGCATGAAGCTAACACTCCCCTGGCTGGTGCCCGTAACTATATACATATTAATGCGCATAGCCGCCCTTAGGGGATCGCAAGAAACAAGTGATGCAGATGTTATGAACAATTGTTACCTGCTGGCAACACAAACCGAAAAAATAGCCACTATAATATATGTGCCACTGAACTATTTACGATTATTACTATTCCCTCATCCATTAGCCGCCGACTATAATTTCAACCAGATACCTTATGCACACTTCAGCGACTACCGCGTATGGTTGTCTTTTGTAGTTCATGCCTGCTTGCTGGCAGCAATGGCTATTGCTATCATCAGGAGGCACGTCCTCGGGTTTGCAATTGCATTATATTTTATCTTCCTGCTGCCGGTAAGTAATATTTTTATAAATATCGGTGCCCCAATGGGCGAACGGCTTATTTATCACGCATCAGTAGGGTTCGCCATAGCTTCGGGATACCTTTTGTACATAGCCTACGAAAAAGCGAAACAATCTTTATTAGCCAAGGCGGCGTTTGGTACACTTATCACCCTGCTTGTCGCCCTAGCCGGAATTAAGACTATTTCCCGCAATGCAGATTGGAAGTCTGACGATACGCTGTTCACTACAGATGTGAATACTGTTCCCAATAGTGTGATCGCTAACAATAATGCGGGCTACCATTATATAAAGCGGGCTGCAGGTAAGCAGGGCTCCGAACAAACCAAACTATTGCAGCAGGCAGTAATTTACCTGGATAGGGCCATTTCGATCAATAAACGCTTCACAATGGCGTATCTGAACAGGGGTGTAAGTTATCTGCGACTCGGTGATATGGATAAGGCTGCCGCCGATTGTGATACGGTAATCAAATACTATCCAGCGTTGCCTGATCTAAAAGTTTTGTCAGGGCCGCTTTCGACACATTATACCCAGATAGGGATCAGATTCGCCAATGAAAATAATGATGCCATGGCAATCCGTTTCTTTCGGAAAGCAGTTTCCGTTGCCCCTTTTGACACCAGGATAAAGTGCAACCTGGCCATACAGTTAGTAAAGGCAAAACAGTATGATGAAGCACGCCCCGTACTGACTCAGATCTTGCATCAGACGCCGGACGACGAACAGGCAATAGGACTTTTAAAAATGGTAGAGGGCGCAAAATAGTCTATTCAGTTAACTGGCATGTTCCCCTTGCCATGCTTTCAGCGAATACCTTGCATGCCAGGTATCTACATCTGTCCCTGCGAAATACTACCCTACCCGGAAACACAAAATTAATAATTCATAATTCACATTATAATTCAAAATTGATTATTATTTTTACGTTGAAATAAAAAAACAATGACACAAATAGGCTTATTGATACCCCGCTCAGCTATTTACTCGTCCATCAATTTTGACTTCCTTGATGGACTTAAATGCAGCCTTGCCAATAGCGGGGTAAAAGATGTGGAGATAAAAACAGCCGGTATAGGCCTAGGCGGCAGTGATAAAGAGATCTATACTGCTTGCGAAAAAATGTTATTTGACGGGGTTGAGATCATTGCAGGCTACATTAATCCTAATACTGCGGAGATGATGCAACCCCTCTTCATTAATTCAGGCGCACTGCTTATTGCTTTAGATGCGGGCTACCAGATAGCCCGCCCGGAATATAAACAACAACATATTTTCACCCTGTCGCTGGATGGCACCCTCGGGTGCAGGCTGTTACCAAAAATAGCTGCAGAAAAAGGAGATAATGATTTTGTATACACATCATCGTTTTATGATTCAGGCTACAGGTCTGCATTTGGTTTCTTTCCGGGTGCGGAAGAGATTGGCAGTGCTGTTAGTTTTAACCACATCACTAAGCTCCTGAAAAAAGATTTTACCATCGAGCCGCTCACAGCCTACCTTAAACAGCACCCGTCTGCAGCCGTTATGGCGGCCACTTGTGGTGATATGACGGAAGATCTATTTCGCGGGATGGAAGCAGAAGAAGAATACGCCAAACATAACCTGTATGCAGCCCCATTCGTAGCAGAAGAAATATGGCTGGCTAAAAGCCCGTATCCCGGCAATACCATAACAACTGTAGTACCCTGGGCCAGCAAACTTGCTAATACCGCAAACGAAACCTTCATAGCTGAGCTCGCAAAAAAAAAACGTACCGCAAGCCTGTTCTCCCTGCTCAGCTGGGAAGCCGGCATTGTGATAGCCAAGGCCCTGGAAGCAGAAGGTGCAGAAGACAGGATAGCCCTGCTGGAAAACCACACATTCGAAAGCCCGCGTGGCAAAATAACGCTGGACAAGGAAACCCACACCAGCCTTACACCTTTCTATAACGCCACCATTACCGAAAATGACGCAAATGGCATGTGCATTCTTATACCCGGTGCGGGAGTTGATGCCGCCGAGGTTACAGAACAGCGCAATAAACTTAACCACGAAGTAGCCAACATACAAGGCGGCCTCACATCATGGTTCAATGTTTACGGCTGTTTAGATTAAACCTGATTTTTAACGATATCCCCCCACACGGGGTGCTGATCCTCCCCTATACTCATAACAACGCACCCCCAAAAACGGATGGTAACCACATAACTAAACAATATGAAAATAGCAGTACTCTGCAATGGCCGACTGGCGATGCCTACGGTGCAAAAGCTGATAGCAGATAAGAAAATAGCCGCCCTTGGCATTGCAGATACAAGAACTGAAGTTATACAGATATTTAACCACCTGGCAGAGCAGCACCACCTTCCGTTGCAGATATTTACCAAGAAAAAATTTGCCACCCAATTACATGACTGGCTGGCCGCGGTGGAGCCCGATGTTGTAATGGTCATTACATTCCCCTTCCGGATACCGGCATCAGCCCTGGCCGTGCCTAAGCTGGGCTTCATCAATTTCCACTTTGGCCTGCTGCCTGAAATGCGCGGTGCCGACCCTATATTTGAAACCCTGCGGCTAAGAAAAACAGTTGCCGGCACAACCGTGCATGTAATGGATGCGGGCTTCGATACCGGACCCATCATATTACGCGAAGAATTGCCTGTTCAGCCTAATTTCACTTATGGTTTATTAAGTGGCCAGCTGGCCTTCCAGGGGGCTGAAATGTGCATGAAACTCCTGGGCATGCTGTCCATTGATAAGCCGGTGCCTGCTACAGAACAAGATGAAAGTAAAGCCGCGTATTATCCCGTAGTATCTCCCGGTGATCTTTATCTCAACTGGGAAACTATGGCGGCAGTCGATCTGGTAGCTTTCATCAATTCGCATAACCCTCTTGCACGTAACGGGGCGCCCACCATCGTAAATAGCTGGACAATAGGTGTATGCGACGCCTCCGTCATCAACCTGACAGGCGATACATCAGCCTACAAACCCGGCACCATACTGGCCATAGACCCCCAGAACGGATTATTAGTAATGACCAAGGATGGTTTTGCGCTTAAGCTGGAAGTAATTTATACCGAGGAAGGCTACTTCCCGGGTTACAAACTAGCCAATTTTGGCATACAGGCGGGCATGACGTTTACCACACCGTAGTAACAACGGTGCAACTACAACTTACCATTTACAATTTATAATTTGCCGTTTACCATTGCCAGCGGCAATTCCTTAATTTTGCAGCATGTACAAATATTTGGAGGGACTCAATGCCAACCAGCTGGAAGCGGTGCAGCATCTTGATGGCCCTATAATGATAGTGGCAGGTGCCGGAAGCGGAAAAACAAAAGTATTGACCACACGCATAGCCCACCTCATGAAAAACGGTGTGGATGCGTTTAATATATTGGCGCTTACCTTCACCAACAAGGCTGCCGCCGAAATGAAGGAGCGTGTTGAAAAAGCACTAGGCAACAGCGAAGCCCGCAATTTATACATTGGTACGTTCCACTCCATTTTCGCGCGCCTGCTGCGTGCCGATGCCACTAAAATGGGCTACCCCGCCAATTTCACCATTTACGATACTGATGATGCCAAGGGTATTATTAAAGATATTGTAAAGGAAATGCATCTGGATGACAAGCACTACAAACCCGCCTACATATACAACCGCATAAGCGCCGCTAAAAACAGCCTTATAGGCCCGGTAGAATACCGCAACGATCCGCACATACAGCAGGAAGATACCCGTGGCAATGCGCCCAGGCCGCTGATGGCCGATATATATGCCGCTTATGCCAACCGTTGCCTGAAAAATGGCGCTATGGATTTTGATGACCTGCTCTACAATATTTACATCTTGCTCACCAAATTTCCTGATGTACTGGCCAAGTACCAGCACAGGTTTCACTACATATTGATCGATGAGTACCAGGATACCAATACCGCACAGTATGCCATTATTAAAATGCTGGGGGCACGCCGCGAAAATATTTGCGTGGTGGGCGATGATGCACAGAGTATCTATTCCTTCCGCGGGGCTACGGTGCAAAACATATTGCAGTTTCAGGATGATTATGACGATGTGAAAGTGGTGAAGCTGGAACAAAACTACCGCAGTACCACTAACATACTGAATGTTGCCAACAATGTTATAAGCAACAACCAGAACCAGATACCTAAAGAACTCTGGACCAATAATAAAGAAGGTGAAAAGATAGTACTGGCCCGCACCATGACCGATAATGACGAAGGCCGCTTTGTAGCCGATGCCATTAAGGAGCAGCAGATGCGCAACCACTACGCCAATAAAGATTTTGCCATTCTCTATCGCACCAACGCGCAGAGCCGTTCTTTTGAAGAAAGCCTCAGGCGCATGAACATTCCCTACAAATTATACGGCGGTGTATCGTTCTACACGCGTAAGGAAGTAAAAGACTACCTGGCCTACCTGCGTCTGATAGTTAACACCCGCGATGAAGAGAATCTGAAACGCATTATCAATGTTCCGGCACGGGGCATTGGCAAAACCAGCATGGATAAGATTGTAGTTACCGCCCACGAACAGGGTAAAACCATGTGGGAGCTGATTGAACACGGTAGCGGCCATGCCAAAATTGACGCGTTCGTAATGATGATCAAAAGTTTCCAGACCATACTCGCCACAAAAAATGCCTATGATGTGGCCTTCCTGGTTGGTAAACATACTGGCCTGGTGCAGGAGCTTTACAACGATAAAACCGTGGAGGGACTTGCGCGTTATGAAAACGTACAAGAGCTTCTCAACTCCATAAAAGAATTTACCGAAACGCCAGATGAAGAGGGCGAACTGCATGACAAGAGCCTGGGCAGCTACCTGCAGCAGGTATCGCTGCAAACGGATACCGAGAACCAGAACGGCGATGATATTGATGTAGTAAAGCTGATGACCATCCACTCTGCAAAAGGGCTGGAATTCCCTTGCGTATTTTCGGTTGGTTTAGAAGAGACCCTTTTCCCAAGCCAGATGAGCCTGTACGATCGTGCAGGCCTGGAAGAAGAGCGCCGCCTGTTCTATGTTGCTATAACACGCGCCAAAGAGCGCCTTTGGGTTACGTATGCCAATAGCCGCTACCGTTTTGGCAGCCTGGTACAGAACGAGGAAAGCCGCTTTGTGCAGGAAATACCGGTTTCTTACATTGACCGCACCTTTACCGGCATCAGCAACCGCCCGGGAGCCACCCAGCCAGCCAAAGGTGGAACCAGCTTCCAGAACCAGAATTTTGACAAAGTACCATCTCTTAAAAAACTGGCCGACAAACTGGCTGCTACCCAACAGGCCAAACAACAAACCGCAGCCTACACCCCACCCGCCAATTTTGAAGGTGACACACCCGATGCTATGGAAGTGGGTATGAAGGTAGAGCACCCGAAATTCGGGTTTGGCACTATCCAATCCCTCGAAGGCGGCGCCAACAACCGCATAGCCGGCATCGATTTCGGCGCCGCACACGGTGTAAAAAAGATAATGCTGAATTATGCCAAGATAAGAATAGTGAAGTAGGTGATTTTAAAACATTGTGCTCCCCACAACCCAGCGTTGTGGGGATTTTTTTTCGTACGTGTTGAATTCTGCCGACCAGATTTTCTAACCCCAAGTGTGCACTTCCTGCTTCATCGAGGAGACCATAAGTATATGGCCTTCTTAGCACATATTCACATCCTTCGTTATTGTCCCGTATGGGATAAAAGGTTTGTAGTACTTATTGTGCTCACCTCATTGGGGAATAGAAGAGATTATATCACCCCTTCAGGGTTTTGCGCATAATACTTACCTTTCTCTATAATAATGCCACCCTTTCAGGGTTCTAAACCTCGAAGAGATGGCATTATTATAGAATGATTGTAAACCTATCGATTTTCAGAACCCTGAACGGCAATTTTATCAAGTTAAGGGGAATGTCATTAACTTAATGGATTTTGCGTCATCCCTGCGGCATGCCGTAGACATTAATCTCCCCTCTACCATTTATGGAGAGAGCCTGTCCCGAACTCGCTTCGGGAGGCCGGGGGTGAGTATATTTGCGCTAAGTTAATGACATTGCCCGAAGGGTGTTGCACATAATACATACCTTTTTCTATAATAATGCCACCCTTTCAGGGTTCTAAACCTCCAAGAGATGGCATTATTATAGAATGATTGTAAACCTATCGATTTTCAGAACCCTGAACGGCAATTTTATCAAGTTAAGGGCAATGTCATTAACTTAATGGATTTTGCGTCATCCCTGCGGCATGCCGTAGACATTAATCTCCCCTCTACCATTTATGGAGGGGGGCCGGGGGTGAGGATATTTGCGCTAAGTTAATGACATTGAAGTTAAGGGGGAAATCCCGAAGGGATGACATTATTATAGAAAATTAAAGTGTGTAATATGGTTAAACTCCGAAGGAGTGACATAACACAAAACACCATTTTAATGCTTAAATCCTTAACTTAAAGCATTGCCTGAAAGGGTGACATATCTTAGTCGCAGAAGGAATCATCAATTATCCCAATTTTTCAGGTTGATATTCCTATCCTCATACGTCCTACTATTAGCCCATTTATCGCTAATATCTAATCTTTCTACATAAAAAAACAAACACAAAAAAATCCCCGCTACAACCGTAGCGGGGATTTTTACTATAAATACGTTACTAAATATTAAGCCAATTTTTTCAACTCTTCAACGCGGGCTTCTGCGTCGCTTTCTACTTTAAGGGAACCGCTCTTGTCCAAATCAACAAGTACCGGTGCCGCTACGAAGATTGATGAGTAGGTACCTGTGAATACACCTATCAACATTGCGAATGCGAAACCACGGGTTGCTTCACCACCTACGAAGAACAAAATAAGAAGCGTGATAAACACGGTCAATGATGTCATGATAGTACGGCTCAAGGTATCGTTTATCGCGCGGTTAATTATGCTCACCTTATCTTCATTTGGAGACTTACGGAAGTACTCACGGATACGGTCAAATACAATAACCGTGTCATTCATCGAGAAGCCGCAGACGGTAAGTATGGCCGCAATAAAGTGCTGGTCAATTTCCAATGCGAATGGTACACGACCCTTGAAGAAAGAGAATACAGCTAATGTTACGCAGATATCATGCAACAATGAAAGAACGGTACCTAATGAATACTGCCATTTACGGAAGCGTATCAATATGTAAAGGAAGATAGCTAACAATGAAATGATAGTTGCTTTAACGGCACCACGTTTCAAATCGTCAGAGATCGTAGGTAATACGGTAGTGGATTGTTGTAAATAGTTACGTTTGAAAGTTTCAAAAGTAGTAGATGATGGTATCAGGTTTTCTTTAGTTAAACCTTCAAACAATTTCTCTTCTACTTTCTTATCCATATCCTGACCAGGATTGTTGATGAGGTAAGATGTAGTGATATCTAACTGCTTATCGGTACCAATTGTTTTCACATTAGGGAATTCACCGAAATAGTTTTTCATTTTTACCCTAACATCTTCGGTAGACTGCACTTTGTCAAACTTAACCTTGTAGCTGCGACCACCGCTGAACTCAACACCCTTGTCGAAACCAACAAAGTAAGTACTGATTCCCATAATGCCGACTGCAATAGATATAAAGTAAGTGTATTTCCTTGCTTCAACAAACTTAAAGTGTGCCTTCTTGAAGATGGATTTAGATAAACCAGTGAAGTAGTTAAAGTGACGCTCACGCTTAGTGTACATGTCTGTAATTAAACGCGAAACAAGGATACCGCAGAACAATGATAAGAGGATACCAATGATTTGAGTAGTTGCAAAACCTCTTACCGGACCTAAACCAAATACGAAAAGTATAATAGCTGTGATCAATGTTGTGATGTGACCATCGAATACCGGTGCGTAAGAACGTTTGTACCCTTCACTAACGGCATCAGCATAACTGCGACCTGCAACAAGCTCCTCTTTAATACGTTCAAATATAATTACGTTAGTATCAACCGCCATACCAATGGTAAGTACCAGACCGGCAATACCCGCCATGGTAAGTGTTGCATGCAGTAAAGAGATAGATAAGATACCTACGGTGAACAACAAGTTTAAGATAAGCGAAATGTCAGCTACTATACCACCAGTGTTATAGTAAACGAGCATCAGGACGAAAATTACAATGAAAGAAAGTATCAATGAATTCATACCCCTGTCAATGTTTTCACCACCAAGTGTAGGACCTACAACCTGCTCAGCAACAATGTGAGCCGGAGCTGGTAATTTACCTGCCTTAAGAATGTTAGCCAGATCTTCTGCTTTTTCAGGAGTGAAGCTACCTGAAATTTCAGTGCTTCCTGAAGCGATCTCGCCTTGTACACGAGGACATGAATAAACTTTATCATCCAGTACTACTGCTACGAAACGACCTACGTTACGGCCGGTCATATCTTTCCACAAGTGAGAACCAGTAATGGTCATTTCCATGTATACACTTGGCTCGCCTGTAAGCTGGTTGAAATCTTTACGTGCGTTGGAAACGTTATCACCTTCTAATTTAGCAACACCGCCTGCTGGTACTTTAATTGCATAAACAGCAAGAACCGGATCTTTCTTATCATCAGCACCATAAACTAAACGTGTGTTGGGAGGCAATTTGCTCTTCACAACATCTAATGCCAGGTATTTGTTGAATTTGGCACTGTCTTTCTTTAGTATACGGCCCACCATTGCACCAGGCAAAAGTTGGTTCTGTGCATCAATTGAAGGCACCATTATAGCAAACAATGGGTTCTTGCCTTTAAACTCGTCTTCTTTAACTTTATTTGAATCTACTTTACCATCAGCACCTTTAACAGCAGCTGGTTTTTTGCTAGCCAGCATGCTAGCCAAGCTACCAGTATCAACTGCGGCTTTACCGTTTGAATCAAGTTTAGCGGTTGCTTTGCTTGTATCGGTAGCGGTATCAAAAACACCGGCAAGGTGTAAAGCCAATGCATCGTTAGCCGATTGTATAGCAGGGAAAATTTCTTCGTTAGTCCATGTTTCAAAGAACTGCAATTTCGCAGTTGCCTGTAAATAGCTGCGTACACGCTCTGGGTTATGCACACCTGCAAGTTCTACAGTAATTATACCTTTCTTTTCATCAAGGTTTACGTTAGGGCTGGTAACACCAAATTTATCAATACGTGTTTGCAGTACATTATAAGTACGTTTAATCGCATCTTTCGATTCGTTGCCCAATACTTTCAATACTTCCTGGTTGGTTGAAGTACGTGTAATTTCTTTTTCTGATGGCTTTGTAAATAAAGATGCAAGGCTACCGTTAGGGTTTACTGCCTGATAAGCTTCACCGAATAGGGTAATGAAATTTGCATCGCTGTTGCCTTTCTTGGCGTTCGCTTCTGCAATAGCCCTGTTCAAAACCGGATCTTTCGGATTGTTAGACATAGAACGCACAAGTTCGTCCAGACTTACCTCAAGGGTAACGTTCATACCACCCTGCAGGTCAAGGCCCAATTTCAACTCTTCTTCTTTGGCAGCCTCAAGGGTATATTTCTTAAAACCTATGTTGAAGATGGTTTCGGTCTGCATACTATCTGTGATAGCCTGTAAACGGGACTCTACCAATTTCTTGGTGGAATCTTCAGTTATTGCACCGGGGTTAGATGCTTTAACATCTCTCTCGGCCATAGCCAGCATTTTCTTTTCCTGGTTTCTAACCACGAAGGTTATAGACAGTTGGTATAGAGCAAAAACGATAAGTGCAGCGGTAAAAAATTTTACCAAACCTTTTAATTGCATAGGTTTTAATTAAATTAATATTACGTAATATGTTTCAAATAGGTTGGCAAAGATAGGATTTAATATAAAATTATAAAGCCTTAGCTTAAGAATAGATATATTTTTCCTGGAAATAGTCCGGAATTTTGCCGCCACATCTGCTAATTAGCCATTTATGAGCCTTCATTTCGTCATATTACATAAAAATAATTGAGAAATTCGTATCTTGATAGCTATTTTTTGGGGCAAGATAATGCTTTTGTGAACTTTCCGAGCACATTTTTCGTACTTATTTAATATTTATTATTAGGCAATGGTGCCCCCGTTGCTTAAAAACGTTCTGCCATACCCAACCCGAACAGGGCAAAATCGTAGATGGCAGGGTCGTCATTGTTTAATTCTTTCAGCAGTCCGGTTAAATATATTGCACTCTTCCAATCGGCCTTGTTAGTGGGTAGCAACCCAAAGTGATTGGCAACACTCGCCACATGTACATCAAGCGGGCAAATGAGTTGCGAAGGCTGTATCTTTTTCCACAAACCAAAATCTACACCGGCTTTATCGTTACGCACCATCCACCGCAGGTACATATTAATGCGCTTGCAGGCTGAATTGCGTTGTGGGGTTGCAATGTGTTTCCGGGTACGGTCAGGGTGCTCCAGCGAAAAGAATGTATTGTGAAAGTTAACGAGGGCTTGCTCTACGTTGGGTTCTGTGTACGCTTTACCCGGCACAAAGGCATCTTCCAGCGAATTGTGTTTGGTGTAATGCGCCTTCAGAAAGTAAATGAAATAGAGCATATCGGTAGTATTAAAGGTGCGGTGCGCAAAGTGCAGAAAGCGCTTCAGGTCGGTTTCCTCGTGGTTGGTAATAAAATCGTGGGGGGTGTTATCCATCCAGCCCATTATTTTACGGGTACTATTAATAATGGTAGTGCGGTTGCCCCACGCCAGTATGGCAGCAAAAAAACCCGATATTTCAATATCCTGCTTTTTAGAATAGGCATGCGGTATACAGATAGGGTCTTTTTCAATAAAGCCCGGCCGGTTGTATAATGCCACCTTTTCGTCAAGAAAGTCTTTTAGGTCGTGGATGGTTGCCATTCACAGCAAAGGTAACTTTTAGTACATAGTAATTAGTAGTTAGTACATAGTAATTAGTAATTAGTATTTAGTAGATAGTACTGCTTGGCGCAGATGTCGTTGAGTACTTAGAAATTAGTATTTAGTACATAGTAATTAGTAGATAGTATTACTTAGCGCAGGTGCCATTGATTACTTAGCAAGTAGTCTGTAGTAGGAATTATACGGCAATTAGTATCCATTAGCGCAAAAAGCAGGTGCAACTGCAATTGATAACACGGGCTTTGCGAGTCCATTGCTGGCTTTGCGTTTAAAACTCATCAAGGATTGCAACCAGAAAAATACCCCACAAAACGTCTATGTGCCGCCCGCTAGCAACAATGTACTATAAATGATTACTTTTGCGCCGTATTACCGGTACTATGAGTGATAATTTAAAAAGACCGATAAGGGTTTTGGTAGCTAAGGTTGGGCTTGACGGCCACGACAGGGGTGCTAAAGTAGTCGCAACTGCCCTGCGCGATGCGGGTATGGAAGTTATTTATACCGGCCTCAGGCAAACACCCGAAATGGTGGTGAACGCCGCTTTGCAGGAAGATGTAGATGCAATAGGTATTAGTATATTAAGTGGTGCACACATGACCGTCTTCCCCAGGGTAGCACAACTGATGCAGGATAAGGGCCTTACCAATGTATTGCTTACGGGTGGCGGCATTATTCCCGACGAAGATATGCAGGACCTGAACAGCCGTGGCGTAGGCAAGTTGTTCGCGCCCAGTGCCAATACAATGGAAATAGCAAATTATATTAAAGAATGGGTGGAGACCCACAACAGATAATTATTAATATTGTGGTTGTTACAACCCGCAATTAAAATATAAACGATAAAAACTAACAACAGATCATGTACAACACTTTACAAACGCAGCTTGAAAACGGCACTTTCATAATTACCATAAACAGGCCTGACAAGATGAACGCTCTTAATGCCGACGTTATTGTTGAATTAGGACAGGCTATTGAAGAAGTATACCATAACAGCGAAATTAAAACCGCAGTTATTACAGGTATGGGCGAAAAGGCTTTTGTTGCCGGAGCTGATATTTCTGAGTTTGCTGCTTTAGGTAAAGTTGGTGGTTCGGGTCTTGCTAAAAAAGGAGCTGACCTCGTTTTTAATAAAATTGAAAACAGCCCTAAGCCAATTATAGCTGCAATTAATGGTTTTGCACTGGGTGGCGGTTGCGAATTGGCTATGGCCTGCCACTTCCGTATTGCCAGCGAAAACGCAAAGTTCGGTCAGCCGGAAGTTAACCTGGGCCTCATTCCTGGTTATGGCGGCACACAACGCCTTACCCAACTCATAGGCAAGGGCAAAGCAATGGAGCTGATGATGACCGGCGATATGATCGGTGCTGATGAAGCAAAAAGCTTAGGACTGGTTAACCACGTAGTTGCCCTGGCCGACCTGCTTACAAAAGCAAAAGAAATATTACAAAAAATTCAGACCAAAGCACCAATTGCAATTAGCCATGTTATAGCCCTGGTTAACAGCGCAACTAAATGTGTACCAACAGGATTCGATGACGAAATAGAGCGTTTCGGAGCTTGTTTTGAGTCAGAAGACATGAAGGAAGGAACTACTGCGTTCCTTGAAAAAAGAAAACCTGCGTTTAAAGGAAAATAATTTATATCTTCAACCTCCAAAAAATATACATAATGCGGGCGAAGTCAATCCGTAATCTGGTTATACTTATTATGGTTGTTTTAACAACCACTTCATCTTTTGCACAAGATGCATCCCGCATCTACGTGGAACCAACCGGCTGGTCATTAGGCACCACCTTTGGTTTAACTGATCTGTGGGGCGATGTTGGTACAAAAAGTATACTCGATCACTACACGAACAGCAAATATTTTGACAGGATGGCCATAATGGGTGGCATGTTTGGGAGGTACACCATACACCCGGCCCTTGCTATAAGAATGGGGCTAGCAGTCGGTACGCTTTATGCTACCGACGAATGGAACTATGACAAAGCAATTATTTCCACCTCACAAGGCGATGATGCTTACCAGCGTTATGCCCGTGGCCAGAAAATAAGGTCTGACATTTTTGAAGGTACCGCAATGCTGGAACTTACGCCGTTCCGCATGAATCCTGAAAGAAAAAGGGCGCATAAAAAAGGCCAGTTATTCTTAGGTGCGGGCCTTGGTTACTTCCATTTCACCCCTTACAATACAGTAGGTGCAGGCACTAAATTCAGAGAAGTGTATGATTTACATATTGAAGGCGATGGTTTTGGTGCAGCCTACCCGAAAGCTTACAAATTGTGGCAGTTGTGCGTACCTATGGTAATTGGTTACAAATGGGATATCGGTACACATTGCAATATTGGTATTGACTTTACCTACCGCAAAACTTTCTTTGACTATCTGGATAATGTTAGTGGTAAATACATTGACCCAGCCGAATATGCCAAGCACATGTCAGCTAAAGATGCAGCTATTGCAGCACAAGTTCAGGATAAAGCCTATCTGCACAAATTGCAACAACCCAACGTTGCGGGCAACATACGCGGCAATTCAGGCAATAACGATGGTTATTCGTCTATCAGCTTTACCTTCTATTACAAAGTATTCAGCCGTACCAAAGAGTGGTGGAAATACCACAGGCTTTAGTCAGGTTACATAAATATTTAAACGGGCTGTTATCGAGAGATACAGCCCGTTTTTATTTTTTGGTATTTATGCGTGTATCAAGTACCGATGGGCGTTAACATTGACATTGATTCGATGGGCGTTGCCCATCGCTGACGTATTTTGCCCCTTCAGGGCGTTACCGTTTTATACAACAAAATGAGCAAGGGGTGAAGCCCCGAAATATGATAGCGATGGGCATCGCCCATCGAAAGACGTGGGGTGCATTTCATGTTCATTCCGATGGGCGTTGCCCATCGCTGACATATTTTGCCCCTTCAGGGCATGACCAGTTTCTACAACAAAAATGAACAAGGGGTGAAGCCCCGAAATATGATAGCGATAGGCAACGCCCATCTAAAGACGCAGGGTGCAATACATGTTCATTCCGATGGGCGTTGCCCATCGCTGATATATTATACCCCTTCAGGGCGTTACCGTTTTATGCAACAAAATGAACAAGGGGTGAAGCCCCGAAATATGATAGCGATGGGCAACGCCCATCGGAAGACGCAGGGTGCCCTTCCCCCATAAAATGAGCAACTGCCTACTGCAAACTGTAAACTGCTAACTACACCCTTGGTCTCCAGGGCAATTCTGCGGCATTATTGATGTGGCTTATGTAGCGGCAAAGCACAAATAAATAATCGGACAGGCGATTGAGGTAAATAATGACCAGTGGCGGTATTACTTCACCGGTTTCCTGCATGCCAACGCAAATACGTTCTGCACGGCGGCAAACACAGCGCGCAACATGACAGGTTGATGACGCCACATTACCACCCGGCAAAATGAAGGAACGCATTTCTGGCAGCACTTCATTCATCTCATCAATTCTGGCTTCCAGCCATTCCGCATCAGCTTCATGCAGGTCTGGCAACTTCATCTTTACTTCTTTATCGGGATTGGTTGCCAGTACAGAACCGATAGTGAACAGTCGGTCTTGTATTTCATGTAATTGCTCGCTTATAGCTGCATTGCTGGCTATATCGCCTACCATACCGAGGTAGGAGTTCAGTTCATCGACCGTGCCATAGCTTTCAATGCGTATATGGTTCTTAGGCACCCTTACCCCACCTATGAGGCTGGTACCACCTTTATCGCCCGTTTTAGTATATATCTTGAACATTTGCTGCTCTTTTAAAAGATCAATTTTATAATTAGTGTTTCATTACCCCTGTTAAACTCCTTCGGAATTGAAGTGATTTTTTAGCCTACCGCAGGTTACCCACAATTCACAATTTACAATTTACAATTGCTTCCGTTTATCCGATTCTATCACCCCATCCCTAACACGTATAACACGCTGTGTAAAGTTGGCAATATCTTCTTCGTGCGTTACCAATACTACGGTATTACCTTGTTTATGAATGTTACCAAAAAGCTCCATAATTTCTTCCGATGTTCGGGTATCCAGGTTGCCCGTAGGTTCATCTGCCAATAACAAAGAAGGGTTATTGATCAAAGCCCGGGCTATGGCTACACGCTGGCTCTGGCCTCCGCTAAGCTCATTAGGCTTGTGATGCGCACGGTCGCTCAGCCCTACTTTCTCCAGCATAGCGCGCGCCCGTTCTTCACGCTCACTTTTTTTCAGTCCGGCATAAATCAGGGGTAGTGCCACATTTTCCCAGGCTGTAAGGCGTGGCAACAAATTGAACTGCTGAAACACAAAGCCAATTTCCACGTTTCTTACATCGGCAAGGTCATCATCTTCCATATTGCTCACATGCTTGCCGTTGAGTATGTAGGTACCGCCGGTTGGCGAATCAAGGCAACCCAATATATTCATCAGGGTCGATTTACCAGAACCGGAAGGGCCCATTAATGCCACATATTCATTTTCATTGATCAGCAGGTCAATTCCCTTCAAAACCGGCAACGCCTGGTTACCCAGAAAATAACTCTTGGTTATGCCATTGAGCCTTATTACTTCTTTCATTCTTGTTGTTTACGGTGCGTGCGCTGATTGTAGTTGCTACTGAAAATATACCCTGTCAAAAATTAATTGCACGCTCGTTTTCGCAATGCTGGCCAAACGGTTGTACAATTTCCAAAAATACGTATAATTTCACCTCCCGTATGCTGTGTTTTCCAAATTGTAAGATAAACCTTGGTTTGTATGTAACGGCTAAACGTGCCGATGGCTATCACGATCTTGAAACCGTGTTTTTACCGCTTATGGTGCAAGATGTGCTGGAGGTGGTGCCTGCGGCTGCAACCGCTATGCACCTTACCGGAATTCCGGTTGCCGGCAATACTGCCGATAACCTGGTGTGGAAAGCTTATGAAATGCTGCAACAACAATTCCCCTCAAAAGTGCCCCCGCTTAATATTTTGCTGCATAAAGTAATACCCATGGGCGCAGGCCTTGGCGGCGGCTCGGCCGATGGTGCTTTCATGCTGCAACTGCTTAATGACTATTGTGGCCTGGGGCTGGGTAAAGCTGCGCTTGCGGGCACGGCACTGCAGCTTGGCAGCGATTGCCCGTTCTTCATTTATAATACCCCTCAGTTTGCAACCGGCAGGGGCGAAAAAATGATGCCAGTGGCGGTTAATCTTGATGCCTATAGCATACAGCTTATCTGCCCGCAGCTACATGTATCCACGCGCGACGCATTCAGCAATATTAATCCCAGCCCGGCACCTTTTAACCTCACTGAGCTGGGCGCATTACCCCTGGTTGAGTGGCGCAATAAAATTGCTAATGATTTTGAAGCAACCGTATTCTTTAAACATCCCGAACTGGGAGCGATAAAAGCACAACTGTATGAGCAAGGGGCCATCTATGCGGCTATGAGCGGAACGGGTTCGGCTATTTTCGGTATCTTTAAAAAGGGTGCGCGTGCCGTTATTGATATAAATATTCCGTTTACGGAAGTTTACCTGCTGCAATAAAAACTTTACGTAAGCAATGTTGTTTTTATGGTTTGTTTTTTACGTTCGTACTAATAATTTGAACAATAACTGTATTTTTGACGCACCTTACCTGCTCATTAATTTAAAAAAATCATTCACCGGGCTAATAGCTATAGTCGTCACCACATTAGTAAATCTGATAAAAAGTTGATTATAAACTGAGGATGAAGCAAAAGATTTTATTATTTACTCTTGTGCACCCCGATTTTCTGCCGCCGGTATATGCCAGTGCGCAAACCCTTCGTGATTTGGGGTATGATATTCACATCCTTACTTTTGATTCGTATGTACCTGCGGAAAGCGACCTGGGGCCAAATATTGTTGTGGAATCGGTAGGTAAACATCATGATATTCCCTTTTTACAAAGGTGGAGGCTGAGGCGCAAATATGCTATACGGGCCAGTGAGCTGGTTACCAGCGATACGCATGCCATTATCTCGTTCTGCCCGTTCTCTTTTCTTACGGCACTGAAGTTTAAATCGGCGGCTTCGGTTATTTATTTCGCGCTTGAAATTGCAGATTTCGAATGGAAGTATGTTATGCACTCCCCGCTTAATAATTTCAACAACCTTATTGCTTTAAAAAGCCTCACAAAAGCCGATCTTGTTGCTACCCCATCGGTGCAGCGTTCGGCATGGCTTGCAGGCAGGGTACACATGGATGTGTTGCCGGATACTATTTTTAATACCAGTTACTTTTCTGAAAAAGATTTTGCAAAACCAACACAGTCTGTATTCAGGAAATTGGTGCCTGCGCATTTCCTCGCTAAAAAAATACTGTTGTATACGGGTGCCGTAAATGAGCGCCTTTGTGTATCAGAACTTGTGCAGGCATTTGTGAATGTAGGCGACCAGGGTTGCGCCATGATAGTTACGGGTATGAAAGATAACCCGTATTGCAATGAAATAAGAAAAATTGTTGCCGCCAGCTCTGTGAGCGAAAATGTACAATTGTTACCTTATGTAAGCCGTGAAGAAATGCTGGCACTACAGGCAAATTCCCACATCGGGGCTTGCCTGGTGCGGGAATACCACGATAATATCGCCTCTAAAATGATAGCACCCAATAAGGTGGGCGAATACCTGAATAAAGGCCTGTTCATACTTGGGGTGAAATGTGTGTACATGAATATGTTTGAAAATGTTGGTGTAGCCGCTTTGGCCGACAGCCCATCGGTTGCCGATATTAGCATTACATTAAAAGATGCCCTGAAACGGATTGCAGCCAACGATACTAATGAAATGATAATTAGCTTTGTTAAAGACTACTATTGTATGCAGAAACAGGCAGAACCAATAATCAGTTTTTTGGCGAAACACCAGTAAACATTAATTGAATAACAAAACTACAGTTTTATCTAAATTATGTGTGGAATAGCCTGTTATATTGGCAATAGTGCAGAAGAGGGCCTCCGGTTTGCAACCGGTGCTCAACCAATGCTCAGGCACCGGGGCCCCGATGATACTGGCATTTTTAATGACAGCAATGTAACGTTGCTGCACATGCGCCTTTCTATTCTTGAACTTTCAGTATTGGGCCACCAGCCCATGGCATCGTCATGCGGCAGGTATCAGATCATATTCAATGGCGAGATCTACAACCATCTTGAACTACGAAAAAAGTATTTATCCGGCTACGATTTTAAAGGACACTCTGATACTGAAACTATTATAGAACTTTTCCGGCTGAAGCAGGAAAAAATGCTCGCTGAAATGGTGGGCATGTGGGCCATAATTATTTGGGATAAAAGCACAAAGAAAATATTTATAAGCCGCGACCGTTATGGCCAGAAACCAGTTTACACCCATAATCTTAAAAACGGCGCGTGGCTGCTATCCAGCGAAATAAAACCAATACTGGCCTATCACCCCAATCCGCATTACAACGCTACAGCGCTTACTGAATTTATTGCGCTGGGTAACTACGGGCATTTGGGTAACCGTACCTTCTACCGAGATATTGATCAATTCCCGCAGGGATGCTACGCATGGCTGGGGCCAAACGAAAATACCATTCATGCAAAGCCTTACTGGGTGTTGCCTGATATACGTAATAGTGATAAAGTACCCTTTGATAATGCTGCCAAGCGCAAACTGCATGATCTTATCGTTGAGGGTGTACTGTCGCAAACACTGGCTGATGTGCCCATAGGCATTACGCTATCGGGCGGTATCGATTCTTCTATTGTTACGGGCATACTATCTACTTACTACGATAAGGATATACACATTTTTACGGCACAGTCGCCCAACAGCAACTTTGACGAAACAAAATATGTGGAAGCCGTTATAAAAAAATGGAATAACCCGAGGTTCATTGTTCATAATAAAAACCTTAATGCACTTTCGGTAAAAGATGATCTTGTAAAATACCTCAGGATACAGGAAGAGCCATTTGGAGACCCTTCCATAATAGCACATGGCTTTTTAATGCAGATGGCCGCCGATGCCGGTATTAAGGTTATACTCAACGGCCAGGGTGCCGATGAAATATTTTTCGGTTACAACAATATGGCACAGGCGCTATTGCCGGGCCAGTTTAAATCGTTACAATTCGCTCGCTTTTACAAAAACCTCAAAGTCATGAAGTTGGGTAAAGGTTTCATGATGCGGGCATTGTTGCAATCTACATTGCCTGATCTTGAAAACAGGATGCGGATAAAATCACGGCTGAAACGCAGGGCACACATTTTACCTGAATTGCTCAACGATGTTGACGAAAGCATGATAAAAATGTATAGCTATGAAAATTTATACAATGTTTGGTCAGAATCGGTATATGGGGTACACTTACCACACCTTGTTCAATATGACGACCGGAATGGTATGGCCTATAGTGTGGAAGGAAGAATGCCCTTTCTGGACCACCGCATAGCAGAATTTGTGGCAACCATTAAGCCAGGCGATTTTTTAAAAGACGGACTAAGAAAATATATACTGCGGGAGGCTTGTAAGCAATATATGCCTGAGGAGGTATATAAAAGAACCGACAAAATTGGCTTCTTTACGCCATTGGCCGATTCATTGATGCGTGATAAGGAATGGGTGCTGAGCCATTTTAATGATGTACGGTTCATTGACCCTGAATTTCACAGCAACCTGGTAACGCAGCTCAACAGTGGTAAATTAGATACGCCCACTGCTTTGCATATCTGGAGGCAGCTATCTGTTTCACTATGGATGAAGGAATTTAACGTGCAATAATAGGAGGATTGGCATTTGCATATAAATATCTGCTGCCAGGCTGAAACAGTTTAGCTTGAGTGGTTGACATTTAGATCAAACCTCGGCCTGATATAAATGTCAGCATTTTAATATTTTTCAGTACCATTGAGCGCACTATATCCTAACGCAGATTTATTGCCTTATATTTGTTGCGTATTTAAGTGGGCACCTTCATAGGTGCCGGAAGGGCCAGCAAAAATCCGGGATGTTACTACACATAATTTTTATTGCTATATATTTATTCCTTGATGCCGTTCTCGGCCTTGAGCCGCAATATATGAATATGGTAGTAATTGTGCATTGCGGCATAGGCCTCCTCGGTGTACTGAACAGAAATAAACGTATATTCGAACCCCTTACCGTTTTCTATGTAAGTGGTATTATCGCATCGGCGGGTAATGCAATTGTTATAGGCCAGAGAGGTGCTGAAAAGACGAAGATGAATGCCTACATGATTGCCAGGTACCTGCCAGATGCCACATTCATCTGGGCGATAGGTATAAGCTGTATCTTTATAGGGTACGATTTTTTTTCTACCCGTTCATTTCCGTCGCTGCGCTTGGACGTCTCCCGCCAATTGGCTATTAAAATGTTTGGCTACATTCTGTTTATATCAATTTTCGTATTTGACATTATTTATCTGTTGTCATTCCTCGGGTCTATTTCCAAACTACTTTACCTCCTGGGCACTATCGGTATCCTGTTCTATGCCCGGCTGTGGGCTGTTACCGATGACCGTAAGTTTATGACTTTTGGTTTTACACTACTCATCATTCAAACCTACTCGGCTTTCCAAACATCCTATTTACGAAGCGAGCTTCTGTTACCTACCGTCGTAATGTTCGCGGGCTATTTTGCAGGCAAAGGGAACGTAAAAGCATTATTGAGTTACCGCATACTTCCTTTTGTGCTCATATTTTCTGTTTTCATCGCTTCATTTGGTACACTTGGTAAGTATAGGGCCCGTTTTTCAGATGTATTTGAAGAGGAGTATGCCAAGTCCAATAATGCAGTAACTGTATCGAACAACCTGGAAGACGAAGAAGATAACCAGGGCTCCTTCATGGAACGGTCTGCCATTGTGGCCCAACTCACTAACTGTGTTAAACTTACTAAAGATAAGGGCTTTTACGGAGGGACTGTAAGTGCAGCGGTTGCATACGCACTGATTCCACGCTTCCTGTGGCCGGAAAAGCCTCTCGTTCAGATAGGATCGTGGTTTGCCGTTGAAATTGGAACGGCCACTGTTACCAACGGGCGCGCTAACAATTCCATTAATATGACCATTATGGGAGAATTATACCTTGATTTTGGCTGGCTGGGTGTAATTATCGGGTGTGTATTGTTCGGAGGTGTCGTAAGGATGCTTTGGAACTCGGTGGAGTTTGAGGCATCATCTTATAATATTATTGGCGTATTATTCGGAGGCTATGTACTGCTGAATTCTTTTGGAATAGGTGCCGACTTGCAATTACTCGTTACCTATACGTCAACATACCTAATGTTGTTTACCATAAAAAAAGTAATACTCAGTTATTTTTAAACAAACCTATGCGTATACTTTGTGTTGGCCCGATTTGGAGAGGTAGCAATGCCGGCGGTCTTTTCCGTGCATTCAGCCGCGAAAATTGCCTTATTGAAGTAATAGACGAGTTTTATTACATAAGCCTGAAAAGCGAAGACAAAAAGCTTAAAATAGGCGAACGGTTACTGCGCCCATGGCAACAGGCATCTTTCAATACCGCTATTACCCGGCAGGTAAAAGTATTAAAACCTGATGTGCTGTTTATATACAAAGGTGTATTTGTTACGCCTGAAACCCTGGAATATGCAAGGCAACAGGGTTGCAAGCTAGCCATGTTCTACCCCGATGTAAGCATGACCGCGCATGGCGAAAACATACCTAAAGCCATACCATTGTACGACCTCATATTCACCACCAAAACTTTTGGCATCAGGGATATGCAGGAAAAATACACCGTAAAAAATGTAAGTTTCATACCCCATGGTTTTGACCCTGATATACACCGGCCACTAAAAATAACGGATAAAGACAGGAGTGTTTTCGGTTGCGATGTGTCATTCATCGGCATCTGGTCTCCAAAAAAAGAAAAGCTGCTGGCGCATCTGAAACAAACATGGCCAGCTATAAGCCTTAAAATATGGGGGGGCCAATGGGATAAGGCAACCGCAGAAGTTTTAAAAAGCTCCATACAAGGCATGCCCGTTGTCGGCGACCTGTATGCTATGGCTATTCAATGCTCAAAGGTGAATCTTGGTATTTTGTCAGAACAGGTTTCGGGGGCATCCTCTGGCGACCTCATCACTTCCCGCACCTTTCATATACCCGGCGCAGGTGGGTTCATGCTGCATGAGCGCAACGAAGAATCGGTACTGTATTATAAAGAAAATGAAGAAGCAGGCTTTTTTGATGGCGCAGAAGAACTGGCAGCCAAAACAAAAGAATATCTGGACAATACACCCCTAAGGGAAAAAATATGCATAGCGGGCCATAACCGGGCTATGGCAGAACATTCCCTTGATGCCCGTGCGAAAACTATTATTCAACTCATGACTCAACTATAATGGAAAAGTTCAAAGAAATCATATACAGCAGTTACGTATCCACCCATAATAAAACACTTTATGGCGATATGACCATTGCGCGTATCGAAGGCCACTTTCCGGCACTTGATTTTCATTATGGCAAGCATTTGCCGAAGGATAAGAACGCTACCATACTCGATATTGGTTGCGGAGATGGCAATTTTGTGTATTGGCTTAATAAACGCGGCTATAACAATGCCTATGGTATTGATATATCGCAGGAACAGATTGATAAAGGGCGCCAGTTAGGTATAGGCAACCTGGAATGTGGCGACCTGATCGATTTCCTCAGCAACCGCGGTAAAAAATTCGATTTTATTATTGCCCGCGATGTTATAGAGCATTTTACCCGCAACGAGGTATTCGAAATTCTGGCACTGGTGAGCAAAAGCCTTAACGATGGTGGCCGCTTTGTAATGCAGGTGCCTAACGGGCAGGGCATCTTCCATACCAGTGTATTTTATGGCGACTATACGCACGAAATGGCCTATACCGCGAACTCGGTTAACCAGATCATACTCAATACCGGTTTTAAAAAATCAGCCTGCTACCCTACCGGCCCCGTTCCGCACGGCCTGAAATCAAACATCAGGTATATGTTATGGAAGATGATGGTGATGAAGCTGAAATTCTGGAAGATGGTGGAAACAGGAAGCTCCTCAGGTATTTTTACTCAAAACCTGATTGCGGTTATTGATAAATAATATAAAAATAAACTACTATCAGCCGGAGTGATTAGACCTTTTATTATATTACGTGTCTAAACCTCCTGTATGAAACCCATCCTTACACTGGCTTTTATCGCCTCTTTATGCTTCAATTTCAGCCTGAAGGCACAAACCAATTTTGCGCCGGCAGGTGCCGAATGGTATCATGCTATGCCGTATGGCGTTTTTCATTCTGCCTACGCTGCTGATACTACTATTGCGGGCATAACCTGCCGTAAAATCGTGCAAAAAGCATACACCGCCAATCCGTGGCTTTTTATGGGCCTGCGGGTCGATGACCACCCCGCACTATTCATTTATAACAATGCTGATACTGTTTTCGTCTACAACCGGCTCTTTTCTAAATTCACGCCGCTATATGTTTTCAATGTACATGCTGGTGATACAGTAACATTGCCCGTTTTGCCACCTGAACCCGCATATATGGCCAGTATCCCCGATTCCTTCTTTAGTTTTATAGTGGACTCTGTGGCCATCGCTACATTTGATACCGCCCATCTGAAGACGGTTTATACCAGCCCGATTGACCCCGGAAACCCGCATTACTATTATACTTACGGTCGCGACTCAGCACATAGCTACGCTGTGAAAATAGGCACTGTGCATGGTGGCCTGATGCCCTATTGTGGGCGTTGCACAATGATTACGTCCGATGCTGTTCAGTTTCAGGATTCCGTTCGTTGCTACAACGACCCTGCAATTGCCGTAAAGTTGGTTACCGATATTTGCGGCAAAGACTACACAGCCGTGCCGCAGCCACTAACCAGCAATAACACCAGTATTTTCCCCGTGCCTGCCACCGACTATTTATATATCAGCTTACCGGTAATAATACCTGCACTTACGGCTACTTTATACAATGCTACAGGGGTTGCTGTATATACAGGCAACTATAATAATGTTAACGGACTGGAAATAAACATGAGCCAACTGCCTGCTGGCGTTTACAGCCTGAGACTCACACCCGACGGAAGTGCGCCTATTACAAAACGGGTTACAATCCTGAAGTAGTCGAGATTCGCCGTGGTTATTCCCCCCAGCATAAACGAGCGACCACCTTTATTAAACCGATGTGGTATATGCAGCGCAATATGACAGAACTATTGTTGTAGATTTACCCTGCTCCTCATGAAAATAAAAGCGCTAACGGGTTCCCGGGCCATTGCTGCAATAATGGTGGTGATACACCACTATGCGGGCGGTCTATATCCTTTTTCCCGGTTCGGGAAGTTATTCACCAGCGGCAACATTGCAGTGGGTTACTTCTTTGTGCTCTCGGGCTTTGTACTTTCTATTTCCCAAACCCGCATCAACACCCTTACATTTTTAGGCAAACGGCTTATGCGTATTGCGCCAGCCTATATCATTGCGCTTTTACTCACCGTGGGCATTATGGTCACTTATTATCCTTTGCCGGCCAACTTCTACAGGCAAATCGCATATAGTGCTATGTTCGTTCATTCCTTTTTCCCCGACTATGTACTGGAGCTCAATTCCCCGTCGTGGAGCGTGTCCGTAGAAATGTTTTTTTACCTCTTGTTCCCGCTACTGTTTCTGTTGAAAAAATATAAAAGATGGTTTATTACGCTAACCGTTTGTGCCTACTTCAGCTCACAGGCTGTTCATCTGTACTACTGCAATACCGTAAACCCATTAAGCGGCTCGGGTATCTATTTTAACCCCATCATTCACCTGAACGAGTTTATGATAGGTATGGCCGGCGGTATGATCTTTAATGACTATCAGTCATTTTTCAGGCACCGCTGGCTCACATCAGCACTACTAATTATGGCGATCCTGCTTATTGCCTTCCGCCCGGAGGTGGTCAGTTATCAGGCCGGTTTAATTGCCCCATTATTTATGGCATTTATTGTTAGTGTAGCAGTAAACGGCGTATCATGGCTCAGCACAACAGCTGCGGTATTTATGGGCGAAATTAGCTATGGCATCTATATTTACCAATACCCTGTTTTCAAGTTGCTGGGCAACCTCAATACCCGGTATATTCACTGCAGCTGGGGCATTGCATTCTATTTTTGCCTGGCCATACTTATCCTCGTTTCTTCAGCCAGCTACTATTTTATTGAAAAACCGCTAAACCTGCTCTTCAAAAAAATAGCATAAGCTGAACACCCCTGTACCACCCCTTATCTACTTCAACAAATCCGATTTTTTACCAACGTACAGATCATAATCTGTCGGTTTGGAATCAATGTTATACTTGTCGGTCTTCTGCCAGATCTTTATACCAGTTGTCTTCCATGTAACTGGTATTACGGGCCGCGGTTTTCCTGAATATTCGGCAAGCCACAACGGATACTTTGCAAAAATCTCATTGGTCAGGTATTGATTAGCAAAAGCTTCCCCGGTATAGATAATGGGTACGCGACCGCTCAGTTTTTCTATTTGCTGCACAAATGTGAGCAGGTCCTTTTGTAACTTCTGAATGTCCACCTTTATACTGCTTGCTGGTTTGCCTTTAGCGGGCTGCGGCAGGCTGCCCTGTTCAATATCTACTATTGGTGGCATATCCGGCTTGCCGGCGGCCTGGATCGTAGACCAGAAGAAGTTGGCCTGCGTTGCAGGGTCATCCGCCGTGTGATAAAAGTGGTAATTCCCACTCAGCACGCCTTTTTGTTTTATGGTCTCCCTGTTCTTATCATAATCGGGGTCGCGGTAATTTATACCTTCTGATGCTTTACAAACTATGAAGGTAAGGCTGTCCGATGCATCAATTTCAGCAACGAGATTACCATTATAGCGAGATACATCAATACCCCGGTAGTTTTCTATTATGTCATTATCAGTGGGCGTTGCGGGTGTTGCATTTACCGCCGATGAATCGGTTCTATCGCCCTTGCCGCCCTTGTCGGAGCATGATTGTAGTAAGCATGCAAAGGCTATTGCGGCAACCCCCGAAAGTAACTGAATGCTGTTCCTTTTCATAATACAAATTTTAAAAATTTACTTGAAGATAATATAAAAAGTGACACTCTATATCGCCGTGCCGCAAACTTTCGTCCTATTGAAGTGCGCGCATTGCTTACATTAACCATGATAAACAGTGCCTTAAACAATAAATAAAGGCACTTGTATAAGTGTAGCAACACAGTGCACACTACCTTTGTGAAAGATTTAATGCATGTATTGCACTTAAATAAAATTCAAATAGTACAATGAAAAAACAAATTGTAATGGTAGCAGCTTTGCTAACCCTTGGTATTGCACCCGCTTTTTCACAAACAACCATACCAACTAAAAAAGAAGACAGGGCGGTAAAAAAAGAAGACAAAAAGCAGGAAAAGGAACACAAGGCTGAACACAAAGCCCATGACGCTGAACAAAAAAGTGACCGGAAAGAAGTAAAAATGGATAAAAAGCAACGAAAAATGCACAAGAATGATCGCAAGGTAAATGCGGCAAATAGAAAAGCAGCCAGAAAAATGGAAGCTACCCAAAAATAGTTTACTGCCAATAAGGAACGATAGCGAAATAAATGAAAAAAGCCCGCACTGTATAAAGTGCGGGCTTTTTAAATAACAGGCAACTGCTACTATGGGAACAAAATACCATTGTATTTATTCACGTCAATTGCAGTGATTGTAGAATGATATTTAGCATTGATAGACTCAATGATCTTGTTAGCAACTATAGCATAACCACGTGGTGTAAGGTGCACACCATCTAACGAAAATGCGCTACCTGAAATATAACTGGTGTTATACTTAATGCCATTGTAAACAATGCCTGACTGTAATGTACCCATGTAGCTATACATATCCACTAAAGCCAGATTGTTACGGGTTGCAGCATTAGCAATGATTTCGTTGAATCTTGTAGTTGCAGACCTGATCTGTTGTAATTCTTCTGTTGTAATTACATATTGCTCAGGGATAGCGCGATAGCTGCCCCAGGCTGCACAAGTAATAGAATCGAGCGGAGTAGTTAACAAAATCAACTCGCCTGGTACTGACTGCCTGATATGGCCCAAATGATCTTTTACTATAAACTGGTTGTAACCTAATTTGAAAGCGAAATCTTTTGAGTTGCCATACGCTCTGTTTAAAGAATCAGCCAAAGACTGGCGGCTGATGTATAAACCATTTGAAGGAATAGTAGTAAAGAAAGGTATTGCAGTAATATCAGGGATATTGATCAATGCACCACGTGCACCAACACTGATAGCCATTGCTACAACTGTATCGTAATACCTTTTAAACACCGCAGTTGGTGTAACCGCATCGCTCGCATACAATGGGCCGAATATTGGCAAGGCATTACCCGAACCATCACCTTGTCCGCCGCCTGTTGCAAAACCCAATACATCGTTAGCACCTAGCCAGATGGTAACAAACGTTGGATGCACATTGTTTACACGGAACTGTAACTCTTCAAGTGGAGTGGTAGTCAGGTCGTGATAAAAACGCTTTGCATAAGGGTTTAAATTGCCGTAAGTAGGAACAGCGTAATCAGCTATGCGTATACCCGGCACACCAATATTATTGATCTGGTGGTTAGGCCCGTCGCTTACATAAGCCTTTGCATCTTCGCTTGAAGCCGCAAAATAAGGAAGATCAATAGCACCTAAAGAAGTATCGCCGAGGCAACTGCCTACAAGACCAACCACTTTACGCGGACCCGGATAACCCATATCGCCTGTTAATAACGGCTGGTAGAATTTACCCTTTGCACCACGGTCGCCTATTGTAGCAAATTGTTCAAATAAACGTTGCGGATATGAATTAAGCTGGCCGGTAACATACAAGCTGTTATCAGCATAGCCTGCTGTAAGTGAGTTACCTATAGCAAGATAGGATGTGAATGTAGCATCGCCTGCTGTAGGAGGAACTGTAACATTTACACTGGGTTTACAAGCTGAAAACAAACATGCCAGCGCTCCAATGATATATATTTTCTTCATTTTTATCTTTTGAACTTTTTTTAGAAATTGTAATAAACCGCAACGCCTGGTGTTATAGCCTGTGTCCAGTAAGTACCTGCAAAATTACTGTAGTTATAACTGCCTATCCTTTTCAGCGATGAAACGAATTCGCAGGCAGCAAGTATAGTAAATCTTTTCAAAGGTTTAATTGCGGCACCGGTAGTAACAACAACGCGGTCAGCATCTGGCAATTCAGGAGAAACAAAACCATTTACAACCGGAGTAGGATCGTAAGCACCACCCAACATAACAGACACAACTTTGCTTATTTTGTAATTAGCACCCAAGCGCGTAGTTAAAGTATTACGGTAGTGACGCGGAGCATGCATGTTCTGCAACATGGCAGTATGGTTATCGAAATCAATACGCAGTGAATCGTAAGAGTTCCAGCCAGTGTAGTTAAGATCTAAAGCCAGTGTAAGCCTTTCGTTATTCAGTGGCTTAAGTGCTATACCAAAAGTGGCAACCTGTGGTAAAGGCAATAAAGAACCGAATGTAGTGTTAGGAAAAGTAGCTTTTAAGCTCGCAGGCACATTAAATGTAGCAGAACCACCGCTCAGGTCCATATTCACCTGCGAACGGTAAGTAAGGCCAAAGCTCAGGCGCTCGCTTGCCTTCATGTGTATACCAGCATTGAAACCAACGCCATTGCCTACACCATGTAATTTTGCCGTAGCATCTTCACCCAGGCCATTCTGTACTGGTAAAGCCTGCCTCAGGTCGAATGTACCATTAGCATAAATGAAGCCTGCACCTACTGACCATACTTCGCTCAGTTTGTAGCTTACGGTTGGCTGCACGAAAACGCATTTCAGATCGATCTGCTGTACAAGATACCTGCCAGCCCAATCATCGTTCCACTTAATACCAGTGCCAAACGGAGTATAGATACCCAAGCCTAAACCCAGGCGGCTACCTTCTTTTACCGTACCACCAACATAAATATTGAACGGGGTAAAGCTCTGCGCCTGTGAGCGGGTTGAACCCTGGAAATTACCATAGGCCGTACCCGGATTTATTGATAGCACACTGGCGTAAGCCTGTATTGTTTTAATACGTGCAAGACCACCGGGATTGTAGAAAATAGTTGAAATATCCCAGGGTGTAGCAGCACCTGTACCGCCCATGGCCAGCTGCCTGAGCCCTTGCAGATTTAACTGGTAACCGGCACCAAATGAAGCAAATGATGATAGTACTAATGATGCCGCCAATAAATGTTTCTTCATAAACAAGATTTGTTGTAATAATATCTTTTTATCGTAGTGTACTGCACACTAATCGCGTAAGGTATGGCGAAATTCTTGTTTAACCAAGATTCCGTAATAAAAACTCTGCAAATATAGGTGTTAAGATGCGGCAATACCAATGGTTGCGACGCTTATTTTTATAGTTTCTTCCGCCAAAAATGCTAATGCACAGGCTTCAATGGTAGCACCAGTGGTTAAAACATCGTCGCATATAAGTATATGTTTCTGCTTTAGCTGCTCTCTGGGGTTTATGCAAAATGCGTCTTTCATATTCGTTACGCGTTCGGTACGGCTCTTTTGGGTCTGGCTTTCGGTTTCCCTGGTGCGCAATAATGCAGTGGTACTAACGGGTATACCTAAAACGCCCGCCATGCCTTGGGCAATTACAGTAGCCTGGTTAAAGCCCCTTTTCGCCTCCTTTTTGGGGTGCAGCGGCACGGGTACAATAACATCAATATTCTTTATCCAGTCTGTGGCCAATAATTGCTGCCCAAATAAGCGCCCCAGGTACAGTGCTGTGCCCTTCTTGTGCTGGTATTTAAGCCCATGCAATAAATGCTGCAACAGGCCATCGTCAGTAAAATGGGCAAATGCGGTTGCATTAATAAACGGTATACGGCCAGCAAGCCGCTGGGCGGCTTCATTACTTTCATAGTTGTGGAAGCCAGTTTCGGGTATTTGGGCCGCACAGCTTATACACAGTACTTCCTCCGCACCTACCAATGGCCTATCGCAGCCCTCGCAAACCACGGGGAAGAATAAATGTGAAATGCCTTGTTTAAAGTGATGCAGCAACTTTTGGCTTTTATAACACAAAAGTAGCCTGCTAACCGCAGAATATATAACTACAAAGGGCGCCGCTAAAAATACGGGCAGTACATCAGCGCCCCGGCGCCCCTTGTAGTTATTGGTTTTTATTGAGCTGACACCATACCCTTTTCACCCACACTTAGTTCGCGCTGGTTCTGCAGCACAAGCAATTGTATTTGCTGTATATCGCTGATCAATGCAGCAACCCTCGCCATCCCGAAATGTTCTTTAGGGTCAACGATATTGCCTTTAACAGGTATGGCCTTTAACGATGCGGGAGCAATTTTGTTATAGTAGTAAACCGCAGCAGATAGTTTTGCCAGTTTTGCTTCGGCACCTTCTTTGTTATTCATATAGTCGCTGGCAGGTGCATTGCTTATCAACTCATTCCTGGTTTCAAAATCGTCGCCTATCGTTGTTGTACCCGCTGCAAATTCTAATGCATCGGTCTTTAATTCAAGGCACGCCTTGTAAACAGCAGTTAATGCTTCGGCAGTTGTGTTAACGGTGTCCGCTTTTGCAAGCCTGGCTACCTGCTGTTCTTCATTTTTAACTACTTGCTCGGCTCTCAGGTAACTACCGGTTACCCGCACGCTATCGGCTTTTACGCCCTGCGGTGTTATAGTTAATGAAAAGAATAAACCACAGCCTAATACAATAAGAACAGAAGATACAATAGTATTGAGTTTGGTTTCCGGATTACGGATACCACCCACAAAATAAATTGGCAGAAATACAAGTGCCAGTATAGCCGGTGAAATTAACCCCATCATATTTGCACCGGGCCAGTGCTGAATTTTAAATAATATAGCCAGCGACATCATTATTGCGGATATAGAACCAAGTACTATGAGCAACTTATCTTTAGCTTTTTGCTGTTCCTTTATTTTTAGTGTAACCAGTAGTGGTAGAAAAATTAAACTCGCTATGCCTATGCCCAGTATCATCATTATACTGGCCCCCGGGGCGTGCAAATATTTAAGTATTATACCTGTTGTTAGTGCTGCAGCGGAAAAGGTGCCGCTTGTAATCATGACCTTTTTCATAACATAATAGTTTTTGTTGGTTAATAATAGGTGTGTTTCTTCTTCTATCTCGCTGAGTTTATCCTTGTAAAACCTACGGATAACTGCGTGATAGCCCCGCTCGAAGTCACCATTCTCTTCGAGTTCCTGCTCTATTATGCAACAAATATGATCGAGGAGGTTTAGCTGCAGGCCCTCCATCTCAATGCCACGTGCACTAATGTCATTGAGAATGTAATCAATTTGCTGTTCATTGATCTTGTACATTAAGCTGATTGGTTTTTTATATCTAACAAAAATTTCATGGTATTCATAAAATCCGCCAGTTCGCTTACTTTCTCTTTTGTTTTGTTTTTGCCTTCCGGGCTAAGGCTGTAATATTTTCTTACCCGCTTGCCATTGTATTCCAGTTCGGTAGTTACCAGCCCGTCCTCTTCCAGCACATGTAGTGTGGGGTACAATGCGCCTTCTGTAATTTGAATTCTATCGAAGGTGAGTTCCTTTACCCGCTGGGTTATTTCATAACCGTACATGCGGTTATTATCTTCCAGCAGTTTTAAAACAATTGTTTTAAGGGTTCCTTTTATAAGTTCAGATGAATAGACCATGATCGTTGCTTTAATACCTAATTCAAAGATACATAAGAAACCAATGCATTGCTGTATTGAGTATCATTTTTGAAAAATATTTTTTATTTTAATGCGTACGGGTGTAAAAAAAGAGGCTGCAATACGCAACTTAGCAGATTAAACCATACTCAACTACGCACTAATAATTTTTGGCACGCTGTTTGTTTTAACAGTTGCAAAATTTATTGTCTTAAAAAAAATCACTAATCTTGTACTCGAAAAAAAGAAACAAATGAAAAAGAAACTACTATTAATTTTAGCCATTGCCGCACTGCCTGTTATCTCGTTCGCACAGGGTGCTATTACTATCTTCTCAGAAGATGGTGACCGTTTCTACCTCGTATTGAACGGCATAAAGCAGAACTCAGTCGCCCAAACCAATGTGCGGGTTGATGGACTGACCAATGACTACTATTCTGCAAAAATATTGTTTGAAGACAAAGCCAAGGGAGAAATTTCAAAGAACATACCTGTAAAAGACGCTGCCACTAACGATTTTGCAGATATGACTTATAAAATAAAGAAGACTAATAAAGGCGAATTAAAAATAAGATACTTCAGTGCCACACCAGTACCACCTAACTATACTGCACCGCCCGATATGTATTATGTACACTTTGGCGCGCCTGCTACCACCCAAACAACACAAACCACCACTGTTGTAAGCAACGAACCAACGGGCGTGAATATGAATGTAAATGGCGCAGGCGTAAATATGAGCGTAAACATTGCCGACCCTACCAACGGCGGCAATGGCGTAAATATGAACCTGAACATTAACGATGGCAACGTAAATGGCGGTGTAAACAGCAATGTAAGGCAAACCACTACAACCACTACCACCTACAGCAACAGCACAACCAGCACCGGTGGCGGCAACTACAATGAACCAGCCCCAACAAAAGCTGGCTGCGGCTACCCTATGGATATGAGCAGCTTCAGTGCAGCGAAAAAAACCATTAAAGAAACCAGCTTTGAAGACACCAAGCTTTCAACCGCCAAAAGCATTTTAGGTTCTAATTGCCTGTCAACCGACCAGGTAGTAGAGATATGCAAGCTATTCGGATTCGAAGAATCAAAACTTGCCTTTGCAAAAGCAGCTTACCCTAAAACAACTGACAAGAGCAATTACTTTAAAGTAAACAACGTATTCTCATTCGATGCCAGCAAAACTGAGCTGAATGAGTTTATAGGACAGTAGTAGCTATGGAATGATAATTATTGAAAAGGGAGCCGGTTGGCTCCTTTTTTTGTAGTTGGAAATGCCGGAAATATCATTGTAATAGAAAACATTACTTCTTGGGAAAGGCAATAAAGGTGTTTATCGAAATACAGCAACAAAATCATGTCATTGCTCCGGTAGGTGCAACATGTTTGTAGCCAGTACCCTATTAAAGGAAACGGTGTGCCGGCAGGTACACAACAATCTTAACTGTGCCGGCTTTCTATATACAACCGGTGCAATACCTTTCTACACAAGTAAGGTAACTCCATTATTCTGATATGCAAGTCAGGGATCCTCTAAAACAACATCTTATACACATCCTCCACCTTATTCACGGTCTTTATTTCAATTTTAAAGCTTTTGGTGTTTAATCCCTTGGCGTTGGCTTTGGGTATGAATATCACATCCATGCCTAGTTTGTCAGCTTCAGCTATGCGCTGATCTATCCGGTTAATGGCGCGTATCTCTCCGCTCAGGCCTATTTCCCCTACCAGGCAAATATTGGAGGGCAATGCTTTGTCTTCGTAGGAAGATAGCAATGCACATACTACCGCTAACTCTATCGATGGGTCTTCTATTTTTATACCACCCGCAATATTTACAAACACATCTTTCGCCCCGAAATGGAAACCTCCACGCTTTTCCAGCACGGCCAGTATCAGTTGCATACGGCGCGGGTCCAGCCCGCTTACAGTGCGCTGCGGGTTGCCATATACAGCCTGAGTTACTAATGCCTGCACTTCTATCATCATAGGCCGCAAGCCTTCCATAGTTGCCGCAATGGCTATACCACTTAGTGGCTCATCGTGCTGCGAGAGTAATATCTCCGAGGGGTTAGTAACCGGGCGCATACCCTGCGTTACCATTTCATAAATACCCAGTTCTGACGTGGACCCAAAACGATTTTTGAGGGTACGTAAAATACGATAGGCATAATGGCGGTCACCTTCAAATTGCAGCACCGTATCAACAATATGCTCCAGTACTTTCGGCCCGGCTATAGAACCTTCTTTGGTAATGTGGCCTATTATAAATACAGGTATATTGCTGCTCTTGGCAAACTTCTGCAATTCGGCCGCACACTCGCGCACCTGCGATACACTTCCCGCTGCCGACTCTACATAACTGGACTCCAATGTTTGTATGGAATCAATGATGAGCATTTGTGGTTTTATCTTCTTTACTTCCTGAAATATGGTGTTGGTATCGGTTGCGGTAAGCAGGTAGAGATTGGGGTTGTTGAGCCCCAGCCTTTCTGCACGCAGTTTTATTTGCTGTGCACTTTCTTCGCCCGATACATAGAGCGTGGTTATATTGTTCCACAACAAAGCCACCTGCAAAAACAAGGTAGACTTGCCTATACCCGGCTCACCGGCAACAAGTATAACAGAACCCGGCACAAGGCCGCCGCCCAATACCCTGTTCAGCTCCGCATCGGGCGCAACCATGCGCGCCTCATTTACGTGTACTACTTCATCTAGCTTGTGGGCCTTTTTTGCATCTTTATTATCAGCATCCCAGTTTATGTTAGGCTTACCCTTCTCGTCCCGCTGCACCACTTCTTCCACAAATGAATTCCATGCGTTGCATGATGGGCACTTACCGGTCCATTTCGGTGTTTCATATCCGCACTGCTGACAAAAAAAAGCAGATTTTGTTTTCGCCATACTACGAATGTAAGCGTTTATAAAATCTAACACAACGCAGCAGGCACGATGTCCACAATGTGCAATACAACTGGTCATGAATACTTAGAAAATTGTGCATAATTTTTTGGGGTTGTTGGTAAACAGCTATGCTACACTTTTAAAGTGTGGCATAGCTACACCGTTGCATAATTACACTTCATTTTTTAGGTTTTGGTAAACAGATGTGCGTCATTTGTTTCTTACGCACTACATAAAAAAATGTGCCGCACTTTTTGAAAGTGCGGCACATCAGCTCTTTTATTTATGTTGGATAAAATTTGCTTAATTTCTTAAAAAAATGAGAGCCGCCGGAGGAATCCAGCAGCTCTACTTACTAACCCATTAAATTCACAACTATCGCAAAAGTAATAATTGCAATCGGACTAAAAAAATGTCATGGTCCTATTTAACTATTTTAATTTTCAATATGCAACTATAAAATATTACATACATTCATTTTAGTATTGACAATCAATATTTTATAACTACTAAACATTTATTTATAATGAAAAAAGATACGTGACATTAGCAAATTTGCCACTATAAATAAAATAATATTGCAGCCATTAGTTAGTAACAAAACGCAGCCGCGGGTTTACGTACACCCTTTACATGCCCGGAAAAAGACAAAATCTTAATTTTTCTGAATTGACGGGGTTATTCCACGTTTTTACTGGCCCAAATTGTAATTTGCAGTCCATAAAACTAACTCAATGCAAACTGAATTCATCCCGATAGAGAAAATAAAGAGAACATTTTTACCCGCTGATTTTGTGCTGACCGATTGGGCTGCATTGGAACCCTGGTTCACCAACCTTGCAGAAAGAAAACTGGATACCCGGCAAGACCTCGAAAACTGGTTGCATGATGTAAGCGAACTGGAAGCCGTAGTAAGCGAAGATGCCTGCTGGAGGCAAATCAAAATGACTTGCGACACCACTAACAAGGCCTACGAAGAGGCATTTATCTTCTTCTGTATGGAGATAGAACCAAAAATGAAACCCTATAGCTTTGAGCTGAATAAAAAGCTGCAAGCATGCCCCTTCACTAAAGAACTGGACCCGAAATTATATTTCCCTTACCTGCGTAATGTAGATAATGCCATTACATTATACTGCGATGAAAATGTGCAGCTTCAAGCTGAAATGAGCCTAAAGGCACAACAATACGGCGTAATATCGGGCGGCATGAGCGTGGAAGTTGAGGGCAAGGAATACACTATGCAGCAGGCGGCAAAATTCCTGCAAAACCCGGAGCGCGACATAAGGGAAGGTGTGTTTCGTAAAATGGCCGCCCGCAGGCTACAGGATAAAGCTCAACTGAACGACCTGTTCAATGAACTGATAGCATTACGCCACCAGATAGCTAGAAATGCAGGCTTTGATAACTACCGCGACTACAAATTCCGAGAACTGGGCCGCTTTGATTATACGATCGACGATTGCTTCGCCTTTCACCAGGCCGTAAAGGAGCACATACTGCCCTTGCAGGCTATGCTGACCAATGCCCGCAAAAAGCGCCTTGGCCTCGATGTTATGCGCCCATGGGATTCAGATGCCGAGCCTAAAGGCACACAACCATTACAGCCTTTCCATACCGGAAAAGAACTAAGCGAAAAGGCAATAGAAGTATTCAACCGCCTGAACCCTTACTTTAGTGGCTGCCTGGAAACTATGCGCGATATGGAACGCCTTGACCTGGAAAGCAGAAAGGGCAAGGCACCAGGCGGTTACAACTGCCCGCTTGCCGAAACAGGGGTGCCATTCATATTCATGAATGCCGCAGGCACTATGGGCGATGTTATTACCATGATGCACGAAGGTGGCCACGCGGTGCATTCGTTCCTTTCTCACCACTTGCCACTAACTTCTTTTAAAGAATACCCTATGGAAATTGCCGAACTGGCAAGCATGAGCATGGAATTATTCACCATGGAACATTGGGATGTTTTCTTTGCCGATAAAACGGAACTGCAACGCGCAAAGCTGGAAGAAATGGAGCGCGTAATAAGCGTACTGCCATGGATAGCTACTATTGATAAATTCCAGCACTGGATATACACCAACCCTGGGCATACTACCGAACAAAGGGAAAAGGAATGGATCAATATCCTTAACGAATTTTCCACCGGAATAGTGGACTGGAGCGGCTTTGAAGAATACCGTACCAACTTCTGGCAGAAACAACTGCACTTATTTGAGGTGCCTTTCTATTATATTGAATATGGTATTGCACAACTCGGTGCTATTGCCATGTGGCGCCAATACCGCCAGAATAAAGAACAGGCGCTCAGCAACTACCGTGCAGCACTCAGCGAAGGCTACACAAAAACACTAAAAGAATTGTATGCCATCGCTGGTATCAGGTTCGATCTGTCTCCGGCCTACATTAAAGAACTGGTCGCCTTTGTGCAACCCACCCTGGCTGAAATTGCTGGCGAATAACAACAGCAACACATTAATATAAAGCGAAAGGCTACCTGTTGGGGTAGCCTTTCGCTTTATATAATATCCAGTACATTACTGTTTCGTAAACTTTCGTGTAGCCACTACCTCCCCATGGGAATTGATCAGCCTCATGAAATAGATACCTGCAGGCACATTCTCCAGACTCAGGTTGGCACTGTTGTCACTTAATGGTTTGTAGATGGCGATTGGCTTACCGATAATACTGTATACCGAAATCGTTTTTATGTCGGCAGCGGGGCTATAAACCACATTAATGTCGTTATTGGTAGGGTTAGGGTATATGGATACTTCCGAAACTTGCTTTACCACTGCTGGCACCGCAGTTGGCAGGTAGGTTACTACAAATACTTGTGTAGTATCATCGAGGCCGGCTGCCATATTTACCACCAGGTAATAAGTACCGGCACTATGCACCGTATCAAAGTCAAGCCCAAGGTGAAAATCGCGCACATAGTGGCCACCAACAGCATAGGTATCGGTTATTTTAGTAACACCAGCGCCTGTAGCCCAAAGCATGGTCCAGTCGTAGCACGATCTGTTATCACAGATAGTTGTCTTATTCAACCAGTCAGCCGGGAAATTGGTTGCCTGTACCTTCCAGTGCAACACGGCATAGCCGCTCGCTGGTGGCACAATACTATCGCGGTATAAGTGCGAGGCTGCCGTGGAAAGATAGGTGATCCTCACGGTATCTTTTTCCACTGAAAAAGACTGTGCATGGGCACCTTTCGCAAAAAGCAGCAGGATGGATGCAGTAATGAATAGTAGTACTTTTTTCATAAAGAGATGAGATTGATAATAAAAATAAGGATTTTCTCTTGCATAACAAAAATAACTTAATGCTCTGCTCCAGCATTGCGTATTTCAATGCAACTTAGGCATAAAAAAACAGGCTACCGTTTCGGGTAGCCTGCCAAATAAATTATAGTAAGTTAATATTATTGCTTTGTAAACTTCCTTGTTACAACAACTTCGCCTTTTGAATTGATCAACCTTACGAAATAAATACCAGCAGGCACGTTTTCAAGGCTAAGGTTAGCGCTGTTTTCAGCAGTTGGTTTGTAAACTGCCATTGTTTTACCAATTATATTGTAAACTGAAATGGTCTTAATATCAGCGTTAGCATCATAAACAACATTAATGTCGTTATTGGTAGGGTTAGGGTACAATGAAATTTCGCCAACAGATTTGCTCACATTATGCACTGCTGTTGGCGTGTAGGTGATAATATATACTTGTGTAGTATCAACAGAAGTAGTCGCATTGGTAAGCTTAGCTACCAGGTAGTAAGTACCTGCCGTTGTAGCAGAGCCCAAATTGATCTGCATATGAAAATCACGAACACCGGTAGTGTTTGAATATGCGTAGCTGTTCTTTATTGTGCCTGAAGGCCACAGCAACGACATAGGGTAGCAACTTTTGTTATCGCAAATACCAATACCGCTTTGCCAATCACTTGGAAAGTTAGTAGCCGTTACACTCCAGTTAATAACAGTAGAGCCGGAAAGTGGCACTACACTATCTCTTAAATACATAAGGTCAGTACCATAAAACGTAAGCCTAACTGTATCTTTTTCAATAGAAAAAGACTGTGCCTGGGTAGTAACAGAAGATGATAAAGTAAAAACAGAAAACAACAAAAATAGAAGCTTCTTCATACTGGTAAATTTAATGATGCAATTTATTGAAAACATACTTGTTTACCAAAAATAAAATCGGGCGTTAACAAGTATAGTTAATCTTTAACAAATTCCGAGCCAGAAAATTACAATACCCATACATTGAGGCAGTAAATATCGCTGTAATGTTGCGCATTTCGCAGTAAAACTATATTGAGTTATTTGGGCTCCCGATACCAGGTTTTATGATATGTTGCCAGCATTAATCCGGCAACGCATAAAAAAACAGGCTACCATAAATGGTAGCCTGTTCTGTAAAATAAATTTTTCTGCAATTATTTTGCAACTGTCAAACGCTCAGATACTGAACCGTTTTCTGTAGCAATAACAACATTGTAGATACCTGTAGCTAAGTCAGCAACAGAAATAGTTGCTTGTTGCTCACCAGCAGCCCTTTGTTCTGTGCTTGTAGAAACCAGACGGCCCATTGCATCAAATACATTGATAGATACGTTTGCGCTATTGTCTAAGTCAAATATAACTTTAGCCTGATCGCTGGCTGGGTTAGGGAATACACGAAGACCCTGAACACCTGCTTTAACATCAGATACACCTACGTACCAACGAGTAGTAACACTATTCAACACCATGTTGTAAGTATTGCTTGTTGAGTTGTTGTCAATAAGCAAAGCAACACCGCGTAGCTTGTTTGAAGCCCATGTAGAAGATACTGGAACACTTGCAAAATTATAATTGTAAGTAGTACCCGCAGTCATTGTAGCAGGTAAGCTACCAGCAATACCGTTAGGAGTTGTAGCCAGATTAGCAGGCAATGTAGTACGGGCAACATAGTCGAAATACATTGTTGAAGCTGGGATAGTACCTGGCAAAGTTACGAAGTTGTATTCGCTGTTCTGCATTGCACCTGAACCACCACCATTGTAGTAGTTATGTTGATCGTAGCCAGTTGTTGTACCATGTACCCTGTCTTCAGTAATGATCAGTTCAAGACGATAGTCGCCTGACATGTTGGTAGTTGGAGTTACTTTAGCAATAGCTGAAATGTTACCACCTGAAACTGAACTTGTCAATTTCATATCAGCAAAACCATACCATGTAGATAAAGAGTTGTAGTAGGTGAACACCTGAGAAGGATCGCCTTGTGTGAAGATACGATCAGCAATAAGACCAGGGAAACCAGCTATTTTGCTTGCAGCAAGATTGTCATAAGCTACTGAAGACGCATTATCGTTCCTCATAGCATCAGATGTACCATTGTGCACAGAAACAACACTTACGTTGTTTGGATACGCATGCCAGATTGAATCCATGTAAACAATACCACGTACGCACCATCCGCACCATACACCAGTTGGCTCTTCGAAGAAAGGCCTCTTAGTTGGGAAAGAAGTTACACCGTTAACTGTAGTAGCCAGTGAGTCGTTGGTAAACAGCGCATCGCCTGTTGCCCTTACAAATACTGTTGCAGTTTGCTGACCTACTGTACTTACTGTAGATGAACCTGTGCAAGTGAATGTACCAGAAGTGAAAGGAGCTATAGAAACGCCTGAAACCGCACCGGTAACCCATGTGCCAGAACCAACTTTGAAACCAGCGTTAAAACCAGTAACAGTTGTTGCACCATTGTTAAACACTGTACCGCCAAATACGAAGCTACCGCCAATTACTTTGTAATCAGAACTAGGATCGCCTACAGCCGGAGTTACTGCTGTAAGTGCTATTTCGTTTGTTGGAGGATTAAATATTTTAATGTTATCAATACCAACACCTATGATGCCGATAGTATCGGCGCCGCTTGATGGCCTTTTATCGCTATAGCAAAAACGGATTTTACAAGTAGCTGATGTAGTTGTTGGTAATAACATGCCTTTCAAAGTCCAGTCACTGCCTGAAGCCCTGATAGAATCTACCACTGAATAAGTAGTACCACCATCAGTAGAAAACTCAACCCAAGCAATTTCCGCACGGCCAGTTGATGTAATACGATACTGTGGGAACCACGCATCGAAAGTAACATAAGCAGCAGATGATGACGAAGCCATGCTGAATACAGAGCTTGACATTTTCGCCGGGTTATTGCTATGTGCGATCTGATCATCAACAAACGCAAATGTAGTATGGCTTGGAATAACCGCACCCGCAGCAGCAAGTATGGTATAATCACCGCCAGAATGGGTCTGCCAGCCATTTCCACCGCCGGTGTGAACGTCACTCCAGCCTGTTGGCAATGAAGGCACGGATGAGCCTTCGAAATCTTCAGTCAAGAACTGACCATAACTGTTTGCTGTTACTCCAAATGCAGCAACGGCAAAACATAGTAATAGTTTTTTCATTTTTTTTGTTTTAAAAAGGTTTAAGTTTTGTTTTGAGCAAACAAATGTAATTAAAACTAAAATAGAAAACCTATTTTGCAAAAAATAATTTTATCGGAGAAAAAATGCCTGGGTAAAAAGTATTCCAAAAAAAATGCCGCCCGTTGAGGGAGGGCACTGAAAAAGCCCGTCTTATAAAAAGGGACTAATCGTAATCACGATTAGTCCCTTCTACATTGCGTTATATGGCTTTGGGTTATGCTTAAGTTGCGTATAAGCGATTCTTATGGCCTTTATTTCGAAAATCAG
>JBBRPD010000029.1:0-58382 GCA_038228575.1 Chitinophagales bacterium | reverse complement strand
CACTATCTCCGGCAGTTCATCTGCATTATCAACAGATGCCACGGGGTTTGCAATTTCTTGTTTGCTTTTGCGGGAAACCAATTTACCGAGGCTGATGAAGAAGCCGAAAACCATAACAATAACACCGGCCCAAAGCACATTTATGTAAGGGAATACCAGTGCTTTCAGCACTATGTAGTCATCCATAGGGTTGGTTTGGCGCACCATAATTTCGGCATAAGCGGAGTCGGTACTTTTTACAATAATGTTACCCAGGCGAGCGTACAGGTCCATATCCCGAACGGTATCTTCTACATAACTGATGTATTCTTTATTGCGCACCACATATATGGGTGCCAGATCGTGAATGCCACCAAATTTATCATGCACTGTAAGTTTGGCTGATACCGCTATATCGCCGGCAACCGCTTCGTAGCGCGCATCATTAATTTCTTTACTGAAGCCATTAAATATCATGTAGCCTTCATTCAGGTAAATGGTATCACCTACCTTTTGTGCAATATGGCTAATATAGGTGCTGGTGTCAGACTTCGATTTGTCTGTAGCACTGCTTATAAAGGTATAAATGTCGTTAGTGAGGTAGTGCTTGGTATCGGGGTTGGCACTCAGTCCGCTTTCATTGCCTTTAGGGTTTATGAAAGCATCGGGGTATAGCATGAACTGCTCTTGCACCTTGTGGGTGGTGGAGTCAATTTTTTCAAACTTCACTTTATAATACACGCGCTTGTCTTTACCCGGCACGCTGCTATCGCCAATGTAGGTTGCATAATAGTCGCCCATGGCTACCTTGCGGCCCAGGGAAAGCAACTCATTTTCGCGATTTTCGGTAATATTTTTTTCTTCTGAACCTTTATCAAAACCGAAGCGAACACCCATGCTGTTAAACGAAATGGCATGTTTGTTATAAGATGATAAAAGAATGCCGAGCAAGATTAAAGCAAAACCGAGGTGCGCCGTAACCGGCCCCAGGTTTTTAAATTTCGATTTTTGCACCGTAATGCCATAAGAGATACTGCCTACTATACTGAAGCAAGCAGAGTATAGCATAAAGCAGTACTGCCAGGTGGTTATGCGCTGCATATAAGCGATAGCGAATGCCATTATGCCCGATGCCAGCGCAACAAAACCAAGGTTCATCCACAGTTTTTTCGCTTCGGTATTTTTGTACTTCATGTACATGGTAACACCAGAAAGGAAACCTATAATGATGGCTATCCAAACCTGGGTGTCGTTGTAGTGCTTAATAACATCAACGGGTGGGGCAATGTCTTTTTTGGTGATCCATTTTGCCAACGGGGCCCATACAGGCTGCGATGTGCTGAAAATGATCATGATGCTGGAAATGAAAATAACCGCAGCACCAATAAACATCCAGAATTCACGGGAAAGGGTAGCTTCTTCTTTGTGCACCCTGGGCAGCGATTTCCACCGGAAAATAAGGGGTAGCTTGGCTACGAGCAAAAGGAATGCGAGCACTACCAGCAAATGATAATAGAGGGCCTGCCCGTCGCCTGTAAAAGCGTGTACCGATGTTTTACCTAAAATGCCAGTACGGGTAAGGAAGGTTGAATACCATACGAGCAAATGCGAAAGTAACAGGAAGATGATAGTAATAATAAATGCCCTGCCGGTGCTTTTATACACAATAAGCGTATGCAGGCCCGCAACCAGGGTTAACCATGGCACCAGTGATGCGTTTTCAACGGGGTCCCATGCCCAGTAGCCACCAAAGTTGAGCGACTCATAAGCCCAGCGGCCACCCATCATGATGCCCGTACCCAGTACCGCACCGCCTACCAGCGACCACGCTATGGTTGGTTTTATGAAGGTTTTGTAATCGCCCTTCCATAAAGCGGCAACGCAATAAGCAAAGGGTATAAGCGAAAGCGCAAAGCCAAGGAACAATACGGGTGGGTGAATCACCATCCAGTAATTTTGCAGGGAAACATTTAAGCCATTGCCATCTTTTACGAATGACATATAGTTAGGCATGGAGAAGATTGGTGCGTTCTGCATAGCATGGCGCAACAGCAGGAAGGGGGTACTGCCAATTTTAATATCCTGACCAAAGTAGAGGCCCAGCAGCATGGTACCCAATATTACCTGCACCATGGCTATAATGGCCATAGTACGGGTTTCCATGCTTTTTGCGGTTTTCATGACCACAAGGCCTAATATACTGTGCCAGAACATCCATAACATAAAGCTACCTTCCTGACCTTCCCAGAAACAGGAGAGCAGATACTTGCCCGGCAGATCGAGCGAGGAATGCGACCATGCGTAATGGTATTCAAATAAATGGTTGGCAATTACATAATACAGGGCTACGAAAATGGCAATAATACCGGCCGTGTGTGTAAAGAAACCCATGCGGGCCATATTTACCCATGACTGGCTGGCTGTAGGGTCGGTAGTTTCGGTTCTTACAGCAAACAAATAGCTAATGGAACTGAATAATGCCGCAACAAAAGATAAAATGACACAGAAATATCCTATTTGCCCTGGTAATAAATGCTCGCCTATAAATTCTGTAGCCATCTGTAATTGGTGGTAATAAAACTATTTTGGTGGTTGTGGTAATATATTGTGTTGTTATGGTGTACTAAACTTTTTCGCCTACAACCATATCTTTTTTATACTTGGAAGGGCATTTCATTTGTATACCGCTGCAATAGAATACATCGTCCTTTACATAGCCCTTCATCACCAATTGTTCCGATTTGTCAATATCGCGCGGAGGCGCACCATTGGTGAAAATCACCTTGGTCATAGCTCCTGATTTGTCTTTAGCGTAGAACGAGAATTTGTTCGGGTCGGTCTTGGCATCATACTGTATGCCTTGCCCTTTGTCAAAAAAGCCTATTACGTGAAACGATTTGCCTGGTACTTTAGCCGCAGACCCAAAAGTTTCGTAAGTACTGAAATCGAGGAATGTGGCAGATATAACCGAAATAGCCACCACTACCAATACTAATAAAGCAACATGTGTTTTTTTCATAAAATTCTATGAACCGCAAAGTTAAGGCAATTAAGCCAAAAGGATAAAGCAAACCCGAGATGATGTTTATTGAAAATTAAAATACTTTTCTATTGATTAGCAATACCGTAACTATAGCACAAGGTGCGATTGAATAATTTTTATTTATGTTTGCATAACACTAAATAGCTCGTCAGCAAATTAAATGGCCTGGATCACAGACCCAAGTATATGGCTTTCTCTGGTTACCTTAACGGTTTTAGAAATTGTACTCGGAATTGATAATATTGTTTTCATCTCCATTCTTACCGGTAAACTACCGCGCAATCAACAAAAGAAAGGACGGCAGGTAGGCCTGAGCCTGGCCATGGTTACCCGTATATTATTGTTACTGTCTATTACCTGGGTAATGACGCTTACCACACCTATATTCAATATTGGTGAAATTTTAGGCATGACCGACAAAGTACAGTTGGAAAAACTGGCCATATCGGGTCGCGACCTGATATTGTTAGTGGGAGGTTTGTTTTTAATATATAAAAGCACTGCCGAGATACATGAAAAGATGGAGGGCGACGAGCACCCAAAGGCTCAGAAGAAAACACTTTCGTTTACAGCAACTATTATACAGATATTGATACTCGATGTGGTTTTTTCGCTCGATTCCGTTATTACGGCGGTAGGGATGGCCAAGCATGTTGGGGTAATGATAGCGGCGGTTGTTATAGCTGTGGGTATTATGCTGATGGCTGCGGGCGCAGTGAGTGATTTCGTGAACAAGCACCCTACGGTAAAAATGCTGGCACTATCGTTCCTGCTGTTAATTGGTGTTTCACTTATAGCAGAAGCTCTTGACCAGGAAATACCGAAGGGCTATGTCTATTTCGCTATGGCATTCTCCATTTTAGTGGAGATGCTGAACCTGAAGGCAAAGAGGCGTTCTCATTAAATTCGGCAATTCTACAATGCGGCAATTCTACAATTTGCCAATGGTTGCCGTACTTTATTATTGAGGCGAATGTGACTTATAATTGCCGAATTGTAAACACTTTGTAATTTTGTCCTGTGGCCAGAAATGATTTTTTATTTAAGCGAATAAAATTGCCGAATTGTCAAATTATCAAATTGTCGAATTACCACCAATGGCTAATTAAAAAATGAGTACAGCAGAAAATAGTATTCTTGGTTTAAAGCTACCATCGGACCCCCGGTGGGTAGATCTGGCTTCGGTATCTCTGGAAGATATATTGACCGACCATGCTTTTTGCGAACAAAAGGCAGCTACACAATGCATTACACTGGTGCAGGCACATGCCGATCTTCCCGATTTGGTGAATGCGGTTGCACCGTTAGTTACCGAAGAGTGGGGGCATTTCAGGATGGTATGGGCCGAAATGAAAAAGCGGGGTTACAAGCTGGGCCGGCAGCGTAAGGATGAATATGTGAACCTTGTGCTTAAATATGCACCCAAGGGCGAGGGTAATGAAAGGCTGCTGCATAAACTAATGTTTTCGGCACTGATAGAAGCCCGCAGTTGCGAGCGTTTCAGATTGCTCTCGGAAAACCTGGAAGAGGCATCGTTAAGGGAATTTTACCATAAATTTATGGTGAGCGAAGCGGGGCATTACCGCATGTTCATAGAGCTGGCAGAATTATATTACCCTGTACCCAAGGTGCGCGCAGCATGGGCTGAATGGTTGCGCATAGAAGCTGAGATACTGCCACAGCTAACCACGCGCGGAGATAGGATGCACTAGGGGTAAGTTAAAAGTAAGAAGTCAAAGCCCAAAAGTCTGACGAGTGGTTGCACAAATGATCCAGATTTCCTGGCATCCATTACTATAGCCTCAACATAACATTAAAAAGGGTAGTTGCTATTTACACTTACCGAATATTTTTACCCGTTCCTGTAATCTGCCAGGTTTTTAATTGCAGGTGCCCTCTGGTGTCGGGTCATGCTGATGTATTCCGTGGCAATGACTGCGTTCTTGCTTACCCTCGAAATACTGGAATAGACTGTTCATTATCGCAATTCCATCATTTTTGTATATTTATATCTAATTGCTGAATTAACTATAATAAAGCCGCCATTTCAAAAAATCTGAATTATGAAAAAGGTATTGTTGTTGTCCGCCATCTTTTGGGGTAATCTCGCTTTTGCGCAAGACTATTGCAAGCAAATAAAAAAGGAAGTGACTGAAAATAATACTTCCTTCAGTTATGAGTCGCCATATAGCGAAGATGCGCCGCCAGCGGTGCGCGTAATGCGCAATTACAGCACGAATTCCGATCTGGAATTTGATAATTTCAACCTGATATTTTTTATTCCCTGCGAGTTTGGCGACTTCCTGGTAAAGGGTGCCGATGGCAATGAGTCGGAAAAGGAAGAGACGGGTATCGTGATTGAATTTGATGATAAGACAAAGATAAAAAACGATACCATTATGGTTACGCACGACCGCCGCGAAAGTGGTTCGGCCGCCCGTATTGTGTTTTTTGCCGTAAGCAAAGAAAATATAGCCACACTCACTACCAAGAAGATAGCGAAAATCTACTTGGCTAAAGCCGAAGCGACTGTTCCGGTAGAAACGGCTACTGCTTTGCAGCAATATGTTGGCTGCCTGAAGGCAGTGCGGAAGCTACCATAGACCATCGCAGCGCGGTTGCTGCTGTATGTATAGGGTGCAAGCCCATGCCATTTCAAAACGGCATGGGCACGTAAAAGGGGGCAGGGCTATAATATACTTTTGGCTACAAATTTTATTATGTGTACATTTGCACAACAAAAAAATACATTAAATAAAAAAATAATGAAAAAACTCTTTACACTATTGGCCCTGTTGCCTGTTGCTTCAACCGTTTTCGGGCAAATCACTATTACCGCAACCGATATGCCTGTGCCGTCTGCTGCTTATAACCTAAGGGATATTACAACCTCCGCTGTTGCTAACCCAACAGTAGGCGCAAGTGCCACCTGGGATTACAGTGCTTATGCAGGTACTGCAACTACAAACAGCTTTACTGTTGAAACTGATACTTTTTTTACAACAGCGGGTGTTGATTTGTATTATATGAGTTTCAAATCGCTGATAAGCGGTTTAAGCTATAACTATAACAGCGAACTCGATTTCAATTCTTCAAATGTAAAAGAATCGGGCATTAGTATTGCAGCACAGGGTTACAGCCTTACTGCAATGACTGGTGGTGCTTCAGATAGCCTGACCATCCCTGCCCAGAAAACAATTTTATCTACAGCAAAAGAAATCATTCATTTCCCGTTCACCGCAGGTACTAACTGGAGTTCAGTAAGTCACCGTTCTACTACTTTTTATCTTACCGTAGCATCAGCGTTCATGAGTCATACTCCTGCTGAACACCGTTATGATATACACAGAACAGATTCAATAGTAGGCTGGGGTAAAATGAGGGTATATACTACTTCAGGCCCAAGCATACAATATGATGTTTTAATGGACAAGAGCGCACAATATGCGGTTGATAGCTTTTACCTGAGTGGATCGCCTGCTTCAGCTACTGTACTTACATTTTTTGGTGTTACACAGGGCCAGGTTACTGACACTGCTTACAGGTATAACTTTTACCGTAAAACATCTTTCAACTATCTTATGACGTTTAGCTATGGCAGCGATGCAAGTTATTCAACGCCAGTTGCCAAGTATATGCATTCGGATAACATTACCCCTGCTAACGTTGGTGTTAACAATGTAAACGAAGCAGCATTTTCAACTGTACTTTTCCCTAACCCAGCTAACAGCAGCGAAGTTAATTTACTGATCAATGGTAAAGATGTAACTGGTGGCCAGTATTTTGTTACCGACATGAGCGGTAAAACAGTACAGGCTGGCGCTATTGAAATGAAGGCGGGCGCAGTGCATGTAACTTTAGGCGATAATATTGCTAACGGCAACTATTTGCTGAGTGTTACGAACAGCGAAAACGCGAAAATAGTTACAGAACAGTTTTCTGTTGCTAAATAGTAATTCCACAATTTAATAATACTTAACGGGCGCTTTTGCGCCCGTTTTCATTATCAGGCTATTTCTATGCCATTTTTTAGAGTAATTTTCCACCCAATTTTAAACCATGAGCTATAAAAAGCCAGAGTTGCGGAATGTTAATGTGACCCGCTATGTAACCACACTGCGGGAGGGGGGATCAATGCCCGCGATAGCGGAGGCAGACGATCTGTTTTTGTATGTGCTGAAGTTTCGCGGTGCGGGCCAAGGCAAAAAAGCATTGATAGCCGAACTCATAGGTGGCGAAATAGCCCGTGCACTGGGCCTGAAAATGCCAGAGATCGTATTCGCAAATCTGGATACTGCTTTCGGCCGAACCGAGCCCGATGAAGAGATACAAGACTTGCTTAAGGCCAGTGTAGGCCTTAACCTGGCTGTGCATTACCTGTCAGGCTCCATTACATTTGACCCTACTGTAACCAAGGTGGAACCCCTGCTGGCATCGAAAATATTGTGGCTGGATTGCCTGCTGATGAATGTAGACCGCACCTGCCGCAATACCAATATGTTACTGTGGTATAAAGAACTGTGGCTCATAGACCACGGTGCATCGCTGTATTTTCATCATTCCTGGCAAAACTGGGAAGAAAAGGCAATGTCGCCATTTTATAATTCGAAAGACCATGTTTTACTACAACAGGCGAGTGAGCTGGAAAAAGTAAACAAAGATCTGCCTCAATTACTACCCGCCGGGCTTATACGCGACATTATAGCCCTTGTGCCCGATGAGTGGCTGCTGGAAGATGCACCCTTTACAACAACTGCGGAGCACAGGGAAGCCTATTTTCAGTTTATAAGCACACGTATAGCCAATTCCGAAACCTTTGTAAAAGCCGCGCAAGATGCCAGAGCAACACTTATTTGAGTATGCCATCATTCGCGTTGTACCACAGGTGGAACGCGAAGAATTTATGAATGTGGGTGTAGTTGTATTTTGCATGCGCCCTAAATTTTTGCAGGCCAGATATTTACTGAATCAGGAACGTCTGGCAGCATTTGGCCCCAAACTGGACATTGCCGAAATTGAAGCCTACCTCTGCGCATTTGAAAGAATTTGTAACGGGCAGAAGGGGAGTGGCAAAATAGGGGAGTTGCCGCATTCCGAGCGTTTCCGGTGGTTAACCGCTACGCGCAGCACGGTTGTGCAATGTTCGAAGGTGCATCCCGGGTTGTGCGAAAGCCCACCCGCTATACTGGAAAGGCTGTATGAGCAAATGGTATTGTAAAGCCAGATTGCATGAGGCAAATGATTGCGGGATGAATGGTAATTTCATGAAGTTAACTTCCGGGCTATAGCACCCCTTCAAGGGTTTTATCCATTTTATAACGTGCTTGCTGTAATCATGCCACCTATTTTGGCTTATAAGGTGGCTGTAACTCACCAGCATTGATGCCGAACTGTTGCCACGATCAGCAACTCACGGTTAATATTCGTGTGCTCTAAACTTATAAAGTTAATAATTAAGGTATTATGTGCTGAAAAAGTGGGGTGGGGCAGTAAATATCCATGAATAAAAAACCTATTTTTGCCGCAAATTGTTACCATAAAATGAAATATTTGTTAACTGTGATGCTGTTGTGTTGTTTGGGTGTGTCAGCGCGCGCCTCTCACATTGTGGGTGTCGATCTGTATTACACGTGGGTATCTGGCAACGACTATAAAATTACCTGTGTGCTTTATGGCGACTGTGGCAGTGCGTCATCTACCAGCTCTTTCAGTACGCTGAATATCGCTGCGCCGGATATCTGTATCTACGATGGTAATACCTTTGTTACCAATTTGAGCCTGGCCATTGAAGCGCCTACGCAAGGTGTGGAAATTACGCCGGTTTGCCCTGATTCTGTCGGGCATACCCAATGTACCAATTTAACCTCCTTAACACCCGGCATCAAAAAATTTGTTTACAGTGGCGTTTATACGCTGCCGAACACATCGCACTACTGGCGCTTTGTTTATGGTGGTAATAACGGAACTACCGGAGCAGCGGCTTCCGGCAGAGCAGCGGCTATTACGAATATTGTCGGCGCTGGCTCATCGGTTATACAGGTAGAAGATACGCTGGATAATGTGTCTGCCAACAATTCAAGCCCAAGGCTTACTGTTGTGCCAACGCCCTTCTTTTGTCTGAACAATGATAATGGATATGGCCCTGGTGCTATTGACCCTGATGGTGACAGCCTTGTTTTCTCGCTCATTGACGGTCAGAACGGTAATTCTGCATCATGCAGTCCGGGTAGCCCGGTAACCTATATTGGTGGCTATACCGGTGCCAATCCGCTGGCCTACAATCCCGGCACATATTCTTTCAACAGCAATACCGGCCAGATAGTCTTTACCCCTAACATACTGCAACGTTCGCTGGTGGTTTATAATGTACAGGAATACCGTGCAGGTGTGTATATTGGTTCTTGCCAACGGGAGATGACCTTTTTAGTTGTGCCTTGCACCCGCACCCCACCCAGTGGTGTTTTTGGTACCTCATCGCAGGGCCTTGTCAATGACCCGACGCACTTTGAAATTTGTGCGGAAACACAAACATTCAGTTTGAATATTATACCTAAGCAAGAGATAAAAACTAATTCTGTTACCATTACGCCGGCAGGTATACCGGTAAATAGTTCCCTTATCATAACAAATAACGGTACACCCGATGCCTCCGCTGTTTTTTCATGGAATACGGTGGGCCTTGTACCGGGCACTTACACCTTCTATATAACCTATACTGATAATGGTTGCCCGTTACCGGGTTCGCAAACCGTTACTTATACGGTAAAGGTTTTACCCCCGCTTAATATATCTGTAACGCCACATGTGGCTACCATTAAGTACGGTGGTCAGGTGCAGCTAACAGCCACCACCACCAGCCCATACCCGCTTATTTATAAATGGGACAAGTTTGACGGATCGCTTGAAAATGCCAATATCAATAACCCCGTAGCAGCGCCGCTGATAACCACTAAATATACGCTTGATGTGCGCAACCCGTGGGGCTGCCGTGGCGTAGATACCGCATTGGTAATTGTAGACCCTAATATACACGATTTTGTGCCTTCTTCTTTTACGCCGAATGCCGATGGAAAGAACGATATCTTCAGGATAGTGAATATGCACACCCAAAGGTTAATTGAGTTTGGTGTGTATAACCGCTGGGGTAAAGTAATGTTCCAGACCACAGATAAGACCAAGGGCTGGGATGGTACCTATAACGGAGAACCGCAGGAAATAGGCACGTATTACTACCATATTATACTGGAAAAACCCGATGGAACCATAGAGAACCAGCGAGGTGATGTAACATTGATCAGGTAATTATAGCATTGATATTTTGATAATTGAAAAGGGCTGCCGCTATGGTTGCCCTTTTTAATTGGTCACCTGCAATATTAGCTATTAAAGGTCTGCATGAAAGATGGATAAGTCTTTTCTTTTTCAGATGTCCGTGGGTATCATTTTGACACATCTTTATCACACCAACATAAATGCAAAACATCTGCGCAGCCGTCCCGGCGCAGTCATTAGCAAAACAAGCTTCAGCATAACACGCTGCGTGGCTTCTTTGCCAAGCGGAGCGTTTGGGCAAAGTGGCGCTTTTCTTTGCGGTACTTTCTTTTTCGCCACGAAAAAAGAAAGTACCTATGAGGGGAAGACAACAAGCATCGCTGTTGGGTGCATATAAATGAGCGGATACGCCAGCAAAGGTGAGGCCAACCATATCTGTAATGTCGATTTTAAAGTCGAAATTGTATTATGTGCTGCGCTTAAAGTCTCCCGCTATTCCCCGAATTATAATTTGTTAATACTCGCACCAACCAAACCGAGTTATGCGTTCTCTACGTAATTTTATAGTAACAAAAAGCTATGCTGAAGAATTTCTTTAACAGGTTCTTTAAAGCGCCTAAACCAATTAATATGAGTTATAATGAACTGACGCCCGACGAAGCCAGGGTAATTATTCATAAAGGAACAGAACGACCTTTTACGGGCGAATATACCAGTAACAAAGACAGTGGTACTTATGTATGCCGCCAGTGTAATACGCCGCTGTACCATTCGGCTAGTAAATTTGATTCGCATTGTGGATGGCCGAGTTTTGACGATGAAATAGCCGGTGCCGTAAAGCGCGTTCCGGATGCCGATGGGCAAAGGGTGGAAATTGTGTGTGCAAATTGTGGTGGCCATTTGGGCCATGTATTTACGGGCGAAGGTTTCACCGAAAAGAATACCCGCCATTGCGTGAATTCTATTTCCATGAAATTCATTCCCGATGTGAATGACGTTACCCCTAAAACAGAACGAGCCATTTTTGCATCAGGTTGCTTTTGGGGTACAGAATATTTTTTGAAACAGGCCAAAGGCGTTTTGCTAACGGCTTCAGGGTATATTGGCGGCACGGTTGATAACCCTACCTACCAGCAAGTGTGCACGGGCAGAACCGGGCATGCAGAAGCTGTAGAAGTTATTTTTGACCCCACCATTATTACTTACGAAGAACTGGCCAAGATATTTTTTGAAACGCACGACCAGGGCCAGACGGACGGACAAGGCCCAGACTTGGGTAACCAGTACCGTTCGGGCATTTTTTATACCAGCCCTGAGCAAAAGAAAACAGCCGAAGACCTTGTGGCACAACTAAAAGAACGCGGCTACAAAGTAGCTACCGAAATTACGCCTGCTACTACCTTCTGGAAAGCCGAAGGGTATCACCAGGATTATTATAACAAGGGTGGTGGCACGCCGTATTGCCATCGGTTTGAAAAGAAATTTTAAGGCATTATTTTTACATCAGCCGCCAAAAACGCACCGTAGTTTTTGGCGGTTTTGTTTATACTTTTCAACTCAGACCCGTTGAATTTCGTGAAGGGCTTCAATTCAATTTCAACGGTTTCTTTTTTAATAGTGCGCCGCCAGGTGCCAGCAACATGCCCATCAATAACAACCACAGGGTTTAGTATTTCCAGCGGGGTTTTGCCCTTGTGCGCTGCTGATAGCAGGGTAGTACGGTCGCGATAAGCAACCGTATATTCATCGAATGCCGGCAGCAGATGGGCAGCATCTTTAGTTGCTGCTGAGGTATGGCTGCTATTGCCTGGCAGCCAATAAGTAACCTCATTAACAATTATATGCTCAAAATATTCCTTCACGCTTTCGATGCCTTTTTTTGCATCGGCAACCGTTAGGCCCGACCACCACGCAAAATCGTGAACAGTAGCAGGGCCGTGGCTGTTTAGGTATCGTTTGGTGAGCGCTGCAAGCCCCTCATCATAAGGCAGTGGAGGTGTTGGTGGTATGCGGTCGTCAAGAAGCGTGTAGGTAGCCAGCTTCCCTTGCCTTGGACCATTGCAAATGAGGCCGGTGAGTTCAGCATACATCATGATGCAGGTAAGGCGTATGTCGTTGGTCGCAATGCCTTTTTGTTGCAGTGCAATTTCAATTGCAGCACGGGTAAGGTATTTTTCGGCGGTCAGCGATTTTACAATGATCTTATTGCTCTGTTGGAATATGGCATCATCAAGCCCCAGCTTGCGGTATTGCGATGAGTTGAACGCGTTCACCCGGGGTGCGGTCATTGCCAGCATCCAGCGGATGTCTTTGGGTGAGACCAGGTGCCAGGTGGGTCGTAATACGTGCGTGCGTACAAGGGTGCCATCGTTAATGGCCTGTTCCACATTTTGTTCGGTAATGCCGTTCATGCGCAGGCCAATAGCCCATTTGCAGCCCGCATAATCTTGTGCCTGTATAGCGCCCATGTGTTCCACCAACTCAACCATGTCTCCCGTCCATGGCCGGGAAATATATTGGTTGTGCAAGCGATGGGAGGTGATGTTCATGGTGCATGATTTTGTTGCTAAAATAGCAACAAAATGGCGGTGATTGCCAAAGAAATTTGGACACCTGACTATCATATACCTTCCCGACTGGTGAATTGTCCCCCCTCTTCAAAACAAAAAATAAGCAACCTAAATTCGCAAATACTACTGCGAAATTAGGTTGCTTATTTTGACGAAAAAACGCTTGTGCGTTGCTTATTGCTTCACTACTTTCTGCGAAGCGACAGAGCCGTCGCTGGCCAATACCTGCAAAATATAGGTGCCGTTCGCGAGGCCGCCGGTATTCAGGGTTTTGGTGGTTGTTTGCAGCACAACCTGCCCCAGTAAATTCGTTAGCTGCATGCGCTCCGCTTTTATATTTCCGGCTTCGTTCAGGTTAAGCGTGTGGGTAAACGGATTGGGGTAAACGCTGAAGTTGTTGCTGGTTAAGAGCGGGGTAACACCTGTGGTGTTGCGGTTAGCAAAAGCGAGGTCATCGGCCCAAACGCTGGTGCCCATGTGTTTAGGTGCCGGGCCACCGGCTGCGGCGGTGATAATAATTACACAGGTATCAGGCGCTGCTGTATCGGTATACACTAAATTGGTGCTGAACCTGCGGTACAAAGAATCATTGATGGAAGAACTGAACCTGGCGGTTGCGATACTGGTACGTGTGCTTGTTGCGCTGTTCCATTTGCTGAGTTGCACCATTACGCTGCAGGTATCTAACCCGAACGCATGATACTTGTAGAAGCCGGTAAGGCTATCCGGCCGTGCGGTAAATGCATAGCCCGGCAGGTTGGCTCCCGGCGAAGGTGGCCCCATAACCATAGCGCCACTGTAGGCAATGCCTGCCACCGTATCTAAAGTAGAAGTGAATGGATTGGTAAATGTATCTACCGTGCATTGCAGTGCCCAGCTACCGCTGTGTGCTTCGCTGCTCTGGCGTACACCCGGACTTACCGCCCAGCCTGTTGGTGCATTAAAAGGGCCGGCAACAGCCCATGTTTCAAAACCTGCATTCGGAATAGTTTGGGCAAAACTGTTGTTGGCAACTACGAGTGCCGCAATAAATAGTAATTTCTTCATTTGTTTGGTTTGGATTTATGAATGGTATTTTGACGATCAAACGTGGTTTTTCCTTCGGTTGAGGTTAAAACAACGATATCTGCACCGATTGGGTCCTTTTGCGAACAGCGGGGGCTGGCATTTTATGGCTCTCGCTTGCGTTTATAACATAGACAGGGCCTGCTTCATACCTTGATGCCACTGAAATATGTAGTTGCGTTGCCCAGTCGCTGAAGGCGCGCAGCGCCTCATCAGGGTCGTTATTATCTTTCGACAGGTGCGAAAGGTAGATGTGTGTCATGTGGGTGGGGCGGTGTGCCGCAAATAGCTGGCGTGCCTGCAGGTTGGACAGATGGCCATGTTCGCCCGTAATGCGCTTCTTGAGGTGGTAGGGATAGCGCCCGTTTTCAAGCATCACATCATCATAATTCGCCTCCAGAAAAATAGCGTGGCAGTGCTTGAAGTTTTTAATTACATGTTCGCACGGCGCCCCAATATCGGTAAATACCCCAATATTTACACCGTTACCGGACACCACAAAACTGTGCGGGTCAATGGCATCGTGCAATTTAGGAAAGGGGAGAATGGATAGCCCGCCAATTTGTACCGGCTCGTAAGCTTTAAATATAATCACCTGTTCGGCAGCTACACGCAACTTGCTTTGTTTGAAGGTGGCAGGCGTAAAGTAAACAGGCAATTTGTGCTTGCTGGCTATGCTTTCCACGCCCCTGATGTGGTCGCCATGTTCGTGCGAAATAAAAACAGCCTTGACCATTTCCATGTTCAGGCCCAACTGCTTCATGCGTTTTTCGGTTTCCCGGCACGAAATACCAGCGTCAATCAATACGGCTTCGGTATCGTTACCTATGTAGTAACAATTGCCGTTGCTGCCAGAATTGATAGATGCTGTGAAAAGAGTGTTCAATTGTAAATGATAAATTGTAAATTATAAATTGTAAATGATAAATTGTAAATGATAAATTGTAAATGATAAATTGTAAATGATAAATTGTAAATGATAAATGGCGGCTTCATTGAAAATGACCACAAAAACTCGAAATTAGGATAAAGAGCGCATTATGTGCCAGCGAGCATTGTTAAGCACATTTAATAATTCATACAAGAACAAGGAAGCTATTACAAGATCTGACCTATAAATCCCAATAATCCCGCTGCAAGAGCCAATTTACAATTTACAATTTATAATTTACAATTGGATTAATGCTCCTTTCTTCTTTTTAAAACGCCGCCGGCTGTTTCTTTAATGGTGTTGGTGAACACGAATGCTTTGGGGTCTATGGCATGAACGGCGTTTTTGAGGCGGCGCACTTCCAGGCGGGTGATCACGGTGAATACAATATCGCAATCTACACTTACATCAAAACTCTCTTTCATAAAGCCGCGTTCGCCTTTGTAGATGGTGATGCCACGACCGAGTTTCATAACCAGTGTGTGCTTAATTTCTTCACTTTTTTGCGATATGATGGTAACGCCGGTATACTCTTCCAACCCCTCAATTACGTAGTCAATGGTTTTGGAGGCCACATAGTAGGTGAGCATTGCATAGAGCGCAATTTCCAGCCCGAAATGGAATGCAGCAAAGCCAAAAATAACCGCATTGAAGGCAAGTATTATTTCGGTTATAGTAAAGGCGCTTTTTTTAAGGGTGTATAAAGCGAGCACCTCCAGCCCATCGAGCGAGCAACCAGCACGCATAACCAGCCCCACACCCAAACCCATGAAAAAGCCCCCAAATAACGATGCTATTAACTTATCATGGCTCACTACGGGGAAATGGACAAACTGAATGCAAACGGCGAGCACAATGATGCAGGCAATGGTTTTGAACGCAAACGTCCAGTTAAGCTGGAACCCGCCGAGCAACATAAAGGGCAGGTTCACTAATACAAGCATAAGGCTCAAATTAAAGTGGTACACTTCATGCAGCAGGAGGGAAACCCCTGATACGCCGCCATCTAAGAAATTATTAGGTACAAGAAAACTTTCCAGCGCAAATGCTGCTACAATTATGCCTGCCGCCATGTAAATGATATCCTTTACGGCGTTAAGCACATTTTCATTCCACTTCATTCTTTTCTTTGTTTACCAGTGATTTTAAGTAGTTAAGATACATTTCTTTTATGGGTGCACGGGTGCGGATCGCGGAGGCTGTGAAGTAGTGGTGCTGCGTAAGGAATTTTATTTGCAGCAGGTTCCATTCTTCCTCGGTTTGTACCACGCCATTGTCTTTCAATTCCTTGAAAAGCAGGTTGCCTACACGCGGGAAATCGGACCGGCCCAGATAGTCCAGGTCGGCATCGCAAATGATCTCTTCCAGCAGGTTGGTAGGTGTTTGCGGTATCATGGTGGCCATTATCATGCCGCATATACGCCCTATTTCTTCCTCGGTATATTCAAAGTCGGGAAGGTGCAGGCGCGCGATCTGGCAGCCTAATTCTTCATGCCCTTTGGGACTTACGGTAAAGCCTGAATCATGGAACAAAGCAGCAGTCAGCAATAAGCGGATATCATATTCCGATACGTGTTCTTCTTCGGCCAGCCTTTCAGCCGATTCGTACACATCTTTTACGTGATTTATGCTGTGGTAGGTGAGGTCTGCCGGCAGTTCGTTCACCAGTTTATGGAGCATAAAAGCTTTTATTTCTTCGAATAGCATAGGCAAGCAGGTGATTGTCTCTTTACAAATATATCGTATTACGACCTGATAATGTTGAATATACGTTATTTAGCAGCGTGCAGACTTATTTTCAGTATTTTGTTAGCCTATATTGTTTTGCAGCTATTTCCCGTTAGTATTGTAAATGAACGCATTAGCCTTTATGAAAGTTTGTTTTGCTGTTTTTTGTATGCTGGTGTTGTTCCCAACTATTTTGCACGCGAAAGCGGATGCGGAGTTACGCAAAAAGGCAAAAGCGGTATTACACCGGCATTTGCACGATTACGACCCCGGAGAAGCGCACGATTCACTGATTGATATAAACGGAGATGGCTACGCTGACATTATTATTGAATTTTATTATAATTCGGGTTCGGGATTGAAAAACGGCGCAGACCTTATCATGTATGATACGGTAAAGAAGGATTTCGATGCCCGGCATATAATTCGCCTGGTTAACCCTACCTTTTATTTTAGCCAGCACAGGGTGGTTTCCTATTACGTGGCATCTGGCGGCGGGGAAGCTAAAAAGCATCACTGGCACGGAATAAAATTGCGGCTGCTGGAAAATATTGTTGTTGATGCGGACAACCAAAAGCCACTACCATTCACCTTTACCAAGAAAGACCACATAACCGGTAAAATAACAAAATGGAAAGCTGCCGAAATAGCTTTGCCCAGGGAATATAATTACTATAATTACACGCCACTGGTGGCGGCGCCGCACTACTTGCTGCATAAACATTAAATGTTTTTTAGCCCAATTAAACTCCCGGCATATTTGTTGGTCTAACCGCATATAAATCATTCATATTATGCGTTTTATAAGTTCTTCTTTTTTGCTTCCGGCTTTGGTATTAGTTATGGGCATTTCATCATGCACCAAAAGCAAGGATGGTGCAACTGGCCCCGCAGGCCCGGTTGGTCCCGCAGGTCCGTCATATATTGGTGCTATTTCCGGGCATGTAAGCCTGTTCGATCAGTATGGCAGTAAAGTATTGACGGGTTTGGGCAATGTGTACCTGGCTTTTGACGGCTACAGCACGGTTGCGGTCGATTCCAGTGGCTACTATATAAAGGGGAGTGTGGGTACCGGCTCGTACTCTATATCAGCAAGCAATACGGGTTATGGGGCTACGCATGTAAACAGTTTTCAGTTTCTGGCCGATACGCTTAACCGTGACGTAAAACTTTCTGCTATCCCTGCCTTTGCACCCACCTCGGTAACTGCAACGGCATTGAGTGGGGCAGATTCGCTGACGCTTATTTTTAGTGCAGATACCAGGGCCCGTAATTGCATTGTGTTCCTGAATAAAGGAACGGCTGCAGGCAGCACTCCTGATAAATACTTGCTGGTGTACACCAAGGCAATACCAGCTAATTCAACAAGGCCCGTGTTCATCAACATTCCGGCGCAAGATTTGGCCAATGCCGGGTTTACTACCGGGCAAACGGTATACGTTGCAGGCTACGGCTATGTTGTAGGCGATGCTTCAGCCTATGAAGATCTGGCTACCGGGAAAACGGTGTATACCGCGGTTAGTGCTACCCCGGTAACCACAACCTTTACAGCACCTTAGTTACGTTTTTTTGTTTAATGAAAATGATAGGTTACACAGGCTCTGAAATATTCAGGGCCTGTTTCTTTTTGCCTGATTGCTCCGCTCTGGTTATGCCTGCAAACAGCACCAGTGCTATACTACTTGCCAGGGTCAGCAGAAAGAGAAGGCCGCCGAAAATAATGATGTGGGTTGGGTTACCCGTGTGGCCGGGACCACTGTTTCTTATGGCGGCGCTACCTACTGCCAGCAGCATATAGCAGGAGCCAAGTGCCAGATAATAGCCCAGGTATTTATCTACCCAATGCTTTCGGGCCAGCATGGCAACAATGCAAACAGCAAACAAAACGGTCATGAGCCAGTTGATGTGGTGTACGCTAAAATTATCGAACCACCAGCCCGCGCAAACTGCCGCAAGGGCAATGTAAGCGAAATACCGCCCGGCCGTTATTACCTGCTTTTTTTGCATAAGGGTTGAAAGTTGTGCTGCAATAACGGAAATAATGGCTGCTTATTGCAGTGTAAACAATATATCGTGCAAAGCTGCGGTGCTTGCGTGTTGCATATTTCGCACAAGGTCGCAAAGTCGACACTAAGCGGCGCACTACTCCCTCATTCAATTAGCTATTGCCAATCAAACAGCCAGCCATTCACAATTTATAATTTACAATTTATAATTTACAATTCACAATTAATTTACGCTTTCCTGAAAATTACGATCGCATTGTGGCCACCGAAGCCGAAGTTGTTGTTCATGGCTACATTTACCGGTTTTGAAATGGCTTCTTTGGTTACAATATGCAGGCCCTTTGGTATTTCGGGGTCAATGTTGGTAGTATTGATGGTTGGCGGAATGATACCGTGTTGAATTGCCTTTATACATAGAATGCTTTCTATAGCACCGGCAGCGCCCAGTAGGTGTCCGGTCATTGATTTGGTGGCACTTACCGAAAGGTTTTTAGGGGCATCGCCAAATACTTTTACCATCGCCTTTACCTCGCTTATATCGCCTACGGGTGTAGATGTGGCGTGCGTGTTCAGGTAGTCAACGTCATCAGGGTTTATGCCTGCTTCTTCCATAGCCAGATGCATGGCTTTCGATGCGCCAAGCCCTTCAGGGTGTGTGGCCGTCATGTGGTAAGCATCGGCGGTCATTGATGCGCCAATAACTTCAGCATATATTTTTGCACCGCGTTTTTTAGCGTGTTCGTATTCTTCCAGTATTATGGCACCAGCACCTTCGCCCATTACAAAACCATCCCGGTCTACATCAAAAGGGCGCGATGCACCTTGCGGGTCATCGTTCCTGCCAGACATGGCCTTCATAGATGTAAAGCCACCTATGGAAGCCTCTGTAACCGGTGCTTCAGAACCGCCTGTTACAAACACCTTAGCCTTGCCTAAGCGTATATAATTGAAGGCATCCATTATGGCTGTGTTAGAAGTAGCGCAGGCTGATACCGCAGTGTAGTTGATGCCCATAAGGCCGAACTTCATGGAGATAAGACCTGATGCCATATTGGTTATAAGCCTGGGTACAAAGAAGGGGCTGAAACGTGGGGTGCCATTGCCTTGCGCATAAGCCTTTACTTCTTCTTCAAAGGTGGTCATGCCACCCTGGCCGGAGCCCCATATAACGCCTATATCAAACGGATCCATAGCCTCTATATCAAGGCCGCTATCGGCCAGTGCTTCCGATGCTGCATAAATAGCATATTGTGTAAAAGGGTCGCTGCGTTTTATTTCATTGCGGTCCAGGTATTTTTCCAGGGCAACGTCCTTTAGTTCGCAGGCGAATTGTGTTTTGAACAATGTAGGGTCAAATTTGGTTATCCTTGCGGCACCGCTTTTGCCGTTTATGGCATTATTCCAGTACGTATCTATATCATTGCCTATTGGTGTTAATGCGCCCAAGCCGGTTACAACAACTCTTTTCATGGTTTTAGTTCTTTAAGTATGGTGTTATGTATGGTTTCAAAGTCTTCGGGTGCTGTTAGCCGCGTTAGTTGCAGCGAAGCCAGCATATTGGTAATAATGAGTAGTGCTTTTGTACGCGGGGCAATTTCAAATTTGAAGGTGCCTTTATTAAGACCGTTTTGCAGAATGGCAGTTACCCAGTTAAGAATAGTGGTTACCAGTATTTTGAGGTGGGCCGCCATATATTCATCGAGCGTACTGAGATCGGATGCCAGTGAGCCTACGATGCAAATATTATTCTGATCTTTAATGCTGATGTAAATAGACAGGAATTTCCGGAGTTGTTCATCCGGGTCCTTATCATTAACTTCGTTTATGGCGTTATGCAGGCGGTCCAGTTCATCATTTATTATAGCCACGCCCAGGTCGCTTTTAGTAGGGAAGTAGTAGTGGATTGAAGCGTTCTTAATGCCCAGTTTTTTCGAAATATCAGAGAAACTAAAGCCATTGAAGCCTTTTTCTTTGATGAACGCATCTCCTAAACGTATTATTTCGCTTTTTGTGGACATTTACAACAGCAAAATTACCTACCTTCTGGTAGATAGGCAAATTTATTTTTGACAATTATTTTATGGATCCCTGATGTAGGTTGTGGTGGAATAAAAAATTATCACGAACTTTAAGACATGAAAATAAATATACTCATTCTGTTACTGCTTGTGGCGTTTGGTGCTGATGGCCAAATTATTACAACTTACGCAGGCAATGGAACGACAGGTTATTCCGGAGATGGCGGGCAGGCAACAGCAGCAAGTATGAATTGGCCTGAAGGAATATGCTCAGATAGAAATGGTAATATAATATTTACCGATGATAATAATTACGTTGTCCGAAAAATTAGTGCATTAGGAATAATCACAACTATTGCAGGGACAGGAACAAGGGGATATAGTGGAGACGGCGGCACAGCAACTTCTGCTGCTTTGTCTTATCCAAGGGCTGTTGCCGCGGATACTATGGGCAATATATATATCGTTGATACTGACACTGCAAGAATTCGTAAGATTAATTCATCTGGCATAATAAGCACAATTGCAGGAACGGGATTAGCAGGTTACAATGGAGATGGTATACCGGCAACCGCGGCCAGAATAAGTCGCCCTAACAGCATTGCTGTGAGCAAAAACGGTGAAATATTTTTTACTGATGCTCATAATTACCGCATAAGAAAAATAGATCTTTCGGGCATCATTTCCACCATAGCGGGAAATGGTACGGCGGGATATTCCGGAGACGGGGGGCAAGCTACCAGTTCAAATATTGGGGCTGATGGATTTATTACCATAGATAATTCAGGAAGCTTATTTATTCAGGAAGACTCTACTTTCAGAATAAGAAAAATTGCAACAACAGGAATAATAACAACAATTGCAGGTATTGGTATCAATACATATAGCGGAGATAACGGACCTGCAAGTGCCGCAGGCTTTGGAAATGCGGGTGGAATAGCAATAGATATTGCAGGCAATATCTATTTTAGTGATGCAACTTATGGCCGGATTCGTAAAATAAATGCTACCACCAATGTAATAACAACTTTTGTTGGCGATGGAACCCCCTGTGCTTTTTCTGGTGATGGAGGACCCGCAATAGCGGCACAAATATGTGCACCATTCGGTATAACAATCGACAAAAACGGGATACTGTATTTTTGCGATCTGGGCAATCAAAGGATAAGGAGAGTCAGGCTGGGTCTTGCCGTAGAAAATATGACAAATGAATCCCCCCAAATCACCCTTTCCCCTAACCCTACAACATCCGGCACCTTTACCCTGAACGTTAACACCGCAGTACAAGAAACAGCGAAAATTACCATCACCAATGTAACCGGCAGCACCATAAAAACATTACAAAGCGAAACCAATACAGCCATGGATATTCAGCTAAATGTACCTGCTGGTTTATATTTTGTAACGGTAGTTACTGCGCATGGGGTATGGAGTGAAAAAGTTGTGGTGGAATAGAAAATTATCACGAACTTTAAGACATGAAAATAAATATACTCATTCTGTTACTGCTTGTGGCGTTTGGTGCTGATGGCCAAATTATCACTACTTATGTAGGCAATGGCACCTTAGGATATACAGGAGATGGTGGGCAAGCAACAGCGGCAAGTATTTTTGCGCCTGCTTCAATATTTGCCGACCGGAACGGGAATCTCATTTTTTCAGATCCCAATGGCTCTATCATTAGAAAAGTAATACCATCGGGTATTATTAGCACAATTGCAGGAGTAGGGATAAGCGGTACAGGAGATTTAGGAGACGGGGGACAGGCAACCGCTGCGCTTTTAAATTATCCAATGGGTGTTACCGCAGACAGTATTGGCAATGTTTATTTTATTGATAGCGATAGCCCCCGAATACGAAAAATTACCACTTCAGGTATTATATCAACTATTGCAGGAACAAAGGTTGCAGGTTATAGTGGTGACGGCGGGCAAGCGACAGGAGCTAAAATGAGCTTTCCTGTTGATTTAATCATTGATAAAAACGGCAACATTTATTTCACAGACGTTAAAAATTATAGAGTTAGAAAAATTAATAGTTCTGGCATTATTTCAACAGTTGCTGGCACAGGTATAGCAGGCTTCAGCGGTGATGGGGGGCCAGCAACAGCAGCTAATATAGGCTATTCGTATTATATTGCATTAGATAAATCAGGTAATTTATATATAGGCGATGATTCCACAGCACGGATACGGAAAGTATCTACAACTGGTATTATTACAACTGTTGCAGGCACGGGAGTGGTAGGGACTGTTTCTACCGGAGACGGAGGCCCTGCTACAGCTGCAGTTTTTTGTTTGATTTACGGTTTAACTACCGATAATGCTGGTAATTTATACTGTAGTGACGGACTAGACGGCAGAGTGCGTAAAATTGATTTTTCAACCGGGATAATTACTACAGTAGTTGGTGATGGTACGCCCTGCGCATTCGGTGGTGATGGCGGACCGGCAACTTTGGCAAAACTATGCACCCCCAATAGTATTTCGATGGATAAAAACGGAAATTTGTTTATATGTGATCCGGGCAATCGAAGAATTCGTCGCGTAAAAGGTATAGTAAGTAGCGTAGAACAAATAAATGAATCTGCCCAAATCACCCTTTCCCCTAACCCTACAACATCTGGTGCCTTTACCATGAACGTTAACACCGCAGTACAAGAAACAGCGAAAATTACCATCACCAATGTAACCGGCAGCACCATAAAAACATTACAAAGCGAAACCAATACAGCCATGGATATTCAGCTAAATGTGCCTGCTGGTGTATACTTTGTAACGGTAGTTACTGCGCATGGGGTATGGAGTGAAAAAGTTGTGGTGGAATAGGGGGCAAGCGCAACTTAATGGACCGTCAATCTTGATGAGGTGTTGATAACGTTGATATTAACAGTTCATGAAGTTTTTTAGGTTGTGATTTGTATCTCGCACAATTGTCATATTTTTGTCAGCTATAAATAAAGTGTATAGCCGGGTATGAAGAAGTATTTTTTAGTAACAATAGTAGTTGCATTGGTGGTAATAGTCATTTCGTGTACACATAAAGCAAGTGAGCGCATTGCAGTAACTCCGGTAAACCCGGTTGATACGACCCACCATATAACAGATACCACAGCAACGGAAACGTTTGATACCAGTGTTTGTTTTCAGCGCGATGTATTGCCAATTTTCCAGACAAGCTGTGCCAAAAGCGGTTGCCATGATGCCGCAACGCGTGCTGAGGGTTATATACTGGATAGTTATGCCGGCATTATAGCCAAAGGCGTAAAGCCTGGTAATGGCGCAGGCAGCAAACTTTACACCATATGCCGCAGCGGTGAAATGCCGCAGAGCCCAACGCCAAAGCTGGATAGCACCCAACTGAGTTTTATTAAGCGCTGGATTGATAAAGGTGCGCCTAATGATACCAATTGTATTGCCAATTGCGACACTACAAAGTACACGTATGCAACAGCCATTAAGCCAATGATAGCTAAATATTGCAATGCCTGCCATGCTACCTCATCGGCAAGTTCGGGTGGCGGCATCATTTTGGATACTTATGCCGGTTTACAGGCTCAGGCGTTGAATGGTAATTTACTGGGCGATTTGCAGCATGCCACAGGCCATAATGCCATGCCGCAGGGTGCGGCTAAGCTTTCAGACTGTAAAATAACACAGGTTAGCAGGTGGATAGCAGCCGGGGCATTGAATAATTAAACCGCGTGATTAAAATAATGTAAAGCCCTGCGCACCTGCTGCGCAGGGCTTTTTGATGGAAATGCGAATTGGCGATTTATAAAAAAATATTTGCGAAAAATGTATAGTATTGCGGCACAATAAATTGGGTTATGGCAGAAAGCACAGATAGGTTTGTAATTGGTGAAGGGCGGATAAGCGGCTATAGCGCCATCTTCCTTGCCCTGCTTGCCTTGTGCGGTGTGGTGTGTTTTCGCTATCCGGAATGGCTCACTACCCCTGAATTCAGAGATGTATATACCGGCGAATCGATGAAAGTATTGCTCACGTCGGTAATTATTGCTTCCTTCTTTTTTGCCCTGCTGAGCTTTATTTTGAGCAGGCAAAAAAAGTGGGCGACTACGGCAATAATTATCAGCACCGCATCAATTGTGTTGGGTGGGTTTACAGTACAGGGCAGGTCGGTTGAAAAGACAAGCTGGCATCTGGGCCTCGATTGGCTGTTGCTTGATCTGCTGCTGATGGCGGTAATATTTGTGCCCATTGAATGGGCGTTTCCGAAAAACAAGGGGCAAACTAAGTTTCATGATGAATGGCGCACCGACCTTGTTTATTTTGTGGTCAGTCACTTGTTCATACAATTTTTCGGGGTCATTACACAAAAGCCGGCTACGTTGTTCTTTGGCTGGATAGGGCTTGGTGGCCTGCATACGTGGGTGCGCAGCCTGCCCTATATGGTAGAATTACTGCTGGCTTTTTTCCTCACTGATTTTTTTCAGTACTGGGCGCACCGGTTTTTTCACAGTCATGCGTATTTGTGGCGTTTCCATTCCGTGCATCATTCTACCAAAAATATGGACTGGCTGGCCGGTTCGCGCACGCACTTTATCGATATTTTTGTTACCCGCTCTATGGCGTTCATACCGTTGTACGTGTTTGGGTTTTCTGAAATAACGTTCAATACCTACATTGTGTTCATGGCCATACATGCCGTATTGATACATGCCAATACCCGCATTAATTTCGGCTTCTTAAAGTACATTATTGCCACGCCACAATACCACCACTGGCACCATTGCGAAGACCCTCGCTACTACGGTAAAAATTTCGCTACCATCTTCCCGTTCATCGACAGGTTGTTTGGTACCTATTACCTGCCCGGCAAAGTGTGGCCTGAAAGTACGGGTTTGCATGAAAGCAATTACCCCAAGGGTTATTTAAAACAAATGGTGTACCCGTTTACTAAAAGTCCGTTCGAAAATAACCTGGAAGTGAACGAAAGGAGTGACCGATAGTAACTATACGGCTATTTCCAGCACATAGTCATTCATAAAATAACCGCCACCAATATCAATATCTTCTTCTTTAAAGCGGTAGAACCCTATCTTTTCATAAAAGGCTATGGCACCGGTGTTATAAATATTTACATTCAGCCGGAGGTGAGTAGCGCCAGCAGCTTTAATGGTGTTGCAAATGTGTGCCAGCATAAATTTACCAGTACCCTTGCCTTGCTGGTTGGTGAGCACATACAGTTTATTCAGTTTGTAAACGCCGGGTTCAGCTAACGAATAAGAACCAAAACCAACAGCAATATCGCCATCATAACATAAAATGTATTGTTGCCCGTTTTGCATTTGTCCGGCCAGTGCAGCAGGGGTGTAGAACAGCTTGAGCATATAGGCCACCTGCTGTTCGCCTATAATAGGGTAGTAGGTATCGGGCCAGATACTAAAGGTGAGTGCCCTGATTACGGGTATGTCGTTTGCGGTTGCATTTGTAATTCGGAGCATATCTTACTTAATTTCGGGTTTGTTTCTATGTTTTTCTATGTTATTAGTCAGGTTGGCTATATATTTACAGGCTAAGCGCTTTTTTACTTCCCGTTAAAAACTTATTTTTGACCGGAAAGATTGCTTAAAGTTGCAATTAAAAGCTGCTCAAAGGTAGAATAACAAGGTAAATTTTTAACGGTCAATAATTTCAGGAAATGAAAAAAGGTATTTTCCAGGTAATGGTAGTATTTGTATTAGGTGTTTGTTTATTAACCTCCTGCAGGAAAGATTACCATTGCCAGTGCTCATACCAGAACCAGATCAAAATGATAAAAGACCTGGGACAAATGACCAAGAGTGATGCCGAGGATGCCTGCACCAGCTATGATACTACCGTGACCGGTGAAAAATGGAACTGCGTTATTAACTAATAGCAGCATAAGGGAGCGTGCACGGGCAACCGCCTTCACTTTTATCATTAAATTGTTGCTATGCACATGCGGTGCTTTGGTGCCCGGTAATATTTTATTAACCTTACTTAGCCGCGACAAAACAATTTTCTACAACATTTTTTTGCTTTCCCCGAAGCAGCATTCTACTTTTGACTAAAATAACTTCAGACTTTCCATATAGTTTATGCAAAATCCCGTCCAGTTCGACCCTAATTCCGTAGGGCTTAAGTCAAACAATATCTTCGGCTTGCCGTTCACTGAAGAACAATCTGAACTTATTCTGCTGCCTGTGCCGTGGGAGGTGACCGTATCATACAGAGTGGGCACTGCCATGGGGCCTGACAGTATTTTTGAAGCCGCCATGCAGGTGGACCTGTTTGACCCCGATGTAAAGGATGGCTGGAAAAAAGGGTTTTACATGTTGCCTATTGACCGCAACATCCGCAAAAAGAGTGATTACCTGCGCCAGTGCACAGAGCTGATCTTGTCGCACATGGTGGATGGTGGCCTGGTTTCGGAAAACGAACAACTGACCACCAAACTGAACGAAATTAACGAGCAGGGCAGGAAAATGAACGAGTGGGTATATGAAATGACCAGTTCGTTATTGAAAAAAGGAAAGAAAGTTGGGCTTATTGGTGGCGACCACAGCACACCACTGGGTTATATAAAAGCATTGGGCGAAAAGCATGGCGATTTCGGCATTTTGCAGATTGATGCGCATGCTGACCTGAGGATAGCTTACGAAGGATTTACCTATTCGCATGCTTCTATTATGTACAATGTGCTGCAGGAAGTGCCGCAGCTGAAGAAGCTGGTGCAAGTGGGCATTCGCGACTATTGCGATGAAGAGCTGGATATTATAAACGGAAGCAATGGCCGTATACACACTTTCTTCGATCGCGATATTAAGGCACAACAATATGAAGGCGCTACCTGGAAAGATATTTGCAACCAGATAGTGGACGCATTGCCACAAAAGGTATACATCAGCTTTGATATTGATGGCCTTGACCCGAAACTGTGCCCGAACACCGGCACTCCGGTTCCCGGTGGTTTTGAAGCAGAGCAGGTATTTTACCTGTTTAAATTGCTTAAACAATCAGGCCGCGAACTGATCGGGTTCGATCTTAACGAGGTTTCCTGCGGTTACCATCCCGGCGATAGTATTGACGCTATTGTTGGTGCAAGAATACTTTTCAAGCTGTGTAATTTTATGGTAGCTTAATTAGGCAAACGCGCCCCATCACCCCTGATTTTTATTTCGTAGCATTTAACCTTTCAGTGGTCGCAAGGAGAGCTTTGCTGTTCGTCTGCGGAAAATTTTTGACAAGAGAGTAGTTGTCGCAGAGTACATCTACCGGCTGAGGGTTCGATTTTTATATATGCTGCAAGCAGATGGGAGCTCCCCTCTTGCTAAAGAGGGGACAGAGTTTTTCGGTACGAAAAACTCAGGGGTGATAGTCACTAAACGTTCATTTTATCCTTTTTTATGTTCGGATTTTTTAAAAAGAAAGTGAAGTCTGAAGAACCCGCAAAGATGCCTTTACCCGACCTAAAAGCATTCTTTGAGCGGCACATTTATGACAAGCTGACCCGGAAGGTCATAAATGAGACCACCGATGCGGACTTGCCCCAAATTGTTTTTGATAACATCTACGCCATTATTGGCAAGTCAGGAAAAGCGGAATTCGATGCCGTGCAAAGGTTGTCGCAGGGGCAGCAGGCTTTTTTTGCCGTGTGGTGTGTTGAAGGTGATGTTAATAATGGTGGCTTTAATCAATACTATTTTAATTCAGGTGGTGCTTATGCTGAACTTGCTGCGGATGGATTTAGCCTGATCGGAGCCTCCCGTTACGCTGTCCTCATGTGGAAGGCTAATACTTTGTTCCTGTCGATAAGGGAAGAACTGGAGAAATATAATGACGGGACATTGGAGCGCTTTTCTGAGTCTTATACTGATAACCCGCTTAATGATTTGGATGATCAATTTTATGATCTTGACAAAATAGAGGACCTGCACAAATTGAAAGTTGATTACGTTAGGGCGAATATTGAGCAATTCATTTAGCAGCTTAATTGCATGCAGATATACGAATGCTATTCTTTAATGCATAAATAAAATGCAAATTCATTCCCGCCAATCCTGATTTTGAATATTTGTACCCGTTTTTATTCTTACTTTTGCACCATCATGAGAGTAATCTTACTATCCCTAATCTGTATCTGCATCTATACCAATGGTCGGGCACAGGCCTTTTTGGGGCTTTATGGTGCCGAAAATTCCGTAACTCAGGTGCGGGAAAACCCTGCTTTTGCCTGGCATGAAGATAGGATGCAGCTTAATTTTTTCGGCGTTGGTGCTGAAGTAGGCGGTAACAGCCTGCTGTTTAAGAGAAATATCTTCAACTTCCTGACCACCGGTACGGCTACCATGGATAAGAATTATTTCCGCAACCACAACGACCAGCCTGACAAAATGTTCTTTGCCAATCTGGAACTGATGGGGCCCGGTGTATCTTTCCGTATACAGAAGCGCTTTTTTTTCACGGCGAGTGTAGGTACGCGTTATTTGCTGAATTCCGATAATCTTTCTGATAAAGTGTTTAACCTGATGGGCGTAAACCCGAGGTTAGATTCTAACATCCTGGACTCATTTACCGTACATAATTACAGCATTACAGGCCAGGTTTTTCAGGAACTTAACCTTAGCTATGCTGGTTTTTTCCATGAAACAGAAGAATACAAATTACTGGGTGGTGCTACCGTAAAAATATTAAATGGTGTTGGGGCCGCAGGCATGGGTATACCTGATGCCTCGTTCAAAATATATAAGAATGATGGGGTAGCGTATGCCGCTAACGGCACTGCCAACCTTGCTTTTACCCCTAATGCCAATAAATGGGCTATATCAAACAACCCTTTCCGCGCTATGGGTGTTGCTACCAATAATTTAGGTGTGGGTCTGGATATAGGTGCCGTGTATTACATGAATCCTAATGAAGGTTTTCAGGTGAAGAAAGGCTATGTAACCCGCTTTGCGGCATCCATTACCGATATAGGTAGTATTAACTACACGGCTTCATCAACATCGGGCAGCTATCAGGTTAAAGATACCGTTATTGTTTACCGCAACATTATGAACAATAATGACGTTACTTACGGTAATCGTATTTTTAACGACTACATTATTGATTCCGTAGCACGGCCAACGGCCAGCAAGCGGAAGATGAAAGTAGGCTTGCCTACGGCATTGCACCTGAATGCAGACTTTAAGATACAGCCGCGCTTTTTTGTAAATGGTAATGTGCTCGTTAATTTACGCGCGCCATCGGCTGAAAAGTATTCCAACCATTATATCTCAACCGTTACAATAACGCCAAGGTACTTACTTACAAGAGTTATTACCGTGGCGCTGCCGTTTTCGTTCAATGCCCAGAAGCAGGGCTTCCTGGGGGCAGTTATCTATGCAGGGCCTATCTATGTAGGTTCTGGTTCTTTATTTCAATTGGCAACATCAAACAGTATCAATAACCTTAGTCTTTACCTGGGTGCTAACTTGCGCATAAAAGCGAAAAAGCAGAAGGAAAAAGATATGATGATGATGTAATTATTCCATGAATATGAAACGTATTGCAGTATTTTTATTGTTCGGCTTACTGGTTGTTGCGGGTGCCTGTAAAAAGGAAAAGACACCGTCGGCAGATTTGCAGATGTCAGCTACCATAAACAGCTATCCGTGGCGGTCATACGCTTCCAGTGTTACTATCGATAAAGGCCCGGGTCTTCATCTTACCATTCTTGCCGATTCCACAAACTCCAGAATAAAGTTGCGTATTGACAATTACCGTGGGGTAGGTACTTACGTTATAAGCGATTCAGGCAATACAGCTTCCTACTCCAGCTTCGGTTCGGTAGCGGGCAATCATAGCTACGATGCATCGTCAGGTAAAATCATTATTTCATCGAACGTACAAAGCAGTAACAGTCAAACCAGCATAAAAGGGTCGTTCGAGTTTTTAACGAGCAGTGTTTCGGTAACGAATGGCCTTTTTGATGTAAAGCTTAATCTGGACTAGCAGCCGCTGTGAGCCCGTGTTTCCTGAAAATGCTGTAGTTCTAAATGTTGCGTTATAATATACCAGCTGCATACGCATGTTTTTATTTTTACCTTAGATTTGCTACATGTCCATAATTGTATCTTCACTCAGCAAAATATACGATACCCAGAAGGCGGTTGATAATATTTCATTCGAACTGAAAAAAGGGGAGATCGTTGGCTTTTTGGGGCCTAATGGCGCCGGTAAATCAACGACAATGAAAATTATTACCAGCTACCTGCCGCCCACAAGTGGCTCGGCTTCGGTTTGCGGTTTTGATGTACAGGCTAACCCAATGGAAGTGCGCCGCAGGGTAGGTTATCTGGCAGAATCTAATCCGCTATATTACGAAATGTATGTGCGGGAGTATCTGGAGTTTTCGGCCGGTGTGCATAAACTGGGCAAGGGCAGCAAAGCCCGCATAGAGCAGATGATTGAAATGACAGGGCTGGGCAAGGAAGCACACAAGAAGATAACAGCACTTTCAAAAGGATATAAGCAACGTGTGGGCCTGGCGCAGGCCATGTTGCACAACCCGGAAGTATTGATACTGGATGAACCAACAACCGGCCTTGACCCTAACCAGATTATCGAAATAAGAGAGTTGGTGAAGGAAATAGGCAAAGAAAAAACGGTACTACTTTCCACCCATATTATGCAGGAGGTTGCGGCTATGTGCAGCCGTGTTATTATTATTAATAACGGCACCATTGTAGCCGATGATGCGATAGCTAAACTACAGGAAGTAAATTCTTCAGCCGATGTATTGGCGGTTACGTTCGATAAAGCAGTAGATATAACCCAGCTGAAGGCACTGCCAAGTGCCGAAGGCGTGGAACCGACCGGTAACAATTCTTGGAAGTTGCTCAGCAAAAATGCCGATGAATTGCGCCGCGAGATCATGCAAATGGCCCTGAAAAACGACCTGAGCATTACTTCCATGCAAACCCAGGTAAATACCCTGGAAGATGTGTTCCGGGCACTTACAAAGTAGCAGATGGGTTTGTATTGCCGCTCCCATCTGATATTGGTTTTCCATTACGCTGCCGTGGACGTGTGTTGATAGTGCCGCTGCTACAGGTAACACCAAGCGTTTATTGGTAAGTTATCCACCATTATTTACTCCGTTAAAATCGGCAATCATTATTCCCTGCAATTGATTATTTTTGCAGCGGTTTTATTCAAATAATAATATATTATTATGGCAATAGTTGATTTGGTAATGCCTAAAATGGGCGAAAGTATAATGGAAGCCACCGTGCTTAAATGGCACAAAAATGTGGGTGATTCTATTAAAATGGATGAAACACTACTCGATATTGCTACCGATAAGGTAGATAGCGAAGTGCCTTCAACCGCTGCGGGTACAATTACCGAACTGTTGTTTAAAGAAAACGACGTAGTGCCTGTTGGTGCAATTATAGCACGTATCGATTCGGCTGGCGGCGCAGCCCCAGCTAAGCCTGCAGCCGCAGCCCCGGTTGAAGCCGCAGCGCCAAAAGTAGCGGCCCCGTTGCAAAATGCAGCCCCTGCAGCTCCGGTTGCAGCACCTGTAGCCAGCAATGGCGCCCGTTTCTACTCTCCGCTGGTATTAAATATAGCAGGCAAAGAGGGTATAGGCATGGCTGAACTGGAAACTATACCAGGAACAGGCAATGAAGGCCGTGTAACCAAGAAGGATATTTTAGATTATGTAAGCAATCGTGCTAAGGGTGGTACTCCGCCAGTTGCAGCACAACCCGTGGCAGCGGCCGCCCCTGCTCCCGCTACCAGTTCTGCCCCGGCAGTTGATGCGCCTATGCCCGCTGCTACCAATGTAGTTGGCGGCAACGTGGAAATAATAGAAATGGACCGTATGCGCAAGCTTATTGCAGACCACATGGTACGCAGTAAGGCAACTTCGCCGCACGTAACCAGTTTCACGGAGGCCGATGTTACCAATATTGTTAAATGGCGCGATAAAGTGAAAGGGCCTTTCGAGAAGAAATACGGTGAAAAGATAACGTTTACGCCTATTTTCATTGAAGCTATTGTGAATAGCATCCGCCGTTTCCCGATGATCAATGTTAGTGTTGATGGCGACCGTATAATTGTGAAAAAGGATGTGAATGTAGGTATGGCTACAGCATTGCCTAGCGGCAACCTGATAGTGCCTGTAATTAAGAATGCAGACACCAAAAATCTCTTAGGTCTTGCGAAAGATGTGAATGCTTTAGCCAATGCAGCCCGCAACAATAAACTGAAAGTTGACGATACACAGGGCGGTACGTTTACCGTTACCAATGTAGGTACATTTGGCAGCTTAATGGGCACACCTATTATTAACCAACCGCAGGTTGCTATACTTGCTGTAGGTGCTATTAAGAAAAGGCCTGTTGTGCTGGAAACAAAGGATGGCGATGTGATTGCTATTCGCCACATGATGTATTTATCGCTCAGTTATGACCACCGTGTGGTTGATGGTTCTTTGGGTGCCAGCTTCCTTACTGCGGTTGCTGATGCGCTGGAAGCGTTCGATGGTAACAGGGCCGTATAAATTAACTTACAAGAACTATATAAGCAGAAGGATGTTCCGGTTATGGGGCATCCTTCTTTGTTTGGTTGACTCACCCCTCAGCCCCTTTCCATAAATGGCAGAGGGGCGATTGATGTCTGCGGCGTGCCGCAGGCAAAATGTCAATTCCCCTAAGTCAATGACATTGTCAGGAACGGTGACAGATCTAACAGCCTTAACCTGATGGCATTGCCCGAAGGGGTGGTATTATGTTTCATAACCTTGATCTAATAGCATTGCTGCTAATGAGCACATGCAACATAATTTCAACTCGCGTCAATTGTATTTTATACTGGGCGAACAGTCGTTTTTTCATGTCGTTTTTTACCCGAAAATGCAGTGTGCTTTTGTGCAATGCTGATAGTGTTGCTGAGGGCTGCTGTAAGGGTGAAAATAAGGTATTTTTTAGGGTGTTTTTACGTTTGTGGTAATTGTGGATAATTGGTAAATTTAGGGCGCGAATTTTGGGTCGCCGTAAGCTTATTTTTTGATTTCTTCAAAAAATTTCTTCCATAAAATTGTTAATGACAACGTGAAGAAACGGTTAAAAATTTCGTATTTTTATTGAATAGTTATAAGTTCGTTTTTTGTGCTTGTTTTTATGGCTACTAAATTTGCTACATCAGCCACAGTAAAGGATTTTAGCGATTTTAGCCGTGCCGGTGAGATGGTGGAAAAATACAAAGTTTAAAAAGAATTCAATCCTTGTTGGGGTATTTTCAGTTGAGTTGTGAAGGTGCAAAAAAGAGGCCAAAAACTTGAATGCCCAATCTGTAATCCAATCCGAAATAACAATAGTGTTTTAATTTTTTTTTTCAACAAAATGTTAGCAATTTCGTCCCCCCAATAAGGATTGTGACACAGGGCTGGGAAACATTGGGCAAGTGGCTGAAACAAATAATAAATTACTCCAAAAAAATACCTTAAATTGTATGGCAATTGGTTTGACTGAATCTTTCATTTTTCAGGTTAACAAATTGACGGCATTGGGGAAGGAGAAAAACAATACCATTAACAGTTGAGTGCTCTATAACAATATGAATAAAGACATTTTTAATAACCATCCCAATACGTCAACTAATGCGGAGCAGCTTTGGGGACAATGCCTCGCTATCATTAAGGATAACGTTAATTGGCGCACTTACCAAACGTGGTTTGAGCCCATTAAAGCCGTTAGCCTGAATGATAATATAGTTACGTTGCAAGTGCCAAGTCAATTCTTTTATGAGTGGCTTGAAGAGCACTATGTTGAGTTATTGGGAAAAACAATAAAACGCGTGTTGGGTAAACCTGCACGTTTGGAATACCGCATACTTATGGAAGGCAGCGCCACCCAGCGCAATCCCGCTTCCGTAAATATGCCGGGCAGCACACATAACAGAACTCCGAAAGAAAATAATTATGTTGACATGCCCCTTAAATGGGACGATCCGTTCAATATAAAGACACCCTATGCAATACCCGGCCTTAAACGTACACAGATTGACCCGCAGCTTAACGCTAACTATACGTTCGATAATTATGTAGAAGGCGATTGCAACAGGGTAGCCCGTTCCGCGGGTTTGCATGTGGCGCAGAAGCCAGGTGCCACATCGTTCAATCCATTGGTGGTATTTGGTGGTGTGGGCTGGGGTAAAACCCACCTGGCACAGGCTATTGGTAATGAAGTGCGCAGGCTGCATCCTAATAAATCGGTATTGTACGTAAGTGCTGAAAAATTCATTAACCAGTTTATTGATCACGCCAAGAATAACGAGATAAACGATTTTATACATTTCTACCAGCTCATTGATGTGCTGATAATGGATGATATACACTTGTTTGTTTCAGCTGCAAAAACGCAGGATGTTTTCTTTGCTATTTTCAACCACCTGCACCAGAGCGGTAAGCAGATAATACTGACCAGCGATACTGCGCCAAGAGATATGGAAGGTATGCAGGAGCGCTTACTGAGCCGTTTCCGCTGGGGATTGAATGCCGATATACAGGCGCCTGATTTCGAGACAAGACAAGCTATTCTGCGTGTTAAGATGCGCCAGGAAGGATTGGAGATACCGGATGAAGTGGTGAAGTATATGGCCTACAATGTGCAGACCAATGTACGCGAGCTGGAAGGTGCGCTGATAGCATTGTTCGCACAGGCAACCCTGAATAAGAAAGAGATAGATATGGACCTTGCAAAGCGCGTCATGAAGAATTTCGTGAAGACTGCTGCGCGCGAGATGACCATAGAAAATATACAAAAGCTGGTTTGCGAATATTACCACGTGCCTTACGAAAGGTTGCTTACCAAAACACGTAAGCGCGAAGTAGTACTGGCCCGCCAGATAACTATGTATTTCGCTAAGAAGTTTACCAAGCAGTCGTTAAAGACCATCGGCGATCACTTTGGCGGCTTCGACCACACCACTGTAATACACAGTTGCCAGACCGTAGAAAACCTGATGGATACCGATTCAGAGTACAAAGAAAACCTGATGGAGATATTACAGAAGGTGCAATTGGCCAGTATTTAATTTGATATATTTTTCCGGGGCAATAGCCTGCGAAATAATAGCTCAAAGCCTGCGAGGTGATGGAATAAGTTATAGCGACTGCAATAGGCCCTTAAACAGCGAAATGCGGGGAATAGTACCCGGATTGTTGGCTCTGTAAAGTGGCAGCGGACGTATATAATACGATAAAAGAAGTTCATTCAAATGCAGAGAAAAAAAAGGTGAAGATTTTTGAAAAAACTTTTTGTTATTTCGTAATTCCACTTATCTTTGCACTCCCTTAGAAAAAGGAAACAAAATGCTTTAATTAGCAAGGTGAGGTGGGAGAGAGGCCGAATCCACTAGTTTGCTAAACTGGCGTGCGTCGTTAAGATGTACCGAGGGTTCGAATCCCTCCTTCACCGCTTAAAAAGCAAAAAAATCGGCAGTTGATATTTATTTATCAACAGTATTACTCGGGGAGTAGCGCAGGCCGGTAGCGCACCTGGTTTGGGACCAGGGGGTCGCAGGTTCGAATCCTGTCTCCCCGACAAAATAAAAAGACGAAAGCGAAAGCTTTCGTCTTTTTATTTTCCCTCCGCTCCCGCTCTCACACTCGCTCTGAATATTCCGGTATCTCATCCCGACTTGAGTCGGGAGGTTCGCAGGTTCGAATCCTGTCTCCCCGACAAAATAAAAGACGAGAGCGAAAGCTTTCGTCTTTTTATTTTCCCTCCGCTCCCGCTCTGTTGCTCGCTCTGCATAGCCCCGCTCATATTGTTTCGCCTTTTTTATGTAAATTCGAAAAATAGGATTCATATGGGAATTGATATACCAATAAACATCTATCAACGGCTTGCATTTATCAAAGAACGACCATCAATGTTCGTTGGAAGTAAGTCGCTAACACCACTATACCACTATCTGAATGGATATATTGATGGTGCAAGAGCTACGCTGGCAAATGCAGGTTTTCCAGATTTTGAATGGTTCAGTTCATGGGTAAAGGGGCTAGAGAAATCAGGGTATGACCTTTCTGCCGGTTGGCTACATCACATACTTGCGGTTTGTGGGAATGACGAAGGAAAAGCACTGGAGCGGTTTTTTGAACTATTAGAGGAATTTAAAAACACAAAACCGGTTTGTGAAATACAGCAAATCACCGACAACCAACGAATATTTTATAAGCACAGTCATGGATCCTATTGGATGAATGTCTACGAAAAAACATGTGCAATTGTAATATGGCGGCTTGTACCAGGCAGAACCTATTGGATACTGTGTCTTGACAGTGGCGGAAACGCTCTTGCCGAATATCCCATTGATAATAGGGTCCAGGCCATCCAAGGCATTAACTTTAATTTTGCCATCAGCAAAGAGTGGGAAAAAATGAGCACAGAACAATCATTACTTTTTCTTACAAATATTTACGGTCAAAAAATACAGGAGTAGTTCGAAACTTGTCCTAGCAACTTGTTTCCAAATGAGACGAATTTGACTGAATCAAGTATTTTCTTTCTCTCTTATGTCTATCAGTTCCTATAGTATTTGAAGGAGATACAAATTCTATATAAAAAGGTTCGACACTTGTCTAGCCGTCCCGACTTAAATCGAAGACCCGCTCCAGTAGCGGGTTTTTAGTTCGAACTATTCATTCACAGTTTGAGATAACCATCTGAAAGTCTTTACTGTATTGTGTTTGTTGAGTTCGAAATCTAAACGAAACACCTAATTATAATTATATAATTCCGACCTTTGATCTAAAGATCGCTTCCTTAATGAAGCCTTGAACGTCTGGGTAAACGGTGCTAAAGTTAATTCCCATTAAATCCAAGTCCGCCAAAATTTCGTTTACATCTACCGGTATTATTATATTGAAACGCCATAAAAGGTCATTGATATTTGTTTCAATACGTAAGTTTTCTTCAAATTTTTCAATAGAGTCTTCTGAATGGGTGGAAAGAGTAAAATGGCCAATTTGGTTTTTCATACGATAGTTGAATTTATTTGAACTCACCTTTATAAATTCAATTCCACCTTTTCTTTTCAACGCTTCTGAATTTTTATTGATAGCCCAAATTGTCGTTGTTGCATCCTTAATGTACTTAAAATTAGCTTCGGAAAAAGCAAAAAATACTGCATAATATGGACTCAATGTCCAATCCATTAATCTAGTAGGGAGCCCATAATGCTGTGCATACGCAGCAATTTCATTTTCAATATCTTTAAGAAATAAATCTTCATTAAATGTATAATAATTACAAATATTTATAAAATGACTTAATAATACCTTATATTTAGATTTATTTTTCTCTATTCTATCGAAAGAAGAGCTCAATATCCAATCCTTAGATGCTTGTCCTCGGAAAAGGAAATTAGACAATGGAATCTTAACTCTTTGAGAAATAATAGAAGGCATCTTTGTTTTAAATTCATCCCATTCCAATGTGTGTTCGTACATAAAAATTTGTTTTATCGTCAAAAGTAATAATCGCGGAACATTTTTTTATCTTGTGACCTGCAAATTATATATTTATAATATTCTATGACAAATCTAGAAAATCATCTTGGGCTTCGATTATTTATAACACAAGACAGTGATCCAAATTTTATTACTTCAGAGACAAACTTACTGAGTAAATTGGTGAATATTCCAGGCTTTAATGCGAATGAGTTTTTTATTTACACGCATACTATAACTTTTTATAGGGTAATCAGCAAGCGGAAAAAGAGCATTTCAAAGCTTGTAGATAATCTATTTTTAAGCTTTGGTGTGAATCCCAAACAGAAGCAAAGTGATAGTGTTAGATTTTATAATGAGCTTTTAATTGAAGAAGATAATAAGATTGAGGGAATAACCGAGTACTGTGAGGGAATACACTCTTTTCACAGAATATTTGAAGGTGTGTATTTAGATCAGCATGACATAATTAAGTCAAAATTAATAACATATGTAAGCAAGAAACTTGTTAGAAAGGATCATCGTAAAATAAAAATTACAATAAAATTCACACCTAAACAGAACAATAGGAACAGCAATACCAATGTCACAGCAATTGATCTTTCTTTGGATTCCGAACTGCTTTTAAATTTTCGTGGATTAACTCCCACAGAAATTAATGAAGTTCATAATAAAATTCTTGGGCATCGACCAATTAAAGACATGGAGGTAGATGCCAAAAAAATAATAAAAGAAAATTTGCTATTTCAAACGGAAATAGACGAAAGATTTAACGATCTAAGAGATTTTTGTGTAACAGAAAAGGAACTGCAAGATTTAAGAGAAATAGTATTGAAATATAAATCCATCAATACAGACAGCGATTTTGAAAAAAAAATTTCTAATTGGTTAGCTAAATTATCTAAACGGTCTATAGGTGGAGCCAACTTAAAAATGGACGACATCACGGGCATTGTGACAAGAGTACGATCGCTGACGAAAATGCCTTCTACCACTTTTAATAATAACTAAAGTATTGTTAGATCGACGAAACAGTTCGAAAGTTGTCCAGTCAACCTAATTCCAATTTGTGCAACTTTATGTCGACTTATGTCTATTCATGCAAGTTACAGTTGAGTGATGTTATAACATGCTGAATTGCGCAGAGGTCTCTAATAAAAAGGTTCTACACTTGTTCAGCCGTCTCGACAAAAGAAAAGCTCAGCAGCAATGCTGGGCTTTTTGTGGGTAGATTGAGAGGACCACACCGCAACGAAATTTTGTTATTTACTGTGGTTAGCAAGTCCCCCAGAGCTCTCTTTTCCCTAACTTTATTGGATGCTTCGCTTCGTTTGCATGGTGTTATTTATTTTTTGCTTTTCGCTTACCTCGTTCAAACAAGCGGAAGCCCAACGCAGCACCGATCGTCCTGAGTTGTCACCACGCAAGATTACGGCGCTGCCAAAGAACGATGACACGCTTTCTATTCCTCACCCTTTTAATAAAGTTACAGCGCTCAGATGTCTATTTCCCGGCAGGTATTTTAGTTTTGAAGCAGATGGCAGAATTATACACCAGGAGTTTTGGACGTGTCCGAAATGCCCGAAAGTAAAAGTGCCGGGTACTATGGGCGGGCAAACAGCCGATGTATTTGAAAATTCTGGGGAGCCGGACGTTTTTCCTTTTGATGGCAATTCAACGATCTCTTGCGATGTGTTGCACTATGCGGATGATGATGGTAATGCCTGCGTTATTATGTCTTTTTCCTCTATGCAAGCTACAATAGCAGCTGATGAAACCATGTTCTCCGGTCGTTTCTCATGTGCTGTGTTAGGATTAGCAAGATTTGTAAGGATGGGTAACCGGTGGCATCTCAAAGGCTTTGTGCCTTCGTTTGGCTGTTATGGTGCTTTCCGCAATCTACCTGCTATACATATTATCCGGCTTGGGAGAAATAACTACGGATGTTATCTGCTGGATTGCAATGGCGGCGGGGGTGGACCGTACTGGGGCAACCTGCATATATTTGGCGAAGTTAATGGACGGTTCAAAGAGCTGCTTTCAGTCCCGGATGTGCAACGAACTAATGCACTTGATGGCTGGAGTGAGCTGATTGGGAAAGCGGATACATTGGTTACACAACCGTTTGGAGACTTACCATTAATAATAAAAGGCAAATACAAGAAATGGTCGTATACCAATGGCAGCGAAACACTTATAGCGAAATGTATACCTGTGGAAATCAGGAAGATCATTGACACCGCCGATAGTTTCGATTTCCGAATCAGTCGAGTATACACATATAGAGGCGGTGTCTACCGACTGAAAAAGACAAAGGTGACGACGAAGCATAAACCATAGCAAGCATGTGCACATTGCAGCTGTTCGCGTCGGCCTCTTCAAAACCTTGTTGTCCAACCACCCCCGGCAAGTGATTAACAGTTGTTGCTCACGTTCCACCCATCATTTCCAAAAGTCCCTTCTACACGGGGGGCTGCTAAACAAAGGAGTATCGCACAACATATTACCGGTATCATCTCTTCCCCTAAAAGCGGAGAGAAGAGATGCGTTTAAGTGGAGGCGTTCAAAGGAAACGAAATCGATTCCTTATCGTCAGCTACAATACTTTTAAAGTGGCTTTTTACTCCAGGCGGATAGTGTGTTTTTCTTGTCGCCCCATCACCCCTGTTTTTTCCCTTCCCAGGAAAAACCTGTCCCCTCCTTTGGCAAGAGGCGGGTGTTTGCCGCAAGGCGGCAATAAGTACGGGCTGCGGTTGCGGCCCTCTGACTACAATACCATGAGCATGCTCAGACGGGTACACTCCCCTCTTGCCAAAGTGGGTACAGAATGAGTTCGGAACGAACAGATTCACGAGTGATGGGGTATTAGGTCTATGCGAACGAAAATGTTATTTGCTATGCACCTCTTGTCACGGGTTTTGTATGAGTAACTACCTAAAAAATGAAATGACATGGGAATAGACGTAAACCCGATTGGCAATCATAAGTTGGATATTTAGAGCCTTGGTACTCTGGCACATGACCTTTCGGAATGTTTAGATGGACAGCTAAGCACTGTTTGCAGGGCATACAGTGCCAGTTATTCCTTTAACAACCGATGTATGATCTTCTGCTCTCCGGAAGTGAACTCTACCATATAAATGCCAGGTGTAAACGTTGCCAGCGGCACGCTGATAGTGCCAGAACTTTGATTACCATAATCCTTATGATAAACGCATGACCCTGATACTGCAAATATCCTGACGCTGGTTTTTGCCGTCTTTATATTGGTGTAGGCAATGTGCACTTCACTGGTAGCCGGGTTTGGGGCAACCGTTGCTTGTAAGCTTTTGTTGTTGTTGTGCTCAGCTAACGTTTCCATTTCTAACTCGAACCTGTTGTTTCCCTGCATCTCCTTGTCGGTTGTAATATTAAATTTATACTCTGTGCCCTGTTTAAGTAAAATATTTTGTTTAAGCACTTTATCATGAAGGAGCAATTGTGTGCCTTCAGGCAAGTTTATTTCTCCGGCTTTTATTATAAAGTCCTGAGCATACGCAGATGTTATGCCGAGGGGTATTACTTTGCCAGACATGTATGGTCGGGCGTCTAATGCCAGCTTATGATGGTCTGCTGACCAGCTATAGAAGTTAAAATCCATGCCTTGTGGTTTTGCCGCGTCACGGTCATCATCGTCATCTGTAGCGGCATCGTTAAAATCCAGATATAGTATATCCCACGGATGATAGTTAGCATCTAATACCGTTAGCGATACGTATTCTGGTGTAGCTTTAAGCAGGCTGTTAGAAATATTTGCAGATTTATTGTTTTCTGTGAAAATGAGTGAATCGCCATTATGAGCTGCCCGTACCTGAAAGGCACAATTCGCCTGCAGGTAGTATGGTATAGGTGATGAAGAACCAATGGGCTGAGCTAGAAATTGACCACCGGCCCCTAAGGAAGGCACCCAAACGTAAAAACATGAACCTGTGATGGCGCCGGCGGCCTTGGCATTATAAATAATAGTGCCAATGTCAACAGGAGACGCAAATGGATTCCCTACCATATTGTAATCCTGATTTCCGGCAGCACCTTTTACCAAATGAATAATCTGATTACCCTGGTTGACATGGCCCGACATACCTATCGTTACCGGAGATGGATTGTAAGTACCATACCCAAGGCCTTCTCCCTTATTTCCCCTAACGAACAGCCTGATGCCCTGGTATGGGTGAATCCTGTTGCTGTCAGCATCGCCAAATGCGCTGGTAAAAGGACGCCATCCCGGGTCGCAAGGCAATGAAGAGTTACCAACCAACGGATTATATCGAATTACAGAAGGCGCATTTGAAGGCGTTGTTGTAAAGCCATTGGCAGCACCACCTGCACCTGTAATGTCTATATAGTTCCCTAAGGTGGTCAATGCTGTATGATCACTGAAAGGATGGCTCCAGAAACGGTACCTGCGCATACCACCAATTATGTATTGCATCACTTTCACATTTCCGGAAATGGCAGCGCCTGAAGAGGGTAGTGGTGCTATACGCGCAGTAGCGGCCGAATCAGAAAAAAGTACAAGACTATCATTGGTTACTAAAGTGCCTGCTGTAATGGTGAGTGCATTTTTAATGGTTAACCTGGCACCGGCCTGTATAGTAGCGCCTGAACTATTATTCAATTCAAAGTTGCTTAACGTAACATTGCCGCTAATGGTTTGTGGATTTGTGCCATTTAAAGTTATGCTCCCGTTTCCTGAAATAGCGTTGCCGTTCAAATGACCATTTATAGTTAATGAAGACCCTGCATTTGTAGTAATCGTGACTCCTGTAGCAATAGTCAGGCTCTTTGTGATCGCGGATGCTGTAATCAGGGGCACATATACCGTTCCTGCCGGTATAGTAACATTGTCGTTGGCTCCCGGAACAAACCCACAAGACCAGTTTGCCGCAGTGTTCCAGTTGCTGGAAGTGCCTCCAAGCCATTGCATAGAATTTACAGTTACTACTTTTGTTGCAGATGCTGAACTACAGGCAGTGCTTACTGTATAAGAAATTGTAGTTGTTCCGGCCGACAACCCTGTAACAGCGCCACCACTAACTGAAGCTAATGTTGAGTTACTACTACTCCAGGAGCCCCCACCTGTTGCGTTAGTTAAAGTAGCTGTAGCCCCTATACAAATGCTGGAAGTGCCCGATATTGTTCCCGCGTTAGCTGCAGGGCTAACAGTTACAGAAGGTGATGTTAAGGCAGCAATACTCGTGCAGCCTGCACCCGGATAGGTTACTGTTAAGCTATATACCCCTGAAGCCGCAGTACTTGTTGGGGTAAATACCGCGGTTGTTGCGGTACTGGTTGTACTGTAACTATTAGGGCCCGACCAATTGTAGGAGGCAAGTGTGCCGGTGCCCGATACCGCGCCTGCCGTGAAAGTTAATGCGCTACCGGTGCAGATGTTTGTTGAAGAAGATGTAATGCCGGCAACAGATGGTAGTGCTGATACCGTGATGAGTGCGGTATCATTGCCGCCTGTTACGGAATAGGTGATAATAGCGTTACCTGCTGCCAGTGCCGTTACCAGCCCGCTTGAGTTTATAGTTGCTACGGCGGGTGCATTGGTGCTCCATGTGCCGCCGGAAACACTGTCACTCAATAACCGGCTACTGCCAGTGCAAACTATTCCTGCATTTAAAACTGGGGACAATATATTGTTGCGCAGCACAGAAACTGAGCCGCCGCTATTAGTATTAGCAACTGCAATATCTACCTTTCCGTCACCATCCAGGTCGCTGATGGCAATACCATAAGGGCTTCCCGTGCCGCCTGTAGTAAAGTCGCTTTTGGAGGTAAAGGTAGATGTTGTTATAGACCCTGTGGAACCAATATTGCGGAATACGGAAATAGTGGTAGCTCCAAAATTTGTGACAATAATATCAGGTTTTCCGTTGCCGTCTATATCACCCATTGCTACATCATATGGAGTGGTGCCAGTTGTAAAATTCACCTGTGTTCCAAACGAAGAGGTATTTATAGCGCTGCTTGTAGTCGTATTCCTGAAAACCGAGATAGTGTTCGAGGCAGAGTTTGTTACTATAATATCGAACTTGCCATCGTTGTCCATATCTGCGGCAAATATGCCTCTCGGATTAGTGCCTGTAGTAAAATCAACTTTGGAAGCAAATGATGACGTGGTAATAGCACCCGATGAAGCCGTATTCCGGAATACCGATACGGAGTTGCTGCTGCTGTTCGTTACGGCAATATCTGGCTTGCTATCTCCATCAAAATCTGCGACAACTATTTTTACAGGAAGAGAGCCGGTAGCAAAAGTTACTGCTGACGCAAATGAAGATGTTGATATTGAACCGGCGGATGTTGTATTGCGCAACACGGATATTGTATTGGCAGTACTTACGTTATTGGTTACTGCAAGGTCAGGCTTGCCATCGCCGTCGAAATCGGAGACTGCAACATCAAATGCACTGGTGCCTGCTGAAAAATCAACTTTCGTAGCAAGTGAACTGCTTGAAATGGAGCCGCTGCTGGCAGTATTCTTAAAAACGGAGATGGTGCCAGATGTTGTGTTGGCAACTATTATTTCCGGCTTGCCATCGGCATCCAGATCGGCAGTTTTGAGGTAGCCGGGGCCAGAGCCTGTGGCAAATGTTACCGGAGAGCCAAACGACCCGCTGGTGATTGCTCCAGTTGTGCTGGTATTCCTGTAGACGCTTATAGTGTTACTTGCATTATTGGCTACAACCATATCAGCGTTACCATCACCGTCAATATCTACAATAACTACGCCATAAGGATTGGCACCGGAAGTGCTAAAATCAACCTTAGTATCAAAATGGATAGCACCTGGCACATATGGAGCATTGCTAAAAGTGGGTAAAAATGACCTTAGGCAATACCCTGTGAGGTTGGTGCCTGTATTTAATACCGAAACGGGCTGAAATGTAGCCCCTGCGGGCACTATAACATTTATTGAGGTCGACGTCATTGATGATATCGTTGCCTTGGTGGCACCGAAATACACGATATTGTTAGCAATGCTAGCATTAAAGTTTGTCCCTGTAATACCGACAGATGCCCCCTTGCTGCCAGTGTAAATGGAGAGGGAACTTATCACCGGTTGGGCAATAGCGACTGTTGCAAGCAACTGAGAGAGAATTAATATTATTTTTTTCATAGGGCAAATATATTCCCCGCCTACACTGTTTTTTTTGATGCCGGTAAAGGCCTGGGTTGATTTTAGTCAATTAGAAGAAGTTAGTGTTGTTATAGGCACAGAGCATAATACACGAACTAGTTGGTGGCGAGGAGCCTTAGCGTTGTCTAGTTCATTGCGCCGCTTCGGATATCCAAAAAGAGTCTCCTCATTGCAGGTATCATCTCTTACCATAAAAGCTAAGAGAAAAAGTGAGTTTAAGTAGGAGGCGTTTCAACGGAAAAAAATCAGGCCCTTATCATCAGCTATAATACTTTTAACGTGACTTTTACTCCAGGCGGATAGTGTTTTTTGCTTGTCGCCCCATCACCCCTTTTTTTCCCGTTCCGGGAAAAACCTGTCCCCTCTTTAGCAGCTACCCCTTACCCAAATTTTGTATTCATAACGAGATAAGTTTGTGTTGCATCGCATAGCCTCCTATAGTCAGTCCATATTACTTTAAGCCCTGGTGGTCCATCTGATTTTCTTCCTAAGTGCCCCCTAATCTTCCTATCCATTTTGCTGCTTGACCGAGATTGGGTGGTTGCTGGCTTATGTCATTTTGTGTCGAGTTGTTCTAATATGTGCTGAAGTGCCAGCAAATCCTTTGATAAAAAGGTTCGACACTTGTCCAGCCACCCCGACTTGATGAGAGCGAGAGAAACAGAGCGAAGAGCCATGTGGCATTTGCTCTTTTGTTTTTAGATATGCACGGAAAATGTAACTTTATAAGATGCAGCATAAGGAGTTAAAACGTATATTGGATAAATTCAACTGGACGTTGTTCTGTAGCATTTACTTTACGCTTACACTCATAGCTATAGTTTGCTTTTTGGTGGGTATGGGCTGCGATGAGTATCCGAATCCGGGGCTTTATTGCTGGGTAATTATGATCTTACAGGCATTTGCTTGCGGGGCTGTAGCCAGTGTCCTATTAACTGTGCTTGATCACATGGAAATCTATGCAGGCATTTTTGTGATTTTTGTTGCTGTTGCAGTACATTCATTTGTTTATACAATACTGATTACTTTCATTAAGAAGAAAATTGCGGGCTGGAAGATTTTTTAGTTTGACACGAGCACTTTTTATACCGGACTAGCTGCGTGTTGGCGAAGGCTAACGCCCAATTCGATTTAAATTGTTCCGGGGTCATGGTTCTTTGACAATTACAATTTTAAACACTTTTCAATAGCTATTTCTTCGGCCTTATACTATGCCGTGGTTCTTGTACACGAATGTGTAAAGTAGACTTTTTTATTAGTTGAAATGCACTTCGAATCTTCAAAAAGAGTCTCTTCGTTGCTGGTAGCGTAGATGATCCATTCCTCTCCAATGCCGAATCGGATACCACAGCCCGCGCCGTTTACTCCCGTTAAAATTGTAACAGTGTCTGAGCTGGTTTTGCCTTTGTACAATTTGTCCACCTTTATGGTGTAAACAGCCATTGGCATAAAACTCATATTCTCAGATGCATTTTTAACTACTGTTGTTTTTATTCCATAAGGCAATAGATCGGCGGTTATTTTCTTTGCAATGATCCTGCCAGTACAAACGATGTCTGCGTGTTTTACCATATCGCTAACAGACGCTTCACCTTCACATGTACATGCAAAAGAAGATTGCGGTTGTATTAATGCAAAAAACAGGCCTAGGGCAATGGCTAATTTTATAATGGGGATTTCTGTTAAACGCATAGTATAAAATTAAGCCTATTCAACTGGTTATTTAGTAATTTGGTTTTTTATTTCATGACATGGATGTATTGAAGAAAATTATTGCTGGTATACGCGCAATTGATAAAGGGCTTCAGTTTTTATTCCCATGGACAACTAACCCCAAGTTGAAGCCACAAATAAAAGAAGATGAACTTGTTGGTAGATGGCGAACAACTGATGACGGAGGATTGAATATGATTTCCGGTCAGGCCCTGGAGTTTAAACACGATGGCACGGGTAATTACTTTTCCTGGTCAACGACTGGCCCTAAGCCATATGAAGACCAGATAGCATTCCATTGGGAACGATTAGATGAAAAGTTGATACGGATTAGAGTCATGGAAGAAGGTGCCGATTGGGAAATTGTGGATTATGAACTTAAACCTTATCGTGGTGCTTACGAAACAGATTATCGCCAGCTTACATCGCCGGGCTTTAAAAGTAATGCATATTTCACAGAGGGTTTTTGGCGCGTAATTTATCCGTTATTTATGGTTAATAAGGCGCAGTAAAAATAGGTGATTAGCGTAGGTTCGCAAGGCGATCCAAGTACTAAAGAGTGAGCATCTGCGATGCGTGACGTGTTTTTCTTAACCCATTACACAACAGCCTCTTTATTATACCGTGCCTTATATTCCAGTGGCGACATTCCGGTTATTTTTCTGAATACTTCGCGGAAGGCTTTTACATCGGTATAGCCTACTTCGTACATCACTTCGCTTATTGTTTTGCGGGTAGCTTCCAAGGCTTTTTTGGCCATTTCTATTTTTACCCGTTGGGCATATTCAAGCGGGGTATTGCCAGTAGCTTTAATGAAACGGCGGTCGAAGTTGCGCCTGCCGACAGCAAATTTTGTGGATAGGTATGCTACCGATATTTTTTCATCGGCCTTACTTTCAATAAAGGCTTGTGCTTCCTTTACCATCTCATCGCTATGCAGTTTCTGGCCCTTAAATATAGTGAAGGTTGATTGTGTTTGCCGGTCCATTTCCACCTGAAATATTTTGGAACAAAAGATAGCTGTTTGTCTGTCGAAATATTTTTCAACAAGGTATATTATCAGGTTGAGAAATGAATAGGCACCGCCATTGGTATAAATGCCATTTTCATCGGTTATCAGTTTGTCGGTTTGCAGATTTACTTTTGGAAACAATAACCTGAAATTATCAGCTACAGCCCAGTGTGTTGAACAACTTTTACCATCCAGCAAACCTGATGATGCGAGCATAAATGCCCCGGTGCAAATACTGGCTATTTCAGCCCCATTTTTATACTGCGTCGCTATCCAGTCTATCACGGGTTGGTTGTCTTTAACGGCGTTTTCGAAATTGTGGTTCAGCGAAGGGATAATTACCAGGTCGGTTTTCTTTATCTCTGAAATATAGGTGTGAGGCTTTACCGAAAACAGCCCGTCATAAAAATCTATTTGCTTTGAAAGGCCTGCCAGTTGTATATTAAACACTTGCTTCTTGCCCATATCCTTGCGATACTCATTGGCTCTCGAAAATATTTTATACGCGCCAACTATGCTGCTCAGGTTATTTTCTCCATCAGGTACTAAAATGGTCAGGTGTTTCATGCTGCAAATGTAGGCTTTGTATTTGTCTAAATCAACCCGTTATGTTGTCTGTTTTACACCCTGTATAAGTAGGAATAGGACACTACATTTGCAATATAAAAACTCAGAACAATGAATACAAACGATATTGCAGTTAAAATGGTACTGGACAGATGGTTTGCGTCCATCAAGAATTTTGAAGCGTTACTGAACGCATTCAGCGATGAGCAGTTACAGCGGGAAGTAGCGCCGGGTAAGAACAGGGGTATATATTTGCTGGGTCACTTGATTGCGGTACATGACGATATGATACGGCTGCTGGGATTTGGTGATAAAATGTATCCTGAATTGCAGGAGGCGTTTTTAACCAAGCCGGACAAAGTTGCAACGGAAATCCCGTCGGTAGCCGCATTGCGGGCAATGTGGACTAGCCACAACGATGCACTCACCAAAAAAATTAATGGACTGAAGCCGGAGGAATGGTTTGAAGGCCATACCGCTGTTTCTGCCGAAGATTTTGAGAAGGAGCCACATCGCAACAAGCTCAATATTATGCTTACCAGAACCACCCATTTGCAATACCATATAGGGCAGTTTATATTCCTTAAGTAGCAGCGGATTTTCAGTTCATTATTTAAACAAACAAAACAATGGAGCAACAAAATTTCACAACAACAATACTCGTAGATCAAAGCGCAGCAGCCGCTTTCAAATCTATAAACAACGTACGCGGCTGGTGGTCAGAAACAGTAGAAGGCGCAACCGAAAAACTCAATGATGAGTTTATTTATCGCCACCCGCCATACCACTATTCCAAGCAATTGCTTGTAGAAGTTGTGCCAGATAAAAAGGTTGTCTGGCTGATTACAGACAGCGAACTTTCTTTTACCAAAGACAAAAGTGAGTGGAACGGCACCAAAGTCATTTTTGAAATTTCTACAGAAGGTGGTAAAACAAAAATTGACTTTACGCACGAGGGCTTAGTACCTCAAATTGAATGCTATAAAGATTGTTCAGGCGGCTGGAACCATTATTTGCACGGCAGCCTGGTGCCGCTTATTACAACCGGTATTGGCAATCCCGATAAAAAGAAGGAAGTGACAGCATAATTTAAACAGTGTAACTATTGTTTTGGGGCTGCATTTGCCAGATTGTATATCTGCACCTGCAGCCCTTTTGCCAGTCGGTTGTTGGGTAATATTGCCACTGCGGTTTCCAGTTCTTTCATGCTGATGTCGTACTGTTGCTTATTGGCATAAGCGATGCCCAAACTTACGTGTGCATTGTAGGTGCAAATAGTCATGTTTGTAAATTGCAGCGCCTTGTTGGCCAGCAATATTGCGGAATCGTTTTTACCGTAGAATGCCTTCGCTAATGCGTAGTAAGAAAGCAGCGCAGGGTTGCTGTCGTGTGTACGCGCATCGTGTAAAGTAAATGCGGAATCGGCAGTTATATATTTACCCTTGCTTAGTGCGGTAAACCCTGTGAGGTCAAGCCGTGCCGTGTCTTTAAGCACAAGTGAGGTTACCTTCCCTGCTATTTTTTCCTCGAATATGGTACCCGATGGCGGGTAGTATTTTTCCAGATATTCTTTCTCTAAAAAAAACGAATTGAATACCGCATACTGCCAATAGATCGTGTTGCGCGACATAACACCGGAATTCACCACTTTCACCTTGGCCAATGGGTAGTTTACGTGCAGGTAATAGGCTACAAAACGATCAATATTGCTTGCAATAATTACAGTGTCGTTGTTGTTGCCAATTCCTTCGGTGGTCATTAGCCAATCCACTGTTTTTTTCATGGAAATATGCCAGTAGTCAGTATCGTAATTGTAATATGCTTTTTCAAAACCGCCAGCCAATTCATTGAAGTAAGTATATTCGTAAGGGTGGTTGTTTATTGACCATGCTAATGGCTTACACATGCCTGCCACAACTACTGCAAGCAGTGCTATTTTTAATGCGGTTTTTTTCAGCTGCTGCAATGCAATAGCTATGCCGCTAGCTGCAATTATTACAATGCCGGGATAAATGAATAGCAGATGCCGCCATCCGTTATATAAGGCGGTATGTGTGGCTATGGCGTAGACGATAGGAAATATACTGGCAGTAAGCACCATTAGAAAAGGGAGGTGGTTCGTTTTCTTTTGATAAGCGAAATATATGACCATACCCGCTATAAAAGCAAGCAGTACTACAACTGGCGTGGTAAGTACTAGTAGTTTGGGTATGTAGGTTGCCGGCAGGTCGTGAGCACTTATTTCTTTTCCCGAAAACTGAAAGTGCAGGTCAAGCGGAAAATTGCCGGTTGCCTGTAGCGTTTCTATCGTGTGGCTCACAGGGCCCGTAAGAAGAAATGGCCATGTGAGTACTGCTATCGCCATGCCCGCAACGGTAGCAATGGTTAGTTTCGTAATTATATTGCGGGCATCGGCACGCGTAATTTCTTTTTGTGTTTGCAACAGCATTAACCTGATGCCTGCGAATATGAATAGGTAGGAGGCCAATATAATTCCGCCTATCCTTATGCTATTGGCAAATGCAAAAGCGGCCATCAGGCATAAGGTTGTTTTCCAGGTGGGCTTTGGTAGCTGATCAATGAAGGCAATGGTGTAGTATATAGTAGCTATATAGCCCAGGCAAAAAGGAATATCCTTAGTGTTGAAAAGAATGTGACCCGCAAATGAGGGGGATAGGTACAGCAACCAGATGGTGAGCAGTGCCGCTACCCAGCCAGCCACCCGCTTGCTTATAAGGCCGGCAAACATTAGCAGAAGTATCCCCAGGAATTGATTGGTAATATGCCGTCTGTTAAATTCATTCTTGCCATTTGTCTTGCCTGTTATGGTGTTGACAGCAGAAGAAAGTATTTCGAAGCCGTTGCCGTAATACTTCATCAGCGTGTCGCCAACATCGTTTTTCAGATAGCTTTCGTCGCTGCCGCCGGTTACATAATATTTGAAATTGGCTTTGCCCTCATTGCGCATGTCTATTTCATCCTGGTGGTAGCCTACGCCCCAACCCGAAACCCAGGTAAGCAACAGCATACAAAGCAGCGAGATGAAAAACGCTTTTTGCAGTAATGGGTTGTCTGCTTTTGTGGCAGTTGTTGCCACAGAGTTTCCATTCAATGTATTTTCCTCGTAATTTTTAGCGGGTTGCATAAGTGGTTATAAGCAAATACAAGGTAGTTTTTTTAGATTGAATAGTTGCTATTCGTTGTTCATTTTTGATGTTTTCCGGGTATCGGCCATAAACAAATACACCAGCAACGATATAAATATACAGCCTGTAATGTACCAGTAAAAATGCGACTCATGGCCCATATTCTTAAACCAGAGTGCGAGGTATTCTGCTGTGCCGCCAAATATTGCAACGGTAAGCGCATAGGGTAAGCCTACACCCAGCGCCCTTATCTCGGCAGGGAATAATTCGGCCTTTACAACTGCGTTGATACTGGTGTAACCACTAACGATAATAAGTGCCGCGAGTAGCAAGCCAAATGCAACCCAGACAGATGTTGTTTGGCTGAGGGCCGTGAGGAGCGGTACTGTGAATATTGTGCCCAGCACACCGAAACTAATAAGCAGCGGCCTGCGCCCTATACGATCAGACAGTGCGCCAAATACAGGTTGCAGCAATGCAAATAGGAGCAGCGTAAAAAATGAGATTGTAGTGGAAGTTGTTTTTGTGAGGTGTACCGTATTTACCAGGAACTTCTGCATGTAGGTGGTGTAAGTATAGAAGGCGAGGGTGCCACCCAACGTAAGCCCTATAACGGTGAACAAAGCTTTGGGGTGTTTCAGCAATTCTTTAATGCTGCCTTTTTTTTCTTCGCTTTTATTTTGTTGGGCCTCAAATGCTTTTGTTTCATGCAGGTTGCTGCGCAGGTACATAGCGACAACCGATAGTATTGCGCCTATTACAAACGGTATGCGCCAACCCCATTCATGCAACTGTGCATCAGTAAGTAAAACGTTTTGCAGAATGAGCTGTATGCCCAGCGCAATTAGCTGGCCGCCAATTAGTGTTACATACTGGAAGCTGGAATAAAAGCCCCGCCTGCTTTGGGTTGCCATTTCGCTCAGGTAAGTGGCGGAAACCCCATATTCGCCACCTACACTTAGGCCCTGCAATAAACGGGCTATAAGCAGCACTACAGGGGCTGCAATGCCAATGCTGCTGTAGGTAGGGGTACAGGCAATGAGCAGCGAGCCCAGCGACATCACCAATACCGAAAGCGTCATACTTTGTTTACGACCTGTTTTGTCGGCAATGCGCCCGAAAAGCGCGCCGCCGAGCGGGCGCATCAGGAAGCCCAAAGCAAAAATGCCGGCGGTGTTCAGCAACTGCGCGGTTTCATCCCCTTTAGGGAAAAATGACCCTGAAAAATATAATGCAAATGCGGAATAGGCATACCAGTCGTACCATTCCACAAGGTTGCCAATGGAGCCGCCAAAAATAGCTTTTAACCGGTTAGGGGAAATGCTTTCAATGGGTGTTACTTCGTGGGGCATTGTAATGTTTTGATTCATGGTGGTGCATTTGTGCTCAGCCGGCTAATACGCCATTTTCATTCCATGAAATTAGCGAACAAATCGTTGAATTGTTTATGGCTAATTATTTATTTTCACTGCTGTCCGGTAAAAAATGGTGGTACAAAAGGACTATTGTATAGCACCTGCGCCGCCGCCCCGGGCAGACAAATAGAATAACAAGCTTCAGCAAAAGACGCCGGAGGGCTCCTTTTTTGCGCGGAGCGTTGCAAAAAAGCGGCGCTTTCTTAAGTTCTTTCTTTGCGACGCGGCAAAGAAAGAACTTAAGCGGGGATGACAGTTGCTTATACAGCAGCAGCGTAAAAAAGCAGGCTATAATGCGGAACGATACAGCGGAAGAATTGCTCCTGCTTTCTTTCAGTAGAAAGTTCTTCTTTTTATCGGACAACAATCATTTCTTTTTAAACCCGAATAACCATTTAGGTATCATATCGGTGGTGTAGAGTGCTGAGTAGATGTCATGCGCAAGGTGGTCGATCTCCCAAAACCTCAAGTTGCGTTTACCTGTTGCCTTGAGTTTTTTGTAAAGCAACGCATCGCTGGCCATTGGGTTTTCCGTGTCAGCATTGCCATGAATGAGCCACAAAGGAGTGGAGCATAGGGTAGCGAGATGCCCAAAGTCGGGTATGCCGGATACTGATATTGCGGCCGCAAATAAATAGGGCCTTGAACCTACTGCATTTACTGCGGTGGAGCCACCCATTGAAAAGCCAATTACATATATGCGGTCGCTATCAATTGCGGGTATTTGTTGTAGCGAATCTATTAGCTCTAACAATGCAGTCAGGCAAATGCCGGGCGCAGAAGCGATTACTTGCTCTTTCTTATCAAACACATAATTTGACGATCGCTGAGCGAACTGCGGCGCGAGTACAAATGCCGGGTATGCCGATCGGATCTCATGCTGTGCCCATAGCTTTGCCAGCACACCCAGTTGGCTGGCATTGTCATTGCCTATTGCGCCAGAACCATGCAAAATGACAACCAATGGATAGCGGTGATGTGCGGCCATGTGTGCAGGCGCAAGTAAGCGGTATTTAATTACGCTGCCGCGAGCATCTTTATATTCCCCGGCATTAAAGCTGTCATTGCTTATCTGGCGTATGTGGTTTCTGGTGGCATTGGTTTTGGCGGTGTCTGTACTCAGTGTGATAAGGCGGTAAGTCTGTACCTGATTTTCCTGCGCGTTTGCTACGGGGAAAAACAGCGTGCTAAAAACGAGCAATAAGAATGGTATTTGCCGTAGGTTATACATAGTGCAAAGCTATCTTCTTTAGTCGGTTAGTTGGGGATATGGCATGCGGTTTGGGTATTGCTCTCTTGGCGTTATACATAAATAAAGCCCCGCAATTGCAGGGCTTTATTTATGTATAACGTAATAACGTAGTTGTTACTTAACGTTATTTTGTGTTGTTTTTTTAGGAAGAACCTGAGTTGGCGCCGCTGCTTTAGCGTCATAGCCAATTTGTTGATTCCTTGATTTGCCATATTCTATTGGATTGATGTATTTTCCTTTATTGTTGGCTTCTTTTTCTACTTCAGGTACAATTTTGTGCGCCTGTGCGTATTTGTCATTTCTGATACCTGTTACCTGCCAGCTTACTTTGGTATTGGGTATGCTCGACTTGATTTCAAATTTATTGGATGCAACTTCCTTTGAAACCATTACTTGCGCGAATGAGCCTATAACAGTAAGCTGATAACGGAAATCCTTGTTCAGTGCTTCAAAATAATCAGGAAGCATTACAGTTGCTGTTCCGCTGGCATCAGTAGTTACATTGCCGTTGTAAATATTCATCATGTCGTCAGATTCAACGCAAGAGTGATAGAGGTATTTATTTTCTGGATCGAGTGGATGGTCTATTTTGAATGCTTTGCCTCCAGCCGTCATTGTTCCTGTAATATTTACATTTCCAACAAAGTAGCCTGCATAGTTAGTTCCTGTTGTGCTTCCGGAAACGTCACCATAGATACCGTAGTTATTTCCCGTAGCACCTTGTGCCTGGCCGTATACGCCGTAGGCGTCAGTTACTGAAGATGTATATTCGAAAGCGGCACCCTGCACACCTATTGCAAAAAGGCCGTTGCTGGCTGCAGTACCCCTTACGGCTTTTGTGCCTGTAGTTGTTCCGGCATTTGCTCCCTCACCGTATAAGCCGCTGAAAGTGCCTAACATAAAACCGCCAGTTGTACCGTTCGTGCCTGTAGCTCTGGCATCTCCGATCACAGAGATTCCGTTGTTGCTGGCACCGTCATAGTCCGCGCGGAGGACGCCTGATGAAGCGCCACCAGTTGTTGTTGTATGGAAATACCCCATTAATGAGTCGGTGCTTGATTCCGCATGTAATTTTGCGAACGGCGTAATAGTACCCATACCAAACTGGTGGGTTGTAGATTCATATAAGGTTGATGTATCTAAAGTTGTTGTGGTTGCATACAAAGCTAAATGCCTTGGTGTACCCAATATCCCTGTAGTTGGTGCAGCTGGAGCCCATGTTGATGTCGTATTGTTCCATGTCATAACCTGGCCTGTTGCACTACCGGGTGTAAGGCCTATAGTGCCGGTTGTCGTAATAGTGCCGCCTGTAAGGCCGGTTCCTGTAGCAACTGAAGTAACGGTACCTGAACCGCCTGCTGTAATTGGTGCCCATGCAGCGCCGGTCCAGCCTAACACCTGACCTGTAGAAGGCGCTGTAGCAGACATATTTCTGTTTTGAAGCCTTACTACGGTGTTTGCACCTGCAGCACCTGTTACGTCACCGCCCAATGTGCCACCCGATGGTGCGCTTGCACCCCAGGTTGATGTACCGCCATTCCAGGTCAATACGTCACCGGTAGTTGTGCCGTTAGCTAATTTTAAATGAGAAGCGGTAGTGCCGGCACCAGTTATCGGCGCATCTGCCACTACTGATTGTGAGCCCCAGTTGTCACCGGATATTGTTGTCGGAGCCCATGCAGCACCTGTCCATGTCATTACTTGTCCTGTTGTTGCACTGTTTTGTCCTAATTTCAATGCGGTTCCCGCTGTAGCACCATTTCCTGTTATAGTAGTACCGTCAGCAATAGCACTTTGTGAACCCCAGTTGTCACCAGCCGACGATACGGTTACTGCAACCCAGTTCGTACCATCCCATGAAAGTACCTGACCAGCAGCAGTACCTGCTACAACACCCAATGGGCTACCTGTGGTACCATTACCTGTCATTGATGAATTATGGTTTACTACATCCGCACCCCAGTTGTCAGCAGTTCCTGCTGCGCCAGTAGCACCTGTTGCGCCGGTGGCTCCTGTTGCACCAGCTGGTCCGGTAGGTCCTGCCGGTCCTGTAGCACCTGCCGCTCCTGTTGCGCCGGTAGGTCCTGCTGGTCCAGTTGCGCCAGTAGCGCCTGTTGCACCAGTAGGTCCTGCTGGTCCCATTGCGCCAGTTGGTCCTGCTGGTCCGGTTGGGCCAGTTGGTCCTGCCGGGCCGCCTGGGCCGTTAAGGGCAAAAGGTACACTCAATAATTGGCTGTTACCTACGCTGGTATAAGTGGTACCGGCAGCAGGGTCTATTTCTATTTGTATCCATTTGTCGCCAGCATTCCAGCTTATGGCTGCAAAACTGCCGCTCAATACAGTGCCGGTACCTACGGCTACATTATATAGGCCATAAGCATTGGTGAGCACGGTGTGTTTTTCCTGATACTGTATAGTGCCAGCAGCGGAATCGGCGTGTATTGATATGCGCATCGTCATTGTAGACGAAGAAAGCGGTGCACCCGCAGCGTTTCTTACAACGCCCTGATAATTAAATTTCTGAGGTGCCTGCGCCATCGTGGCGAATGCAGTTACCATCAGTATCGTGATTAAGAATAACGTTTTTTTCATAAATTATATGGTCTGATTTGTTGGTTAGTTATTATTGAAGTTTTTGAATTTTGTAAGCGGTAGCTTCCATTTTACCATTAGTGGGCTGCATATACACCTCCAGCATATAGGTTGCGACCGCAAGCGCCGAAATGTCTAGCTTTTGGCTGTTAGCGCCTGTTTTTACATCCATTTTTTGGTCGGCTATAATTCTGCCTGCCATGTCCATCAATTTTAAAGTAAGCACACCGTCTTTATTGGCGTTGTACTGTATATTAATGGTACCTGTTGTCGGGTTTGGGAATATTTGCAGATAGTCGCCCAGGTTAGTCGTACCCGGCACTTCATTGATATCCGCAGTGAGTCTGGTTTGAAGCAAACCCTGCGTTACAACTATAGATGAAGTTGTGAAGGTATTTACCAATGCCATTTCTCCTACTGACCATTCAAATTCTTTCCCGCTAATGTAAGCAGAGCCCCCGGTAGCATTGAGGATACTTGGCCAGATGCTTTGTCCGCGTGCCAGAGGTGCTCCAATCAATGATACGAATGCACTCATGATGAGGAATTTTCGTTTCATATAGGTTTCTTTAGTAGTGAAAAAATATTTTTTTGAAAATTATGATTCTTTTATGACTTATGGAAGCTTTTCCTCAAGTCGCTAAATAATTTTTTATTCGTAACTGATAAAACAAATTAACGAAGTGTGTGTATTTAATTATTAATCAGCCAATTCGGAAATCAGCGAATTACGTGGTTCGTCCATTGGGTTTTAATGGGCTATTAAAAGGTAGGTGGGTATTGTTGGCTCCAGCCTCCCACCCCGATTTATAATTTACCATTTACAGCTTATAATTACCAAAAACGCCTTCATTTGTTAATGAAATGTCATTAAAATGACCGTTCGTGAAGTTTTGCGACCGTTGGTGAAGTTTATTGGGTATGGTTTTAGGAGAGGTTATATATTTGCTTTGCATTCAGGGGGAAACCAAAATAACCTTTAGTGCATAAGTTCTTAACAAACAGGAAACAATTGAAAATAGTAGTCATTTGTAAGGGGCTGGCCGGAAGTGCTTTGGTAATTGTGAAAATGCCGGCCGATACAGCCTCTTACATCTGGCGAACAAGCAAATCGTTAACAAATGAAAAACACATTTTTTAAAAATATTTTCATAATTGTTTGGTTATTTGCAAAACGCTATTTACATTTGTTCTATCAATCATTAACAAACGAATAACAAAACAATGCAAAACAGCTTAAAACGCTGTCGTGAAAAGGCTCTGAAGATAAAGACACTACAACTGCTGAACAACAAATCCCTGATTTTTTTGAAAAACACACACGGAACAATACCATACACTGCCCTTTAAAAGCTGTTAACAAATAAAAAACATAATAATTAAATTCTCTTTTT
>JBBRPD010000028.1:0-58647 GCA_038228575.1 Chitinophagales bacterium | reverse complement strand
CTTTCGGGACAATCGCTGCCGCGGGCAAAAGGAGCCCTGCGGCGTGTTTTGCTGAAGCTTGTTACTCTAATGTCTGCGCCGGGACGGCGGCGCAGGTGTTACGTACTTTTACAAATAATATTTTAATCGGACAGTAGTGATTAAAAATGTACTGCTCCGTTAGTAGTTACCCAAACGTTTTCTGCACCCGATTTGTTGTCACTTATGCGAACAAACCGTTTAGCCAAAAAAGGAAAAAGCCTTTATCATTTTGCATGATAAAGGCTTTTAAATATTTGAAATATAGGTTTTTATATCTTCCAGTCGTCAACGTTTGAACCTTCGCTGATCTCAATTGAACTTATTGGTGTTTCATCCGTAGGTGCTGCCGAGGTTGTGGTGGCATCGGTAGGAGTGTGTTGGGTATGTTCGCCATCTTCATTTTCGTGGTCATGATTAAACGCATCGAAATCAAAATCGGGCATAAGGTCGGTCTTAACGTAGTTGATAGTATCAGTTAGTGCAGCTAAGAATTTATTAAAATCTTCCTTGTACAAAAACATTTTGTGCCTGTCATAGCCGTTATCGTCAAAGCGCTTTTTGCTCTCGGTAATCGTAATAAAGTAATCATTTCCCCTGGTAGAGCGGACGTCAAAAAAATACGTTCTTCTTTTCCCAGCTTTTATACGTTTGCTGTAGAGACTTTCATTACGGTTATCACCGCGGGGTTCACCAAAGTTTTTGTTTTCGTACGACACAAATCTGTTTTATTAGTTAGAAATGATTACAAGAATTTAAGACAGTAATCACAAATTTATGAAAACTATGTAAGTAACCAAAAAATAATAGCAACAGATACATTCTTTTTCTTAAAATCGGCTTTTACTGCTTCATTTTGCTTAATTTGACCGTTCTATATGGGAAAGTTACGCTTATTTATAGCTTTTTTATTATTATCTCTTACCGTAAATGCACAAATACCGGTTAATAACCCTATTGACCCCGGTGATACTATTTTAAATGATGCTGTAAATTTTATTAACAAATACTTTAATGACTTTAAGCCGGGCAAACTGCCCGATTTTACAAAATACTGGTCTGCCGAAGATTGTAAAGCATATAAGTTTCCCGATCAGTTACTTTTTGCGCTCAATACTGAAATACCTACCTATTTATTGGGTAAACCGACGATTTTATATGCACGGCCCGAAAACGATATCACGCACATAAAAACCATGTTCAGCCGCATGGATTCATCGGGCAGTATATTGGTAATTTCTATTACCAACCACTATGTAAACAGAACCAAAGAAGGTGTTTTGTATTTTGTTAACCCCATGTTTCTGGTGGCCGATGCATGGGAATCGGTGAAAGTGCGCAACATCAGGTATTTCTATCCATCCTATCATAAGTTCAATAAGAAAAAGGCGGCTCATCTGGCTCATAATATTGCCAAACTGGAAAAGGAATGGCAATTGCAACCCATATCCATCAGGTATTATTTTGCCGATACCAAGGAAGAAATAGACCACTTTAGGGGTTTTGACTTTACACTGGCTATGGGTAATAAAGATAAACCCAGCGGCATGTCCGACGGTATGGATAATATTGTTTACTGCGGCGGCTGGGGCGAAAATTATTTTCATGAAATAGTGCATGTATATCTGAACCGATTGTTCCCCCGATCTCCGCTTGGCGAGGGGTTGGCGGTGTTTTATGGCGGTAGCCTGGGGCACGACCTCAGTTGGCACCTGCAACGGGTGAACCAATACCTGCACCTGCATAAAGAAGTGAACCTCAATAACCTGGACGATTTTTATTACATTGATAACTTTACTAACCCCAATAGCACCATACTGGGTATGCTAGTAATGGCAGCTTATAAAAAGGATGGTATAGAAGGCATAAAACGCAATATGAAATATGCTACCCTTGAAGAAGTATTGCAAAAAGAATATGGTGTTAAAAAGGGCGATTGGGACACTTTTTTGCGGGCTAAAATAATAGAACAAGATATAATTGCCGCACCCCAAAAGTAGACTTAACGTAAAAAAAGCCAGCCCGCTATTATTAACAGGCATAATTTCTCTACTTTTACTTTCGCAAGTTTAAACTAAAAGTAACGTTTTTAATGCTGTTCAATTCGGTTGAGTTTTTAATATTTTTCCCTGTTGTTACCTTTCTGTTTTTTGTATTGCCGCACCGGTTCCGCTGGTCGCTGTTACTTGCTGCATCTTGCTTTTTTTACATGTTCTTTAAGCCGGTATACATTCTTATACTCGCCTTTACCATTGTTATTGATTATTATGCCGGCATTTTGCTGGAAAATGAGCAGGATAAAGTTAAAAAGAAGAAATACCTTATTGCTAGCCTTATTGCCAATATAGGCGTGCTGGCCGTGTTTAAATACTATAACTTTCTCAATGGCAATATTACAGGTATTGCGACCCTTATGGGTTTTAAAAATCACATCCCTGCCCTCAGCATTATACTGCCCATAGGGCTGTCTTTCCATACTTTCCAGGCCATGAGTTATACCATTGAAGTATACAGGGGTAACCAGAAGGCGGAACGGCACTTTGGCATTTATTCGCTTTATGTTATGTTTTACCCGCAGCTGGTGGCAGGGCCTATTGAGCGGCCACAGAATATATTGCACCAGTTTTATGTAAAACAGCAGTTCAACTACAATAATGCGGTACACGGCCTGAACCTTATAGCCTATGGCTTGTTTAAAAAAGTGGTGGTAGCCGATCGCCTTTCAGAATACGTGAACGGTTTTTACGGCAATATTGGTAATACGAACACCATCACTTCTATACTTGCATTCTGCTTCTTTTCCATCCAGATCTATTGCGATTTTTCAGGCTATTCTGATATCGCGATCGGTACAGCCCGTTTTATGGGTTTCGACTTGATGCAGAATTTTAACCGGCCCTACCTGGCTACTACTATTAATGAATTCTGGTCGCGTTGGCATATCTCGCTATCTACCTGGTTTCGAGATTATTTGTATATACCGCTGGGCGGTAGCCGTGCGGGCAAGGCGAAATGGTACCGCAATATCTTTATCATTTTTATGGTGAGCGGCCTGTGGCATGGTGCCAGCTGGACCTATATTGTATGGGGTGCATTGCACGGCTTCTACAACATCTTCGGCCTTGTTACTAAAGATATACGGGCTAAATGGGCTAAAATGATGGGCTTTTACCACCTGCCGTCGGTTAACAAATTTATTAATCAACTGGTGATATTTGCCCTTGTTACTTTTGCGTGGATATTTTTCAGGGCGCCTAACTTTACCATTGCCAGAGCTGCCATCAATAAGTTTCTTGAATTCAATTTTACTTATAATATGGTGCAGATATGCGCTGAAAAAGGGCCACTGAATCTGGCGCTCGATTTTGTAGCTATTTTGCTGCTGTGCCTGAGTTACTACTTACCTAAAAATCTTAAACTGAGAAATAACCTTCTTTTTCTTTGTGTTACCACATTTATAATCATCATCCTGGGCAAAAATGGACTTACCGAATTCATCTATTTCCAATTTTAAGCGATTCCTTACCGGGATACTGTTGCCTTTACTACTTATTGTGGGGATAGTGGGTTATGCCTTTAATTACTTTTTTGAGCAGAAGATCATCTTTACCAATCCGCTTTGTGGTGCGTTCAAAATTAACCGCATTATTACTGAAACCCATACCAATGAGATCCCTATTTTCGGTTCGTCGCGTGCCGAAGGGTCTTTTATACCTGATAGCCTGGGGACTGATTATTTTGACTATGGCCTGTCGGGTTCAAAACTTGATGTTGCTTTGTTTTTTTTGAAGGAGGAATGCAAAAAGAAAAAGCAACAGCGCAACATTATTATGGCGCTCGATTTTGATGATCTTATTCCAGAAGCAGGGGATATTGGCTACTACATACCGAATGCCGCTTATGCACCGGTTAGGCAATTGATGGGCAAGGGTTACAAGCCTTACTATGCGCTGCCCTTCTTGCGGTATTATGGCACTTTCGATACTTATTTTAAGCTGTACCTGAATAACAAGCTGGAGGTTACCAAGGTAAGTAATAAGGGTGCATCGCTTGAAAAGAACGAGTTTTCGCCAGCTTACTTTAATATGCTGGTTGAAATACGCAATGGTAACCCTACAAAACTAAAAATTGATACGGCACTGGCCAGCGACTTGCTGAAGCTGGTGGCTGCGCATGCCGAACGCAACTTTATATTTGTTGTTACCCCATACCATAGCAGTTTTATGAATAGCATTGCAGCTACCTACCCACTTGTAGATAGTTACCTGAAGCAACTTACCGCCAACAAGAACGTTACGCTGCTGGACTATAGCCGGATGCCCCTTGCTGATAATATGTACCTGAATACTACCCATATTAACTGGAAGGGCGCTATAGCTTTTAACCATGCATTAAAAGACACGCTGAACAGCCTGCTGCGTTAAAAAAACTGCTCCTTTATAATGCAAAACCTAGCGCATTTTATGCCCTGATAGTTTAAAAACTGCGACTTTAATGTAATAACGCGCCATTTCTTTCAGGGTTAAAATAGCGGCAAACACATAATAGTAAAGGTTTTTGCCCATGCGGTATTCCATTATCTTCAGTTCCAGATCGAGGAATATTTTAAGGAGTTTTAATTGTTTTGAGAGTTCAGTGCTGGCATTATTAATATGTATAACTGTAGTGTTAGCCATGTAGTAGCTGCGGAAACCTTTTTCATAGAACTGGTAGCACCACAGCTGGTCTTCGCCATACATAAAGAAGCGTTCATCCAGCTTCTTTTCAGGCATAAGATCGAGCGTTGTTTTATGGAACATCATAAACGCACCTATTACCCAGTCGCAATACGTATTGAAGTCGCATTTAAAATACCGGTTCATCATAAGCTCCGCCCGCTTACGGTAGGGTAGCAGTAAGAGGAATACCCGTAAAAGATCAAGTATCTCGTTGCCAATGCTGCGAAACAACCTTGCTGTATGCTGCAAACCGCCATCAGGGTAAATCAGGCGCACCCCCAACGCCCCAACATCTGGCCGCTGTTGCAGTTCGTGGGCAGCAATACTTATGGAGTCTTCAGTGAGTATAGTATCGGAATTGAGCAACAAAATAACATCGCCTTTGGCGGCTGCTATACCTTGATTGTTACCTTTTGCAAACCCACCGTTTTCCTTGCTTTTTATCAATGTTATACCTGGGAACCGAATCAGGAAGTCGTCGGCATTGTCTTTAGGCGAGGCGTTATCAACCAACACTATTTCGTAAGGTACGCCATGGGTATGTTGAATGGTACTTTCAATACAGTCACAGGTTATTTGAAACGTGTTGTAATTAACAATAATGACAGATACCAGCATTCACCCAATTTTCGTCAAAAATAGTGCTATTCTTCAATTTTAGTGATTTTGCCACTAAAACGGTATAGTTAGTTACCCTGCCGAAGACTTGCACGGGCTGCATTTTTACTTTCAACTGATATTCGTCAATGCGCTAACCCTTACTTTTGCTACTGATGCCAAAAGTACAGCTTAGCCACAAAACAGTTACCACGCCGCTAGACAAGTTTCTGGGGCCTGATGCGGCTATACTTACAGGCAATGAGATACCCGTTAATAATAATGTACGGGCGCAGCGGTTTGAGGTGTCATTTGAAGGCGCGGAACTACCCGATGAGCAGGGCAGGTTGTTTGTTTTTCCTGTTGATGAGGGCCGCTATAGCCTGCAGCTATGTTACCTTATTTATGCCGATGATACGCAGCAACACGTTACCGCGTATAGCATTGTTTTTCTGCCTGCGTTTTTCGATCAGTTCGATACCACCCTGCTTACCACGGCTCATCCATTCAATTTGAATAGGGCCGAAGAGCTTCAGTTTTTTATATGTGCCCGGGCTATGACGGTATTAACGGGCTTAGGCCAGTCGCATGGGCACACCCAACTGGCAAGGGCGTTTAATGACAGTCAGTCGGTAATTATTTTGCTGAACCGGGCACTGGAAAGTATTGCGGTACCATTTACCGTATGCCAGGTGCCTGCCTGCCGGTTTCTGGCATACGATTCAGAACGTGATAAAATTACAGATGCTGTTGCACTCATAGAGCAGCAGACAGGCAAGCCGTATACGATTAAAGATTTGGCGCGCAAAGTGGCGATGAATGAATGCTACCTGAAAAAAGGCTTTAAAACCATTACCGGGAAAACCATTCACGAGTACCAGCAGGAACTGCGCATTAACCGGGCTAAAGACCTGCTGCAAAACCAGGGGTATTCTGTAACCTCAGCGGCGTTTGAGCTGGGCTACAGCAGTATTGCCCACTTTAGCACTGCCTTTAAAAGAGTAACAGGCATGAAGCCCTGTGAATTATTGGGGTAAAATCAATTATACAAACAATAATTGTGTGGGTCAGGCTATCCGTTTAAGCATAATTGTCCCAGGTTCAATAATTATCTCGCCAAAAAAATAAAAAGAATAACTTAAAGTTACTATTTTGTGGGAAATGACTATTAAATATTAACAACTGAGAGGGCTGTATGTGTTGCTGGCTGTGAGTTTTTGCTGTTTTAGGTCGTGATTTTAGGTTAGACGGTAAAGTTGAACGTTAACACAATTATGCCAAGAATTATTTATCCACATTCCGCAAAAAAATGTGCAAAACACCTAAATTATTAGTTTTTAATTAAATAATACCCCCGTTTTTATACCTAGTTATTATGTTATTTTTTATCCTTAACTTTGCTTTAACTTTTTAATAACAGTGTGATAATGGCATGTTATTTTTTAAATTGAAACATTTACTCTAAATTTGTACTTGAGAAATATTAACATTGCGCAAAGTGGGCCTTGCTCACATTGTGTAGTATTATTTTGACTCACCAGAAAAAAAAATTTATAGTAAAGCTATTGTGCCTTAAAAGGTTTATTTTAAGTGTGTTGTGGTTGTTAAAAAATTGAATATGATTCAAAAATACTTACCAGTTATGAGAAGAACTTTCCCCTCATTCGGCTTGAAGAGCGTGATTCGGTTGTGTGCTTTTATGCTAACCATGTGTGTTTTGATCAACAGCGAAAGGGCGAACGCTCAGGCACCTGTGTTTCGAGCCGGTGATACGGCTACGCTAACCATCTGTTACCCAGGTGCGGGTATGGCAGTTGCGAGTGACACTATTAAAGATCTCAGTGCGTTGCTTGGCGTAGATTGTCATGCTGGTGATACATTGAGCTGGGCTTATATTACATTGCCTGGCGGAGTTTTGCTGGGTGGTAGTACACCATTAATTACTACAACCGGGGTTGATGAGCGGTTGAGTATTGTATTGACCTCAACGGTTAATACACAATCTACAAGGTATCTTACGATAAGGGTGCACAATGATGCAGGCCTTGCCGATACCATTGTAGTGTTGATCAGGGAATGGCTTCGTCCGGTTTCTGCACCAATAATGGGATTGGATAGTGAAGTTCATGAAGGAGAAACAATTTCTTTTAGCAATGCGTCTGCAGGTGGTACCTGGGTGATTGCTTCCGGCACCCGTTCTTTTATTGATGCCAGCGGTAATTTGACATATGGTTCAGGCCCGACAGGTCTGGATACTGTAATTTATCGTAAAACGAATGTTTGTTATACAACTGATTCTCTTTTCCCTGTATTGTTCCTTTTAGGTACGGGTCCTTTATCTCACTCTGCTACGGGAGCTGGTTTCACTCCTACTATTATCGCTTCTGATACTGCATGGGGCGTACCTGGTAATTCATTTGTTATTAGTGGTACAAATTTCAATGCAACTCCAGCTAACAATACGGTTTATTTCGGTGGCGTTCGTGCTGCTGTAGTAAGTGGCAGTACTTCTTCATTAACCGTTACTATTCCTTTCGGTGCTACTTTCGACAGGATCTCTGTAATGGATAATATAACACGCCGAACAGGTTACATGCGTCACCAGTTTACTGAAACTTTTAATAATTGTGCATTTAGCGGAACTGACCCGATAAATCTTGACCCTTACGATTCTATTATATTAAGGGGTGGTATCGGTGCTGGTAGCTTGGGTGCAAGGCCTTATTCAGTTGAATTCAGCGACCTTGACGGTGATGGTAAATTAGACATGGCGATTTGCGGTACTGATAGTATCGTAGGTCAGGTCGTGGTTTACAGAAATGTCAGCTCAACTGGTACTGTTAACCGCAGTTCTTTCTCTGGTACGCCTATTAGCGTTCATACTGGTATTCCTGATACAACATATTCAAGAATGTTGATCAACCTCAAAATGGCTGATATGGATGGTGATGGTAAGCCAGACATTATTGCGGCCAGCCCTGCTACAGGTCGTATTTATATTTTTAGAAATACATCTACTTCAGGTAGTATATCATTCGATACTGCATTTTATGTATCCAATGTTAATATCTCAACTGGTGCAGGCGTTTTGCCAGCGGAACTTTCCATTGCAGATTATGACCATGATGGCAGGCCTGATATTGGCGTTGTAAGTGTGGGAACCGTTGCTGGTTCTGATGGCGCAACGTCTACAATACCTGGTGCGCTTACCATAATTAAAAATAATTATAACAAACGTAGAGCCGCTGGTTCATTCATGGGTACTTACGATTTTGTAGCTAATACCATATTTACGTACAATCCTGGTACCGATCATCCGTTGAGTCTTTGCTCAGGTGATTTTGATGGTGATGGCAATATGGATATTGCAGTTACTGATCACTATTCAAGAAATTTTAAAGTGTTCCAACACGTACCTACTGCAACTTCTATTGCATTCAATGCGCCAACTACTGTTTCTACTGCAGTAACAATCGCTTCATTGACTGACCATTATGGTAGTCATAGGTTCGGTTATCCTAACCAGATTCGCAGTGGCGATTTCAATAGGGATGGTAAGCAAGAGCTTATTGTTGCTGTATCGGATTCTGATTTGTTGGTGGATAATAAATATAACCACCTGAATGTATATTCAAACAATGCTTACGGTACAGGTATTGCATTTGGTTCGTTAGTTCAATTGAACACTGGTGTTGGACCAGTTGGTATTGCGATTGCTGATTTAAATGGCGATCACGCTTTAGATATTATCTGTACTAACTCTGGTGCAGGTAGTGTATCTATTATTAAAAACACTTCAAGTGGTGGTGGTATAGTAACTTATGCCAATTTCGATACTGCTAATGTACAAACGTATGTAGTAGAGCGTAACTCACCGAGTGCACCTTCATTCTCAACGGGAATATTTGGTGGACCAGTTTCTGTTGCTATTGCCGATATTGATAATAACAGCATTAATGATTTCGTAGTAGTTTCTCGTGAAGCTAACTTAGTAAGTATTGTTAGAAACAATCCTCTTCCAGTTGTTAGCCCTATCAGCAGTGCTGATACAATTTGCGTTGGTTCTACTATCACTGTTAACAGTGGTCGCCCGAACTGCTCAAATGCTAATGGAGTTTGGACTGCCTCAAACACAAATGTAACTGTAACTGCAACAGGCACCGGTATTGGTGACGTCAACGCAACCGTTACAGCAAATGCTATTGGTACTGATACTTTATATTATTCTGTAACAAGCCTTGGCGATGTTAACAGGGTAATGAAAGTGATTTATGTAGTAGATAGTGCTCACGCTGGTACTATCACCGGTGCAAACAATATTTGCCTTAATAGTTCAACTACATTGTCTAACACTACAGGTGTTAACGGTACATGGACGACTTCTTCTGCTGCTACAGCAACTATTACAGCATCAGCTACTTCTACTGCTACTGTTCGTGGTGATGCGGTTGGTTCTGCTACAATAACTTATACGGCTACTGCGCCTTCTTGCCCTTCACGTTTCACAACGTTCGGTATTACGGTTAATCGTTTACCAAATGCTGACACAATTGCAGGTTCTCTTACGCCTTGTGCAGGTAGCTCTACTACTTATACTACATCAGGCGTTGCTGGTGGTACATGGATGTTAAGCTCTACTGCTCTGGCTACTATTACTACTACATCAGGAACAACGGCATCTTTACACACAGGTACTGCAACTGGTGCTGTTACCCTCATGTACATTGATGCTACTACATTTTGCGGCAGCGATACAGCTTTCCTTACTGTAAACATTATCAATTCAGTTGCTCCTCCTATTACTGGTGCTGCTACAGTTTGCGTAGGCTTTACAACTACTTATACTGATACTGCTGCTGGTGGTACTTGGACTTCAAGTGCTCCGAGTGTTGCTTCTGTTGAATCATCTACAGGTATAGTACACGGTGTTGCAGTTGGTTCTGCTACTATCAGTTATACCGTTACTACAGGTGCTTGCAGCTCGGCTTCAGCTACGCAAACAATTACTGTATTAGCTTCCCCGGGTGCTCCAACAATTTCAGGTGCTGATAGCGTTTGTAAGTTGGCTTCTACCACATTAACTACTACCGGTACAGGTGGTAACTGGTCTTCAACCGATGCAACTGTTGCTACAGTTAGTACGGCTGGTGTTGTTACCGGTTTAACTGTTGGTTCGGCTACAATTTCTTATACAATTTCTAATTCATGCGGTACTGTTGCCGGTACACATCTTATAACAGTTAACCCATTGCCAAACGCAGGTACTGTAACTGGTCCTGATACACTTTGCCCTGGTATACCTGCAGGTGGTACTTATACATCAACTGGTGATGCTGGAACATGGAGTGTATTTTCATCGTCTATAGCAACTATCGATGCTTCTGGTTTTGCTTACGGTGTAACAACTACTGGCGGTTCTACAACTATTACTTATTCTACTACTTCAGTTCACGGTTGCGGTACTGTAACAGCTACGCATCCATTATTTATCCGCGCTAACGCGGTTCCGGGTACAGTGTCTGGTCCTTCTCCAATTTGCGAAAATGTATTAACTACCTACACTGTTACCGGTGGTGATGCTGGTGGTACATGGTCTGCAACTCCAGGTGGTTCTACAATCAGTTCGGGTGGTGATTACACTGCGCCTGTTGGTTCTGGTAGCCCGGCTGGTATTGGTTATACAGTAACATATACAGTAACAAATATTTGCGGTTCACAATCAGCTTCTGCTTCAGTTGTAGTTCGTGCTAAACCGAATGTAACTGTAATAACTGGTCCTGTTACCGTTTGTACAGGTGTTAATATTACAGAGTCTGCAACACCTTCAACTGGTGCTGGTGGAACAATAGTATGGGGTTCATTGAATCCTACTGTTTTATCATTTAGTTCTTCAACAACATCTAGCGGTACTTATCACGCTAACACTCCTGGTGTTGCAGTTATCTACGATTCTGTAACTAACATGTGTGGTACTACTGTTCGTAATGCTACTATTACAGTTAACCAATCTCCTGATGCAGGTAGAATCACAGGTCCTACTCAGGTTTGTGTAGGTAGTTCACCAGTGTTCACAGTTCACGGGTCAACCGATCAACTGGGTGGTAACTGGTCTAGTATCTCAACTCCGTTAGCTTATTCATTTACAACCGATAGTTCTGCAACTTACGATGCGTTGTTGGCTGGTCGTGGTATTGTTACCTACGAAGTAGTTAACAGTTGCGGTCGTGATACAGCGTTCGATACCGTTACTGTTGTTCGTTTACCAATCGCTGGTAATGATCATACTACTATCGATACGATTTGCCCTGGTACTTCAGTTGTTCTTACAGCAGATGCTACTGGTTTCGCAACAATGTGGGTTACTTCTGATGCATCAATTGCTACTGTAAGTGCAAGTGGTTCATCTACGGTTACTGTAACTGGTGTTGCAACGGGTAATGCTGTTATCTACAACATTGACTCTAACTCTTGCGGTACCGATACAGCAATGTATAATGTACACGTTAATCCTGCTACACCAACTCCGGGTACAATCTTCGGTAATGATTCATCTTGTAAAGGTTTGACATTCGTATTCTCAGATACTACCGCTGATACATCAGCAGGTGCAGGTGTTTGGTCAACGTCAACTGGTTCAATTGCTTCTATAGCTGGTGCAACTACTACAACTGTCATGGTTACAGGTAATAATGCAGGTACTGCGGTAATTCGCTATACTGTTACAAACAGTTGTGGTGCTTCTTCTACTACCAAGAGTGTGAAAATTAATGAGTTCCCTCATTTCACATCGCCTCTTACTGCTAGTGTTTGTGATAGTATTGTGCTTAATTATACACCTACTACCGACTCAGCTTCTTCATTCAATTGGATAAGGGACATAGCGACTAACATCGTTAATCCTGCTGATACTGGTGTTGGTTCAATCAGCCATTATCTTGATAATAGCTCAAATGTGAATGCTACTGTTATATATCACTATGCGGCTAACGCACATGGTTGTGTAACTAATCAAGATCTGACTGTTACAGTTAAACCAACTCCATACCTGAACAGTGCTACTAATATTACGGTATGTAGCGGGGTACAGTTGACTTACATTGATACGGAGTCTGTTGCTGGTTCATCTGCAACATGGACACGTCCTACGTTAACTTATGCTGCTAATCACTTAATTGGTAGCGGTGGTACTTCAGGTACACATACCATCAGCGAAGTGTTGACATCAGATACATTAGCTCCTGTGAACGTAGTTTACCTGTATTCATTGAATGCTAATGGTTGTACTAATTCAGCTTCTGTTAAAGTAACTGTTAATCCACGTCCTGCATTCCCTACATTGTCTACACATCCATCATCTAATATATGTGCTGGTACAATGTACATGAACTTCGGTTCAAGCGTTGTTCCTCCGGCTGGTGTTAACTATGCATGGTCTGCTACAAACGCTGTTATCTGGGCTACTGGTAACACAAGGCAGTACAGCTTAGTGAATTTCACTAATCCTGGTACAGCTTATGTTTACTTACTGGCTACTTTACCTGGTTATACTTGCGCTGCGAAAGATTCATTTGGTGTAATTGTTAGCAACTCGGTTTCTGATAATCCTACAGTTATCTACTTCAATGGCGATTTCGTTTGTTTATCAAATGTTGAAGATTCTTACCAGTGGGGTTATGATGACCACAATACTTTAGATTCTGCTACTTTCCCTGGTCAAACTAACCAGAACTATACAGAATTGAGCCCTGATTTCAATGGCAAATGGTATTGGGTAATTACTACTCACAATGGTTGTGAGCAGAAATCTTACTACAGGGTGCCAACAGGTATCAAGAATATTACAGGTACAATGGGTGACATTAAGTTGTATCCTAACCCTGCTGAACAATACGTGAATGTTGAAGTAAGCAATACTTCTGGTGGCTCGTTTAGTGTGGATGTTATGAATATGCTCGGACAAAAAGTATCTTCGCAGAATATGATTGGTGATAAAGCCATCATTAATGTTGCGGATCTTGCGGCTGGAGTTTACTTCGTTGATTGTTATCGTGATGGCGTTAAATTTGCCACAGAGAAATTTGTAAAAAACTAAATTAAACTCAGCATTTAAAAGTTATAATAATGAAAAAATTAATTCTTCTGTTTGTTGCGGCTGGTGCAGGGTTTTCAGCAATGGCTCAGGTACGTGGTGGTGATAACTATTACGCTCAGAAATACGTATTGGATTTGAATTTTCCTGTAGGTGTGGCTATGTCTAGTCCTACTAGTAATTTCGCTCCAAACTATCTTAACGTTGCTACTTCTAATATCGATAAGATTAAAATGGGTGCCGGTCTTTCTTACGGCGCAGATGCTCAGTTCGGATATTTTATAGGTAAAAAGCGTCGCTTTGGTATCGGTGCGGGTATCCAGTATTTCATGCAATCATCTGATGTTACATTAGGTGCGTTCAGGGTGGAATATCAGGATAAGGACTCACACGGATATGACTACAGGCAGGTGCTTACAGCTACTCATGCTATTAAGGAGCAGTTGAACACCACCATCATCAATATCCCAGTAATGTTGAAGTACAAACAGAGGTTTACTACCAAGTTAGGCTTTACTATGGATGCGGGTATCTTGTATAACGTACAGATGGCTAATGCATGGAAAACAGATGCTGAATTTAATTATGAAGCTATCTTCCAGTTCCAGAAAGATGCATTGGGCGCAGATGTTCCGGTATATGACAAAGCCGTTACTCCTGATCAGCACGACTGGTTGATCACTGTTGACATGTACGAGCGTACACATACAGCAAATACAACTAAGTTTTATTTTGATGACCTGCATTCACGTGGTTACAATGTAGCTTTGAATGTTAAGCCAAATAATAACTCTGGTACTATCAACTATACTACCGGTTCTATTGGTTTCATGGCTCGTCCGGCTATCAATGTAAGGGTTGCGAAAAGGATGCATCTTAACTTAGGCGCTTACTTCAGTTACCAATCATTCAATAACAAAACTGTTGATAATTACAAGATCATCGATAAGATGGGAAGTACTTACAGCTCAATGCTGAACACAGTTTCTACCGTTGTTAATACAAACGTAGGTTTGAATGTAGGCCTTCGCTACTTCTTGGGCGAGCCGAAAGACAGCGATTTCGATGGCATGTATGACGAGTGATTTTTACCAGATATCAATATTTAGTAAGAAAGCTACCTCACAAGGGTGGCTTTCTTGTTTTTGTAGTTTGTTTACATTAGGTACTGCGTACAGTTTATTAGCTTATTTTTGAACCCTTATTATGCGTATAGCAGTAAATACCCGGTTACTATTGACTGGTAAGTTGGAGGGCATTGGTTGGTTTACCTATCAGACACTCAAGAAAATTGTTCTATCTCATCCCGAGCACGAGTTCATTTTCCTGTTCGATCGGCCTTATGACCTTTCTTTCATTTTCGCATCGAACGTTACGCCTGTGGTCGTGCACCCGCAGGCGCGCCACCCGGTTTTATTTTACCTGTGGTTTGAATGGTCCGTACCCTTTATTTTGCGTAAATACAAAGCTGACCTGTTTCTTTCTACTGATGGTTATGCTTCGCTGAGTACGAAAGTGCCTACGTGCCTTGTTATACACGATCTGGCTTTTGAGCACTATCCTGAACATTATGTTATCAGCCACAGGTTATACTGGCGTCATTATTCCCCGCTATTTGCCCGCGCAGCGCAGAGAATTGCCACGGTTTCCACTTTTTCTAAGGAAGATATTCATAAACGCTACGGTGTCGCGCTAAACAATATTGATGTGGTATACAATGGTGCCCATGATGAATATGTTCCCCTCACCTTGGAGCAGAAACAGGAAGTTAAAGCGGAGTTTACCGATGGTTGCGAGTACTTTATATTTGCGGGGGCAATACACCCCCGAAAGAATATACTAAACCTCCTAAAGGCTTTTGTTGCTTTCAAGAAACACCAACGTACCAATATGAAATTGGTTATTGTTGGCAGGCCAGCCTGGAAATATGATGAAGTAGAGAAGATGAAGGCTGAAATGGCTTTTAAAGATGATGTGAAGTGGGTGGGCTATATGAACATTGACAAGCTTTCAAAGCTGATGGGCGCTGCCTATGCTTTGGTGTATGCATCTTTATTTGAAGGCTTTGGTATTCCTATATTGGAGGCTTTTCAATGCGGGGTACCTGCCATTGTGAGTAATACATCGTCTATGCCCGAAGTAGCGGGCGATGCTGCGCTTTTATGCGACCCTACTGACCCCGGCGATATTGCTGAACAAATGCACCTTATGTACAAAGATGAGGCATTGCGTGCCAGACTGATAGCCAATGCACCCGCCCAGGTTCAGAAGTTTAATTGGGATGCCAGTGCCCGAAGGTTATGGGATTGCATGATGCAGGCGGTTGGTAAATAATATCAGTTGCCGCTTATTTATTAGCCAGCAGAAACTCTATTGTTCGGGGTAAGTAGAAATGCTCTAGTTTCAACACGCGCTTCGCTAATTCCTGTGCAGTTTCGCCGCTTTTTACAACACACCGTGCTTGTAAAATTGTAGTGCCCTCGTCATACGCTTCATTCACATAATGAATGGTGATGCCCGATTCCCATTCGTCATTTTCCAGCACTGCCTGATGCACATGTTCGCCATGCATGCCCTTACCGCCATAAGCAGGCAGTAATGCCGGATGGATGTTAATGATACTGCCCGGAAATGCATGCAGGATGTGTTCAGGTACCTTCCACAGGAAGCCTGCCAATACAAGCAAGGAAGGCTTGAATTCTAGCAGTTGTTCAATAATGAGTAGTTCGCCGAAGGTCTTTTTGTTAATGAGCAGGAATGGTATGCTTTCATTTTTGGCTATGTCAATTACACCCGCCTCAGGTTTATTACAAACGATGAGTGCTACTTTGGCTGTTATACTGCCCCTGAAGTGATTGATAATAGCAGCGGCATTAGAGCCCCCACCGGAAGCGAATATTACTATTGATTGCATGCCAGCTTGTTTGGGTTGTGAACGGATGTTGTTTGTGCGGCTTTTTCTACTTTGGGTAGCTCAGCCTTTTCCTCCTTAACTATTACGCCGGTAAAAATGAGTATAAGTATAGTAATACCGGCTGTAATGCGATACACCCCAAATGCCCGGAAGCTGTGCTTCTGTACATAAGTGATGAATGATTTAATCGCCACCAGCGAAACAAGGAATGCAACGGCGCAACCTACGGCCAGCATGGCCATATTTGTTGGGTTAAATACCTCTTTGCTTTCCTGAAAAGTATCCAGCACATCTTTGGCCGTTGCTGCAGCCATAGTGGGCACAGCAAGGAAGAAAGAAAATTCCGCCGCCACTTTTTTATCGAGCTTGGAAGCCAGGCCACCAATGATAGTAGAAGCACTGCGGCTTAAACCCGGCAGCAGTATGGACAATATCTGGAACATACCAATTTTCAAAGCTTGCCCGTTGGTAATACCTTCTTCCGTATGCGTGGTAGGCGATTTGAACCAATTATCGATAAACAATAACAGCACGCCACCTAACAGTGTTATAGTAGCTATAATGGTAACATTACCCAAAACATGATCAATATGTTTTTTGAGCAATGCGCCAAATACCAAGGCCGGAATTACCGCGATGATAAGCTTGATATAGAAACCGAATGTTTTAAAATTGATGAACTTCTTCCAGTACAAAACCAGAACGGCCATAATAGCGGCGAGTTGAATAACAATATCGAACATATTGCTGAACGGGTCGTGCGCATCCATGTGCAAAATGGCCTTGGTAAATTTGATGTGAGCGGTAGATGAAATAGGCAAGAATTCTGTAACCCCTTCTACTACTGCAATAATTACTGATTGTAACCAGGTCATAATTATGGTATGTTAATGTACTTATGTGTTTGTAAAGATAATTGCCACTGCGGATGTTGTTGTATATAGGCTATGATCAACGGAGTAATGGTTTCGCGCTTGCTCCATTCGGGTTGCAGGTATAGTTTGCAGGTGCCTGTAACCTTAACGGCATGTTCTTCAGCCCACTTCAGGTCGCTGGGGTGATACACTACAATTTTCAATTCATCGGCTTCCGCAAGGCTTTCGTCAACCGGCCCCTTGAATTTTTTTGGCGATAGTGTTACCCAGTCCAGCCCGCCATGTATGGGGTAGGCGCCCGATGTTTCAATATGTGTTGCAAACCCGGCAGCATGAAGGCCATCGCAAAGCGCAGTAAGCTCGTGCATAGCAGGCTCACCGCCCGTTATAACCGCAATGCGACCGGGATGTTGTGCTGCCACCGCCACGATATCAGCCACCGTCATTTGCGGATGCCGGGATGCATCCCAGCTATCTTTTACATCGCACCACACGCAGCCCACATCGCACCCGCCAAGCCTTATGAAGTAGGCTGATTTTCCGGTATGCAATCCCTCACCCTGCAGGGTGTAGAAATGCTCCATCACGGGGTAGCTGGTCTGGTTTGTTATTGTATTTGTCACTAGTATTTTTATATAATAAGAGCTATTGCTCATTTACGAAATGCAGGCAATAGCTCTCAAAAGTAAATCTAAATAAGTATAAAAGTGGATTAAACTGTTTCAGCGACCGCAGCTTTTTGTTTTGCGGCGAGCAAAGTGTTCTTCATCAATCCGCAAATGGTCATTGGCCCTACACCCCCCGGAACCGGGGTTATGTAGCTGCTCAAAGGTGCGCAAGCTTCAAAATCGACATCGCCAACAAGGCGGCTGCCGCTCTTTTTTGTTGCGTCGGGTATGCGGTTAATACCCACATCAATAATAATAGCACCTGGTTTCACCATATCAGCAGTTACAAAGAAGGGTTTACCAATTGCGGCAACTATCAAATCGGCCTGGCGGGTGATCTCAGCCAGGTTTTTAGTGCGGGAATGTGTTAATGTAACCGTTGCATTGCCGGGTTTGGTATTGCGGCTCAGCAAAACCGTCATTGGTGTGCCCACAATATTACTACGGCCTATAACAACGCAATGCATGCCTGCAATATCAATATTATAATGGTCAAGCAGCAGCATAATGCCATAAGGGGTTGCAGGTAAAAAAGTAGGCTGGCCCAGCATCATTTTGCCCTGAGAGATAGGGTGGAAACCATCCACGTCTTTCGACGGGTCGATAGCCAGAATTACTGCGTCGCCGGAAATATGGTCGGGCAGGGGCAATTGCACCAGTATGCCATCCACATCAGCATTATTATTCAGTTTATTTACTTCAGCTATCAAATCAGCCTCGGTAATGGAAGGGTCGAAACGGAGCAACGTCGATTCAAACCCCAGCTCGGCACAGCTTTTTACTTTATGCCCTACATAGGCTTCACTAGCCGGGTTGTTGCCCACCAGAATTGCAGCCAGATGTGGTTTTTTACCACCCTGCGCCTGCCAGTCAATAACATCCTGTTTTATTTGCCCTTTAATATGAGCTGATACGAGTGTGCCGTCAAGTAGTTGCATGTAGCAAAGATAATTTAAATTCAAAAACGATGCGATGCTGTAAAAAGAAAGTTCTGAATGGGACTTTATCAATACAAAGGGCATCCCAACCGGGATGCCCTTTGTAAAATCACGCTGCATAATAGGGTTACCTGTCGAGGGTGAACCGCATTACTTTGGTAGACTCATTATTCCTGATTCTCAGGAAGTAAACGCCATTAGCGACATTCTCTCCGAGCATGATCATTGTTTTGAGGTTACCATTTTCAGCCTTAGTGTCTGTTACGTACAACACCTTGCCCAGAACGTCTACAATTTCCAGTTTTATCTCAGCCGTACCATCGGGGTCAGATAAAGATCCGGTTAATGTAAACATACCACTATTAGGGTTTGGAATGATTGCAAGATTGGTCAGTTCGATAGCTCCGTTATTGTCCATTGTATTTCCATTTGTGTTTGCAAAACGTGGTCCCTGCACAGGTGCGCAGCAACCTGATGGGCAACCGCAACCAGACCATGTGCAACCCGAGAGTGATACATCATCAACACAAAGGAAGCAGGTGCCGCCGGGAAGTGATGAATAAGGTATTACTGTATTTGCAGGAGCGGTATAGCCGCCGGAAATAAAGGTATGCGAGCAATCTTCAACGTGATACGTAATGGTGGCACCGGCAGTGCCAGCAATAATAGCTGCCCAGCATCCGCAAACAGGGTCGAAACCGAAATGCGCACAAGCAACAGCTCTGCCAATTACTGTAACGGTATAGGTTGCCATACAAGGACCTGAACCATAATATATAGTGACCGTGCCGCCCGACATGCCATAAACATCGCCGGTTGAAGGGTCAACACTTGCGATAGCAGGATTACTTGTGGCCCATGTGCCGCCAGGTGTCGCGTCTGCAAGTGTTATCATACTGCCTTCGCAAACAATTGTAGGGCCGGTTATTGCCGCAGGCATAGGGTAAACTGTGACCGTTTGAATGAACCTGCCTGTGCAGCCGCAAGCGTTGGTAACGCTGTAGGTTATATCGGCTGTACCCACAGAAAGAGCCCATACCTTAGCGGTGGAAACGGTTCCTCCCGACGTAAGCATACTTACGGAAACAACTGCCGGATTAGAGGTGCTCCACGATACAGAAGCGAAGCCGGTAAGGCCGGGAGTACCTGCAACTGTTATAATGTCGCCTACGCACATTTGCTTAGGTAATTTTTGTACACGCGGCCGTGGTGTATCGCAAACCGTTATTGACGCGGTTATATAGCAGCCAGCGCTCAGCGGGCCAAAGGAATACGTTACAGTTTCCGTTCCCCCTGAAAGGCCAGTGAGGTCTCCCGTTGTAGGGTCAATAGTAGATATTCCTGAGCCGCTGGTATACCATGTGCCTCCGGCCGGACTACCGGTAAGAGTTATGGTGCTGCCAACACAGACAGTTCCGCCAGTTATTGAAGTAGGTACAGGCCATACAGTAACCGGAATTGTAACATAGCAACCGCCAGGAAGTGTGTACGTTATTGTTGCAGTGCCAGGGCTAACGCCATATAATATCCCGGTAGTGAGTGTAACCGAGGCTATGCCGGGTGCACTGCTTGTCCAGGTACCACCAGGTACCGCATCATACAAATTCATGGTGTTACCTACGCAAATATCAATATGATCAGTGAATCCCGCCGCGTTGATAATAATGGGGCCGGGTGATGGGTTTACTGTTATTGTAACAGTTGCAAAACTACTACAGCCAGAAGCGTCTGTCCCCACTACAGTATAGGTAATGGTTGCTGGTGGGCTTGCAACAACAGTAGCCCCGGTTGCAGAACTTAAACCGGCAACGGGTGTCCAGACATATGTAACTGCACCTGAAGCGGTAAGGCTAACGGATGAGCCTGCGCAGATGGTAGCAGTAGGGGGAGTAACGGTAATAGTTGGTATTGGGTTAACCACTATCGTTACGGTACCAGTACCTACGCATCCAGCACCTGTAGTTCCAGTTACGGTGTAGGTGGTAGTTACTGTAGGGCATGCAGTAACGGTAGCCCCGGTGGTAGCACTCAGGCCTGTTGGCGGAGCCCATGTATAAGTAGCAGCACCAGATGCCGTTATTGAAGTGCAGGAACCCACGCATATAGTAGATGCAACTGGAGTTACTGTAATGGAAGGTACCGGATCAACCGTAATAGTTACTGTGCCAGTTCCGGTGCAGCCAGCAGCATCGGTACCCGTAACGGTATACGTAGTGGTAGTAGTGCCGCTGAATATTACAGTTGCGCCTGTAGATGCACTAAGATCGGTAGCAGGCGACCAAACATAGGTGACAGCACCCGAAGCAGTAATAGAAGTAGTTGTACCAACACATATTGGCGAAGATGCCGGGGTAACTGTAATAACTGGAGCCGGATTAACAGTAATAGTTACGGTTGTAGAGCTAGTACAGCCGAATGCATCAGTTCCAGTTACAGTATATGTAGTTGTAGTTGCTGGGCTTGCGGTTACACTAGCCCCTGTTGCAGCGCTTAAACCCGCAACAGGCAGCCAGGAATAAGTAACAGCGCCGGAAGCAGTAAGTCCGGTAGACGAACCTGCACAGATAGTTGCAGCAGCCGGAGTTACTGTAATAGTAGGCGTTGGGTTAACCGTAATGGTAACGGTACCCGTACCTACGCAGCCTGCGCCACTTGTTCCGGTAATGGTATAAGTGATAGTTACCGCAGGGCACGCAGTAACGGTAGCCCCTGTTGTGGCACTCAAACCAGTTGGCGGAGCCCATGTATAAGTCGCAGCACCCGATGCGGTTATTGAAGTGCACGAACCCGCACAGATGGTAGAAGCAACAGGTGTAACTGTAATTGTTGGTATCGGATCAACCGTAATAGTAACGGTTCCAGTTCCAGTGCAGCCAGCAGCATCCGTACCAGTTACAGTATATGTGGTTGTAGCTGTGCCGCTGAATATTACAGTTGCACCAGTTGATGCACTAAGATCGGTAGCAGGCGACCAAACATAGGTAACAGCGCCCGAAGCTGTAATAGACGTAGTAGCACCAGCACATATTGATGATGAAACCGGGATAACAGTAATAACCGGAGCCGGATTAACAGTGATAGTTACAGTTGTAGAGCTTGTGCAACCGAAAGCATCAGTTCCAGTTACAGTATATGTAGTTGTAGTTGCCGGGCTTGCAGTAACACTCGCCCCTGTTGCAGCGCTTAAACCCGCAACAGGCAACCATGAGTAAGTAACAGCGCCGGAAGCAGTAAGTCCGGTAGACGAACCTGCACAGATAGTTGCAGCAGCCGGAGTTACTGTAATAGTAGGCGTTGGGTTAACCGTAATGGTTACGGTACCAGTACCTACGCAACCTGCGCCACTTGTTCCGGTAACGGTATAAGTGATAGTTACGGCAGGGCACGCAGTAACGGTAGCCCCTGTTGTGGCACTCAAACCAGTTGGGGGAGCCCAGGTGTAAGTCGCAGCACCCGATGCAGTTATTGAAGTGCACGAACCCGCACAGATGGTAGAAGCAACAGGTGTAACTGAAATTGTTGGTATCGGATCAACCGTAATAGTTACTGTTCCAGTTCCAGTGCAGCCAGCAGCATCGGTACCCGTAACGGTATACGTAGTGGTAGTAGTGCCGCTGAATATTACAGTTGCGCCTGTAGAGGCACTGAGGTCGGTAGCTGGCGACCAAACATAGGTAACAGCACCCGAAGCTGTAATAGACGTAGTTGCACCAGCACATATTGATGATGAAACCGGAGTAACTGTAATAACCGGAGCTGGGTTAACGGTGACGGTAACAGTAGTGCTGGACGTGCAGCCGAAAGCATCAGTTCCAGTAACAGTATATGTAGTTGTAGTTGCAGGGCTTGCGGTTACACTAGCCCCTGTTGCAGCACTTAAACCCGCAACAGGCAACCATGAGTAAGTAATAGCGCCTGAAGCAGTAAGTCCGGTAGACGAACCTGCACAGATAGTTGCAGCAGCCGGAGTTACTGTAATAGTAGGCGTTGGGTTAACCGTAATGGTAACGGTACCTGTACCTACGCAGCCAGTACCGCTTGTTCCGGTAACGGTATAAGTGGTAGTTACTGCAGGGCATGCAGTAACGGTAGCCCCGGTAGTAGCACTCAGGCCTGCTGGCGGCGCCCATGTATAAGTAGCAGCACCCGATGTGGTTATTGAAGTGCACGAACCCGCACAGATAGCAGAGGCGACAGGTGTTACCGTAATGGCAGGTACCGGGTTAACAGTAATAGTTACCGTGTTTGTACCTGTACAACCCGCGCTGGTGCCGGTTACCGTATAGGTTGTAGTTACTGTTGGGCATGCAGTTACAGTAGCGCCTGTTGTAGCACTCAGGCCTGTGCCCGGAGACCACGTATATGTTGCCGCGCCAGATGATGTAATGGAAGTACATGAACCTGCGCAGATAGTTGATAATACCGGTGTAACCGTAATTACAGGTATGGGGTTAACGGTAATAGTTACCGTGTTTGTACCAGTACAGCCCGCGCTGGTGCCGGTTACCGTATAGGTTGTAGTTACGGTTGGGCATGCAGTTACGGTAGCGCCTGTTGTAGCACTAAGGCCAGTGCCGGGCGACCATGTATATGTTGCCGCTCCAGACGAGGTTATGGAAGTGCACGAGCCCGCACAGATGGTTGATGATACCGGAGTAACTGTAATTGCAGGTATCGGATTAACCGTAATGGTTACGGTGCTTGTACTTGTGCAGCCCGCGCTGGTGCCGGTTACCGTATAGGTAGTAGTTACCGTTGGACAAGCCGTTACGGTAGTGCCGGTTGTTGCGCTCAGGCCGGTGCCCGGAGACCACGTATATGTTGCCGCGCCTGATGCGGTTATTGAAGTGCACGAACCCGCACAGATAGTTGATGATACCGGTGTAGCGGTTACAGTTGGTACCGGGTTAACAGTAATAGTTACGGTGCTGGTGCCCACACAACCCAGGGCGCTGGTACCGGTTATCGTATAGGTAGTAGTTACCGTTGGGCAAGCCGTAACGGTTGCGCCTGTTGTTGAGCTCAGGCCAGTGCCTGGCGACCAGGTGTAGGTAGCAGCGCCTGATGCGGTTATTGAAGTGCATGAACCTCTGCAAATGGTTGATGACACCGGTGTTGCGGTAATGGTAGGTATAGGGTTAACAGTTACCGTTACTGTTCGTGTGCCCGAGCATCCGCCACTGATACCAGTTACGGTATAGGTAGTAGTTACCGTAGGGCATGCAGTTACAGTAGCACCGGTTGTAGCACTTAGCCCGGTGCCCGGCGACCATGTGTACGTTGCGGCACCTGACGAAGTTAATGCAGTGCATGAGCCGCGGCATATAACTGGCGCCGCAGGTGTTACGGTAATGGTAGGTATTGGGTTAACGGCAATGGTTACTGTGCCTGTACCCGTACAGCCTCCAGGGCTTGTCCCTATGACGGTGTAGATAGTGGTTACCGTAGGGCATGCTGTAACTGTAGCACCTGTAGTAGCACTGAGAGTAGCACCTGGCGCCCATGTATAAGTAGTAGCTCCTGTTGCCGTTATTGATGTACATGATCCTCTACAAATAGTAGATAATACTGGAGTGGCAGTAACTGTAGGGCCAGCGGTTACAGTAACTGTAAAATACACATAACAGCCGCCGGGCTCAAGGTAGGAGATAGTAGCACTGCCTGCAGAAAGGCCCTTAATTGTGGCTGTAGTTGTTGTAGTGGATATTATTGTTGCTATGGCTGGTGCACTTGAGCTCCAGGTACCACCAGGCACCGATGCAGTAAGTGTTATTGTACCACCTATGCACACAGTTGTTGGGCCCGTAATAATTGTGGCCGGTGCAACTTTACGAATAACATAATTATTCACATCAGCAAAATAGAGATTGCCGGATGCGTCAAATGTCATAAAGTGGGGTTGGTGTATCATTGCGGCTGTGGCTGCTCCACCATCTCCGGCATACCCTGCACTGCCGTTACCGGCATACGTGGATATAATACCACCTGAGTTTACTTTTCTGATTCTGCTGTTCTGATTGTCAGCGATAAATAAGTTGTTACAAGCATCTATTGCTAAGCCATACGGTGTATTGATTGATGCTGCTGTTGCAGGACCACCATCACCACCATAAGCAGCGGTGCCGGTTCCCGTGTGGGTGCTTATTATACCGCCTGTTGTTACTTTCCTGATCCTGTTATTTTGCTGATCAGAAATATATACATTACCTGAAGCATCAACAGCAACATCAACCGGTCCGTTTAATTGTGCTGCGGTTGCCTGGCCACCATTGCCACTGAAGCCAGCCGAGTTATTGCCTGCCACCAGTGTAATGATGCCGCCGCTGGTTATCTTTCTCACTACATGATTGTTTGGTTCTGCGACGAACAGATCGCCCGAGGCATTTATTGCCAGCCCATGAGGTGCGCACATTTGCGCCGCCGTAGCCTGACCACCATTACCGGTATAACCACATGTGCCGGTACCGGCATATGTTGTAATAATACCACCAGTGCTTATTTTTCTGATACGGTAATTATTAGGATCAGCAAAATATACATTGCCCGAGGCATCCATTACAACATCAAAAACAACGCTCATTGTTGCCGCTGTAGCCTGCCCTCCGTCGCCGGAAAAAGAAAACGTCCCTGTGCCTGCAAATGCAGATATGATGTTGGATGGGCTGATACTTCTGAGCCTTGCATTGTTGTATTCAGTTATCACATTTTTAGTGGCACTGCACGCTATGCCCATTGGCCACATGTTGGCCGAAGTAGCGGGCCCACCATTGCCACTATAGCCCGATGTGCCATTACCGGCATAAGTTGTAATTATTTGTCCGTTAGCATTAAAATTTAGTCCGCTTATAAAAGAAAATAGAAGTACTGCATAATACAGCTGCTTTCGTAATGATAGGTATAGGTGTGGTTGTTCCGGTTGCACCGGTGAGTTATTCATGTTTGAAATTTTATTCCTTACTGAAAGAAAGGAATTGGCTGTCATTTTAGCGAAGCCTTTGAATGATTGTCTCTTCATGATTTCAAAATTTTTAAAATGAAATTTCTGCAATAGCTGGGTACCAACTTTTCATCATTTCTGTTTGTAAATCAATAACTTAAATACAATTGTTGTTTTATTTCATGTTTGTTTGTTTTAAAGGTTAAAAAAATGAAATGCATATAAATGTATTTTTTGTTGTGCTTCGTTCCAAAACAAGTTTCCTAACGGTCAAAAAAGTTTCTGAACGGCAAAAAGAAGGGCTTTGTAACGATTAGGTAACAGTAGATGAATAAAAAATAACTATGTATTATCCCTCCGAAAGGCTAATGGTAATAACAGTCCATTGCAGGGTGCCGGACTGGTCTCTTTCTTCGCTTATCGCAAGCGAATATTGTTTGTTTTGTATAACGCTGAGTTGCTTGAGGCGGCCCTTAATATTATCCATACCCAGCGATTCATGGCTGAAACTGTTGGCTGGTTTATGGCCCATGCCAACCCCGTTATCTTTCACTTCCAGGTATATGGTGTTGCCCTTTTCAAAAACCCTTATGGCTATAAAACCATCGGATGTAGTGAGGTGCAGAATGCCATGTTTAATTGAATTTTCAACAATGGGTTGCAGCAACAAAGGCGGAATCATGATCTCCGATAAGTCCACATTGGGTGCCACATCAATGCTGTAATTCAGTTTGTCTTCAAAGCGTAGCTTTTCCAGCAACAGGTAATTTTTTACAAGGTCCAGTTCCTTTTGCAGCGTTATAAGTTCCTTCGAAATATTGTGCATATTTTGCCGCACGAGGTCTGCAAATATGCGCAGGTATTCATTGGCGGCCAGCCTGTCGTTTTTATTAATGAGGTCCTGTACATTATTGAGTGTATTAAAAATAAAGTGCGGGTTCATGAGTGCATTAAGTGCCCTGTATTCCGACTTCATGAAGCGCACTTCGGTTTTGTGCTTTTTTTCTTTTTGGCGTAGCAGTATTTTTATCCGGTATCTTATTACGGCAGCTACGGCAATAACAAGGCTAAGGGATATGAGTGCTGCAAACCACCATTCCGCCCAAAAGGGCCTGAGTATGGTTAGTTTAAATTTAATGGGCCTGGTATATTCACTGGAATAGCTTTTGGCTCTCACCTTGATCACATATTGTCCATAGTCAATATTGGCAAGGTTAATATCGCCAACAATATCTATCCAGCTCAACTCGTTTTGCCCGGATATGCTATATTGAAATGTTATTTTTTTAGCACTGAAAGATAGTGTTGCGAAAGAAATAGAAATAGCGTTTGCTTCGTTGTAGGGGATAGAAAGTGCGCTATCAATGATATAGGTATTGCCATTGGTTTTGAGGTGACGGAAAAACAGTTCTGGCGGTAGGGGCTGGCTGTAAATACTTTCGAAATCGAACGAGGTAATGGAGCCGTCTTTGAAAAAGTAGCAGTTGGCGGAATCTGCCAGTATGCTTTCTGCCTGCGATGGAATGAAGGGATCTTCAATTACGGAAAGGTCGTATTTAGCGGCGGTATCGGTTGTGTTGAAAGTGAGTAAACGGTAATAATTATTGGTGCTGATAAGCACATGCCGGGCATCTAAGCGATAGAATTGATCCCAGATGCAATTTTGTGCGGTTATAGTATCAAAAGTAGCTTTAGCGAGTAGGTTGCGGCCCAGTACCAGCTGGTTATGGTTGGTGCGGCCCAGCAAACAGTCACCAAAAAAATTAAAGTACTTGAACTCGTAGTTGCTGAACTGGGGCAGTGTAATGCTCTGGTCATTTTCAAGCCTGTACATGTTTTCAATAGTGGAATACCAGATGTGGTTATCAGGCGCCTTGGCGAGGCAAAAGATGCGTTCCAGGTTTTTGGAGCGCGCTATGGTTTCCGCTTTTACGTGGCCGTTTTGCTGGCTGTCGGTAACGACTTTGTATATTGATGTAATGCCCCTTATGTAAAGCTCCGTATTAAATGGAACGATAGCTTTAGGGCCATAAGAAGGGCCGATATTTTGAACGAATTTCGGTTGCGGTGCATCAATATGTTCGCACACCACTAATTCGTAATTGTTGAAGTTTAAAAAGCGGTAGGAGGTGTCAATGTAAAATACAGCATCGCGCGTGCTGGCGTTTTCCTTTTTATTGTGCATAGGGTAACCGGGAATGCACCGCACCTTGCCGTCGGCCAGGTCGTACACATCGCTACTCGTGGCAAAGAAAATATGTTTCCCGCGCTTTACCGAGTACAAGGCTGCACCATCGTAAACACCGGTGAATTGCCGGGTACGTAAAAAGTTGTGTTTTAGTACGTAAATGCCGCTATTGGTACTGCCAACCCAGTAGTTGCCCCTTATGTCCTGCGTGATGGTAGATATTTTGTTGCCCTTTAGTATTTCAATGCTGTCGTTTATAATAAGCGACTTATCGGTAGCAAGCAGCAAATTATTTTCGGCGGCATAAATTCTTAGGAGCCTGTTCGTTGTCAGGAAATGGGGGCTAAAGCGACCTACAGGATGGCCTGTACTGGTAAAAATAGAAGTGTCGTTATAAAAATAGGTTGCATTTTGCCCGAACAGCCTGCTAATGATCTTGGTTTGCCCCCTGGGTTTTTTAGTTATTTTCCCCTGTTTGCTGAGGTCGATCAACCAATCTGTAAAAACAAATTCCAGCCCGGAATCGGCAAGCGGTGTAACGTTTAAAAATGTGTTAGCTAATTCACTGTAACCAAGGTCAATTTCCTGGCATTTATGGTGTTGAACATGCACAAATTTGTTTTTCCCCTGAAAGCTGAGCATAACACTGCTATCGGGCATGGGTATAATATTCTGAACAAACGACGAGCGGCTGGGTAATTTTAAAAGTGGTGTGTTAGCTGGGTTATGAAAAGTGTCGTTTTTATAGTAGCACATTTCGCCATTAAAAGAAGCGAACCACAGTCGGCCTTTTTTATCTTCCTGAAAGAAGAATACTTCATTATCCGCAAGCCCGTCATAAGTAGTGAAGACTTCAAACCTCAGGCCGTTGTAGCGCGCCACACCCTTGTCAGTAGCTACCCAAAGGTAGCCCTTGCTATCGCGGTAAATTTCGTAAATAGTGTTGCTGGGCAGCCCGTCTTTTGTAGTAAGGTTAAGCATGGGCATTTCATGAGCGCACAGCCGTGAAAAGATGCAGAGCAACAGCAATAATAAACCAGTAGCGGGCACCCTGCGGGGTCTACTCATGGTCGTATTTATTCTGCCGCAAAAAGTCCAGCAATACCCCATAACGCCTTCTGCTTACAGGCAGTTCCATATCATTGCTCAGTATTATAATATGGTTTTCCCTGTTTTCGATACGTTTTATGCGGGCACAATTGACCAGGTATGATTTATGTGCCCTGAAGAACATATTTTCAGGTAATATTTCTTCGTATTCTGATAGCGGGTTGCTCATAGTCATTTCCTTAGATTGCTTATCCTTTATAAAAACAATGCGGGAATAACTACTGTGTGCCTCAACAAAGTAAATGTCTTTAAAGTTGACTATTTCAATGCTGTTGGTTCCTTTGAAGGTAATGTTACTTTGGGTTTGCTTATTGGTTATCTGGTTATTTAAATCAGCATATAATAGTTTGTCGTCCTCAACTATACGTTTGTAAGCTATTTTTTCCTTCAGCCGTTGCACAGCATTCTTCAATTCTGCAAGGCTTATGGGTTTCAGTATGTAGTCGAGGGCATTGAGCCTGAAAGCCTTAATGGCATATTCGTCGTAAGCAGTAACAAATATTACCTGGAAGTTACGTTCGCTGAAGTTTTCAAGCATTTCAAAAACATTGCCGTGTGGCATGTGAATATCCAGAAAAACCGCATCAGGATTCAGCTTCTTTAACATCTCACTGGCCTCTTGTGTGTTATGTGCGAAACCGACAACATTCAGGGTTTCATCTACATAATTATGTATCATATTTTTGAGGTTGGTACACGCTTTATTCTCGTCGTCAACTATCAGCACACTAATTGGGTTAATAATGTCGGTAACCATAATTTCTGTCAGTTAATAATTCCTCAATCGGGTTATGGGCGGCTCTACCTTAAAATTAATATAGATAGTTGAGAAATTATACATTGTACAGTATTAAATATTATATGATTTTTGAGCAGATGTGTATACGGCTAATTTTTAAGCAGTACAAGAAAAATATGCAAGAAAAACAATGTGGCTAGTTAGCGGTTTCTATTCATTGCGCAGCCGTTTATAGATAAAACCCAGCCTGACACCAGCCGATAAAGACGGGTACACTTTATTTACCGATGCTATATTATTGAAATTGGTTGTCATCGATTCGTGGTAATGGTACAAAGTATATTGCACAGAATCGGACACGGAAGGCAGGGCCGTCCTTACCCTTATGCCTATACCGGCAAACCATTCAAAAGCAAAATATTTACCTGCAGTCACTTCGCCTATTTCAAAATGTATCCCTTTTACCCGTTTGCTTACTTCATAGCTAAAATCAGGCCCGGGATGGTAGCCTGAAGCAACGAGTGTGTCCCGCACCCTTATGTTGTCGTTGGATGTGTAGGTGTTATTTTTATAAAAAGCACAGAGTGAAAAGAAGAGCTCCGGGTCTTTTTGGGTAAAGCCGTAATATTTTATACCAGCCTTGCCATAGGTGCCGCTTGTATAAATTCCACCTGTAGCAAAAGCGGCAAAGTGTTTGTAAACTGGTGCTTCCACACCAACGCGGATGCTGGGGTCGTTTACAAAATCAATAAGCGCAGCAGGTTCAACAAATACCTTCATGGTTCCGTTGGGTAAACGGTAACGGCTAGTCTGTTGACACAACCCTGCCAACGGTAAAATGCAACCGGAAATAAACAGAACTAGCTTGAACGATGACATGAGGGAAGTTTCTATTGGGTGAAAGACCGGGTTTCTGTAATCTTTGTTTACGCAAGTTAATAAAATTAATGTTGGCATACTGCCTGCGTAAGTCTCGTTTAATTAAGCTTAATATTATAAAACACACTTACTTTTGCACTCCATTACAAGAGCGCTCAATGAGAATTTATTTTTATCTGCTACTTATATTGAGCAATGCGGTTTTAAGCCAGGCACAAACCACCAACAAGGTGAGTGGCAAGGTGCTGGATTCCGTTAGCCATGAACCGCTGGAATATGCAACTATTACCGTAACCGATAGGGCTACCCTGAAGGTGATAAACGGCGCCATAACCGATTCGCTGGGTGCTTATATGGTTGCAGCACTGCCGGCAGGTAAATACCTGGTAACTGCAGAATTTATCGGTTACAGAAAAAGCCATGCAGATAGCATTGAGATAAATGGTAAAAATATTACACTGCCTGTATTTATGCTGGCCCCTATGCGCCAGACACTTAAAACAGTAACAGTAACCGGCAGCGCACCTATCATAGAAAATAAGATAGACAAACTCGTTTACAATGCGGCTAATGATATTACCAGCCAGGGTGGCTTAGCCATTGATGTACTTAAAAAGGTGCCGATGGTAAATGTAGATATTGACGGCAATGTAGAATTGCAGGGTAGCAGCAATATCCGTTTCCTGATAAACGGCAAACCTTCCAGTGTTTTTGGTAACAGCATAACCGATGCTTTGGCGGCAATACCCGCCAGCCAGATAAAAAGTATAGAAGTAATAACCAGCCCGGGAGCTAAGTACGATGCACAGGGCACGGGCGGCATTATAAATATTATTCTTAAAGATAGCAAGATGCAAGGCTTCAATGCCAACGTCAATTTTTCGGGAGGTACACGCTTCGAAAATGGCTCGGCTAACCTGAACCTGCGCAAGAATAATATCGGCATTAATTTTTATTTCAGCGGCAACGGCCAATTGGCCACCCGAACGCCTGTTACGCAGGAGCGAACCACCACCGACGGTGCAGGGGCAATGAGCCACATGTACCAGCAAGGGTTCAGCCAATCGACCAGAATGGGCTACTATACCGGGGCGGGCCTCGACTGGGCCATAACGAAGAAAGATAACCTGTATGCAGCTTTGAGTTACAACAAATACCAATACAGCTATACGGGAAACAATGATATCTATACCGATTCTGCCGGCATCAACGAAATGGCAACAACGCGCGCTTCAAAAAACAATTTTTCGCAGCCTTCGCTCGACTGGAGCCTTAATTATAAAAAGAACTTTAAGCAGGAAGGGCAGGAGTTTACCTTGGCGTACAATGCAAGTATTGGCAGCCCCAATAGCAGCTACGCGCAGGCAACCCGCTATCAGGCAATGGCAGCACCTTACATGGGTTCGCTGAGCAACAATCCCGGTACGGACAGGCAGCAGCATATAGCCGCAGACTATTCCCAAACCATTACAGAACACTTTAGTATAGAAACGGGTGCCAAGGTGGTATTGGCCAATATTACCAGCAATGCAGCCGCCCAAAACCTGGATGCAGTCACCAATGCCTATGTAGCAGACCCCGGCCAAAGTTACCAGTTAACTTACGACAGGCAGATATATGCTGTTTATGGTGCTGCTGCTTTTGCTGCATCTAAATTTCTGAAGGTAAAAACGGGCCTTCGCTTTGAGCACACCGAAACTAAAATTGATAATGCTGTGGCCACAGTACCCGCTTATAATAACCTGATGCCATCGGTAACTTTATCGCACGACTTTAAGAATTCATTCCTGAAACTCTCTTATTCTCGCAGGCTGGAACGGCCGGACTACCGGGACATTAATCCGTTCATTAACCGTGCCGACCCATACAATCTGCAAACCGGTAACCCTGCCCTGATGCCTGAAATAGGCAATAACTGCGAACTGGGCTACAACAATAATATGGGCAGGGGGCGTAACTTATACATAGGCCTGGTAGAGCGAATTAACATGCAAGACCATAAACCACTGACGCAATTTTATACCGACTATGCGGCGGGCGATACGGTATACCATAATGTATCGGTAAGCAGCACATTTAATACGGGTACCGAATACAATACCGGCCTTTCAGTTTCAGGTTCGTGGGCGTTTAAAGAAAAACTAAACCTGAGGAGTAATGCATCACTGTTCCACCGCTATTTGGCCACCAGCATAGGCGGCGGCAACATTAATGCAGGTTTCAGGTTTCGCATAAACCTCAATGCGACTTACCAGTTTGCACACAACCTTGTTGGCGAAGTGTTTGGTAATTATAACTCAGCATCTAACAGTATACAAGGTAAATCGCCGCAGAATATTTCTTACAACATCGCTTTCAGAAAACAGTTCTGGAACAAGAATGCCAGCATAGGTATTACTGCCACCAACCTTTTTAACGAATACACCAAACAGGTTACCACCATAACCACAAGCAACTACACATCATACTACGAACGCATGGTGCCTTACCGCTCCGTTGGTGTGAGCTTTATGTATAAATTTGGCAAACTGGAGTTTAAAAAGGACGAAGACAATTTTCAGAATAGCCAGCCAATGGGTGGTTAGGTGGCCCGCACCATTGTGATCTGCTCAAATCGTGTTTATAATTTGCGCCGGGTAAAAATGTGCAAAGTTGCCTGTAATAAAAAAAGTGAGCATCTTTAAGATACGACCCACAGAAGATGCTTACAAACTTAAAAATCAGTTCCGGGGAACTTGAGAGGCTAAAATACGAACGATACCATTACCCATGTCCGCTCGTTCAAAAAAGATTACACTGTCAAAGTACTTTATGTGATATTTACGTATAATACGTAAATCGCAAAATGACAATTCTAAGACATATTAACTGTCAACTAATTACGCTTTAGATTTTTATATAACAAATTTCTTTACCCCAACATAGCTCATATCTGTAACAACTTTTACATGTTTTTTAGGAAAATAGGTAACATGCACCGTAAATAAGCCTTGTTAAGCACCACTCTGAAAGCGATTAAGAAAGCAGTCTGAAATTTTTGACCCGAAAATTTTTTAAGCATGAATCAGGTTGACCTCATTAGCACAGTGGCATGCAATGCCGGAATTTCGCATGATGATGCGAACAAGATAATTGACGCATTCAGGGCAATAATGGTCGATGCACTGAAGAGTAAAAAGGAAGTTTCCGTGCACGACTTTGGGCCGCTGATGCTGGTTTCGAAAGCCGAATTGATTGGCAGGGGTACACGCACAGGTGCGCCGCTCATTATTCGCGAAGCAAATGTTTTGAGAAGGATAAGGAATTAGCAGCGGCGCAAGTCGCTTATTTATGATGCACTTTCTTTTTGCCCTTTTTAACCGCTTTGGCGTGGCATTGTTTTACCAGGTAATCAACAGCGGTGGTGAGGTCGTAGAGCGTATTTTTAAGTACGGGATTGGCATAGTCAAGCGCAACACGGTAGCGGCTGCTGTATTCGCCCTTGCTGTTGAATAGTGCGTTGCCGCGGGTATTGAGCGTAACTATGTCTTTTTTGCCACCGGCAAATTCTATCATGTTGAAATTACCTATCTGCTTTACCTTTCTCAGGTTCACGCTGATCAGTGTATTGTAGGCTTCGCCGCCTTCAGGTTCAGTTTTTGTTTTCATAACACTGGTTTCATTAAAAAACAACTGGCAGCCATGCTGGTATACGGTTATTTCGCGCGACAGGTCGCCCTCTTTGGTATTAATGAGCCAGTATTTTTTACAGATCTCGTTAATAAATTTGACGGCCTCATCGCTGGAGGTGAATTTTTTGTCCTGTGCGCTGGTTGTAAATGCGGTAAGCATCAGGCAGGCAATAACGGAGGTGAGGAAGGTTTTCATGGAGTAGTTTTTTTGCTCAACAATAGTTCCCTTGCGGGTTACATTGATTGTTAATACATTAAGTACGTAAATGCGTAGCGTTAGGTTTCAATTGGGCAGGTAAAGCCCGTAATGCCGTCCTGAAGCGCAAAGGTCTGGGGTGCGCTTTTTGTAGTAAATTTGAATATGAACACGGTTCTTAAAGTACTGCCAGGGTGCAAGATCGTTTTGGCGTTCCTGTTGTTAGTTTGTTGCCGGTTATATGCCCAGCACACAGATGCTAATGAGCTCTGCTTCCAGAAGCTTAATTTGGCAAGGAAGGAAGCTGGCTTAAAGCCAGTAAAGCTATCGGCTGCGTTGAGTATAGCATGCGGTAAACATGCAAAATATCTGTTGGTTAATAGGGGCCACGAAAAAACCGCCGGTTTACTGGCGCACCAGGAATTTGAAGATCTTCCGGGATACAGCCCGGAGGGGGCGGATGCGGGCAAGCGTTCCGTGATTCACTTTGTAAAGCCCACGCAGGCAATTGACGATTGGCTGGCTGCATTTTATCACAGGATCCCACTGCTGCAGCCCGATCTTAATGAAATTGGTATTGGGTACGCTACTGATGGCACATACGAGGTGAGCGTATTAATTTGTGTGGATAAAGGCGGCGCGAAGCCGAAAATCCCCATAGTTTATTACCCTGCCCCGGGGCAGAAAAATGTGCCGGTAAAAATGAAAGCGTAGGCCTTTTGTAGGACAACAATGAGTCTTTTACAGACAAAAATAAACGGAGAGCCCGAGCTCTCCGTTTACAACATTGCTATTATACGTAAGTCTTATGCACCCAAAAATACCTGTGCTATACCTTTTCTGAAGGCTTCATCGCCTACTGCAAGGCGTTGGGCATAAGTGGCTTTGGCATCAACACCCGCAACGTAGCGCAATTGCTCTTTGCCATCAGTCGCTGCTTCGTAAACCACATCCGCAATTTGTTCAGCGGTGGAATGGTTGGCTGCTCTTTCGGGGTTGGTGAAAGCGGCAAATACTTTTTCAACCATTCCATCATAGCTTTCATGCTTACCCATATCCAGCGAGCGGCTAATGAAATCTGTTTTAATACCGCCCGGTGAAACTGTTTTTATACCAATGCCGAATTGCTTCAGTTCAAACGCCATGCTTTCGCTCCAGCCTTCCAATGCCCACTTGGTGGCATGGTACACGGAATTGAGCGGGAAGGTTACCAACCCGCCTATTGAAGTGGTAGTAATGAACAAGCCGCTTTTCCTGGCCCTGAAAGCCTGAATAAACGCCTGTGTAACCCTTAAAACACCTAAAAGGTTAGTGTTTATCTGCCGGGTAAGCTGGTCGTCGCTTATGCCTTCCAGCGGCCCAACCAGGCCGTAACCTGCATTGTTGAACACCACATCTACATCGCCCATAGCAAGGGTTTTGCTTACGGTTTCTTGTATTTGCTGTACGTTGGTTACATCAAGCGGTAATAACGTAATATTGGCCTGCGCGGCCAGTTCTGTTTCTTTTTCAGGGGTGCGCATAGTGGCTATTACTTTCCAGCCTTTGCAGGCAAACAATAGGGCTGCAGCCCTTCCTAATCCTGTTGATGCACCTGTAATGAAGATCGTTTTCATTTTGTTTCGTTTTTTTTGTTTTGAAATTTGTTTTTGGAGTTTAAAATTTGGGTTTTGTTATTTAAAAATTCAGATTTTAAGAATGAATGTTCATTCCATTTTATAGTTAAAAAAAAGTTACTCTTTTATGGCATCCCAAGCTATACGCAACTGATTATCCAGCATAGCAGGGGTAACGGGTTTGCCGGTAGCTACCGACCAGCGCACAAAGCCCATTAGGCCGCCGTTAATGAACTGCATCATTTCTTCTATACTTATCTTCTTCACAATATCCTGCTCCTGCCCCTTTTGAAGCACAAGGGTATATTTGGCAAAGGCCTGTGCGCCTTCTTCCCGAGTTGCATCAGTAATTACAGGCGAGGTATGAAACTGGTCCATAAACCTGAAATGCTGCACATTATTCAGCATATAACCGACCAGGGCACGGTAAAAATGCTCAAACTGCTTCTTTATAGAGTCATTTTCAAAAGGGGCACTAATGGCCTTTATCTCATCTAGCTTTATATAAATGTAAATGGCGTTGATAAGTTCCTCTTTCGTGGGAAAGTAGTTGTAGATAGTACCCATACCGGCACCCGCCACTTTGGCTATTGCCGACATTGGGGTTGCCTGTACGCCATTTTCTATCAGTAGCAACATAGCAGCCTTGAGTATCTGTTCCCGCTTATCCACAGTACAAAGGTAATAATTTTGGAATGAATATTCCAAAAAATTCTACAAATATTTTTGTTTACAGGTCTGTCTTATTTCTGTTCTGTACGCGTCATTAAAAAAGCTGTAACTTGCTGTGGGCAACAGAATTTAAACATGAAACCTGCAAAAATCAGGGCCATACTCCATAAAAAAAGCCACTAAAATGGCCGAATTGTGCATAGATATGCAGGATGGCTTTGCCGCAGAGTCTATTCATAAATTCAGGGTTCAGTTAAAGTCGCTACGGGCATTTATAGGTTTTTTAGCAACAAACGAAGGGCAAACCACGCTGAAAATACCTAAGCATGTTAAACGTGTTTACAAAACACTGGGTAAAATAAGAGATGGACAGTTGCAGACGGCTTCCCTTGTGCAGCAGCAGCTTGCGGTGCCCACCTATATTGCCCGCCTTAACGATGATGTAAAGGCAAGCCAAAAGAAGTGGCACGCAAACTATTCACCCAAGAAAATGGAACGGTTCAGCAACCGTTATGATGACACGTCTTTTGCAGAACTGACAATTGCCCGGCTCACCACCTACCTTGTAGCTCATATGCAGGCCGTAAACAAAATAAGCCGCGATGTTATGCTTACGGATGCCCGTATACACGAATTGCGCAAGCTACTGAAAGACATATTGTATGTTACAGAGATTGTAAAGGAAGACTGGCCGGAAGGTAAAAAGCTGGTAAAGCAATGGCCGCTGAAACAAATAGCGCAACTGGCAACTGATATTGGTAGCTACCGCGATAGCCGGATAGCAATGACCAACCTTGCTGGTTTTGCAAATACCAGTAAAAGTAAAAAAGAAGCGAAAGCTACCCGTGCTTATAACGATGAAGCCGTAGTGGTGGCCTTTGAAAATAAAAAGGAAATCGTAGGCTCGCTCAAGGCACTTGTTATAAGCGCAAAGGCAATGTTATAAGTAAGATCGTGTAAGGCGTAAAGAAATACTATCGGAAGAGGGTAACATCTCCCTTAATAGTAACAGGGCTTCCCGAGGCGCATTCGGCTTCAATAACGTAAACGAATACCTCTGTTCTCAGCAGCTTTCCGTTAATAGCGTCAGCGGGCAGTGTAACGCCCTTGTAGTTGCCATTCCACCCGGCAGTTATATCATTGAGTTCAATATTGCTGCGCTCAAAAACTTTTTGCCCCTGGCGATTGAAGATTATAAATGATTTAAGTGTACCTACGCCCTTGCCCCGGGGGTAGAAGATGTCGTTTTCCCCATCGCCATTGGGCGAAAATGAATTGGGTATAAATACCCTGCTGCCATCGCAAAAAACGGTGACATTAACAGTATCTCTTGCCTTGCAGCCAGTAGTAGCAGTTACGGTAATAATGTAGCTATCAGACTTTGACGATGTAATGGTAGGGTTAAGGCATATATCGCAACTGAGTGCAGGGTTGGGTGTCCAGCCAAGGGCATCAATAAGCGTACCAGTAGCGTTTATGCAAATGGTATCGCCTTGTAGTACACGCCTGTCAGGTCCGGCATCAATAGTAGGAGATGGGATAAAAGAAATGAGTACGCTATCCGTATCGGCACACGCATCTTTTTCGCGAAAAGTAAGGTCATCCACACCAAAGTCATTGCCGGTTGCAAACCTGTTCCAGTCAATAAGCGAAAGGTTGGCTGTAGTACTGCCGCCGCTGGTCCATACAAACGTGAAATACTTCCAAACGCCAACAGTACCAAGGTTAGTATCGAGGCCAACACTGGTGCCATCCACAACAAATTTTATAATAGGCGGCGGCAAAGAGCCCGCATCATTGTTCCAGGAGGCGTACCAACCGCCAATTCGGTAACTTGTAAAGGGTTTCACGGTTACCGTCTCTTTCCAAAAGGCGGTATTTGCCGTCGTAGCACCGTTGGCCAGCAAGAAGCCACTTGTGCCGGTGGTATGGTCGCCAAAAGAAGCCGCCCCTGTATAAACGGAAGCCGGGTTGTTAGCAACCGTATAGTTACCTTCCGGGCAAATTGCACAGGGGGTGAGCCCGCCGTATGTATAATCGCTGGTAAAGCCGGTATTGCCGCCACTAAAGTCGCCGTTAACTATAAGATTAGCGAAGCCCGGGCTCATGACGATACACTTATAATAGCCAGGTATAGTTGCATGCAGGGTAGGGGTGAGCGAGTGCGGGTCTGACATGCCGGTAGTCGGAATCCAGGAAACGCTATCAATGGGTATAGAACCTTTTACGGTTGCTTTGAGAGGAATATCATCGCCCCTGCATACCCTGAACGAATCGGCAAGGAAAACAGTATCGCAGCCTTGAGCCAATGCGCCGGCAAAACAGCCAATAAGCAGAACAAAAGTGATTAAAGACTTCTTAAGGCACATAGCTTGAGTTTAGGGCGACGGTTATTTTGTATGTAACCGGGCGCAAAGGTACATATATTTTGTGTGATATTTGATAACCAGCACAATACGGCACAGCAGACAAAGCACCTAATTAATAAGTATTTTTCCGTTTGCTATAATACCTTGGGAATGGTATAGTTTGTAATAATACAAGCCGTTTTCAAGGTTGTCCCTGCTAATTTTAGTATCAGCGGCCGTTATATTTTCCAGTTTGTACACTTCCCTGCCAATCGCATTGAAAATATGCAGTGATGCTGGCCCCGAAGGAAGGTCTGCAATATGTAAAACAGTACTTTCCGTGAAGGGATTTGGCGAAAGGGTTGCAGAAGGACTTGTTATTGTTGTATTGATGAGTTCCGGAGACGTCCTGATAACAGTTACGGAATCAACATAATAATAGGCGAAGCTATCAGAATCGAAGGAACGAAAGCCGCAATGGTATGCGCAAAGGGAGTGATTGGTGATGCTATCATGCTTAAAATTGCCAATAATAATATTTTGATATGCAGAATCTGCGACGAAATTGGCGGTTAGCGTTACCCAGTTTATTTTATCGGTAATGATGCCATAACTGCTATAGTTTACCTGGGGAGTAACGTGAAGAGTCGAAATAGTTGATTTTGGATATGGACTTACTGAAAAAAACACACCCAGTCCATCAGTAGCATACAATGATGAGTCGCTGAGTGAAACAGTGATTTCAACCTTATACGTTGCACCAACCTGGAGGGGAGTAATGGTAGTAGCTATATATTCCTTATAATCAGGCGCAACATTGGAGTCAGTCGCATATGTGTAAAACCCCACATAGGCATTTACAGGTGAGTTCTGATAGCCAGAAAAATTCTGGGGTACATCAATAAATCCCGTTGCACAGCTATTGAAATAGTCACTCGTACCATAATTACCATTTCGCCAATAGGTACAAGAGTCTATTTGGCTGCCGTCGGTAGGGCAAGATGAATATAGGGCAAAATTGGGGTTGTGTACCATGTTTTGCGCAAAAGCTGTTCCAGTAAAGAGTATGGCAAATAAATAAAATAATGTGGCTTTCATAAGTGTATGTTGTGTTAAAATCTTTACCACAAAAACCCTGCCACTATTTTAAAAATGAAAGAAAAAATAAATTAAAATATCTATATTAATATGTGGTTAATAAAGCCTGCATCAGGTTTAGCAAAAGTTCACCATATCTATGATCCTGTCTTTTTTCAGCGGTTTTATTATAAAGTCAGAAACGAGGTTTATGTTTTTGGCACGCTCTATATCGTGCGGGGAAATTGAGGAAGAGAAGATGTACAACTTGTTTTTCTTTTGTATGCTCGGTTCCAGCTTGGTGTACTCCTCCAGAAATTCCCAACCGTCCATTACAGGCATACTGAGGTCCAGCAAAATAATATCAGGCAACAGATCTGTTTTGTCGGCCACCGACTTTAAATAGTCAATTGCCTCAAGCCCATTTCCAAAATCCTTAAATGTTGTTTCAGTAGTGGCCGATTTTATCGTCCTTATAGTGAGGTAGACCAATATTTTATCATCGTCAACAAGAAAAATGCTCTTCATAACTGCCTAGAATTTCTGGTTTTTAAATTCAATAAAGAAAGTAGACCCCTCATCGGGCATACTTTCCACCCAAATAGTACCACCCATTGCTTCTACCTGTGTCTTGGTCATGAATAAACCAAAACCTTTAGCATTTGGGTTCTTATGAAATACCTTGCCTATTTTAAAGAAATTTTTGCCGTGCTTCACAAGGTCTATTCCCAAACCATTGTCAGCTACCGACAATATTACATCATCATTTACTTTTTTCGTAGCTATTTTTATTAAAGGTTTTCTTTGCGGCGATTGATACTTCAATGCATTGCTGAGCAAATTGTGAATGATGCTGAATAGATACTTTGACGGGAACAGTATTGCCGGGGCTTCACTAAAATCGACCTGGAATTCGGCTTGCGATTTATTGACTTCAAATTTCAGTTCTTTAAGCGTACGGTCAACACAATCTGCCAACAATATTTTCTCTGACAGTACCTCATGGTCTTGCTTTATCTGTATCGATTCTACCAGCTCGCCAAATGTGCCATGCAGGTTTTCAACCACCGGCTTCAGCATCTTTATTAATTCCATCCGGTCTGTCTCATCTTCGCTTTCTTCAATGTACTGAACAAGCATGGACATGTTCACTAACGGTGCGCGCAGGTTGTGCGAAACAATATTGCAAAAATCGGTTAGCTGCGTGTTTTGCACAGACAGTTGCTTAACCAGCATCGCCTGTTTATTTTCCATTATTTTACGTTCTGTAATATCAATACCGTAGCCAATAACCATCAACAATTCACCTTGTTCATTTCTTACCGGGAACAATCTTCTGAGGTGGGTTATGGGCACCCCTTCAGGGTCATACAACGTATCTTCCCACTTTATTTCAACGTCAGAATTTGCGGCCTGCAGAAACCTGTCGCGCCTTCTCTGCGCCACATCTTCGCTACGGTTGCGGTAAGCTGCATATTCAAAATCATCTTTGCCAACAATATACTTTCTGAGGCTTTCGTCGCTTATAGCGCCGGGGTTAACAAACAGGTATTTGTGCTGCGGATCAAAAACTGCAATGTCGGTTGGTAGTTTGTTCAGTATGGTTTCATAAAAGGCTTTTTGCTCGTCAATTTTCCGGGCGGCCGATTTGTGGTCCGTAATATTCCTGATATAGCTTATCAGGTAACGCTTATCGTCTATAGATAAATAAGACATGCCTATGGCAACATCCAGCTCCGCACCCGAACGGGTCAGTGCCCTTATTTCCATATTCGGATTAGATGTTTGTGAAACTGAATTACCCTCCAGCAAGTTGCGACCTTCCGCTACAGCATTCCTGAAATCTTCAGGTATAAAGGTATCCAGAAAAGGCTTCCCGGTTATGGCTGCCGCCGGCCATTCCAACAGGTGGCAGGCGCGTGGGTTGGCATAAGTAATAGCCCCGGCATCGTTAGTAATAACAATGGCATCAACATCATTCTGAAAAATGCCTTCCAGCTGCGCAAGGCTATTGCGGTGCTGGTTCATGGCATCGTTTAAAATTTTATCGCTGAGCTGTATTAGTGCATTTATTTGCCTGCCGGTTGCAGTTAAAATTGATGCAGCCGCATCTGCACTAAAAGGGGCGTCATTCATCAGGGCAACAAAGCCTGTAATGTTCCTTTCCGCATCCATTAATGGCACGGCTGCAAAAGAGGAAAAAGAAGGTGCCTCATTGAATATTGGGGGGATACCAGAACCACCTTGCAACTCATTTAAAACAAGAATGCCTGTTTCCTTAAAGCAGCCAGGCAGGGCAGTTGCATTTATCTGCAATTCCCCATAATTATGCCCGAGCCGCGACCCGGTAAAAACGATATAATTGTTGAAGAAAGCAACAGTACCTCCGCGTGCTCCGGTAAGCCGAACCGCTAAATTTAGCATATCATTAATGCTATCTGCTACGGTCATCGCCCCTATTGTAAGACCATATATGGCCTCAATCCGCTCCTGATGATAATGCTGAACTGAGGGTATATACATTCGGGTAAAATTTAGATAAGCTGTGTTAGTAAAAATACTAAAATTGGCATAAGCAATCAAATTTGCATTGATAATTCATTGAATTAAAACAATGTTAAAACAAATACGGCAACAATATATAATTTTAATTTTAAATCACACGGTATCAACTTTTCAGGCCGTTGATTAACCATAATTAACCTCTGTGTTAGTGCAGGTGCTATACCTTTGGCAAGCACTTAAAGCAGTTATTGTAATGCGTATTTTCATCAACACCCCATTGTTCATTTTTGTTACTGTTGGCTCAGCTACAGCGCAGGAAGCCCCGAAAGCTGATACGGCACGCAAGGTGCTGGCATTAAGTGAAGTGAGTGTAAAGGCGCAGAAAAGTGTAATTGAAATTGCGCCCGGTAAAACCATAATAAATGTGCAGTCAATGGCCGGTAACAGTGGCAAAAACCTGCTCGAATTGCTACGCAAACTACCGGGCATAAGCGTTGACGGTCAGGGCAATATTACCATGGCTGGTAAGCAGGGCGTGCTGGTTACTATCGATGGCCGGCAAACTTACTTAAGTGGCGATGACCTGAAGAATTATCTGCAAAGTATTACAGCGGAAGATGTAGCGCAGGTTGAAGTAATAACACAACCATCGGCCCACTACGATGCCGAGGGCAATGCGGGAATTGTGAATATAAAGATGCGCAAAATAAAGAAGCGGGGTTTTAATGGCATCGCTACAACAGCCCACACTTTTAATAAAGTGTATGGGTCATTTAATACACTTTTGCTCAACTACCGCATTAATAAAATGAACCTTTACAGCAGTATGAATTACCAGGATGCAAAAGGCACTGTTGACTGGAGTAACGACTTTAAATTCACTGATGCTGCCGGGAAGACACTCAGTACTTCGGCAATGACTGCTGTACCGCTTGAAAAATTTGAAAAGTGGAATGTGAGAATGGGAGCCGATTATAATTACAGTACTAATACAACAATAGGCATAGGGCTTACGGGCGCATATTATGCTAACGGGATGCACAGCACCATTAATACCACCAATACTGATGAGGCGGGCAGCATTACCACCATGACAAGAAGTACAAGGGAAACTTCACTACGGCGGAATGGTGCCGTAAACGCCTACCTGAAGCATTCGTTCAGTAAAACATCGGAGCTTAATGTGAATCTGGATTACCTGATTTTTACCCGCATTATGGACCAATACCTCAGCACCGATGCATTGAAGAATGGGGTTCCGCAGCCTGACCAGCTCACCCTGCGCAGCCAACTGCCCATAAACATACAGATATGGAGTGCAAAGGCCGACCATTCATTGACATTACCCAATGGCATGAAGGTAGAAAGCGGTGCTAAAATAAGCCATGTGCAGGTTGATAATTCAGGCTTATACGACACCTACACTAATGGCGGCTGGATGTATGATAACACCCGTACCAATCATTTTCTCTACAACGAAAATATTAGCGCATTGTATGTAAATGCTACACGCACGCTGGGCACTACAGGCAAGTGGGAAGGGCAGTTGGGCCTTAGGGGAGAACTGGCGCAAATACAAGGGGTGCAACTGGCAACAGCCGAGGAATTCCGCAGGCAGATGCCGGCTATATTCCCTACCGCTTATCTGAATTATAAAGCAGATACCAATAACAGTTTTGAACTGAACTACGGCCGCCGCGTGGAGCGCCCGCACTACAGCATGCTGAACCCTTTTAACTATTATACCTTTTATAATACTTACCAACGGGGCAACCCCGGCCTGCTGCCACAATACAGCCACGATGTGGAACTGAAACATGTGTATAAAGGCAAGCTGACCACTACCCTTAGCGGGGCGGTAGTTACCGATAACCTCAGCAATATTGTGGTGCCCGCTGCTGCTACACAAACTACCTACGGCGTGCCCGTCAATTTTGGTACGACGAAAATGGCGTCGCTTATTGTAAGCTATAACGGAAAGCCGGCAAAGTGGTGGGACCTCATGATAACCGCCCAGGCGAGTTATAACGCCTATGCGGGCCTCGTAAATAATAAAACGGTAAACAATGCAGGGCCTGGAGCGGCCGTATGGATAAACAACCAGTTTGCCGTGCGTAAATGGCTGCTGGATTGCTGGGTGAATTACAACAGCAATACAGTAAGCAGCCCCGTAACCAAAGACCTGCAAAACCTGTTCATGAATTTTGGGGCATCGCACAAATGGTGGCATGAAAAACTTACCGGGAGACTGGCTGTGGACGACCCTTTTTACATTTACAGGAATGCCTATGAAAGCACGCAGCCCGGCTTGTATAACCACAGTATAATGAAAAGCAATAGCCGCGGCGCAACAATTTCCCTTACCTGGAATTTTGGTGCTAAAACTGAGAACAATGCCACGCACGACGGCAAAGGGCCGGAAGAGGTAAAACGTTTATAAGTTTATGGGCGTTGGCGCTATACTTAGCGCAACCGCGCGAAAGCACGCTGCAGGGATGCTCCCAACTTAAAAGCTGTTTGCTATTTTTTTGAACCGGTAAAATATCATGACTTTTATTGCGTTAGTAAAGGAGCCAGCCGAAAACTAAACAGCTGCCGCATGAAGCAAAAAATAGCCATAACCATACCGCAACCCTGCCATAAGAACAGGGATGAAATGACCGATGTTGCGGATGGTAAGTTTTGCCAGCATTGCAATAAAACGGTAATTGACTTTACTACCTGGAGCGATACGGCAGTACACAACTTCTTTACGGAAAATAGTAATGGTGCTTGCGGTATCTTCCTGAATACGCAGCTCGGCAGGCCATTGGTTACCTCAGGTACACAAAACAGGGGTTTATACCGTATGGCAATGGCATTAGGTTTAACGGTGCTTATGGCGCAATACCCTGCTGCCAATAGTTTCGCGAGATCGCCTTTCATTTACAGCTATAACCTGCCTGTTACGCACGAGGATGATTATATACCTGTTGACAGCACAGTAGTAAGGGGGCATGTATTAGATGCCGATACCAGGTCGCCAATGCCCGGAATGCTGGTGCAGCTTTTTGACAAGGATAAAGTGATAAGACAATTACTTACCGATAGTGCCGGCTGCTATGCCCTCGGCGCAGAGCGGGCCGGCGAGTACAGGTTACGTGTTTCGGAATATGCGCAAAATGCAAGTGCTATTGCAGTTACGTTACAAGGCGCCCGGTATTACAGCAATGCCGATAAAACTATAATGTTAAAGGAGAACATGGTGAATATGGAAGACATACTGATGCAGGGTATTCTTGTAGGTTCAATTACTACTGCCGGGGGCGCAATGCCCATGCCCATTACAACACCAATAACGTGGAGCGTTGCCGTGAAACACTTTAAACACAAACACAAAAGCCACAAGAAGAAAAAGCGATGAGATAGTTATACATAAAACAGCTGTGCCACACTTTTAAAGTGTGGCACAGCTATCTATAAAAATTACGTTGTTTCCGTACTATCTACCATTTTGTCGTGTTCTTCATCAACTGGTTGGAATAGCTCTATTTTATTGCCGTCTGGGTCAATGATGTAGGCAAATTTGCCGTATTCGTGCACCTGCATTTCGCCAATTTGTTCTATGCCTTCATTTTTGAGCTCACCGAGCAGCCATTCCAGGTTTTCAACCTGCAGGTTCAGCATGAAATCTTTGGTGCTGGGCTCAAAATACTTAGTGTCTTTTGGGAAGGTGCTCCATACATTGTAGCCCTTTTTCTCCGGCGCATCAATATGGCGCCATTCGAAGGTAGTGCCATACTGGCTGTTACTGAAACCCAGGTGTTTTGCATACCATTCGCGGGTAGCTACAGGGTTATCGCATTTTACAAAAATACCGCCCAGGTTCGTTACTCTTTTATGCATAGTTTTTATTTTTAAGTTATGGCAAGCATGTGGTAAAATAACAAAAGCCCCGAATGGTTGATTCGGGACTTTTACTGAAATATGTTATCGCCTATAGCGTACCTGCAAAGTTCACCAGAACAGTGTGTAACGCTGCACGGTTGGCTGCAAGGTTTGGCTTTAGTGCCCAGGCCTGATTGTATATGGTATACTGCGTGTTGTTAACCGCAAGTGCAGCAGATGCCGCACTGCCGGTTGATGCCGCTGCAATGTTCGCCTTTGTAGCGCCCAGTTCAGAGATCATCATGTCGTGAATAGCATTCCACCTTACGGTTGCATTGCTGATATCACCCACAGAAATTAAAGAATCTAATGTATTGATCTGCGCTGTAAAAGCTGCCGCTGATACCGCCGTTTGTGCAAGAGCCTTTTGGAATGAACCAGCGGCTGTAACTAATAAACAAGCAATTAAAATACGTTTCATCACCTTATTGTTTTAATTAAAGTTAAACAAAGTTATGCAAAAAAATCATCAATTCCTATATGCCGGAACTGCTGCCTGCTTTACACAACCACCTACTCACCATCTAAGACAGCAGCACCCCCCCTGTATAGTTGGGTAGCATAGCGTAAAGATGGCGAATTTATTTTTGGACCCAAACCTAATTCGCTCCATTTTTGGTCTACAATAGCAATGGTTTGTGGGTCGGCAGCAATAATATTAGGCCATGGGCGGTCAAAATTATCAAACTTTTTATTTTTCCGGGTACCATCCAGTCCTATTATGTTGCTTGCCGCACCGCCGAAGAAGTTGTCCCTGCGCGGGTCCATATTGTTGCAGAAGCGCCACAAAACATCGGCAATGTCATCGGCTTTTACCGTATGTTCTACATATAATATCATTTTAATACCATTCATACCCGGCATTTGGCAAATAGCTTCATGCACCGCTTTTACATGCCCTACCCTGTTTTTTTCAACCGCTACGAACAGCACCGGTATGCCCCATTCTTTGGCCAGCTTATAATTGATGCTGGTAACTTCAGGGTAGGTAGCCATAATAGCAGCAGCCGAAAATGCGCTATTCCATTTATAAGGTACTAATGGTTCGGTTGTTTCTTCCTCCCATTTATGGGTGCCATCAATGCACATTTTACCGCCAAACCCAAGTTTTGAACAGCTGTGGTCCAGCACATCCATTGGCCCCTGGCTAAAATAAACATCGGTAACCGGGTTTATGTTGTTGAAAACATAGTGCGCAAGTGCCTTGTAATCGTCAATTTTTACCTTGCCATCGGCCAGTACCAGTATTTTGTTAAACATCATTTGCCCTGCACCCCACATGGCATTCATCACCTTTTGCCCCTGGCCAGCATATTCTTTATTAATGGTGGCAATTACCAGGTTATGGAACACCCCTTCAACAGGCATGTGCATATCGGTAATTTCGGGCACCATGGTCATTTTTATGGGGGCGAGGAAGATGCGTTCCGTGGCTTTACCTATCCAGGCATCCTCCTGAGGTGGAATGCCCACAATGGTTGCCGGGTAAACAGCATTCTTGCGGTGTGTAATAGCCGTAACATGAAAGCGCGGATACCAATCGGGCAGGGAATAATAGCCGGTATGGTCGCCAAATGGGCCTTCCCAAATCAGTTCTTCGTTCGGGTCTACGTAGCCTTCTATTATAAAATCGGCATCAGCGGGTACTTCAATATCGGGCTGGGTAATGCACTTTACCAGTTCTACTTTTTTCTTGCGCAAAAAGCCGGCCAGCATATACTCATCTACATTTTCCGGCAGGGGTGCGGTTGCGGCATAAGTGTAAACCGGGTCGCCACCAAGGGCCACGGCTACGGGCATACGTTTGTTCAGTTTCTTGTATTCATTGTAGTGGCGGGCACTTACCTTGTGCTTGTGCCAGTGCATACCCGTCATGTCTTTTTCAAACACCTGCATGCGGTACATGCCAATATTGCGGATGCCGCTATTCGGGTCTTTGGTGTGTATGGCGGGTAGGGTAACGAACGGGCCGCCATCCTGCGGCCAGCATTTAAGTATGGGTATCTTGCCGAGGTCAGGCGTTGTCATTACTACTTCCTGACAGGCACCACGGCCACTCACCACCTTGGGCATCCACGATGCGAACTGGCCCAGCTTAGGCAGCATAGCCAGTTTTTCCAGCATGCCATTTTTAGGGGTAGATAGCGTTTTGAACAGCCCTTCAATTTCGTGCATTACATCATCAAGATGTTTTACGCCCAGGGCGATGCACATGCGGCGTTCACTGCCCATGCTGTTAATAAGCACCGGGAAATCAGTACCCGTATTTTCAAATAAAAGCGCCTTATTTCTATCAGGAGTTTTCGATACCCGGTCGGTTATTTCAGCAATTTCCAGTACGGGATCAACAAAAGTTTTAATTCGAACGAGTTCGCCGGCCTGTTCCAGTGCGTCAATAAAAGCCTGCAAAGATTTGTATGCCATGTGGCAAAGGTAAGTGGTTAGTAGTTTACCAGTTTACTAGTTGGCAAAATGCAGTATTGGGTTTGGGTAAGAGGGTATTGGGGATATTAATAGTTTAGGTAAAATAGAGCATTTTTAGTAATTCTCCGGCTCCATACTTTCGTGTCTCACACGAATAATTATAACCCCTGCGTTTGTTTCACAATAACTAACTCTGTAATTGAGCACTATAAAGTAACGGTAAGTTCCGTCATTATTAGTTTTACAAGGGTCGTTTCTGTGCACAACATTACCTTTTGACAGTCTTTCAATCTTGCCTAAAATTTGTTGCTTAACTTTATTAGCATTCTGTGGAGAGTCCTGCCTGATATATTCAATTGCTGAATTGAATTGTTTTACTGCCATCGAAGCCCATGTTATCTTTTTCTGCATTACCAGTTTTCTGACATTTTCACTACCTCTTCATGGGTATACGACTTTCCCTGAGCAACTTCTGCAATAGCCTCTTCAATTTCTTTGTTGTATTGATCTATGCTGATCCTATCAGGCGTTGCATTTTCTTTTTTTAAAAAAGTCTTAATCATCTGAATTACCGATTTTTTCTCGGCAACACTCAGTTGCATAAAATACAAATTCATTTCCTGTTCTAAAGCCTTCGCCGCCATGTACCCAGTATTTATACAAAAATAATACAATTTCTGTAAAAAAAATTCATTGAAACTGGCATCTTAATTTTTGATGTTCGCCGGCCTGTTCCAGTGCGTCAATAAAAGCCTGCAAAGATTTGTATGCCATGGCGCAAAGGTAAGTGGTGAACTTTACAGTTGGCAATTAGCAATATTGGGTTTGAGGTGGGGTAGTATTGGTGGAATTAATATTCGGGTGTTAATAAATTTAAGAAAATTGGGGATCTTGACAATGGCTATTTGCTTTAGTCGTATTTTTATTATTCAAAATAGCGGGTTAATTATGGAACAGCTTATATTAGATGTAAAAAATAAAAACAAACTTAATTTCCTCGTTGAGTTGGTTAAGCATTTGGATTTTGTTGAAGTTGCTTCACCTGTAAAGCATACTGCAAAGGAAAAAAAATTCTAAAAGATATTGAAACAGCGGTAGAACAGGTAGCTCTTCATAAGAAAGGAAAGATTAAATTGAAAACTATTCAGGAGGTTTTAGATGAGTTATAATATCATTACTTCAGATCCTTTTGAAAAGGAACTGAAGTACTTGGCTAAAAAGTATCCTTCAGCCAAAAGTGATGTAGCCGAGTTGGTATTAAACTTCTTGAGGATCCTAAATTTGGAGTGCCCCTTGGAAATGATTGTTATAAAATACGTCTTGCCATTACTTCTAAAGGCAAAGGCAAATCTGGAGGAGCAAGGTTAATTAGCATGTGAAAGTAATACGAGAGTGCATTTACTTGATTTCCATTTACGATAAATCAGAAGCGGAAAACATTGCCATTTTACATTTTTTTAAGCTCCACCCGTCTGTTAAAGCCTCTGCCTTCTTCCGTTTTATTAGTTTCCATCGGTTTTGTTGCGCCATATCCCTTGGTAGTTAGCCTTGTGTTATCTATACCTTCCATCACCAGATAATCCCGAACGGCATCGGCCCGTGCTTGCGACAGTTGTATATTGTCCTGTGGCTTGCCTACATTGTCAGTATGTCCTGATATTTCAATTTTTATTTTCTTTTTCCTTTTCAGCCATTGTGTAAGTTCATTCAGGAAAACATAACTTTCAGGTTGTATCTCTGCTTTATTATTTTCGAAGTATATGGCTTGTGTTGCGAATGAAGAATCTGCGAATAAAATGTCTAAATCTGTGTATTTTATTTCTTCCCCATAGAAAATGTACATGAGCATCTTTGTAGTATCTTCTCGGGTGTAAATGTTTTCTGTACCCCATAGCCCCCACTTTACAGCGCGTAGCTGATCTATTGTACAATGGCAGTTGTAATCAATAATTGCGTCTTCAAACTTCGGGAGATATTTACAATAGTCACCATAGAATAGCCATTTAATTGCCGAATCAACATTGATCTTGTTACTATATTCGGTTAAAAAATACCATGTTACCGGGCATTGAGCGGTTATTACCTCTTTAATTTTATTCAGTTGCTCCGGCATCGAAAATTTCAAGATGCTGGTTACATCAAAGGTTACATATTTGCGTTTACTCAACTCAATTTTCAATTTATTCACTTTTGTTTTACGCCAATACGAAAAAAGAAAAAGCAATTGTCTGTCGGCGGAACCTTTTAATACCGCTTTCTTGATCATTGGGTAGTATAAGTCATGATGTCTGTGATCATGTATGGCAATAATGGAAGCATAGAAAGACCCATTTTCAATGGAAGGCCAGCCATAGCGATGAACATATTTGAATAAAAATGCGAAATGTGTACTATCGGTTTCAGCTATTTTGTTCATGAGTCCTGCTGTAAGGGGGCTATCAAGAGTACTTGTTGTGCCCCTGATGGCTTGGTCTTCGAAAGCCATTTTCTCAAATGTTGTATATGCGGTTGTTCTGCTTCTATTGAATACTTTGGTAAAGGTATCGGCGTATTTTTTTATAATTTTAGCAGGCACGCAGTAGTGGCTGTTAAGGTATTCTTCTATTGTCTGAGGTGTTTGGTTATCGGCGAACAGGCAATACGGATTAACCCGCATTAAATAGCGACCGGCACCTACGCTGTCTTTTGCCTTGGAGCAACTATCCACTAGCATCAATTGGCCAAAACAGGAGTTTCGGTAGGCTAGGGAAATTGCTTCTTTTTCAGCATTCGTAAGCGTATCTGAATTCTTTTGGGCATGAATCGTATTCGCTAACAAAACCAAAAGGAGTAAGAGAATATTTTTCATGTTTTTATCGTAAAAGATGGCTTCAAAATGGGTGCTTCCTTATTCGTAAAGTTAGCGAAATTTGGCAGTGTTAATGCATATTTACAGCCTTGGTAGTTAGCGTACGCTTCACACATCATAACATGTCCCCCTTCAAGGGTGCTTTCAAATCTTCGCACTACCTTAATAAAATCCTCACCCCAACCCTCTCCATAAATGTAGAGGGAGGTCAATGTCTGCGCAGTCGCGCAGGTGTTATTTAAAATAAGAATAATGCGAAAATTTAAAATGCACACCCCCTTTAAGGCAATATCATTAAGTAAAGCGAATGTTCAACCCAGAATGGGTGATATGATTATAGAGAACAGGTTATAAGATGGGCAAAACCCCGAAGGGCAATGCCATTAAGTTAAGGGAAAAATCCCGAAGGGATGACATTATTATAGAAAATTAAAGTGTGCAATATGGTTAAACTCCGAAGGAGTGACATAACACAAAACACCATTTTAAGGCTTAAATCCTTAACTTAATGACATTGCCCTTTACAACGGCCGGGGCTGTTATAACAACAGGCAATTTATGAATCATTTAGTTTACCCCCAAAGCTTAAAAAAAGCCTGCAAAATTTCACAATTTCGCAGGCTCTGAGATGGTTTTTTTATTGCTATTCTACAACAAAGCGTGTTGTTACTCTTTCTCCATGTATGGTGGCGGAAAGCAGATACACACCAGCCGGTAGCGACAACTGAATATCTTTCTTTTCATTACTCTGAACATCGAGGGTGCCGGCAGTTTGGCCCAGCACATTGGTAATGGTAACCGCAAATTTTTCGGTAACCGGGCTGGTAATATTTAAACTGAAAATGCCGTTATTCGGACTCGGGTATACGGCAATGCTGCTGGTTGTTGCCGCAACAGTAGTAACAATAGTGGGGCAGCCTTGTTCATTTAAAACGGTTACATGATAGGTAGCCGTATCGCTGCTGCAACTATTGGTAACAATGTATTGAATAGTTACCGAACCTAAAGATACACCCGTTAAAACACCTGTAGGCGAAACACTGGCAATGGCAGTGTTGCTGCTTGACCATGTGCCACCCGCAGTTGCTGCAGTGAGTGTAATGCTATAATGCACGCATACCGATGTGCCACCACTAATAGTTGCGTCAACATTGGTACAAGCTACAACTTTTCGTATTCTGCGGTTGCTGGCATCTACAATGTACAGGTTGCCACCGGCATCGGTACATACGCCCTGCGGTCCGTCAAAATCTGCTGCGGTTGCTGGGCCACCATCGCCACTGAAACCGGCTGTGCCTGTGCCGGCAATGGTTGTTACTATGCCGGTTGGGTCTATTTTGCGGGCCCTGTTATTGCGTTGGTCGCCAACATAAAGTGTGCCGTTCCGCTCAATAGAAAGGCGTAAAGGATGGTTAAACTGTGCTGCTGTTGCGGGGCCGCCATCGCCGCCATAACCAGCGGTTGCTGTTCCTGCATATTCAATCAATATGCCGGAAAGGTCTATACGGCAAATACGGGCATTATCTACATCGGCAACATACACACGCCCTGACGTATCCACCGCAATGCCGCCGGGTCTGTTCATGGCACAATTTATGGCAGGTATGCCGCCACCTGACATAGAACCACCACCCGCAAAAGTAGTGATGACGCCTAAAGGGGTAACTTTCCGCACCCTGTCATTAGCTTCATCAACAATAAACATATTGCTATTATTATCGAAGCCAACGCTCGTTGGGTAATATAAGCTAGCCGCTGTGGCCTGGCCGCCATCGCCCGAAAATCCTCCGCTGCCATTGCCGGCAATGGTGGTAATAATGCCGGAAGTATCTACTTTACGAATAACGTGGTTGTAATAGTCAGCAATAAACATTTCGCGGTTAACAATGGTAACAAACGAAGGGTAGCTTAAACAAGCCGCAGAAGCCGGGCCGCCATCGCCACTATAGCCGTAGGTGCCATTGCCAACAACCGTAGTAATAATGCCACTGGCATCTATTTTGCGTATCCTGCTGTTTGAATAATCGGGGAAGTACAAGTTACCAGCGGCATCGAATGTAACAACGGTAGCGCCATCAATATTGGCCGCTGTTGCCGGGCCGCCATCGCCCGAGAAGCCGCCTGTGCCTGTGCCGGCAATGGTGGTAATTACCTGTGCAAAGGCACCATGGGTGAGTAACAGCAGGGCAGCAATTACCATAGCATTGCGGAAATAGTGGTTTGTAGTCATTTTTTTCATAGGTATGTGCTTTCGGTATTTTTTATGTAACAAATGTATATGTTTAATTAGCAGAATACAAGAAGGAATTTGTAAAAGGTTGTTTTTGTTTACGAACGGTAACCATGTATAAGTAGCCACGCAACTGCGTTACTACCACAATCCCGCCAAAATTCCTTATTTTGTTGCATTAAATATTTTTATGGTAATGAAAAATGTAAAGATCGCATCAATAGCGCTTGGCCTGTTGATAGCGGGTTCGGCTTCTGCAAAGGAGGAACATGTTTGGAAAGACGCCAAGGCGGCGGGCTACAAATACAGGTATGTAACCAACGACCCTATGCAGACCAGGTTCTACACCCTGGCCAATGGCATGACGGTAATACTGAGCCCTACCAATAAAGAGCCGCGTATGCAGGTTTACATTGCTACCAAGGCGGGCAGCAAAACCGACCCCGCCGACCATACCGGCCTCGCCCACTATCTGGAACACATGATGTTCAAAGGCACCGAAAACTATGGTGCGCTGGACCGTGCCAAGGAAAAACCGTTGCTGGATGCCATTGATAATCTTTACGAAGAATACAACCACACCAAGGACGAAAGCAAGCGTGCCGCCATCTATCACCGTATCGATTCGGTATCGGGTGTGGCATCAAAATACGCTATCGCCAATGAGTATGATAAGCTGATGGGTGCTATGGGTGCACAGGGTACGAATGCCTTTACCTCTTTCGAACAAACGGTGTATACCGAAGACATACCCTCCAATTCAGCCGATAAATTCTTCAAGGTGCAATACGATCGTTTTCATGCACCCGTGTTCCGTATTTTCCATACCGAACTAGAAGCTGTTTACGAGGAAAAGAACCGCACGTTAGATAATGATGGCCGCAAGGTATCGGAACTGATGCTGGCGCAGCTTTTCAAGAACCATAACTACGGTAAGCAAACCACCATCGGTACCATTGAGCACCTGAAGAACCCATCCATGCTCGAGATCAAGAAGTACTTCAAAACCTATTATGTGCCTAACAATATGGGCATCATAGTATCGGGCGATTTTGAACCTGACCAGTTGATAAAAGTGATTGATAATTACTTCTCTCATCTTGAAGAAGCTAAGGTGCCTAAGTACACTTTTACGCCGGAAGCGCCAATAACCACCCCTATAGAAAAAGAAGTATACGGACCTGATGCCGAAAATGTTGCCATAGGTTACAGAATGCCCGGCGTGCACGAAAAAGACGCTATACTGGCCGATATTGTTAGCCAGATACTGACCAATGGCCGTGCAGGCCTAATAGACCTTAACCTGGTTAAAAAGCAAAAATTACTGCGCGCCAGCGCGGGCACCGACATACTTATTGACTATGGTTACATGGAGCTTCGCGGCAACCCTACGCAGGGCCAGAGCCTGGAAGATGTTAAGAAGCTGATGCTGGGTGAAATAGACAACCTGAAAGCGGGCAACTTTGACGACGACCTGGTAGTATCTATCATTAACAATAACAAAAAAGCCATGATGCAGCAGAACGAAAAATACGGTTCGCGCGCAAGGGCTTTAATGAATGCATTTACAGCAGAAGAAGATTGGGCTGAAGACGTTGATTACATTGAGCGCATTTCAAAAATAACCAAAAAGGATATTACCGATTTCGCTAAAAAATACTTCGCCAATAACTATGTGGTAATATACAAACGCAAGGGCGAAGACAAGAGTGTGGTGAAGGTGGTGAAGCCATCGATAACCGCAGTAGAAACCAATGCAGGCAAACAATCGAACTTCGTGAAGACGGTGAACAATATGCCCGTAACGCCACTGAAGCCCGTTTGGTTAGACTATAGTAAAGACCTGCAAAGAGCCAACCTTGGCCCGGCTGAAGTATTGTATGTACACAACAATGAAAACGGATTGTTCCGCATGGCTTACCGCTATAAAATGGGCACCTGGAACGATAAGCGTTTGGCTATTGCGGCGCAGTACCTGCAGTTCCTGGGCACGGAAGGTAAAACATCGGAACAGATATCGAAAGAGTTTTACAAACTGGCATGCAGCTTTAACGTAAATACCAGCGGTGAATTTACTACTGTAAGCATAGAAGGCCTGCAGGAAAACTTTGATAAAGCAACTGCTTTGTTTGAAGACCTGATTACCAATTGCGTGGCCAACGAAGATGCGCTGACCTCGCTTAAAGCACGCATTAATAAATCGCGCACCGATGCCAAGAACAACAAGGGGGCGATAATGCAGGGCCTTACCAACTATGCCCGTTATGGTGCCGACAATCCGTTCAACAATGTATTGACCAATGCCGAGCTGGCTGCAATTACCAGTGCCGACCTGGTTGATATGCTGCACAGCATGAACAACTACAGCCACAGGGTATTGTACTATGGCCCTTCATCATTAACCGCGCTTACTGCGGCCCTTACCACTGTGCACAAAATGCCGGTAATGTTTAAGCCATATACTGCGGCCAAGGTGTTCAACTTTACTACCCAAACCAAGAACGAGGTATTGTTTGCCAACTACGATATGGTGCAGAGCGAAATTCGCTGGGTACGCAACATAGCGGGTTATGATGCTACCAAGCAACCGGTAATTGATATGTTCAACAGTTACTTTGGCGGCGGCATGGGTAGCCTGGTTTTCCAGACGATAAGGGAAAGCAAGGCACTGGCATATTCCACCTTTGCCAACTACAGCACACCGGAGAAAAAAGAAGACCCTTACGCTATACTGGCCTATGTGGGTTGCCAGGCAGATAAGTTCAACGAATCGATCAAAGCAATGAACGAACTACTGAACGAATTGCCGAACGTGGAGATCAACTTCAACACCGCAAAATCGGCTATCAAGAAGGACATTGAAACCGAGCGTATAACACAGGATGGCGTTATTTACAACTACCTGGCAGCAGAGCGCCGCGCCCTTAATGAAGACGTTCGCAAACGCATTTACGATAAAATGGACAAAATGGTATTTAACGACATTAAGCAATTCCATACCGATAATATTGCCAACAAGCCCTACACCTACTGCATAGTGGCTTCCGACAAAAAAATAGTTTCCGACGACCTCAAAAAAGTAGGCGAAGTACACGTACTTACTTTAGATGAGTTGTTCGGATATTAATGCTTTAAAACAACACTATTATACCAACGTCATTAACTGAACAGTTTTTACCACATCTCTGCGGCACGCCGCAGAGATTGCTCTTCCTCTCTTGGGGACGGGCCCGAGGAGCGCCCCATCTTTAAGTTAATGACATCGACTATTATACTACAAAAGCCCCGGATACGGGGCTTTTGTAGTATAAGGGAAAACGGAGTTTTGTATATGTTGCAACCAGTAACCACACCTCACTCTCCTTCGGAGAGAGAAGGGAGCAGCTTTAATATTTGACACACAAAAAAGCCCCGCTGATGCGGGGCTCTGGAAATGATAAACTTGAATAATATTAATTAACGCGAACGTTAATAGCATTTAAACCTTTTTGACCATTTTGTACTTCATAAGACACTGAACTGTTCTCACGAATCTCGTCTACTAGACCTGATACGTGAACAAAAATGTCTGGACCACCTGCTGATGGTGTGATGAAACCGAAACCCTTGGTTTCGTTGAAAAACTTTACTGTACCTTGTTGCACTTTACTTTGTATTAAAAATGAATAATACCCAAATATACATAGAATTTATTTCATTTCGCACAAAAATCTCTGACTTTATGTTTTTATTAGCTATTTCGGTGTTTTTTAGGCCGTTTGGTGGGGGAAATCGCCATTAAAATTATCACAGCTCTGACTTTGTGTAGCTTTTAATAATAATAGAAGGACGCTGGGCTAAGCATTCACTTGGTCCCGGCCCCCGGAAGTAAATGCCTCCAGAATGTGAGGTCGAAGTAAATAACTTTGACCAGTGTGGTGTATTTTTCTGCAAGAACGTGTTGTGAGGTTGCTTCGGCGAAAGGCCTCGCAATGACCCGGTTATTGTTTGGTAATTGTAACTGTACTGCGCCGTAGGTGCTACCGCTTTGTAGCCAGATGTATACAATATGAACCATACTCCGTAGGAGTTACCCAATCGTTTTTGGTTGCTTAGGTTAGTTCCTTCCTGCGTCAGGATGACAAAGTCGGGTGGGTGTATTTTTCCTCATGAACGTGTTGTGAGGTTGCTTCGGCGAAAGGCCTGCCAATGACCCGGTTATTGTTTGGTAATTGTAACTGTACTGCGCCGTAGGTGCTACCGCTTTGTAGCAGGAGGCATACAAATATGAACCATACTCCGTAGGAGTTACCCAATCGTTTTTGGTTGGGTGTATTTTTCTGCAAGAACGTGTTGTGGGGTTGCTTCGGCGAAAGGCCTCGCAATAACAAGTGTTTTGTAGCTTCATTTTATATGTGTTGAAGCCTTTCAGGCTTCGTCGTGTTTTTTTTCATTCCGGGAGTTTCACTCCCGGCTATTATTGT
>JBBRPD010000027.1:0-60559 GCA_038228575.1 Chitinophagales bacterium | reverse complement strand
TACCCATAAAAACAGAGTTTAACCTTTAAAACCAAACAAGATGAGAAAAGCAGAATTTGCCGTACCATCGGAAGTGATGGCGGAATTTGCCGCATCAATGGCAGAACGTGAATTAGACAATTCAATTATCGGGTCAGATGAAGACGGGGATATCCTTGTCGAAGTCCGGTATGAGAAGGAGGAAGCCGAAAGTATAGATGAACTGGAAGCCTACCTTGATGAGCTGAGGGAGCAGATTGAAAGTGAAGATGATGAAGATGACGAGGAGTAGATAAGTTTCCCCGGAGATTACTCGAAAAGCGGTGAGAGATTTCTTTCACCGCTTTTTAAAGCCTTAGAAAACTGACGTCAGATGTCGTCAGCAAACGTCAGAAACAACTAAAAATGACAGTTATGGAAACGAGGAAGTGTATGCATTGCAGCAAGGCAATTGCGGCTGATAAAAGAGCAGATACCAAATTTTGCAGCAACTCCTGCAAGGCTAATTATTGGGAAGCCAACAAGGGTAAGACCGTCGTCCCTGTTGTAATTTCTCTGCCACAGAAAGATAAGCCGCAGGTAGCGGGGCAACCATTGGAAGGGCTACGCGGCGTACTGGGCAATAAGCAGGAAATAGCCGTCAGAGACGTCAGAGAGACGTTTAGCCGCATTGAAAACCAAACACTTACACCTATACCTGTTCAGCGGGAAACACAGGCCTATAAAGATGCTTTGGCGTTGGTTGAAGAAGCAGATGCGTATTACAAAAAAGGGAAAGGTATATATGCCAATTGCAATACTTTTCTTGAAGATTGGCAAAATGAAAATGAATTGATGGAAAGGCAGAAGATTAAAATTAAGGCACAACTAAGACCAGCCAATATCGATGCGATAGCTATACTGGAAAGACTAGGTGACAAAAAATTACACGGGCAGTTGCAAGCGGTTTTAGCAAGACAGAATGAAGCTCGGAAAAGGATAGCAGACCTTATGAATTCGAAAGCGGAAGTAGTAGTTTTGACTTTGGATGCAAAGAAAAAGCTGGATGCGGCGCAATTGAAATTAAAATCCATACCTCAATATGAAACAGTTAAACCTGCAATTGCGCTGCAACCACCAACTGCCATAACAAATACCAGCCATGCGCCATTACCCATACAATTAGCAGGGGAAGAACCCGAGAAGGGATATAAAGAGGAAAGGACGGAAAGCAGTATAACTATTCAGACCAATAGTAAATTGATGAGCAGCCGTGAGCTCAGGGGCATGAATTATAAATGCCTGAATTTTCAGGGCAGGTGGAAAGAGTTCTTTGGGCTTCCGGCAGTTATATTCCATCTGGCTGTCCATGGAAAGCCTGGTGAAGGTAAATCAACTTTCTGTATACAGTTGGCTGACTACCTCGCCCAGAATTTTGGCGAGGTAGTATACATTAGTGGAGAAGAAGGTTTTTCCAAAACACTCCGTGATAAAGTTGTAAATAACAAAATAGACAACCCACACCTTTTCTTTGCTGATATCAATACGCTGGATGAAATCACTACCGAAATTGAAAGCAATAAGTTTCATTTCATATTTATAGACAGTTTAGATACCCTTCGTATTGATGCTGCAAAATTGCACGAGCTCCGGGAGCATTATCCGCAATCCACCTTTGTTACCATATCACAATCAACAAAGGATGGCAAGATGCGTGGTTCTCAGGAAATCATCCACGATGCGGACATTACGGTAAAAGTAGAAGACGGTATAGCAGAAACAACTAAAAACAGGTTTCACCCTAGAGGAACACAGTTCAGGGTTTTCCCTACTGAAAAAGCCGCTGCAAAAGTATTAAGTGAGCCCAAGAACATTATTTGAGTCACTTTTTAAATACTCTGCATTTGCTTAATTGAGTTCAAGTAGATTTTTTAGTAAGGCAATAAATGCAGGTTCGAATCCATCCCGGGTCACTAAACACAAAAGCCGCTATCAGAGCGGCTTTTGTGTTGTAACCTTTTGGTACATTCGAACCGAACTGTTTCACTAACGACGAGTAGATGGCAATATTTTAGGGTAAATAGCCTGTTTTATCCTTTCGATTGCATCAGTTGATAGATTGGGATATTTTTCTGTAATGTAAGCGAGTTTATCTTTGTTGCCTTGCGGAAGGGTAATTATTTCTGTTGGAATTATATTATTTCTTTTGGTGGATCTTGCTTCATGTGTATTATTCACGTTCGCCCCTTTATCCGATGTCAACCACAATATGTTTAGTGTCCCATTTGCCATTGGTAATTGTGGCAAGATTAAAGAATGAGTACCGGTGCTATGAATTGCAATTGTAAATGGAGGCAAATTTTTTAGTGGCTCTGTGTTTGGAATAGGTATCATAATGTATGTGTTTTAGCGAATATAGACAACTGGGACTGATTGGCAACAAAAAGTAGTTCTTAATTTCTACACTAGTCATATCACATGCAAACACCCGCGAAAACTATAACAAAAACTTCAAACCTTCCACAAACCGGTTCGAGATTTGTACCATAGGATCCACAGAAGGGGCTGTCTTAAAAGCAAGATTTTAAGACAGCCCCGTTTTTTTGAAGTCAATTGATTATCTGATCCTATAAGCTTATATGGGGTGCTATAGGCGGCAAAAAGCAAAAAAGCTCATTTTAAGCTGCTTTTTTCCTTAAATTTTGTGCAATTGTGGAAAACCTTATTTGTTTTTGCTACTTTTAACTCATCAATAAAAATACACGATTTGATTAAATAGAAAATAGGAAACATATTAAAGAGTAGCGTTAGCTAACTTTCTCTGATCGTAAAACCGCCAATTATACATTGCTGAGAAAGATGCAAAATGCACCCGTTAAGGGGTGTGTCTTCATCTTTTATTTAAGCAATGGGGGCTTGGCGGTTCCTACGGTCATAAATAATAGCTCTGAGGTTCACGCCCCTCTTATTTTATACAAGCCCCAGGAACTACAGGCAGCCTAACTAAACAAAAAGATGAAAACATCATCTCTTTACCGCAGCAATGCACCGCCACCGGTTCTTTTGCCGCTTTACATGGGAGCCATTATCAAGGTCAACCAAATTATTAGAGACACGATAAATTAGAGCATACAACGGCTGTTCGTTACGAATGCATAGTTCAGCGTTCATCGAATGGGTAGTGCCCTTTTCCCCTTAATACCTACATGGGATTCCTGTGCAGAAATATAGGATAATTGTATGTACAATAGCTTTGGGTGCAACTTAGTTTCCGGAGTAGATATAAAGCAGCGTTTTTTAGCAATTTTTAATGAAAAATAATATAAATTGTAAACCAAAACATAAAAATATAATGAAGGTATCAAAAATAGATGCTAGCATATGTACAAGATTATTTGTACTATTTTTCTTGCTCACTACGGGAGTAAGCGGTCAATCCCTCAATTATACGCCCTCGGGATTACTAGATGCAGTATATGACAACAATGGCAAAGCATATGCCTTGGGAGATATTGCCATTGACGATGCTATCCGTTATGCCGCCAGTTTGAGGCCAGGTTACTCGGGTGCTCCTTCATCGCTGGTCAGTGCATCAGGATGTAGTTCTGGTTATTTCCAGATGTACTTTGATTCAGGCTGGGGCGGCAGCTCCACGGACGAAGCTGTTTTATGCCAGGTATTTTCCGACATTTCCAGTTTCATAACTTCTCCCCTGACCGGCGGATCGCAAAAAATCAATATCTGGGTACGGAATATCGGCAGTACTGGTGCGCCAAGTGGTGTAGCCGCAATGGCATCCTCTTTTTTTGTATTGCCGAATGTGGCTGGACTCTCCGGCATTGTGGACAATACCATCTGGATAACTGCAAATTCAGGGCAGGATGCCTATACCAATGTATCCAGCCCATTATCTGTTGCTGGAGGAACCTATTCGACGGGAGCAACCTATTTCCATGGAATGATGGCTTTTGATTTCAGCGGTGGGGTTTCCTGGAATAATTTAATGACAGACACAACCCATGCCGGACAGATTGACCTTTATCAGACAGCCCTCCATGAGATTCTGCATGCAATGGGCTTTTCAACATTAATTAATTATAATGGGTTATCAAGGCTGGGCAGCGGGTTTAAGTATTTTACCCGATATGACCGGCAACTGCAAACGCAGTCGGCAGTTCCTCTAATTACCAATTCAGGATGTAGCATGTATAATTATGGTTTCAATAGCAGCCTCAGCCCATCTTCAGTTTTATCTCCCGGTGGCACAACAGGATGCCCTCTGGGTTATGCCAGCTGGTTCTCTGACACAACGGTGTGTTCCGCTGCCGTTATATATGCTGATGGGACAGTAACAGTTCCGGTTTATACACCAAGATGTTATGAATCAGGCAGTACCCTGTGCCATTTTGAAGATGAGTGTTACGGTTCTTTCCCTTCCGGCTGGCCGCTTAGCGCAACAGCCAACAGGATAAACAATGATCAATATTTCGCGATGTCGAACAGGTCGGTATCCGGGCCATATTCAGCTGCATCCAATCCGGGGGCAATGAAGCGCCATCCCACCATTGAAGAAAGGCAGGTGTTTTGCGATATCGGTTATAAAGTAGGCTCGGCATACTCCATTTCCAGCTCAACTTACCATAACTACTATAACTATGGTGGCAGTGCCTGCGGTACGCCCGTGGCAGGAATTAATGACGGCATTACAGCGGGTGGGGCATATACATACAACACACCTCCCGGCATACCAGTAGCCATCAATGGTGGAAGTTCCGGTTTTCATCTTATGGGTAATGATTATGATGGTGCAACTGGAATGGGAATGGCTGGTGGTCATTTCAAATGCCTTGAGGTACTGACTGGTTCAGGAACTGTAAGCGATACTTCAGGTACGGATACAACGACAGTTTACTATACCCCGTCATCCAGCGACCATGGACTGCAATTACTGCGGTATGTACCCGTTTCTGCTGCTGGGGTTGTTGGCAACATTACCTATGTGTATATTAATGTAAGTGATACGTCCTGCATAGCAAATGCATGCAATCTGGTGTCCAACGGAGGGTTTGAGCGAAGTGACTCATTAGCATATAACTCTATGGGCTCAAGCGTCCATTGCTGGAATGAGTTCTCGACCACTCCGGATATCTACTCCCGGACATCGCCATCATCTGATTACCGAATTCCAACATCATCCTACTGCACTCCAGCTACAGACGTCCATTTCCCTGGCACATCGGCAAGCTTGCCAAACAATCATTTTTTAGGCATGCTGGCGCACAAATATAACTATTCAGGAATATTTTTTGTGACAGAATGCGCCCAGACGCAGTTAACAAGCGGTCTGGTCAACGGGCAATCATACCGCGTAAGTTGCTGGGTAAAAATAGGAAGACCGCCGGGCACTTTAGGATACTATACACTAACTACCTTGCCGACTTTTCTCGGCCTTGCACTAAGCCCTAGCCCAACGCCATTGGCAACAAGTTCCAGCGGTGCCGCAACGGTGCATGGCTGGCCTAGTACGGTAACAGCTTGGATGTATTTCAGGATAAGCCAGCCAGACAGCGAATGGCACTTGTATGATACTACTTTAACTTATACAGGCAGCTTTACTGCAAATACACTCGTCATAGGCCAATCCCCCTGGAAAAATAGCAATACTGTTGCGCCATATGATACGCAATACTCACATCACATTTATATTGATGACATAAGTATTCGACCCTCAGGATTGTCCTGCACTTTTTCGCTGCCTGCCGATACCTGCGCAGACAGCAGCACAACTATGACCCTATTCCCGCATGTAGGTACAGCGGGAGGAACGTTCACATGGCTTACGACACCTGTAAGCGGAGGCATTGCAGTAATATCACACTCATCTACCTTCCGGCCATATGATGCTTACCTTGCCTCTATAGCCACGGGCGGATCAGGCTTAATCACCATCGGATACACCTATACAGACATACTCGGTTGCAGCAGCACTGTTTACAGTCAGATACGTGTCCATTCTGCAAATATTACAGGTCCACATTCCCTTTGTGGAACTGGAGTTTCATCCTCACTCACAGGAACGGCAACCGGAGGCATATGGACAACCAGCTCAGCATCGATAGCCTCTGTATCTGCTGCCGGGGTGGTTACTACTGTAATGGCAGGGACAGCTATTATAACCTACACCATTGCCGGAACAGGCTGTGCCGATACTAGTATTATCAGGGTTATACCTAATCCGCTGCCAATCACGGGGACTACCCACATATGTGTGGGTTCAACGTCCACCCTCAGCGATCTGACAACAGGCGGGGCGTGGTCAAGCGGGGCTTCAGCGGTTGCATCGGTCAATCCCGTATCAGGTGTAGTCAGCGGTATTTCCGGAGGCACGGCAATCATTACCTATATGATAACGGGGGGCTGCTTTGTAACTGTCCCTGTAACCATTGATACCATCCCAGTGGTCAATGCAGGTATAGACAGGTTAAATTGTTCTGGCGTGCCGCTTACCGCATCCGTTGGAGGTGCAACCACGGCAGTTCCCGGCTACAGCTATTCCTGGACACCTGCTACAGGACTTTCTGCAACGAATGTGTACAACCCGATTGCCAATCCTGCTGTGACTACGAGCTATATAGTCACAGTAACAAGAGCAATATCAGGTTGCCATGCGTCAGATACGGTAATTGTCGTGGCCATTCCTTCGGGTAGTATATGCCATCCATGTACGGACTTCAGTAGCAGTCCTTTTACTGTATTGGGCGCGAGCGGTATTATCAACACTAATGTACCGGCAGGAAATTATTACATCGCCAACAATGTTGGTATATCAGGTAACGTAAAGTTTACTGATGCAGTTATTGAAATAGCAAACGGGGCAAAAATTGAAGTAGGGCAATTCGCACAATTAAAGCTTGAAGGCTGTCATCTATTTTCCTGTAGCGGAGGAATGTGGGATGGTCTCCGGCTATTGGGTAGCGGGGGGCACATCGGCAATATCACCCTTACAGGTAATGCTACCGGGAAAAGTACACTGATAGAGGACGCTGTTTTTGCGGTAGATGTCAGTGTTAATTCTGCCTCACCTTTGTTGACACCTGGTTCGCCATATTATTTAACGAGTGACAATACTGTATTTAACCGTAACCATATGGGGATTTTTATACAAAATTACAACTCCCCCGTTTCCGGTTTACCGGGTGATACTTTAACGTATGAATTTCTTATAAAAAATACAGTTTTTACTGGAAGGGATTTTTCATTGTTTAAATTATCCGGTATACAGTACCCTTACAACTGGCCCAGCACAATGGGGCCTTATGGCTTAAAAACTGGCTGGAACCCTGCTACGTTATTTCCCGCCACAGGTGCGTATATGGCCCCGTTCAATATTGCCAACCCACATGCGGGACCACCGACAACGGCCTATCCCGGCGGGGTGCCCTATCCCGGCCTGATTTGCCATGATGGCTATTTCCCAGACCATGGAATTCATCTGGTTTCTGCGGGCGCAGGTGTGCCACCCCAATATGCCAGTGTGGTGATAGGCATGCCTTCCACTGCAAATGTTGCCACAGGAGCGTTAAACACGGAACTCAATCTTTTTGATACATTGATACAGGGAATAAATGGTTATAACGCCAATCTTATTACCCGTAACTGTGCATTCATGAACATGGCGTCCTTTGCATATGACCCATCCGGATTATCTATGTCAACTGCCGATAACAAAAAATACCAACTGGTCATAGAACCGGGCATACATACATTTGGCGGTACTTTTCCAAGCACAACTTTTTCGCCTAACTTTTTCTACAACTGTAGGTACGGAGTTAAGTGTTTTAATTACTACCATATCAGGTGTGAAAAATCGCAGATGATCAGCACCAATGGTTCAAATTATATCGGCTACGATGTCAAAACAAGATATTATGATACAATAAAACTGTTAAATAACCGTATAACTAATCATGATGCAGGCATAGTAGTAAAAATGGACAATGGAGGTACTCCAATTTATGGGGGCGTTGCAGGGCAGACTACGATAAATAGCAACCTGATACAGGCAACCTTGCCAACATCAACAATGTTTACGGGAATAACCCATACCGGTATATGGGTTGATAATACAATAGCCTATATTCCATACAGTACAGGCGGCAGTAGCCCGCCACCTGCCATGGTGAATGTCGATGCAAATTATCTGAAAGATGTTTTTAACGGTATCTACGTTAACGGAGTTACTTCACAAATAGCTACAAGCAGCAATGATACGATTTACAAGATTAGCCAGAATAGCAACGATTTCGGTATATGGCACACCAATTGCAGCCGTAATGTGGTGCAGAAGAACATGATCAACGGTACAGAAACCAAATGGGACAGTTCGTTCGGAATAAGGTCTTCACACTGCTATAACAACACGGTTACCTGCAATTATGTAAACAACGTAGGTAGAGGCTTTCAATTTGACAATACCCACCTGAACAACTCATGGATGAACAATACCATGAACAATTGCGGTAAGGGTTTTGTTATAAAAGGAGCAACTATCGGTACACAAGGTGATTACCACCATGCTTCTTCCAATAAATGGACAGTTTCCGGTAGTTTTGGTTGGAGCTTGGCTTCGGGTCACTTTCAGACCTTTACAGATGCTTGTTCACCGCTAACTACATCTCTTTGGGTAAGGTCAGGGTCGGTTTATGACCCAATTATCAATAAAAATCTCGTAAATAATTGCTTGGTTACATACGGCTGTATCGGAGGTGCTACTTCGGGCAGTGGCAACGGTCTTGCGGTTACCTCATTTCCTTACACCCCTATATGTACTGTCCTTGTAAATCCTAACATGGGGGGATGGGGAAATGTTGTTTTAGGCAATGCCGGAATTGCGAAGTTCGATAAGCAACACAATTGGACGGCCCAGCAGGAACTATGGGAGGCGATGGTGCAGGATGATACTTTGGGCAGCACATCTGATACCCTCAATGCCTTCAGGATACTGGCAGGCAATAGCCGCTATGCTCTATTGGCACAAATAGAAGGCCTGTTGGGCGCAGGGGATATAACAGGCGCGCAATTGCAGCTAACGGCTAATGCGGTGGATGACTTTGCCAATGTTAGCACCGATACCACCACCGGAGCAATAATGGTGGATAGTGCAATTGTAGAAATAGATACTATCGTAAAGAACTACCGCAATTATTATGCTATGTACATCCGCTACCAATTGGGTACTTTCAGCCTTGCCGATAGTGCTGATCTGGATTCTTTGGCAAGTGCATGCCCGGTTACCAATGGCGCTGTAGTTTACAGGGCAAGGGCTTTATACAACAGCATTTTTCACTCCTTGCGCATATTTGACAATGACTGCGGTAGCGGAGCCTATGTAGCCGACAGCATTATTACAGATAGCACTGTTGTAAGGGACAGTATTATTGATGATAGTACCGCAAGCAGGGCTATTGGTAACAGCATAAAGTATGGCAATGGAGCGCAGGCTTATGAATTGCATCCTAACCCCAATAACGGCAACTTTATGATACACCAGTATAACGGAGACGGGGCGGCGGTAGCGGCTGAGATATATGATGCCATTGGCAGGGTTATTTATAGATCAGACCTAATGTTCACTAATCCTGAAATTCCGTTAAATTTACAGAACGCAACGCCTGGCATATACCTCCTGAAACTACGGGATAGCCAAGGGCGTAACTTTACCTTTAAATTTGTCGTACGATGAGAAAACTGATAATTATATTCATCACCTTTTTGCCTGCGCTTGTACAAGCGCAGGTAAATTTGGTGAGAAACGGAAGTTTTGAGCAATACAGTTCTTGTCCTACGGGAATTGACCAGATTAAAAGAGCGAACTATTGGCAGACAATAGACAGCATTTCCGTTGATGCGGGATGCACTCCAGAATATTGCAATAATTGTGCCGACGCGGCAACAAGTGGAGTAAACGTACCATATGGAGCAGACTATTTTCACTATGCTCGCACTGGTAAAGGAATGGTCGAATCAAATATGTACTTTGATAATAGTTATACGGGGGAAACAGCTCAGCGAAATTATACGCAGGGTCATTTAATTTCAAATCTCACTAATGGTACAAATTATTGCGTTACATTTTATGTAACTCTTGCACAAGTGTCTGGATATGCTAATAATAAAATTGGAGCATACCTTGATAATGGCGGAATTGATGCCGGTCAAGACAGCACCCATTGTGGATTACCACAAATGGCGATTACTCCTCAAATTATCGATAATGCGATAATTAATGATACATTAAATTGGGTGAAGATCCAAGGAAGTTTTATCTCCAATGGGACGGAAAGAATTATCTCCATTGGGAACTTTTCGGATTTCACACATACAAACGCTATCCAATTGCATTATCCTCATTCTTTTGGGCCAGTATCTTTTTATCTTATCGATGATGTAAGTGTAATTGAAAGCAATGCAGTAGCTAATGCCGGGGGGAATGCAGTAACAGGTGTTGGTGTAAAACACCATATAGGTATAAATGAAGATGGTATGCCCTGCACATGGTATGCGTTCGGTGATACTACCGCTATTGGCTATGGAGGTGGCATCGACATAACACCTACCGCTACCGGAACTTATCGCTATGTTGTAAAACTTGATCTGTGCGGGCATGTTACTTACGACACCATGACGTTGTATGTGTGGCCTGCGGGAGTTGGCAATTCGCAATTAACAGTCAGCAGTCTTCGGGTTTACCCCAATCCTGCAACCAATGAAATAACAATCGAAAATGCAGCTAACTGCGACGTGGTGCTTTATGATTTTGTGGGGAGAATTGCTTTGCGGTCGTACATTTTTTCTGGTAATGAAAAACTAAATATTAGTAAAATTACAAATGGAATTTACATGTTACATGTAATTGATGCCGCTACTGGTGAAAAAATTGTGCGAAAAATAATGAAGGAGTAAAACAATAAGATTTTCTAAGCATAATCGGGCTGGCCTGTTCTCAGGCTGGTCTTTTTTTATACAACTCAATATGACTAAATTGACGTCTGCTAACCGTCAATTAACCGTCATTTATACGTCACTGACGACAATTGACGTCTAATTGAAAAGCGGCAATACAGATGTAATGATTGAATATTGCAATTGCAGATGTAATTGTAAAAAGTACTTTGTAAAAGCTGGCATGGCATTTGCAATAAGATAAGTATATTTGCCTTTAGGTTCTTTGAAATATTGCCGGATAAGAAGTGTAGTAGGACTTAACTGTTTTCCTACCTAACCAAACATAGTAACAACTTAGGTCTGCATATATAATTTTTGTTACCCCATTGTTACTAATGTTGCTTCCAAATCCTCGGAAACGCTCGATAATACAGGCTTTTCGGCATATTTCTGACAACTTTCCAAAAAGTTGTCAAAGCGAAATAATGCAATATTCAGAGAAAATCATGACTTGCATAAAAATCAAAAAAAATATGGTTCAGACAATCAGATTTGACAATTTTCCAAAAAATTATCAAATCTGAAACGTGTTCATTGTTTTGTTACCTGCGTCTGCAAAGCTTTGACAACTTCTGAGAAAGTTGTCAAAGCGAAATAATGCGATATTCAGAGAAAATCATGACTATCATAAAAATCATAAAAATCATAAAAATCATGGTTCAGACAATCAGATTTGACAGATTTTTGGAGAATTTTCATTAAAAATTTTGCTGAATATTCCGAAATAACATTCCTTTGTACAAATTACACTATGAAAATACCACCTCTACTCCTGCTTTTCTTCTGCTTATTTTGTGTCGTTCCCGGTTCCGCACAGGAAAAAATTACTGTAGGTATTATTCCTGCAAAAGACCGGCAATATAGTTTCAGTTCTACCGAAGAAACAGAAATTACAAATTCAGTTACCAATGCCTTCGTTAAATCCAAGCGCTTCACTATTGTAGACCGTGCGCACATGGATGCATTGAATAATGAGAAATACTTACAAAAATCGGAAGACTATATTAATGGCACCACAGTTCAGCAGGGTAAAAGTTTAGGCGCACAGTATCTCATATCTATAGCAAGCAGTGACTACGTAAATGACGGAGCCGTTTGCAAATTTAAGTTGCAACTTACTGTGATCGATGTAACTACGGGCCAGGTAGCTGGTAGTGAATCTATTGATGTAAAGGGCGGAGGGCACGGCAGGAAAATAGCAGGTGCCGTAGGTGGTGCAGTGGTTGGGCATTTTGTAGGCATAGGTGCGGGCTTTGGTGCATTGGCTGGTGGCGCGGCTTCTTCAGGCAGCAGGGAAAAAGCACTACAAAAGGCACTGCACGAAATAGCTGCCGAAATTGATGATTTCGTTTCGGTTCATTTCCCGTTATACTTTTCAATTGTGGAAATAGAAGAGAAGGATGAGGCGGGTACTGCAAAAAAAATTCTGATATCCGGTGGCAATAACTTCGGTTTAAAGAAGGGTGACAGATTAAAGGTTGTAGAGATCAGCGAAGTTGATGTGGATGGGAAAAAGATATCGCGAAAAAAAGACGTTTGCACTTTAAGGGTTGCAAAAGTAGAAGACGGTAACTTTTCTTCATGCACCGTTACCACACAACAAAACACGATAGCTGCATTGCTCAGTGACAAGAAAAAATTAAAGGTCACCACCATTATTGACTAACCCCTAACACCAATTTTATGAAACATACGCTCCTTGCAACGCTGTTGTTATTACTGGCTTGTTTTAAGGGTCAGGCTCAGGTTGAATTTGTTGCCGAGCAAAATGGCACAATCACAGTAAGTACAGTCGGTGCTGCCAAGAAAATAGACAATGCCATTTCGGAGGCGGAGAAGTACGTTTTTTACCATGTTTTTTACAGAGGTATTCCTGGCTCAACGCTTAAAAAAGGCCTTATGGATATTACCGAAAGCGAAGCCGAGGTAAATTACAAAGACTATTTTGACAATTTCTATCGGTCGCGCTACCAGACGTTTATTACAACAACCCGCCAAAATGGTGGTGTGGAGAAAGGAAAGAAGCGCAAAAAAATCATTTCTTTCAACGTGACCGTCAATGTTGATGCGCTCAGGAGGGATCTTGAAGACAATCAGGTAATTCGCAAATTCGGATATTAAAATCGTTTTATTTTATGATAGTAAAAGCTAAAATACTGACGTTATTTTTTCTGACGTGTTGCTTTTTAAATGCAATAGCTCAGCAGAATGCTAACGCAAGTTCGGGGCAGATAATGACCGTTCAACCCAAAATAATGGTGATCCCTTTCACAAAGGACGGCGAAGATATCCGCACGATTCTTGACCAGGATGTAAACCGAAGGGTAGCCATCACGAAAGTGAAGGAAGGCTTTGATAACCGGAGTTTCACCACCGTTGACTTTGTTGGCAAGTTAAAAGCAGCAAAAGACAATAATGCCCTTACTTCCGATAACCAGTCTGATATAAAAAGCCAGATCATACAGATGTCTGGGGCCGATATTTATGTACAAGTTGAAGTAAGTGCCACGCAATCGCAGACGGGCAATTCGGTAACTGTAATTCTTTCGGCCTATGAGGCATCAACTGGCAATTCGCTGGCCAATAAAGTAGGGGAGAGCAGCAAATTTTTTACTGATGACTATGGCAAACTAACAGCTAAAGCAGTTGAAAGTTGTATTGCCGATTTTGTAAATGTCATGCAAACCAAGTTTACCGATGTGGTGAACAATGGCAAGTCGGTAATTGTCGATATCAGTTTCGCGCAGGGGTCTGCAACCAAAATGTCCAGCGAAGTAGGTGGCGGAGGCCTCCCCTTATCTGACCAGCTAGAGGAATGGATGTCAAAGAATGCCTATAAAAATAACTTTCATCTACAAGGCACAACTGATAGAAAGATGATATTTGATGATGTCCGCATTCCGCTTAAAGATCAGGTAACGGGCCAGAACTATACATCAAACCGGTTTGCACTGGAATTTTTTAAGTACTTGAAGTCGCTTAATCTCAATCCACAGAAAGATATTAAGGGTAATACTATTCTCATCACCATCAAATAGCACTCATGAAAAATCTACTATTGCTGCTGGTATTTTGTTTTTATGCCGGCATAATACGCGCACAAGATGAATCAGATATTGGCAAGATCCCGCTAAGTGCAGAAATGGTGCCTGCCAATGACGATATTGATGCGAATGGTGCGAGTATGCTGGAACAGAAAATAGCGCAAGTAATCGCCGCTTCTGGTATGTCGTCTGCCGGTTACGCCCCGGTTTTTTCCATACAGCCCCGTTTTACCGTGCTGGAAACCAATACCGCAGATGGCGGCATGCAAAGCATTACTGTTGTAAAGGCGGAGCTCAACTTGTTTTTAAAACAAGATAATGGCGCGCTTATCAACTCGCTGAATAAGCAGCTGAAGGGTAGTGGCACTAACAGGGCCGCTGCCATAAATAATGCCATAGCAAACATATCAGCAGCCGATCAGGATTTTATAGATTTCATTAGTGCCGGCCGGGAAAAGATACTCATTTATTACAAAAATAAATGCGGTGAATTAATGACGTTGGCTGAAAATATGGCCAAGAAAAAGGACTACGAAGGTGCTATCGGTTTACTGATGAGTGTCCCTATTGAGGCTACATCCTGCTATAAAGCGGCCCAGCAAAAGTCCGTTACCTTATATACAGCGTATGAAAACCAGGTTTGCCAATCATTAATAGTTAATGCAAGAGCAAAAATTGCTGCAACTAACTATGTTGACGCTTTGGACCTACTCAAGGACGTTGACCCATCATCAGTCTGCGGCGCAGAAGCTAAACACTTAATTGCAGAAACCGGATTGAAGGTAGCTGCTGCACAGAAAAGAGAATGGGATATGGCGCTGAAAATATATGAGGACAATATACTGTTGGAAAAATACCGTATTGATGCCTTAAAAGAAGTTGCAGTCGCTTCGTACAAAAAAGCACCACGAAAACACAAAAGAAAATGATTTTACCAAAATTACCGAATCTGTTATTCGTTTTTTTGCGATATGCTAACATAATAAGTGAAATTATAACCACGAGAAATTATTGTAAAGTTTGGCTGCAATCGTTCAATGCTGGCAGTTTATAAAGCGATAGTTTTTACATGCTGGCTACGCGCCCCATATTTCTCCTCAACATGGTCATCTTATAAAATTTTCGGGGAATCGTATAAAACTTTAGTTGTTGCGCAGTTTACTTTTGTTTGTAGATGATTTAGAATTTTTTACAACAAAATGTTGCAAACATACTGGGCTAGATAACTGTTTTTAAACCCGATATAAATAATGAATTTGCTGTTTCTTGACTCGTTTATAGCTTATAAATAAGGGTGACTTATTTATATACGTATAAATGCATGCATTTATACGTTGATTTTGTTGTTTTTTTCTAGGCAATTTGTCACTGAAATCTTATTTTTGAATTGAACCTTTTTTATTTATTGATTACCGGTTAACAATTGCTTATGAAATTATATATAAAGTATGATATCAATACAGCCTGTAAAAAAATACTACAGGAGCAAATGGCCAGGCTGGATATTAATTACCTGATGCTTGCGTTTGGAGAAATAGAAATTAAAAATGATGTGCCTGCCGATACCATAAAACAGCTGAATGCCGGTTTGAGTAATTATGGAATTGAAGTAGTTGAAAACCATAAGAGCATATTGGTTCAGAAAATAAAAGATGCAATTAAGGAAATGGTATATCTCGAAGATGAACTTCCTAGTTCAAAAATATCGGCACACTTAGCTGGTAAATTCAATCATAGCTATGGGTATTTGTCTAATCTGTTCTCTGAAATTACGTATAGCTCCATTGAAAAGTTTATCATCCTTCAGAAGATTGAAAGGGCAAAAGAACTGATAGCTTTAGATGAATTAAATTTTACCGAAATAACCTGGAAACTTAACTATAGTAGTGTTGCACACTTTAGTTCCCAATTTAAGAATGCCACCGGCCTCACCCCAACTGCCTTTAAGCGAATTATTAACCGCCGGCGAAATGCACTCCTCAATAACACGCAGGAATAATTAATATCCATTTTTATAAACTACTCTTTTTCTCCTAAAATTAATACCATGCAAACCGAAATTATTCATGTGCTGCTTGCTGATGACGATGAAGACGACCGTATGTTTTTCACTGAGGCATTTAAGGAAATTAAAATGAAAACCGCCGTTCATGCGGTAAACGACGGTGTGGAACTGATGAATTATTTGAACAAGCCGGATGTTGTGCTACCACATGTGCTCTTCCTCGATCTGAATATGCCACGTAAAAACGGCATTGAATGTCTTGTAGATATCAAGAAGATGGACCATCTGAAAAATATCGCTATCGCCATTTATTCTACTTCATCATCGGAACAAGACATAGAAGATACTTTTGTTAAGGGTGCCAACGTTTATATAAAAAAACCTAACAGTTTTTCAGTTCTTAAGAAAATGCTGGAGGACGTAATAACACTGAACTGGCAATACCATACCAATGGCCTGAACCGGGAAAATTTCTTACTTAGCCTTTAGCCAATATACACACCCTATGCAACTACGAACGTTTATTACTTCTTCCTTCTTTACGAGAAGTATTTTTGTAGTGTCATTGTTTTTACTGCTATTTATTTCTGGCATATTCTACAGGCATTCTGTTGCCCTGAATGAATCAACGGAATGGGTCTTTCATTCCTATAAAGTCCAGGCAGGATTGGCCAATTTACTGTCTAATGCCAAGGATGCTGAAGCGGAACAACGGGGTTATTTGCTTACTGGCGATAGTACTTTCCTGGTTCAGTACGGGGATGCCCGGCAAAAGATCAATACATCATTCCGTACACTGAGGAAGTTGACCGGCGACAACCTCAGGCAACTCAGCAACCTTGATTCACTTAATATGTTGGTCAGTTTGCGGTTCAACTACCTTTCTGATATATTGAAGAAAGCTGGTGCAGGACAGTTAGATAAAAGGCAACTCGATGCAAGTATGGCATTGGGAAAGGACCTCATGTATAAGATAAGCGACCTAGCTGATGAAATGAATAAGGTGGAAAGCTTAGATGCCAAGGTGCGAGAAAAGAAGTATAAAAATGAAATAAGCTTTACACCAATTTTTTTAATAATGTTGTTGCTGTTTTCGTTGTTGATCATAGTACTATCGTATGTTAAGATCACTAATGATGTGGACATACTTAAAAAAGCCAACAGGGCATTGCAAATTACTACCGAATCATTTAAACATGCCGAGGAAATTGGGGATTTCAGTAGCTGGCAATGGAATTTCACAACCAATAAATTGATCTATTCTGACAATCAATATCGCTTACTGGGTTGCGAACCCGGTTCTTTTGAGCCCAATTTAGCATCGTTTACCGAATTTGTGCACCCAGAAGACAGGCATGTGATTAGTGAGGGCGAGACAACCGTTATAAATAGCAGAGAACCATCCGTGGCCTATTTCAGGATTATCCGTAAAGACGGTGAATTACGTTACTTTAAATCCATAGGCAAATTCCTTACCGATATCAACGGAGATAAGAATCTGATCGGTATCAACGTAGATATCACCCAGCAGCGGTATGATAGCATGGCTTTGGAAAGTAAGAATATGGAATTGGAGCAAACCAATAGCGAACTAGCTTCTTTCAACCACATTGCAAGTCATGACCTGCAGCAACCGTTGCGAAAAATACAAACCTACATCTCTCGTATAAACGATAGCGAAGCAGGTAATTTAACCGAGGCGGGGCTACGGTATTTTTCAAGAATTAAGGCATCTGCAGACCACATGCGAAGGCTTATTGATGACCTTCTGTTATTTTCACGTGCCAACAAGGCTGAAAAGGTATTTGAGCAGGCAGACCTGAATAGTTTGCTTGAAAATTCGAAACAGGAATTGACTACTATTATTGAAGAAAAAAATGCGGTAATCATTGGCGATAAATTGCCTGTATTGCACGTTATTCCTTTCCAGATAGAACAGCTGTTTACTAACCTTATAGGCAACTCACTAAAATACTGCAAGCCTGACGTGCGTCCGGTTATTACAATTAGGCATACCACTATTAAAGCTAAAGACTATCCTTTCAACAAACCAGGTGCGGGCTACAACAAGTATAGTAAAATAACGGTGAAAGATAATGGTATCGGTTTTGAACAAGAGTATGCAGAAAGTATCTTCAGGCTTTTTCACCGACTGGACCATACCGCTGATTTTTCCGGCACAGGAATCGGTTTATCTATCTGCAAGAAGATCATAGAAAATCATTCCGGCCATATATTGGCTGAAAGTGCACCTGACGAGGGAGCCACCTTTACATTTTTCCTTCCGGCTTAACGTATAGCAACCATTTATTGTTCGAAAATGTTCATGTAAACTGGGGGGTAAGGCATTGGTTTGCGCTTGCCTGCTCGCAAACTATTGGCAGCAGTATTTACCTTTTTAATTTGAGTTTTAACCTGATTTATATAACTAACAAAGCCCGGAAATCACTTTCCGGGCTTCGTTAATTATAAATATTATTCAGTTTTACATTTCCAGTAGTGCTTTAACCGGGTCTTTACCTAACAAAAGTAGTTCAGGGCTTTCCAGCAGTTCTTTAACACGTACTAAGAAACCAACCGATTCACGGCCGTCAATAATACGGTGGTCATAACTCAGTGCCAGATACATCATAGGGCGTATTTCAACCTTACCATTAATGGCCATTGGCCTATCCTGTATCTTGTGCATACCCAATATAGCTGACTGTGGTATGTTAATGATAGGTGTAGACATTAACGAGCCAAACACACCGCCATTGGTAATGGTAAACGTACCGCCGGACATTTCATCGGGGGTTAATTTATTGTCGCGGGCTTTTTTAGCCAGTTCTACCACCTTCATTTCAATATCGGCCATGCCCATGCTTTCTGCGTTCCTTATAACCGGTACTACCAGGCCTTTAGGTGCCGAAACTGCTATGGAAATATCGCAATAGTCATGGTAAAGCAGGGAATCACCATCAATGTAGGCATTCACCGCTGGCCATTCCAACAAAGCAATACTGCAGGCTTTTGCGAAGAACGACATAAAGCCGAGGTTTACACCATGGGTTTCTTTAAATCCATCTTTGTACTGCTTGCGTATTTCCATAATACGCGTCATGTCTACTTCGTTAAAAGTAGTAAGCATGGCGGTACTGTTTTTGGCTTCCACCAACCTGCGAGATACTGTTTTACGAAGGTTGCTCATTTTTTCGCGTTTTTCTTCGCGGCCAAATGCTTTGTCGCCACCTCTTTTACCAGGGTTGTTTATAGCTTCCAGTACATCCTGCTTTAAAATCCTGCCTTGTGTGCCTGTGCCCTTTACTTCCGCCGGCTTCACCTGCTTATCGCTCATAATAGCGTTGGCAACAGGGGTTGCTTTTACATCACTGGCTACTGGTGCCGCTTTCGCAGCCGCGGGTGCGGCATCCTTTTTAGGTGCATCTTCTTTTTTAGGTGCCGCTTCCTTTGGCGCTTCTGCTGCCGCCCCTTCGGGTTTAGCCGCAGTTTCGTCAATGCTACAAGCAATGTCACCAATTTTCAGGGTTGCTCCTTCTTCGCCAACTACGTGCAAAATACCTGCCAGTTCAGCGGTTAATTCAAAAGTTGCTTTTTCCGATTCCAGTTCGCATAAAACCTCATCTCTGTTTACATAATCCCCTTCTTTTTTCAGCCATTTAACAAGTGTTACTTCACTTATCGATTCGCCTACGGTAGGGACTTTTATTTCTATCATGGGTGGTTGTATTAATTCGTGCCGCAAAATTACCAAACCATAATTGATTAATCAAAAACGATTGAGGCTAATATGTGCGTGGTTGTTCATTTGCAATTGTTGTTTATAATTACCGGCCAATGGTGCGCTGGCGAATGGCTTCATACAATATCATGCCTGCAGCTACTGAAACATTGAGCGAATCAAAGTTGGCTGCCATAGGTATGCGTATCAGTTGATCGGCACGTTTCAGTACATCTTTACTGATACCGGTATCTTCCGCGCCCATTACAATGGCCGAGGGTATGGTAAGGTCGCTTTCATAAACAGGAACGCTGCCCTTCATTTGGGTGCCTAGTATTTGTATACCATTCAGTTTTAAAACATCCATAGCCTGCGGAACGGAGGGTGTGCGGCACAGCAAAATTTTACGCAATGCACCTGCCGAAGTTTTTATAGCTTCTTCGGTAAGCGATGCCGCATGCGAAGTTGGTAGTATAATACCCTGCGCACCGCAACATAAGGCACTCCGGGCAATAGCGCCCACGTTCCGCACATCAGTTATACCATCAAGCAAGAGGAAGAGTGGGGTGAGGCCTTGTTCCACAACATGAGAGATGCCAGATTGCAGATCTACATATTGTAAAAGGGAGGTCCAGGCAACAATACCCTGGTGCTGGGCCTTGGTCATGTAATCGAGCTTTTCAACCGGAACCTGACTTATGGGTATATTAAATTCCCGGGCCTTCAATTTAATGGCGTTTATTTCCGGCCCTGTTGCCGTGCGCAGCAGGAATATCTTTTCTATTGCAGCGCCTTGCTCTATGGCTTCCAGTACTGGTTTCCTACCAATAAGTAAGGGTAGCTGTTTTGCGGCCGGTTTTGTGTTACTGTATTTCAATAGCGCAAATTTACATTAAAAATGCGGGTGTTGGTATAGGTTGTTGGCGTGGCGGAAAAAAGGTTATGCGAAGCCTCAATGCCGCTATTATTCAAGATTCTTGAGGGGTGATAAAAAAGCATATTCATTATATGCGTAGCAGCATTATTGTGTGCAGGGAACAAAGTTGCCAGTTTTTTAAGGTACAGCAAAGGGTATACATCTCTGGTTTTCACGGCATGACCTTGCCAGATTTTTTTAGGGCTACTGTTTCCATAAACCAACAGCAAGCCTTAGGCCTATTGCAACACTTTTGGGGTGATAAGCTGCATTACTTTGATAGGAGATATCGTTCTGCCACCAATACTGTTTTGTGCTTACAGAAATATAATCTCCACCTCTTCTTGTCCCTGCCCAATTTGTTGTTGTAGTGGCTTCGACACCTATTTCTAGATTTTTAGCCCAACGGAGTTCAATTTTACGGTTGGCACCAATATAAAATAACCAAACAGGCCCTATACCGCGGTTTAAAAAAAAGTCTTTACGGGTTTTAAATGTGCCCAATAAAGTACTGTATGCGAGAAATCGTGATACATGAATTTGTGTAGAATCATCCGTCGCATATGTAATATCTCTTACTCCATAATCGAAATATCCTTTAAAATAATATCTTGCGGCATAACCCAGCTTTGCAGATATAACCCAACTCTTTGTTACTGGTATCTTGTAGCCGAGGGTGATTCGGTATGCGGTATAACTAGATGTATGGGTAATTGCCTGATTATAAACAAAACCTTTTAAAGTGTTTACAGCATCGGTATCAAAAGTTGACAGGTCAATGTGGATGTTGGCATCATGCTTTTGCATACCGTATTGCAACCCTCCGCTAAAGGTTAGCCCATACCGTGTTACCCGCTCAAAGTCTATACCCAAACGATACCCGTAGGTATTCTTTACTGATATCGGGTTAGGTAATTTGTTATCAGTATCGAAATTAAATGAATTGCCCAATAAATAATATTGAGGGGTGTAAGCAACGTAAAGCCTGTTGTAGCCTTTACGGGCTTGCCCAAAGGAAGAGGCACTTATTGTAAGCAAAATAAATAGCAGTGTTCTCATGTATTCAAAAATAGTAAATTCCGGCATTATGGTAATGCCGGAATTATTCAATAATAAATAGTATTTCCCGTCCGCTTATTGAACAAGATTATACCCCTTTATTAATTCTTCCAACGAATGATAGCCATTTGCATCAAGTTCTGCTCGTAACCAAGCTTCTTGTTCATAATATTTTTTGAATTGATTAAAGCTAACTTCCTTTATTGAGGATTGTAGCGTTAACAGCCCAGGATATAGTCGCAACTGCACGAAAGATATGGAATTGGGTTTTGGTGCTAATTGAAGTTTTCGGCGCTTTGATGGGTTCATGTAATATGAACCTGCGAGACCAGTACTCTCATAAACAAATATTGACTTTTTTCTGATTTTCTTAATTTCCGCCCCGTTGCAATACAGTTTTTTGCCGGTACCAATTAAGCCATTGCGAACTATAACAAAATCATGCCTGAAAAACACAATTTTAGCGGCTTGTTGTGCGAATGAGCTGCGACATGTAAATAAAAAAACAAATAAACAAATAAATATTTTCATAAATTAATGATTTACATCTCTACATTTTGGTTTTACATAAAATCCGGATCCATAAACAAATGGTTCATAGTCAGATGCCCAATAGCCCCATAAACAATTTGCGCCATTCCAAACGCCATGCCCACCAGCATTAAATGGGCCACCGAATCTTTTACTTTCTCAAAGCTAACTTTGGTTATAAATCTTGCTATTTCACGGCATCGGCAATCTTTCTAAGTTTTGCGGCAGTGTTGTTTTTAAGTGCGCCATTATATTTTAGTGTTACAGGGCTTTTGCCTGTTATTGTCTTATAAAAGACGCAGGCTATTAAATATGCTCCTTCCTTTGAAGGGTGTATTTCGTCGCCGTCGCAAAGACCGATTTCCGGGAATTCCTTGTTTGCCAATTCAAACGCATCTCCTACACGTGCCAGTTGCGCGTTAATTTCTGTTGCTATTTCGTTACAAGCCACTTTTACAGCATTGAATTCGTAGCCATGGCTGAGGAAAGAGTCTGAACAGTATTGCTTTCTAGTATCCAACGGTAGCGAAAAATCTGCCACTTGAGCTTTAATTACAAGCCCTTGATGGCAGTACCTCACCGGGTATTTTGTACCCTGAACAAAGGCCTGATATAAAATTGTTTTGCCTCCGCTAAGTTTAATCATGCTGTCTAATTTTGCTACTGCGGTTTCTACTGCATATTTTCTTGTTTCAGGAATTACATACCCGATTGTACCCTCCTGCAAAATAACATAATCCCACTTTTCATTCAGTATTTTCTTTGATGTAGCAGAAAGTTCACCTTTCTTTAGGGCTGTTGATGGTTGATTCCCTTTAACAGTAGTTTGCGAGAGATGAGCCGCTAAAGACGAGCCTGGAAATGCCATTTGCTGCACACTAATTTCCATGTGCTGTTCATCTATCATTTTTTGGACCGTCTTCGGCATATCGTGGTAATACGTGAGACTATTACCTACAAAAAGAACTTTTACCCGACCCTTTGCTCCGCATAGATTGCAGAACAGAAGCAGCAATAAAAAAACGAAGTTAACTATGGTTGTTTTCATAAGTGTTATTTTTGCTAGTTACATATTAATTCTGCCAATGCGGCAAAGAAGGGTTTACACCCCGTGAGAATTTTGCCCCGTCTTCAAAATTAAACTGGGTTATAATTGATCCACCTAAAATAAATTCATTGAACACGCCACTTACAATTTTTCCATCGCTGAAATCAAATTCAATTTTTCCTTTCTTCAATAATTTCCAGGTACCTGTCTTTACTGGGATAATACAGTCACTTCCAGATTTTACACTTATAAGATAAACTATTTTGAAAGAATCTGCAGTAAGAAACAGTCTGGCTATTACCGTATCCGTGTTAAAAAACATAGCAGTTTTGCCCATTAAATATTGCCCACTGAAATAACTCTTTTTCTTCCAAGACTTTACTGAAATACCATCATTTTGGGCAGATAAAGTGTTGACAAATAGCAACAGCGCCACAGTCATTATTATTTTATGTACGCAATTCATAATATTATTTATTAATAAGGTCGGGATTTACTATAATGAATGAGTTAAACGAACCATTAAAAAGGTTAATGTAATAATGATTATAGAAGCGCATCTCCAGAGGCATGTCTCCGGATGAGGAAATAGGTCGTAAAAATTCACTTTTTTCCACTTTCCCGTTATACCTGAATTCAGCAACACTTCCTAATACCTCCCATGTGCCGGTAATAATTTTGATTCCGACATCTTTATTTGTGGGTGTGTAATCAATAAGCACTGCCTTAAAAGAATCAATGCATAAATATAAATAACCTGATGTGTTTTTGTCTATCTCGGTACATTGGTATGCGCCGAGATAATAATTCTTCTGTGCAAATGCCGGGCAGTTGAGCAATAGCAACATGGCAATTATTAAAAATGATTTTTTCACTAAAAATGATTTTTGAAAAATTAGTTTTGTTATTTCCATAAACCTACGCTTATTCGCAATCCGATACACAGATTCCGATCATAAAAATTTGCCCTACCCGAAATAAGTTTGCTAATCGACTCGCTTGTTCCTATCGTCAATTCACCATCATTCAAGTGACTCCACCAATTTCTACTGCCCTCTACGCCAATTGTCACGTTTTTTATAACAGATTTGCTAATTTCCTTTTCAATGCCTATATATGCTTCAAAAGAATGCAAGCTTTTTGGAAACCTGTTTCTGCCTATAAAACCTTTTTTTACAAATTCCTTATTCCTGCCAAATCGAGTTTCGATATCAATCAATTCGGCCTTATATTTTGCTCCGGTATTATCGTCGATATATGTAAGAAAATACTCTGAATTTATCCATGAGCCGTCATAAAAATTCTTCAGCCCAACTCCACCTTTGGCCACTATCGATATTCCTCTATAAACCTTTTTTTTATAGCCTGCCATAAGAACATAACTCCAGTAATTAACATCTAGTTTAATGTCATTACTGTAAAATCTCCCCTGCAGGTTATTTATAGCTACTGGATCAAAATTAGACACATCCTGATAAATAGAAATGTCATATCTGCGAGTACCATAAGCAATTCCTCCACCTAAGATCATTCCATATCTTGTTGTTCGCTCGTATTGAAGACCAAAATAACTACCCATTGTATTTTTGGGGTGTATGTGTCCTTGAGGTAGCCCAGCATCATATCTCACTGCATTCACATCAAAATATTTTTGAATTGAAAAGCATGGATACATCAAGTTGCATCCATGCTTTTGTTGTGCTACTGAAATAAATGGCGAGCACGATAAGATTAGTGACAATAATATTAATTTCATTTCATGTTGTTTATGTCTTATATTTTCAACAAAAGATTAACGCAACCAACACAATCTAGTAGAGGTTATGCACCTAATTTTCACGGCATGACCACAGTCGGGCATTTTTATATTTTCGCTGAACGTCACAAATCTTACACTTTTACATGCATTTCACAAAAAGGCAGTTTGTATAAACATTGATAAATATTTTCTTCAATGAGTCTAATGTTGAAAAGTAATTAGATTTGACAGTTTACGTAATTTTTCAGCCTCAACAATATCTATATCCGACGAAAATCTTATATTCATTATTGATTTATGAGCAATATATCGATAGAATAAGCAAGCTATCAAATAAGATCCCTGTTTTGAAGGATGATTGTCATTGATATTTTGATAAAGAGGTATTTCAGGATATTTGATTTTGCACAATTCAAATGCAAATCCAACAGGTACAGTCTCTGCATTGATGAAATTTGCAGCTCTATCGTACACACACTTTATGGACAAAAATTCTTGACTGCTATTTTGAAAACTATCAGAACAAAAAAATAGTTTTATGAGTTTATTATATGCAGCAGTATCATTAATTGAGTTCCAAATTTGCTCATGCAAACCATTTTCTTCGAAATCAGAACCTGCCATTGCTGGATGACAATATTTTAATGGGTAATTAGTGTTGCCCGCATAGCCCTGATATAATACAGTTCTACTTGCATTGTATTTTATAATACTGTCTAAATATAATATTGCAGGTTGAGAACTCGTAACCCTAATCTCCGGAATAAGCATATTTAAAGTGGCTTCCTGTAATACCACAACGTCCCATTTTTTACTGAGAATTTTCTTGACTGTCTTAGAAAGTACTTTTTTCGGCAATCTTGTAATATTACCAAAAGTATCAGACTGAAAAACCGCATGGTGAACTAAATCCCAGCCACTAGGTGTTAGTTGATCAACGGTTATTTTTTGCCCTAGTTCATCAAACATCTTTTGCAACGTTTGTGGCATTCCATTGTAATACGTCAAACTATTGCCTATAAAAAGAATCTTCCTTTGCTCTTGAGCACTGGAATTCAATGCTGTCAGTAATGTAATTATTAATAAAATATGTTTCATAAGGCTACGCAGATTTAACCAATCGGGTTAAACGAAGTTAAATAAATATTACTAAAATTAAAACTGTTGCATGGTGCTATTCAATAAAAAGCCATCCGGAAAATCATACTTACCCTGCAATTATTGCCATAAATCTTCGGTATAAACTAGTAACTTGCTGCCCTTTATATTTCAACCGATATGATTACCCATGGTTTTTAGTAGCCTTATTTTTATATTTTACTTTTTACCCGTTTTCTTTCTCCTTTATTACCTGGCTGATAAACGGTTTAAGAACCCGCTTATTTTGGCGGGTAGTATCTTCTTCTATGCGTGGGGCGCTCCGCAATTCATATTTGTAATACTCGGCACAACAATTGTCGATTTTTATGTAGTGCAACAGATGGACGCTGCAACGAACAACAAACGCCGGAAGCTATTACTGGGTGTTTCGCTGGCCATTAATCTGGGGCTGCTTTTCTATTTCAAGTACTGCAATTTCTTTGTTGAAAATATAAATGGTGTGCTCGGTTGGCTGGGTGTAAAACCCATGTTGTGGACCAAACTGGTTTTGCCCATAGGTATTTCTTTTTACACCTTTGAAACCCTCACTTATGTGGTTGATGTTTACAGGCGCATACACAAACCATTGCGCAATTTTTGGGATTATCAACTCTACATTATTTTGTTCCCCAAACTGATAGCCGGCCCTATCATCAGATATCATGATTTTGCCGGTCAGGTTTATGACCATACCGAATATGAAACTACCGATAACAGGCTGCGCGGCCTGTACCGTTTTTTCATTGGCCTGTCAAAGAAAATACTGATCGCGAATGTAATGGGTGCAACTGCAGATGCTATATTTAACAGCCCCGTGCAGCAATTAGGCACAACTACCGCATGGATGGGCGCATTGAGTTACACGTTTCAGATATACTTCGATTTTTCCGGATATTCTGATATGGCTATAGGGCTTGGCCTTATGATGGGTTTCCGTTTCCCTGAAAACTTTAATAATCCATACACTGCCGTTTCTATTACCGACTTCTGGCGCCGTTGGCATATTACCCTGGGCACCTGGATGCGAAACTATTTGTACATACCGCTTGGCGGGAATAAGGTCAATTCCCGATGGCGTTTGTTTTTCAATTTGTGGATCGTTTTTATTGCTTCCGGGCTTTGGCATGGTGCCGCGTGGGGTTTTATAATTTGGGGGGCTTACCATGGGTTGTTCCTCATTATAGAGCGGTTGTTCCTTGGTGAATGGCTACAGAAAGCGGGTAGGGCTGCCGTACTGTATACATTCCCCGTGGTGCTGGTAGGTTGGGTTTTCTTCAAGACGGAAAAGCTCGATGTGGGCATCAGCTATCTTTGCCGCATGTTCAGTTGGCACGCCAATACAACCCGATGGTTGCCTGATAGGGAATACCTCACTGTTCTGGCTTTTGCCGTTCTCTTCTCCTTTTTTACCTTGCCTTCGTTGGGTAAGAAAATTCAGGACCGGGTGTTCTCTCAAAGTTATTCAGTTGGGCTACATTTTACGCTGACTTTTACCATGATCGTTTTGTGCATGGTTGCCGCAGGCCGTATTACCGTTTCTTCTTTTAACCCTTTTATTTATTTCCGTTTTTAGCCATGAACAGCAAAACAAAGAAGGGCTTATTGATATTTTTTTTAGCTGTATTAGCTATGCCGTTCGCGGAGCAATGCCTCAACTTTATACATAGCGCACCTGTTTACGGTGCTTACAACGCGGCCCCCGATCCTGAATTTTCATTTGAAAACTGGTGGGCAGGTACTTACCAGGATGGCAAGAACAAGTACATTAACGACAATGCCGGTTTCAGGTCCGATCTGTTGCGCATTAATAATCAGCTAGATTATTCGTTGTTCAATAAGCTGCATTTTGAGTATGGTGTTATGGGTACACACGGCTGCGTATGGGATCAGCTATATATCAACGCTTACACAGGTAAAGATTATATCGGTCATGATAAGATACTGGGTAAAATGTTGAAGCTGAAAAAAATACAAGATACATTGGCTGCACTGGGCAAAACATTGGTATTTATTCAGCCGGCTTCCAAAGCTTTTTTCTACCCGGAATACCTGCCTTTAGCTGAACAGCAATATAAACGAGGACCTACAAACCTGGAGACATTCGTTGAGGTTGCCGATTCACTTGACCTTAACCAGATAGATTTTAATGCATGGCTGGTGAGTATGAAGGGCAAAACGAAAGAATTGCTATACGGCAAACAGGGGATACATTGGTCTATCTATGGTTCAGCACTGGCAGAGGACAGCCTTGTTAAATACATAGAACGTAAAAGGCACATCAGTATGCCGCATATTACATGGGACAAAATAGATCATGATAAATTTGCGCGCGAGACAGATGACGATATAGGCAGGCAACTCAATTTAGTTGTGCCCATTGAGGGAGATGTTTACAGTTATCCGCTTTGGCGTTACCCCGATGAAGATAAAAAGACAAAGCCGAAGGCTATTTATATAGGCGATAGCTTCCTTTTTCAATGGACCTGCCTGGATATGTATGACCACGTTAACAGCGATTGGCAGGTATGGTTTTATTTCACTACTTTATGTAACAAAAATTTTAAGTACGGCCACCCATTTGCCCCCAAAGTGCAAGAAATGGATTGGTTCAGCGAGTTAAACAAGGCCGATTACATTGTGCTGATGAACACCGCCAAGAACCTGCCAACATTGGGCGATGGTTTTATAGAACAGGCATATGACCGTTATTTCGGTGGCAAGTAACACGTAAAGCGATCTGGGCTTGCAACGCAGGCTCGCGCTAATTATTATCATTCCTTATTTCAGGACCATTTTTTTATGTTGTTGCTGCCGCCCGGTTTAACGTTCGCAACACTTCCAGCATCCAAATAAAGATAAAATTAAGAAATAAATATTCCTATCTGTTGACACTCTTCTTTTTATAAAATGTCATTTCGCTAACGTGGAAATCATACAAAAATCCACTTGCGTGCTGTAACAAAACAAGGTATTTGCGGGTCTACATTTGTTCTGTATTTATCACTACACAACAAAACAAAAAGCTATGAAACGCACAACACTAAATTTTAAGGCAGCCTTTATTAATGCCGCATTGGTACTTGTTATTATAATCGGTGGTTCATCATGTAAGGATGACGCTAAACCTGAAAATACTAAAACGGTAGCCGAAGAGCACAATGATGCAAAGTTCAATTCGAATGACGAAAAAGACGCGCAATTTCTGGTAAATGCAGCCGAAATAAATCTTGAAGAAATAGAGCTTGGAAAACTGGCACAATCAAAAAGCACAGTTGGCGATGTTAAGGATCTCGGCAAAATGATGGAAGATGCCCATACAAAGGCGCAAAGCGATTTGGCTGGCCTTGCAAAAAAGAAGTCAATTACCATTCCTGCTTCAATTACCGATAAAGGCCAGCAGGCATACAATAAATTAAATGAAAAAGAAGGTAACAAATTTAACAAGGAGTATTGCGATATGATGGTGGATGGCCATAAAGACGCCATTTCAAAATTTGAAAAAGTTATAGCAGAATCTAACGATCAGGAAATTAAAGATTGGGCAAATGCAATGCTGCCCGGTTTGCGTACGCACCTTGATCACGCTATTACCTGTCAGAAAATGTGTGAAAAAATGTAACTATTCTTTTGCCCCGGTGGCAACTGGATTTTAGAATAAGGAACGATGCACTGATCGTATCAAAATACAAAATTAATATTCCGTTTCAGTAATAGTTAACAATTCAAAAACCAATCAACATGAAAGACAATAAGCCGACTCAACAGAGTCAAGAAAACCAGCCTGCATCACCAAAGCAAGGTAGTCAGCAACAATCAAAACAGCCAACTGCGCGCAATCAGGCTACTGACACACCAACTCCTGCCGCACACCAACAAAATAAAGGTAGCAAGCAGCCCGTAAGCCAGTGGGAGCAATCAACTGAAAATAACGACCCGCAGCAGTCCAAGCCGACTGGTAAGCAAACTCGTCAGCCTAAAGGGTAAGCATCTTTTGAAATGGACAAGCCTAACAACAATTTTTGATTACGAATACAATTTTAATTTTATTATCTAAACAACATAAAAACCAATAGCCATGAACAACAATCAATCGAATCAGCAAACACCCGGTAGCCAAAGCAATCAGCCAACAACCGGTCAAAACACCGCAAACCAGGCCAGTCAGAGCAACCAACAACAGCCAGCTGACCAGAATTCACAAACTCAGCGCGACCAGACCTCGCAGCAACAGCCAACTGGCCAGAATTCGCAAGATCAGCAAACACAGGGTACGCCAACATCGGGCAACCAGAGTAAACCGTCTACGGGCAGTCAAACACAAACTCCAGGTACACAGCAAACTCAGGATTCCACTAGTCAGCCAACACCAACGGCAGGCCAAAACCAGAACCAGACACCTGAAAATTCGGGTAGCGAAAAATCTTCGAAAGACAGCCGCGAACAAGCTGGCAACCAGAAGCAGGGGGGCAACAAATTGACTGAAGAAAAAGAACATAACGATACCGAACATCAACACGATTTCCAAAATCCGCAGGGAAAAGGCGAAAATCGCAATAATAAGTAGTTGAAGCTTAGCTTCATAAAGTTTGCTGGTACGGGTTTGCAGAACGGCTTTTTGCCACTGCGAACCCGTTTCGGCATTTTTTGCATTTGTATGAATGTTGCGTCATATTTTATATTTTTCGAGTACAAGGAGGAAATTCAAAAAATATAATTATAAATATGTATGTGTAAATTTAGAAAATGTGACAAGCATATTGTTGATTATGTAACAAATTACATTTCTAAATCATCATAAATTATTTTCCTGTTTTTTGACTTTTTTCTGATTTCCATTTATATTTGTTTTGGGCAAGTGGACATAATTTGTCTGAGGCCTTTTTTTATTTTACGTCGATGTAAAATTTTGATTTTCAATTGTTTATAATCAAATAAGCAATGTTGTAGGATAAAGATGACCGGGCGTAAATTATTGATTTTCAATCTGTTTGATGAACGTGTTTGTTTACGTGTTTAGTTTTATTGTCCCTATAAAACCGCTCGTAAATAATGCCAATAATATGCCTCATTGGCGGCGACACGCTTGAAATGTAGATTATAATAAGTGTTGTAGATTTTTAATTTGTTTGTAAAGAATAAAATTTTCACTATGCCAAACAAAGCAAATAGTCCGGCCGGTTCTGAAGGTAACGGTTCAGTAAGTGAAATGCCTGTTAACAGAACAGCTATAAGCCCTAAAGTTAAAGAGAGGCGGGCGAAGCCAGCCTCGAATGGTTCATTGACGGGCGGTATAGTGCAGGAAATAAGCCCTGATTCTTTACATAAGGAATTGCTGAGGATATTGATTGAAGTGCGTAACGGCAACTTTGACGTGCGTATGCCTATTGATGAAGTAGGTATCAATGGAAAGATTTGTGATACACTCAATGAGATCATTTTCATGAATCAGAAAATGACAGAGGAGTTTACCAGGGCCAGTAATACAATTGGTAAGCAAGGTAAATTGACCCATAGAATTGAGGTGCCCTTCGCAAAAGGCTCGTGGAGTAATGGTGTAGATTCGTTAAATACGCTCATATCCGACCTTGTACATCCTACTATCGAAATAGCCGGTGTAATCAGCTCGGTGGCTAAGGGTAACCTTTCGCAGCAAATGCCGCTGCAAATTGGCGACCACGTGCTACAGGGCGAGTTCGCGAGAATAGCCAAGGAAGTGAATGACATGGTGAAGCAACTGAATCTCTTTTCCATGGAAGTGACCCGTGTGGCGCTGGAAGTGGGTACAGAAGGCAAGCTCGGCGGGCAGGCAACGGTAAAAGGGGTAGGTGGTGTATGGAAAGACCTTACCGATTCGGTGAACCAGATGGCCAGTAACCTTACGGCACAGGTGAGAAATATTGCCGAGGTAACGACATCGGTAGCGAAAGGAGACCTTAGCCGTAAAATTACTGTGGATGTAAAGGGGGAGATATTGGAACTGAAAAACACCATCAATACAATGGTGGATCAGTTGAACTCTTTCTCGTCTGAAGTAACGCGTGTGGCACTGGAAGTAGGTACTGAAGGTAAACTCGGCGGGCAGGCGCAGGTAAAGGGTATTGGTGGTACCTGGAAAGATTTGACTGATTCGGTGAACCAAATGGCCAGTAATCTTACCGGACAGGTAAGAAATATTGCAGAAGTAACGATAGCGGTGGCAAGGGGCGACCTTTCTAAAAAAATTACGGTTGACGTAAAAGGAGAAATATCAGAATTGAAATATACCATCAATACCATGGTGGATCAATTGAACTCGTTCTCTGCGGAAGTAACACGTGTGGCGCGTGAAGTAGGTTCAGAGGGTAAACTGGGCGGACAGGCAGAAGTAAAAGGTGTGGCTGGTGTATGGAAGGACCTTACCGATTCTGTAAACCAGATGGGTAGTAACCTTACAGCACAGGTGCGTAACATTGCCCAGGTAACAACTGCGGTGGCCAAGGGTGACCTTAGCCGCAAAATTACGGTAGATGTGAAGGGTGAAATATTGGAGCTGAAAGACACCATCAATACGATGGTGGATCAGCTCAATTCCTTCGGTTCGGAAGTGACGCGTGTAGCGCGTGAGGTGGGTTCGGAAGGTAAACTGGGCGGGCAGGCAACAGTGGAAGGTGTAGGTGGTGTATGGAAAGACTTAACAGATTCGGTAAACCTGATGGCGGGTAACCTTACAGCACAGGTGCGTAACATTGCCGATGTAACAACGGCCGTAGCAAACGGTGACCTTTCGAAGAAAATTACGGTAGATGTACAGGGCGAGATACTGGAGTTAAAGAAGACCATTAATACGATGGTGGATCAGCTCAACTCATTCGGTTCGGAAGTAACGCGTGTGGCGCGTGAGGTGGGTTCAGAGGGTAAACTCGGCGGGCAGGCAACGGTAAAAGGGGTAGGTGGTGTATGGAAAGACCTTACCTATAGCGTGAACCAGATGGCCAGTAACCTTACTGCGCAGGTGCGTAACATTGCCGAGGTAACAACGGCGGTTGCGAATGGTGACCTTTCCAAAAAAATTACGGTGGATGTGGAAGGTGAAATATTGGAGTTAAAGAACACCATTAATACAATGGTGGATCAGCTCAACTCCTTCGCATCGGAAGTAACGCGTGTGGCGCTTGAAGTAGGTACCGAAGGTAAGCTTGGCGGTCAGGCAAAAGTAAAAGGTGTAGGTGGTGTATGGAAAGACCTTACTGATTCGGTGAACCAGATGGGTAGTAACCTTACTGCGCAGGTACGTAACATTGCCGAAGTAACAACAGCGGTTGCGAACGGTGACCTTTCTAAGAAAATTACGGTAGATGTACAGGGTGAAATTCTTGACTTGAAAAAGACCATCAATACGATGGTGGATCAGCTCAACTCCTTCGCCTCGGAAGTAACGCGTGTGGCGTTAGAAGTAGGTACCGAAGGTAAACTGGGTGGCCAGGCGAAGGTGCAGGGTGTGGGTGGAACGTGGAAGGATTTGACTGACTCTGTGAACCAGATGGGTAGTAACCTTACCGCGCAGGTGCGTAACATTGCGGAAGTAACAACAGCGGTAGCAAAAGGTGACCTTTCCCGTAAAATTAATGTTGATGTGAAAGGGGAGATATTGGAATTGAAGAACACCATTAATACGATGGTGGATCAGCTCAATTCATTTGGTTCGGAAGTTACGCGTGTGGCCCGTGAGGTGGGTTCGGAAGGTAAGCTCGGCGGTCAGGCAAAGGTGCAGGGCGTAGGTGGCACCTGGAAGGATCTTACAGATTCAGTAAACATCATGGCCAGTAACCTTACTGCACAGGTGCGTAACATTGCCGAGGTAACTACGGCTGTAGCCAACGGAGACCTTTCCCGTAAAATTGAAGTGGATGTGAAGGGGGAGATTCTGGAGCTGAAAAATACTATTAATACGATGGTGGAGCAGTTGCGCGGCTTTGCATCGGAAGTTACGCGTGTGGCGCGTGAAGTGGGTACCGACGGTAAGCTAGGCGGTCAGGCCAATGTGCCAGGTGTAGCGGGAACGTGGAAAGACCTTACCGATTCTGTAAACCAGATGGCGGGTAACCTTACTGACCAGGTGCGTAACATTGCCAACGTGGCCATTGCGGTGGCGAACGGGGACATGTCGCGCAAGATTACAGTGGATGTGCGTGGGGAGATATTACAACTGAAAGAAACACTGAACACGATGGTGGATCAGCTGCGTGCCTTCGCATCGGAAGTGACGCGTGTGGCCCGTGAGGTGGGTACCGATGGTAAGCTGGGTGGCCAGGCATTTGTGCCAGGTGTTGCGGGCACATGGAAAGACCTTACCGATTCTGTTAACCAGATGACGGGTAACCTCACCAGCCAGGTGCGTAATATTGCGGAGGTAACGAAAGCCGTGGCGAGCGGTGACCTTTCCAAGAAAGTGACCATTGACGTAAAAGGGGAAATATTCGATCTTAAAAATACCATCAATACGATGGTGGATCAGCTGAACTCATTCGCATTTGAGGTAACCCGTGTGGCACGTGAAGTGGGTACGGAGGGTAAACTCGGCGGACAGGCTGAAGTAAAAGGTGTTGCCGGTACCTGGAAGGACCTTACCGATAGTGTGAACATGATGGCATCGAATCTTACCAGTCAGGTACGTGGTATAGCCAAAGTAGTAACATCGGTAGCAACGGGTAACCTGAAACAAAAACTGTCCATCAGTTCGCGTGGTGAGGTGGCGCAGTTAACAGATACGATCAATGAAATGATTGATACACTCGCAGTGTTTGCCGACCAGGTGACAACCGTGGCGCGGGAAGTGGGTGTGGACGGAAGGCTGGGTGGCCAGGCGAATGTGCCGGGTGCATCAGGTATCTGGAAAAACCTTACCGAAAACGTGAACCAGCTTGCGGAAAACCTTACAACACAGGTGCGGGCCATATCTGAGGTAGCATCTGCGGTAACCAAGGGTGACCTTACGCGTATGATACGTGTAGATGCTCAGGGAGAAGTAGAGGAACTGAAAGATACACTGAACCAGATGATCGCCAACCTTAAAGAAACAACTTTAAGGAACCAGGAGCAAGACTGGCTGAAATCGAATCTTGCCAAGTTTACGCAAATGTTGCAAGGACAGAAAGACCTGAATACGGTAACACGCCGTATTCTTTCTGAACTGGCACAGGTGGTAAATGCCCAGCACGGTATGTTCTACATTCTGGAACAAGATGATATACAACAAACCAGCAGCCTGAAGTTGTTTGCCGCGTATGCATACCGCGATGAACTGAGTCTGAAACGTGAACTGAAGCTGGGCGAAGGTCTGGTGGGGCAGTGCGCCATTGAAAAAGAGAGAATATTACTCACCAACGTTCCGCAGGGCTATGTGAAAATTGGTTCCGGGCTGGGCGATTCTACACCGCTAAACCTTATTGTGCTGCCGGTACTGTTTGAAAAAGAGATCAAGGCGGTTATCGAATTGGCCTCTTTTGAAGTATTCAGTGAAACCCACCTTGACTTCCTCGGTCAGCTTACGGAAAGTATCGGTATCGTATTGAACACCATCGAAACCAACTCCAGAACAGAGCACCTGCTGGAACAATCAACATCGCTGGCAGATGAACTGAAACGTACCAACGAAGACCTTCAGGATAAGGCGCACCTGCTTGCCAAGCAAAAAGAAGAAGTGGAAAACAAGAACAAGGAAGTGGAGGAAGCCCGTAAATCGCTGGAAGAAAAAGCGGAGCAGCTTACCCTTACATCTAAATACAAATCAGAATTCCTTGCGAATATGTCGCATGAATTAAGAACACCACTTAATTCCCTGCTCATACTCGCTCAGCAGCTATTCGAAAATCAGGAAGGTAACCTTACGGAAAAACAAGTAAGGTTCGCTAAAACTATACATAGCTGTGGCGATGATCTCATTCAATTGATTAATGATATACTGGATCTTTCTAAGATCGAATCTGGTTATATCTCTGCTGATTTCGTCAATGTTCGTTTCAATGAGATCACTTCATTTGTGGAAACAACCTTCAAACACGTTTCTGAAAGCAAGAACCTCAGGTTCGTTATTGAAAAGGATTCGCATCTGCCTGATATTCTTGAAACTGACGTTCAGCGTCTTAATCAGATACTTAAGAATTTGCTGTCTAATGCATTTAAATTCACTGAAAAAGGGGAGGTTAAATTACGAATCTACGAATCAAGTAAAAGCTGGAAAATGGGCAACCAAAGCCTGGATAAAGCCCGTAAAGTTGTTGCATTTGAGATCACCGATACCGGTATCGGTATATTAAAAGATAAGCAGAACATCATATTCGAAGCCTTCCAACAGGCAGAGGGTTCTACCAGTCGTAAATATGGCGGTACAGGGTTGGGCCTCTCTATCAGCCGTGGTCTTGCCGATCTGCTTGGTGGTACTATAGAATTGGAAAGCGAAGTGGGCCGGGGTAGTGTGTTCACGTTATACCTCCCAATTGAGTACAACCCTAAACTGATGAAGATAGACAAGCAAAGTTCGCTTGTACTCAGTGAATATGAAGTAGCGCAAAACGATGAGAAACTTTCTATACAGACGGTACCAACCATTAAAATGCCGGACCGTGACATGGAAGGAGTGAATGAGATCATTAATCACACGGGCGATGACCGCAATAATATTATACCGGGTGAAACCATTGTGCTTGTGATAGAAGATGATTTGCGTTTTGCCAAAATAATGATTGATAAGGCGCATGAAATGAATATAAAAGCCATTGTTGCGACCAGTTTCGGCGAGGTATTTGAAATGGCCAACAAATACAACCCATCTGCTGTTACACTCGATGTTAAATTGCCAGATGCAAGCGGCTGGAAAATACTGGACCTGTTTAAGAACGATATGAATTTCAGGCATATTCCTGTTCACCTAATTTCAGGCGAAGAGAATAAGATGCTGGCGGTAAAAAGGGGCGCAAGGAGTTTCCACCTGAAGCCACTTAAAAATGAGGCGCTATCGGTTTTGTTTACAGATATTGTTGACTTTAGCGCGCGAAAGCAAAAGAACCTGCTCATTGTTGAAGACAATGAAATAGATTGTTCACAAATAGTGAAAGAGCTGGAAAATGGCGACCTGATAAACATTACCATAGCCACAACCGGCAGTGAAGCTATTGAATTGGTTAAGACAAATGTGTATGATTGCGTAACGGTAGACTATATGTTACCGGACATAAGCGGGCTCGATTTTGTAATGGAGATACATGCTGCTAAAAAAGCGCCTATGATGCCGGTTATCATTTATTCTGCCAAAGATTTCTCCTCGAAAGAAAGAACGCAACTGAAGCAATATGCTAACCGGGTGCTCCTGAAAAGCGTGAATTCGCTGGAATTGCTGTTGGAAGAAACCGTTATGCACTTACACCTGAACCACCGCGACCTTCTGCCCGAAAAACGGAAGATAATTGAAAACCTACGGTTGAAGGAAGATGTATTGACTAACAAAAAGGTGCTGGTGGTTGATGATGATGTAAGGAATCTCTTTGCATTAACTACTGCCTTTGAAAAGTACAGTATCAATACCATTACAGCTGAAAGCGGACAGGAGGCTATAAACATACTTACCGAAGATAGCGGCATTGACATTGTGTTAATGGATATTATGATGCCTGAAATGGATGGCTACGAAACAACGCAGAAAATAAGAAGAGAGCACCCTAACAGTAACCTGCCTATAATAGCAGTTACGGCGAAAGCTATGAAGGGAGACCGTGAAAAATGTATTGAAGCCGGGGCATCGGACTACATAACAAAACCGGTAAAAATTGACCAGTTATTATCGTTGATGAGAGTGTGGATGTACAAATAAAATGGTGTTCTGATGGAAGAAAATGTTGAGAATATTGAAACGCTATTGCCTCATAAATCTGAAGTAAAACTTCTGGTGGTTGATGACCGGGAAGACAATCTTTTATCAATTGAAACGATTCTTGAAAAGGATGGTTATACAATAAGGAAGGCGAATTCAGGACGGGCAGCACTGCGGATATTATTGAAGGAAAATGATTTTACGCTCATATTAATGGACGTTCAGATGCCAGACCTTAATGGCTTTGAAACCGCCACATTAATATATGAACGGGAGCGGCTGAAACCCATCCCTATCATTTTCATTACCGCCAATGATCATGGTGATGAAAGCGTTTTTAAGGGCTACCAGATGGGTGGGGTGGACTATATTTATAAACCAATAAATCCCGATCTGTTGCGGGCTAAGGTGGCCGTGTTTGCAGAGTTGTTCAAAAAGAACTATGAATTGCGGGCACAGGAGCAAAAGGTGGTAGCAGCCAACCTGTTGCTAAAAAAGGAGATCAGCGAACGAATACAGTCGGAGGCGCAGGTAACATCGCTCAACCAGTTGCTGCTTGAAAATATAAACCAGTTAAAAACGACCAATGAGGAGCTGCAACGCTTCGCCTATGTAGCATCACACGACTTGCAGGAACCGTTGCGCAAAATAATTATGTTTGGCGATCAGTTGGTTACCAGATACGATCATGTGCTGCAACAAGAAGGCTGCAATTCGCTGGAGCGTATCATGAAGGCATCGCAACGCATGCAACTCCTTATCAGGAATATACTGAGCTTTTCAAGGTTGACCAATAATGATGGCTCGTATGAAGTGACCGACCTGAATGAGTTGTTGCAAGGCATACTGATGGACCTCGAAGTTTCCATAAGCCAGAAGAATGCCGTGGTGGAAATTGAAGGGTTGCCGGTGCTTAAAGTAATACCTGACCAATGCCGGCAGTTGTTCCAGAACCTCATTATTAATGCACTTAAGTTTTCGAAACCCAGCGAACCACCTGTTATACGTATAAACGCCAAAAGGGTACAGGGGCACCAGGTGAAGGGTGTAGCAACCGATTACGGGAATAACGAATTTCATAACATTTACGTAAGCGATAACGGGATAGGGTTTGACACCGAATATGCCGACACCATATTTGTACTTTTTAAGCGACTGAACAGCTACGACAAATACGAGGGTTCTGGTATAGGATTGTCTATCTGCAAAAAAATAGTAGAGCAGCACAATGGCTATATCAATGCTACCAGCGAAGCCGGAGGTGGGGCCACCTTTGTTATATCCCTACCTGTAATGGAAGGGGAAGTTATGGCATGATATCCTCATGCCTTTCAGGAAATACTGCATTATGGCTGCCGGCATTCATGTGGCAGCCATTGTTTTTTATTCCATGCGGCGTAATGGATAAAAAGCAGGCTGTTTTTTTGAACTGGTTTCTTTCGATTTTTCGTGCAAATTGTTTCCAGCACTTTACAACTCCTGTTTTTCAGGCTGATGGTCCTGATTATTTTGAATGCAACCGTATTGTATATTACAAAAAAAGGACACCAAACGGTGCCCTTTTACTATAAATTGATTTTACTAAAAACTAGATGATCAGCATAGCATCTCCATAGCTGAAGAAGCGGTATTTTTCCTTGATGGCTGTTTCGTAAGTGTGCATCATCAAATCGAAACCAGCAAAAGCGCAAGCCATGATCATCAGGCTGGTTTTTGGCAGGTGAAAGTTAGTGATGAGTGAATCAGCTATTGAAAATTCGTATGGCGGGTGTATGAACAAATTAGTCCAACCTTCTTCCGGTTTCAATAAACCCTGTGCAGTAACGGAACTTTCCAGTGCGCGCATGGTTGTAGTACCTACCGAGCAAACATGTCTTTTTTCAATTTTGGCACGGTTTACTATGTTGGCAGCATATTCATCAACCTTAAAGTATTCAGCATCCATTTTGTGCTTGCTCAGGTCTTCAACCTCAATAGGGCGGAAGGTGCCTAAACCGGTATGCAGGGTAGCTTCTGCAAATTTAACACCGACTATCTCTAGTCTTTTTATTAACTCACGGCTAAAGTGCATTCCCGCAGTTGGGGCAGCAACTGCGCCTTCATACTTCGCATAAACTGTTTGGTAGCGTTCTTTATCTTCTTCTTCCGGCTTGCGTTTAATGTATTTTGGCAGTGGTGTTTCGCCCAGTATATCTAGCTGATTGCGGAATTCCTGTTCGTTACCATCAAAAAGAAAACGAATGGTACGGCCGCGGGAAGTGGTATTATCAATTACTTCTGCTACCAGTTCATCGTTATCGCCAAAATATAATTTATTGCCAACACGTATTTTACGCGCAGGGTCAACAATTACATCCCAAAGATGGTTGGGCTTGTTCAATTCACGAAGCAAAAACACCTCTATCTTGGCACCCGTTTTTTCCTTGCGGCCGTAAAGACGGGCAGGGAAAACCTTAGTGTTATTAACAACCATTACATCCTTATCATGAAAAAAACCAAGGACATCTTTAAATAATTTATGCTCAATTTTACCAGTATCTTTGTAAACCACCATCAGGCGGCTTTCTTCGCGCTTTTTTGCAGGATGTTGTGCTATGAGATTTAATGGTAGATCGAACTTGAATTGCGACAACTTCATAAGAAGAAAAGAATGTTTTAAAAGTGTGCAAAGTTACGCAAAATTTAGTTAATAGCAGCGTAATGGCAAATAGTTGTTAATTATTTTAACATTTATTATAGTTTGCCGCTCGCAATGGTTGTTTTACCTCGTGTTTTTTGTACAAGTTTCAGTCGCAGTACCAAGTAGTTTCCGTGGGGTTATGTGGTCATTTTCCCGTCATTATCTTATCTTTGCACAATGCAAAACCAGGAAATCAAAGACCTTATACCCGCAGATTTTTCTGACGAGTCGAAAGTGTGGATATATCAAAGCAGCAGGGCTTTTATTGAAAAGGAAGCAATTGAAGTAAACGAGCAATTGCACCAGTTTTATACACAATGGGAAACACATGGTGCAACCGTAAAAGGCTGGGCTAAATTATTGTTCCGACAATTCGTAGTGGTAATGGCCGATGAAAGTAGCAATGCGGTAAGTGGTTGCAGCACAGATAGTTCGGTAAGGGTAATTAAAAGTCTGGAACGCCAGTATGATGTGAATTTCTTCGATAGAATGATGCTTACCTTCCTGAGAAATGACAAGGCAGACATGCTTCCACTAAATCAGGTGCAATATGCGCTGGACAAAGGTTTCATTAATATGGATACTCCATTATTCAACAATACCGTTACTACAAAAGGCGAATTGCTGGAAAGCTGGTTAATTCCAATAAAGGATAGTTGGTTGGCAGCCAGGGTAAAAGTGCCGCAATAATTGCAACTTCAGGCATGTTTTGTGGCATAGTATTTGCTATAAAAAAGTTAAAATGTACTGGATGCGTATTGTTGTACTCTTCATCATACTTTCCTTTTCGCTGACTTCTTGCGTATCTATACTGAACAGGGATTATGTAACCTTTCGCATTAACGTAAGTAAGGATGCCGACGTGAAGTATAACAAAAAATACCCCGGTGTTGAGTATGATGCCCATACCGCACCTTCGCAAGCCGCCAAGGGAGAAAGGAAAGAGGTTTTTCTTACTGCAAAAAGAAGTAAAAATGACACCCTTGCTTTGTCGGTAACCGAAAACGGAAAGGAGAGAACTATTAGGATCAACCCCGTACACTCTAACGTATATTACTGGAATATTTATCCTTTTTGCGCTGTCGGTTTCTTAATTGATGCCTTTAATGAAAACAGGTTTACCTACCCCCGTCTGGTATATGTAGATTCAAATACCCGTAAAGGATACATTACACATGTACCCTTTAACGACCGTAAGTGGGCTTTAACGCTTACACCACCGCTAACCAATATATTCATTACCAAGTTTAACTATGTAGATCCTTCAGCTAATCCGTTCGGATTGGCAGTCGGGTTCAATTATCATTATTCTGAAAATAGTTATGTTGCTGCAGAGTTCGGTTGTTGCTTTGGCAGATTTTTGCCGAGAAATATAAAGCGGAAAGATTCCATAAGAGACTTCAAGTATAATTATCTCCTTGAAAAAAAGACCGATGTATTTGTGAATGTTACCAACAATCATGTTCTTGGCCGCTTCGATGTTGGTTATGGCATTAACGTGGGCACACATTCCGCTTATCGTTTCTACCAGCGTTACAAAATGGCCGATACTGTAATGGTAGATGCACATTACATAAGTGTAGGTGCAGCATTTTCCGGCCATTACCGCCTCAACAGCAACATTTACTGCGGCATTAGCTACATGCCCCAATTCGTAGCCATCGACAAAACAGCAAGCTTCAGCTACGAACACGCGTTTAACTTTGGCGTTTCATTCAGGCTGGGCTTCGGTGAGCAACTAAACAGGAAATATTAAAACAGCCCATTCAACTAAATGACTGAAAAGCAAGTTTGAGGGCAATGTCACTAAATTTAGCGACTGTGCAACCCAGAATGGGTAATATGATTATAAAAATAGAAGTTATAAAATGGGAAAAACCCCGTAGGGAAATATCATTAAGTTAAGGATTTAAGCCTTAAAATTGTATTTTGTGTTATGTCACTCCTTCGGAGTTTAACCGTATTAAACACCTTAATTTTCTATAATAATATCATCCCTTTGGGATTTTCCCCTTAACTTAATGACATTGCCCGTAGGGGAGACAGAGTCACTAGCATTCAGGGCCGGGGTAAAACAAACCACTAATAATTTCCTAAAAGCCGCACCCACAAGCCATTTGCGTCTCCTTGCACTTGATCTTTCAAAAAAACTGTACTTGCGTCTTGGCGCTTTTGCGCGAAATACTTACCTCATTATCCCTAACGCCGCATGATCATTTTCCTGGTTTTCAATTTCAGACAGTTATTGTCGTAGAGTAATATAGTGTAGCTACCACCTGGCAAGCTACTCATGTCAATTTCCCGCGCATCTTTCTTTTGGTCAACAATCTTGCCTTGAGCGTTAATTACTGCCATATTTACCATAAATGGCGCCTCAATTTTCACTACTGATGTGTTAGGGTCGGGTAGTAGTTGTACTTTATTATTTATAGCGTTCACGCTATCGGCTTCTACTGCGCTAACGTAGGTGTCCATAGAAGTTAGCAACCCTCCATCTGCATTTATTACAGTAACGGCATAGTTGCCTCCGGCCTCTGGTGTGTAGCTGGAATCAGTCGCTCCGGTAATTGTTTTTCCGTTCAGCAACCATTGGTAGCTGGTATAGTGGGTAGTGGTAAGGCTAAAGCACTTTTTGGTGATGATTGGTTTTTCTGATGTTGCTACCCTTACTTTTATAGTGTCCCTGTATGCCTTGCCGTTGTCGGTTACAGTGCAATAATAGGTGGTGTTTGTGGTAGGGTGCACATTTATGGTAAGCGTAGTATCGCCGGTAGACCACATTACTTTTACTTTTTGTTTGCCCAGCCAGTTGAGCCGTGTATTCAGGTTGTTATCATAATTATAGCTGTTGTCCACCGCAAAATCTTTTATGCTTGCAATGCGTATACTGCCCACCGTGGCAGTGCGGGTAAAGATGTAAATGCTGTTTTCAAGGTCGGTAGCGGCATATAGTTGGTTGTTGAGGTGAATACCCCCAAACCCCTGTACCTTAAATATCTGTTGCTCGGTGCCGGTACCTTTTTCAAAAAGGCTATTATCATAATACTGCCCCCTGCGGTAAATTACCTTATCGCCCGTAAAGTCAGTGAGCGTGCAGAAAGGGTAAGTATTAATATGCTGCTGCGTATGCGTTATTTGCTGACTGTTGCCATCGGCATGCTGAATAAATATATCGGTAGGCAGGGCGGTAGTAAAGTTAGCGTAGTGCGAATAGGCAATCTCTTTTCCGTCAGGCGAGTAAGTACAATGGTTACTCCACAATTCCCAGTTGTTGGTGCGGTTAACAATGGTGTTGGTAGTTACATTATACTCAAAAATATCACCATCGCGGGTTATGGTCGGGAATTGATCATTGCCGACAGCAAAAAGTATGCGTTGTTTATCAACCGTCCAGTCGAGGTCATAGATAGCGTTTTTGTTGAATTGCGGCACTGAAAATAGCACCTGCTCATGGTTGCCATTGGTTGCGCCCCTGCATATCCATGCGGTATCGAGTGCGGCATTACGCATGGCATTTTCTTTCGGTGTGCGGTAGCGCACGTATATCATCTCTTTCTTGTCTGCCGATACTTTTACGTGCAGGCGGTTATATTTATCGTTGAAAACCGGGCTGTACTTGCCGGTTACTATGCTCTTGCGCCAAATCGTCCAGCGCCCTGTTTCCGGGTTGGCTGCCGAAAACATAAAGTTACTGTACGCCCGTGTAGAGTCGATACAAAGCACCAATGTGCTCCCATTTTCAATAGTGGTATCGGGCTGCACAATGGCATAGGGGCGTTGCGCAAAGCCTTTTGCACACAATAGGAGTAGTAAGAAAACAACGATATACCTGTTCAAAAAAATGCCCGCTTATAAATAAGTAAAAATAGGGTGTTTTTACAAGGGAAGTGGTATTTTCGTTTGAAAGAAACAATGCCCAACTTTGTTAGGCGCTTGAAAAAGTGATGGAGCAAATAGGAGTTTCTGCCCCATTTGCAAATTTATTTTTGATTTGTTAACTGCAGCGGCGCTATTTTATGTCTATACAGTTGAATTCAATTTAAGAAAATGAGAATGATGTTTTTTTTGCTTTCCTTGTTTTGCCTTCAAAACGAGGGTAATATGCATTTCCTTCCAAAGGGGAGTACTTCACCAGAATTTGTCATTGATACTTCAGGTGGGAGGTTCTATTTTCATGTGCAGTACCACTTGTCTAGTAGCTCCTGCTACGGGACCCTGAAAAAGGTGGCAGGCAATAAGTATTTGATCAATTCTGATTTTGATAAAGATAACCTTGAGTTATGTATTTCGCAGAATGCTACAAATGAGGTGCAATCAATGAAACGCATCATTTTTGATTTCGGGACGGATACAATCATAATTCCAATGATAAAACACCATCAAAAAACCTTTGAAGAAGCTCATTTAACTAAGGGAAAGGTATTTGGTAGTGACTATAAGATTTTCGGTGATACTATGTTCAGCGATAAAGAATACGAAGATGAATTGAAAGTAATAAAGCACTACTATCCGGCTGTTACTTGTGCTATTAACGGTAAACTATTTCCGCTTTACAATGACACATTGTACTATAACGGAACAATTGATAGTATAAGCTTGTCAAGCGTTTACTTTAGTTATTCTTCGAGAAAGTATATAATAAGTGACAGTTCAAGTGAGGTAAAGATTACTGTACCGCTAAAGACTTATTTTGATTATTTCTGTTATAACTCTATTGTAAATGAAACGTTGGAGTTTGACAAGAAGTATAAAAAGGTAAAGTATAGTGGAGAGATATTTGGAGGCCGCGTAGGCGAATTTAGTAGAGCAAAGCTGAGAGAAAATAACAATAAAAAATAAATGGATTGAAGAATAAGGTGTCAGCAACGACGGAATATAGGTGTGGCACACTTGCAAGTGTGCCACGCCTATATGCTAAAAACAAAAAAGGAAACGCATTGCGTTTCCTTTTTTACTCAATATCACCATTGCCGAATCGTCGAATTGGCAAATTGTCTCATTAACCAAGATAAACCTTCAGCGCATTGCTGTAACGGGCTTTCTGCAGGCGTTTAATAGCCCTTTCTTTTATCTGGCGGATACGTTCTTTGGTAAGGTCGTATTTATCGCCAATTTCTTCAATGCTCGGACCAGCATCGCCGTCCAGCCCGAAGTATGCTGAAAGAATTTCCGCTTCCCTTACACTTAAAGACTTTAGTATACGGCGAATCTCATTGCGCAATGAATCCTTCATTACATCATCATCGGTATCGCTGCTGCCTTCCAGTAAATCGCCCATAGCAACATCTTCTGCTTCGTGCACTGGTGCATCAAGCGAGGTATGGCGGGTATTGCTGGTAAAGATGTTGGTCACCTCTGTTTCGCTCATGTCAAGTATGCCGGCTAATTCTTCGGTTGAAGGTTCACGCTCGTTCTCCTGTTCAAAAGCAATAAAGGCTTTGTTAGCCTTATTGTAAGTGCCAATTTTGTTCTGCGGTAAACGCACCAAACGACCCTGCTCAGCTAATGCCTGCAGAATTGACTGGCGTATCCACCATACAGCGTATGAAATGAATTTAAAACCCTTGGTTTCATCAAAGCGTTGTGCTGCTTTAATAAGGCCAAGGTTGCCTTCATTGATCAGGTCACTTAGTGAAAGGCCCTGATGTTGGTATTGTTTTGCAACCGAAACTACGAAACGCAGGTTCGACTTCACTAATTTTTCCAATGCACGTTGGTCACCCATGTGAATTTTCTGTGCAAGTGTAGTTTCCTCTTCCGGAGTGATCATGGAAATTTTACTGATCTCCTGGAGATATTTTTCTACTGCTTGTGAATCACGGTTCGTAATCTGGGTGGCAATTTTTAGCTGCCTCATATAACTCGTTTAGTTGTTTACACTTTAATAGACGTAAAAGAAATTGAAAATGTAAGAAAACCGTCTAAATATTTCTTATTATTTATGCTCAAAATACGCTCCAATTTTCAACGAACAAAGGGCATAAAAATCGTTTAACGGCTGTAATGCACTACAGTAGTGGTTTTGACTGGGTTTATAATTGTTTTTAATAACACTATAGGTTTATTACACAAAGTATTATTCTGCTGCAAAATTAAACCAATATGCCAAAATTGCTACCTTTGCGGCTCAAATTGAAACCAACTTTAACAAAACATGGAAAAGGATAATTACCAGCATCCCGATTATTACCTGCTTGATGAACTGCTTACCGACGAACACAAACTTATTCGTGATACCGTAAGGGCTTTTGTAAAGAAAGAAATATCTCCCATTATTGAAGACTACGCCCAAAGGGCTGAATTTCCGCACCACCTTATCAAGGGCATGGGCGAAGTAGGTTGCTTTGGTCCGTTTGTACCCGTGGAATATGGTGGGGCGGGGCTCGACTATATCTCTTATGGCATTATGATGCAGGAACTGGAAAGGTGCGATTCAGGCATCCGTTCTACGGCCTCAGTACAGGGGTCGTTGGTCATGTTCCCGATCTACAAATACGCTACCGAGGAAATTAAACATAAATTCCTCCCAAAGCTGGCTACAGGCGAATTAATGGGCTGTTTCGGACTTACCGAACCCGACCACGGTTCTAACCCTGCGGGAATGACCACCAATTTTAAAGATGCCGGCGACCACGTTATACTCAATGGCGCTAAAATGTGGATATCGAACGCCCCGTTTGCTGATATTGCGGTAGTTTGGGCTAAAGATGAAGCAGGCGAAATTCGCGGCATGGTGGTGGAACGTGGCATGGAAGGGTTTACAACCCCAACAACACACGGCAAATGGTCGTTACGCGCATCAGCTACAGGCGAACTTGTTTTTGATAATGTAAAGGTGCCAAAAGGCAATATCTTCCCGAGTATTAAAGGTTTGAAAGGCCCGTTAAGCTGCCTTTCAAGTGCGCGCTTTGGTATAGCCTGGGGTGCCCTTGGTTGCGCTATGGATTGTTATGATGTAGCTTTACGTTATTCAAAACAACGCATACAATTTGGTCGCCCAATAGCTGGCTTCCAGCTCACGCAGAAGAAACTGGCAGAAATGATAACTGAGATCACCAAGAGTCAATTGCTGAACTGGCGCCTGGGCGTTCTCCGTAATGAAGACCGTGCAACTCCTGCGCAGATATCCATGGGCAAACGTAACAGTTGCGATATAGCCCTGAAGGTTTCCCGCGAAGCCCGCCAGATTTTAGGTGGTATGGGTATTACCGGCGAATTCAGCATTATGCGCCACATGATGAATCTGGAATCAGTAATCACCTACGAAGGCACTCATGATATCCACCTGTTGATTACGGGTATGGATGTTACGGGTATCAATGCTTTTCAGTAATCGGGCCCGTTGATTTAGATGGTTTTTCTGATTCAAGGTGACTTATCTTGTTTTTAAAAGGTCATTTTAGTTTATAGTTAGAACTATGATTTTAATGTGACTTTCGTAATTAAAGGGTGAAAACACCATTTTAAACAAAGAAATCATAGTTCAGACAAAAAGCCACAAACTTTCGGGTTTGTGGCTTTTTTTATGATTTTTTTAGAGCAAACTTATTGGAGGGCCATGATGACATTATCATCCCCAATAATCCTACTTAAAATTCCTTCCCCCATGAAAAATATCACCTTGTATCGTTTTCTGTATCCTGCTATCTGTATTTTTATAGTTAGCCATATCTGTATCATTCTCATCTGCTCTTGATAAGGTTTGAACAGGAGCTGATGTATTGGGGGTAAGCTTATGAAGCAATCCTGAAATATCAGAACATCGTTTTACAACTACATGGGTTACTTCCCCTTCCCTTTGCAATTTCCCTTCAACCAGTAGCAATTTTGCCCGTAATATTTCTTTGCGGTATTTCTCAAATAGTTTCTGAAATACAACAAGGTTGGCTGTACCTGTTTCATCCTCAATAGTAATAAAACAAATACCACTGGCCGTTCCTGGTCTTTGCCTTACCAAAACCAATCCGGCAACCTTCACCAATGCACCATCAGTAAGCCGACCTAAGTCATTTGTTGGTGTTGCCTGAAGCATCCAGAGTTTCTCCCTCACGAAACTTACTGGGTGTGCCTTTAAAGAAAGTGAGGTAGCTCCATAGTCTTGAAGCACATGCTCAGGTAAAGTCATTTGTGGCAAATCAATACCCTGTTCAGTATTGGTTTCTGATAACTGACCTGTATACATACCTGTCGGGCGGTCATTAAGGGCTGATACTTGCCATAAAGCCTGCCGCCTGTCTAACCCTAACGACCTGAACGCATCCGCGTCTGCAAGCTTTTCAAGAGTCGTTATTGAAAGTCCCATATCTTTTAGTGAAGGTATTGTTGTAATTACCGTCTTTCTCGCATTTACCATCAACTGAATATTTTCAACATTCAAGCCGCTTACTTGCCTGAATCCCAAACGAATAGCGTGGTATTTACCTGTTTTTTCTTCAAGTATATTATCCCAAAAGGAATAATTGACATCCACTGGCCTTACTTCCACTCCATGCTTTTGGGCATCAATAACAATCTGGGCTGGCTGATAAAATCCCATCGGCATACTGTTGAGCAAGGCTGTAGCGAACACATCGGGGTAAAAGCACTTTATCCACGAAGAAACATACACCAACAAGGCAAAACTGGCCGCATGGCTTTCGGGAAATCCATAGCTGCCAAAACCTTCCAACTGCTTAAATACTCTATTGGCAAAGTCTTCAGTGTAGCCTTTTGCCATCATGCCTCCGACCAGCTTTCTATGCCAGTCACTTACCTTTCCCTTAGCCTTAAAGGTAGCCATACTCCTGCGTAGCCCATCGGCTTCGGCTGGTGTAAAACCTGCTGCAACAATAGCTATTTCCATAGCTTGTTCCTGAAACAAAGGGACACCTAAGGTTCTGCCTAAAATTTCCTCCAGTTCCTTAGATGGGTATTCTACAGGCTCCTGGCCATTTCGGCGGCGCAGGTAGGGGTGTACCATGTCTCCTTGTATTGGCCCCGGTCTTACAATTGCTACCTCTATTACCAAATCATAAAAACTCTTTGGCCGCAGTCTTGGCAGCATAGACATCTGCGCCCTGCTTTCTATCTGGAAAACGCCGATCGTGTCGGCTCTGCAAATCATTTCATAGACTAGCGGGTCGTCCTGTGGTATGTTAGCCAGGGTAAGGTTAAGGTTATAATGTAGCTTGGCTAAGTCAAATGCCTTACGAATGCAAGTGAGCATACCTAGGGCTAGCACGTCCACCTTCAGAAATCCCAATGCCTCAATATCGTCCTTATTCCATTCAATGCAGGTGCGGTCTTCCATGCGGGCATTTAATATAGGGCACAGGTCCGATAGCCTGCCCTGAGTTATAACAAAGCCGCCTGTATGCTGCCCTAACTGGCGTGGAAAACCAATGTACTGCTGTGTGAGTTGTAATACCTTCATCAGGTGTGGGTCATTGGCTGTAAAGCCATATGAAGAAGCTTGTTTCCCTTCTAGCCAATCATTGGTAAACTCCCAGGAAGATTTAGATAACCGATTAATAGCATCAACAGACAGCCCCATTGCTTTAGCCACATCCCGAACTGCACCTTTGTAATGCAACTGTGTTACTGTAGCAACAATTGCAGCCCTGTCACGTCCATATTTTTGATAGATATATTGAATGACTTCTTCCCTCCGCTCATGCTCAAAGTCTACATCAATATCAGGTGGTTCGTCCCGGGCATCAGACATAAACCTGGCAAACAGCAGCTTGAATTTTGAAGGGTCAACGGAAGTAACACCCAGGCAATAGCAAACAACTGAATTTGCAGCAGAGCCACGTCCCTGGCAAAGGATGTTCTTGTTTCTGGCAAATTGCACAAAGTCATACACGGTCAAAAAGTAGGATGCATAATTTTTGCGCTCCATGAAATCAAGCTCATATTGTATTGTCTCTTTAATTTTTTGAGGAATGTTGTTGCCGAATTTTTCATTTGCCCCCTGCCATGTCAGGTAGGTTAACTCTTCCTGTGGTGTTCTCCCGCCGCTGGTAATTTCATCAGGATAAATGTATTTCAGTTCATTCAATGAGAAGGTGCAGGCATCTGTTAGTTCCTGTGTGCGCAATATAGCATCGGGGTATTGTTTAAAAAGACGGTGCATCTCTTTTATTGGCTTCAGGTATCTTTCCGCATTCTGGTATAACCGGAAACCAGCATTGTAAATGGTACACTTCTCCCGTACACAAGTTAAAATATCCTGCAGTTCCCTGCGCTCGGGGGTGTGGTAATGCACATCATTAGTGGCTATCAGCGGGATGCTAAGTTGTTCCGATAACTGCGTTAAACGGTATAGTCGCTTGGTATCATTAGCCTGATAAGACCGACTTGCACCTAAATAGAGATTTTTACCCAAGGCATTACTATACTCTGTCAGGTTTGCAATAAATCCGGCATCAAACTCAAATGTTGCACTCAGTGTAAGTGGTGGCACTGCAATGAATTTTATGCCTTCTGCGTACCTGTAAACATCCGCTTTGTATAAATCGCATTGTCCTTTTTCTGTACGTATATTTCCTTCTGAAAGTAAACCTGATAGTCTTGCATAGGCTTCTTTGTTTGTCGGGTATGCCAGCAAAGAACTCCCATCCAGCAATTCTAACCTGCAGGCTGGTATAATTCGAATGTCTTTTCCTTTTGCGGCAATATGTGCCCGCACAATGCCAGCAAGTGTATTTACATCTGTTATGGCTATTGCTGTATATCCCAGTGCAATTGCCTGCTCCATTATTTCTTCGGGATGAGACCCTCCTTTTAGAAAACTGAAATTTGTCGTTACCTGTAATTCCGTGTACTTCATACCTCACCTTGTTTTCAAGCAAAAAATCCATGAATAAACCATTGCGGTTCTCCGCTGCCAAACTGCCCTAAACGAAACAGCCAGTATCTTGAACCATGCTCGTCTTCCACACAATAATAGTCACGATACAAGCCTCGGCTGAGCCACCATTCCTGTTCTATGCGCTCCGGCCCATCTGCTTTTTTAATGTTGTGCAATTTGCCTTTATACCGGAACAGCATGGGTGGGTAATCAGGTATAGGTACGGTAACTTCAATAAATTCTGGTTGCTGTAATAACTGTATAGGCCGGGGCAGGTCTGTACGCCAGTTTGCCGTTGATTGTTCTGAAAATGTTGCGGCAGTTTTAAAAGATCGCTCCGGCCAATAGTGTTCGTCAGGTAAGTAACGGTGAATAACACCCATACCCACCTTGCCGCTCACTTTATCCAGCAACTCAGATACTGCCAAATCATCATGCCCCGAAGTGTGCCAGAATGTTTCTTGTAGTATGGCTACGTCTTCCACAACAGGTGCATCAAGGGTAAACAATTCAAAGCCTGAAGCGGGTGTTATAGTGGGTATTTTAACTTCGAAAAGCTTGAATAAATGGGTTACATTTCTTGTTGCCCTTACCGTACCTATTTCTATTTGCTGCACATTGCCATCCACCCTGTACCCCTTAAATATGCATTTGCGCAGTCCTTTTTCTTCTTGTATTAAGCGTTTGCAGAGTGTATCCAATAATTGCTTCAAGGCTATTTCAATGCCTGTTGCTGTGCGTATCGGTTCCATGCATGGTAATCGTTCGTGATACGGTATTATCTGCTGTATGGGATGCAGCACTTCTATTTCCTGCCCTAATGCCTGGTCGAGTCGTAATAAAAGGCTATCCCCGAAACGCCTGCGCAATGCTCTCCTGGGCATGTGGATGAAGCTGCTTATTTGATACAAACCTAATTTTTCCAATCGTTGTATAATTCCGGCTTCCAGCCGCAATGCTATTGGTGGCAGTGGTAGTAATGCATTCATCTGGTTACAAGTGGCAATAATAGTTATACCTTGCCCAAAACGAGCAATAGCCCAAGCGGTGCCAATTGTATCAGCCATAGCAGCACCTACATTATAACCAAACGCCCTAAGCCGCGTAACAAGGTCTTTCAGGTAGTTTTGTTCACCTCCCCACAGGTGTGGGCAGCCGCTTACATCCAGTAAAAGCCCATCCGGCAAATCTACTGCGGCTATTGGTGTATATCTTATGCACCATTCTGCAATTGCATGCAGCAATTTTGCCGCTAATCCTGAATTATGGTCAAACACCTGTATGTCAGGGTGAATGGCCCTGCAATCAGCGACTACCATTTCTGTTGTTATGCCTTTGGCATGGGCTGTTGTGCTTACAGCTTTTACCACCATCCGGCCATGCTCGGGTGCTGCAAACACAAAAGCAGTATTTCGCAGTTCCGGTTGTCGGCGAATCATCCAGTCAGTAGTTAAATGACGGAACCATATAGCAACATAACGCTTGGCCATATTATCCGGCTTTGAGTGTTTGGGTTTCAGATACAGCAATAGTCCTGGTTATGAAATGAAAACTATTGTTCGCCCATTCTACCTGCCACACACCAGGCTTGCCATTTCTCACTTTTGCCAGTTGTACATTCCATCGTGGGCATCCAACTCCAGGCATACCTTCTTCGGTTATGCTGCCTGAAGGTGTTATCTTCCAGCGGGTTACGCATGCAACCGTATTTTCGCTCCTTGGTTGGTTCCGATGTATAATTCCTGTTACTCTGCTCTGCTCCACAGCCAGTTGTAACCGCCTTGATTCGGTAAAGCTCAATTCGCTTAATTCGCCAACAACAACGGTTAATGCGTTACATTTCAACCCTTCTTCAATTACCCATAAAGCTTCCTTAGGCTTAGCAGGGTCAATAAAAATAATACGGTCGGGGTTTATTCCAAACGCCATCAAGGCTGGCGGGAATATGGTTCGTTTTGTACCAATCCACAAACAGTTACCTCCTTTCTTCTGCATCAGTTGGCTGAGTAATCCGGTAATAAAACCATTGGTTGCAGCGGCAGCCTCAATTGTAGGGCTTATAAATTCGTGTACAGCCGCAATGGGAAACGTTTTGTTTGGAAACGCCCACTCAATAGGGCCTAACCCTGTATGGAAACGTTGTTTGCTTGTTGATATTTTTCCTCCCTGCAAAGAAAGTATTTCTTTTTGCAGTTGCTGTATAATATCATTTTTCGCACTTTTTGGTTGCATACAAACTTTTATTTGTCAATTTATTTGACAAATATTCGTCAATAAAATTGTCATTTCCAATTTTTAAGGATTTTATTGTCAAAATAATTTGTATAAAATAAGTAAAAAATAAACATATTGAAAATGCTATCTGTAATATGCGCCTTAAAAGAGATGAAAATAGGTAAAAGGGACTTCTGTAAGATATGCACATTCTAACCTACATCATTTGCAAATTCTCTATCGCTGGGTCACCTTTCAAGGTCAGGGTCTTAACTGGCGGAAGACATTTTTAAGGTATTGAACATTCAAAAGCGCATTTATGAATAATGCATGCTAAGTCATTGAGCTTCGGGAAAGTTTGGTAAAGTATTCGCAATCTCTTGCTATTTTCTATAATTGGGGCTGGTCGTAACCGCATGTAGTGCATGGCAACCGCAAGGGATTGCCCCTGCATCTGTGTTCGGAATTTATATTGTCCATATTGGGAAAGAGGTGCTTCGATTTCCCTGATTGTATTGTATATGAACCATTGTACCTTCTCTTCAAGATTAGTGAGCAGCAGATATTTGCCCTCTTGTTTTTCAATTGTTTTCTGTGGACCACGTTATATCGGTAGCAATGTGTTTATTGTCATTTTTTACATCAATCTCATAGTATTTATGAATGCTGGGATATTTTGCCTTGAGTCTTCTTAATAGAAATACAATATAGAATACGGACGTAGTGAAATGCACCACTAATTCCAGACGTTTTGGTTTGCATAACATGAACGCGTATCAGAGTGAGATTGACTAAGCCACTATAATACGCTATGCCTTTCGGGAGCGAATAGCAAGCTATTTATCCCGCCAAATGGCGCGATTCGAACTAAGCAGAAATGTAAAAGAACAAGGCAGATGGTGGACTTTATTTTGTCAACGTCCCTTATAAACGTACCTTTCCACAAAACACATTTGTATGACTGAATTTTTCGGAAGTGGCAATCCTAAACCCGTACCTGATAACTATAGAAGAGATACCCCGCTTGAAATAAAGCAGGGTGATGTGGTTATTGCCACTGGCATGTGGACTAAAAGCGGCTTCCTGCTGCTCACAGGCTCTCAGGTAAAGGAAATTGACATTTTTGCTAAAGCAGAAGCAGGTATACTGAAAATAAAGAAGCAGTTAATTGAAAAAGCCTTGCTGGTTATCAAAGACAAGCCAGGACAGTACGAGTTGCAGACCGACATCTATTTATCCTCGCCTAACATAGCTTGTGGCTTAGTGCTCGGGTTAGCCAGTAATGGTTTGCTTTTCTGGCAGAATAAGGACGGCGTAAAACTTAACGAATTAATAAGGGTAGTGGTGTAGTTTAGGAACTTCATGAGCTAGCAATTTTTGTGAATATTGACTTATCCTGTTTCAGTTATAAACTTCCTGTTGTTGATTACCCCGGCCCTGAAGGGCGACATGCTATGTTGTGTAATGCATTCATTACCAATTAATAAAATGATTACGAAATATGTCACCTTTTAGGCTTGGGTCTTAACGGGCGGAAGACATTTTTTAAGATATTCAACATTCAAAAGCGCATTTATGAATAATGCAGGTTAGCAAATTGAAGAAATAGAGCATGCTATATGCTGAGTTATCGTTCCTTTCTGCGAAGATTGGCCCGAATACATTTGGAAGGGAATAGCAAGCTATTTATCCCGCCGAATAGCGGGATTTCAACGAAGCAAAAATGTAAAATAACAAGGGAGATTGTGGACTTTATTTCGTTATCGTTTGTTACTAGTTCCACTTTACCAAATTGAAACCGTACTCAAGTTAAAGCTAATTGCCACTACCTTAAGGTTGTGGTATGACGATAAAAAGCAATGGCTTTAGCCAAATAAATACGATACATAGCTTATTTATTTTGGCTAAAGCCTTTGTTTCAAATCTCCACGGCCTAAAGACCGTGGCTATCTTTAAACTATAATCTACTCGTCTCCATACAAAAACAACTTGGTGGAGTAGAACTAAGCAATAGAAGTGTAATGCACGCATTTAAAATCTAAATCTTTTATAATTTCCGGCCCCTTACCTTAATTTAATAGCACTTGGTAGCTATTGTTCCTGTATTTTTGCGGCACATTTTTTTACGTTATGCGAATTGTGCAGGCATTTTTTTTATCGACTGTCCTATTGGGGGGTATAAGTTGTAATAGCAGCAGCGAATCTGCTAAAACTGAGGCGCATGTGCAACGCCCTCCGGCAACCAGTAAATTAACGCCTCAGGGCACCCAAAAACTCATGACGGTCGTAGGTACTTACTATCAACTTAAAAATGCATTGGTAGCAACCAACGCAGCACAGGCTACTGAAGCTTCGAAACAATTGCAGGCTGTTACCGATAGCATGGTGGCATATCTGCAAACTGACAGCACTAATAAAGCTGCGTTGCAACCTTATCTCGATACAATTGTTGCGCAGACCAAGGTGATCGGTGCAGAAACCGATCCTAAATGCGAAAGGCAACGCGTGGCTTTCAGTCCGCTATCTGACAATATGTTTGCATTACTCAAATCTGTTGATGTTAAAAACGCAGGGGTTTACAAGCAATTCTGCCCTATGGCATTTAACGATAAAGGTGCTTCGTGGCTTAGCGATGTTGACGAGATCAAAAACCCATATTTTGGCAAGAAGATGTTGGAATGTGGCGAAGTGCAGGATTCTTTATAAAACCCCAAACCTATTTTAATATCCCACGCCATGCTAAAGCATACATTAATTGCGCTCGCTGTCATCTTTATTTTGCCGGTGACCCTTTTCGCTCAAAAGGTGTCGCTGAGCGGGTATATGCGCGACTCTGCCACCGGAGAATCGTTAATAGGCGGGTCGGTATTTATTAAAGAGGCCAACGTTGGGGTGCAAAGCAACAGCTACGGCTTTTATTCGCTTTCTGTGCCGCAGGGTAGTTATAGCGTTATTTTTTCCTACGTAGGCTATAAGCCCATTGTAAGAACAGTAAACCTGATAGCTAATGCCAGTTATAATGCCGAAATGGTATCGGCTACATTTATGAAGGAAGTGCAGATAACCGCTGGCCGTAAAGATGCCAACGTGAAAAGCACGGAAATGGGTACGGTAACTCTTTCCATCGCACAGATCAAAAAACTTCCCGTGCTTTTTGGTGAGATCGACATCTTAAAAACATTGCAATTACTGCCGGGCGTACAAAGTGCGGGGGATGGCAATTCTGGCTTTTATGTGCGTGGTGGCGGTCCCGATCAGAATCTGGTATTGCTCGATGATGCTGTCATTTACAACACAGGCCATTTGTTCGGCTTCTTTTCTATTTTCAATTCCGATGCCATTAAAGATGTTACGCTTATTAAAGGCAGCGCACCGGCTAACTATGGCGGAAGACTTTCTTCGGTGGTCGATGTTACCATGAAGGAAGGTAATATGAACGAATACCATGTGCAGGGCGGCATAGGTAATATAGCATCCCGCCTCACGCTTGAAGGGCCCATTAAAAAGGGCAAAGGTTCGTTTATGCTGGCGGGTCGCCGCACCTATGCCGATGTGCTCGCCAGGCCGTTTTTCGAACAGTTGAAGACAAGCGGCTATTACTTCTATGATGCCAATTTAAAGGCGAACTATAAGTTTGGCGATAAAGACCGGGTATATTTTAGCAGCTATATTGGCCTCGATAAATTTTCTTTCACTAATTCAAAGGGCACCTTCAAAGCCACCATTCCGTGGGGCAATAAAACAGCTTCTGCCCGCTGGAACCACCAGTTTAACGATAAGTGGTTCCTCAATTCTACTGCAGTGTACAGCCGGTACGATTTTGCTTCCAATTTTGAGCAAACTTCAAAGGCATCAACTGCTGGTGCATTCGGCATCAAATTTTCATCGGGCACGCAAGACTATGGCCTTAAAAGCGACCTGCAGTATTATTCCAGTTTTCAGCATCATTTTATGGGTGGCTTTAATTACAGCCATCATATTTTTACCCCGAACCAGATATCGGGTAAATCAGATTCTATTGTGCTGGCGCCCGATAATGCACTAATAAAATACGCCCATGAAGCCAGCGCCTACATACTTGATGATTTTGACCTTACCAAGAAGATAAAGATAAATGCAGGCCTGCGCTATTCATGGTTTGGTCAGGTAGGGCCGTATAAACTATATACGCTCGATGATAACGACCATAAGGTGGATAGCGTAAGTTTTACAAAAGGCCAGTTAGCAAAAGCCTATGGTGGTTTTGAACCGAGGCTTAACATACGGTATACGCTGAGCGATGATGCCTCTATAAAAGTGGGTGCCGCAAAAACTTACCAATACCTGCATTTGGTGTCTAACAATGGTTCAACATTACCTACCGACGTTTGGGTGCCGAGTACGCTCAGGGTTAATCCTCAGTCGGCATGGCAGTATTCTGCTGGTTACTTTCATAATTTCCTGAGTAATAAACTGGAAACATCGGTTGAGGTCTATTACAAAGACATGAAAAACCAGGTGCAATACAAAGATGGTTATGTACCCAACAACCTGAACGACCCTGAACTGTCTTACGTTTTTGGTAATGGCAAGGCCTATGGGGCCGAGTTTTTCATTAATAAAACGCAAGGCAAATTTACGGGCTGGATAGGGTATACCCTGGCATGGACGAACCAGAAATTTGCTTTGTTAAACAATGGCAATGAGTTCCCTGCTAAGTATGACCGCCGCCACGATCTTTCTGTTGTAGCATCTTACGAACTGAGCAAGAAATGGACGTTCTCTTCGGTGTTTATTTTTGGTTCGGGCAATGCAATTACACTGCCTACCGCGTTTTATTTTATTGAAAACAACTTGGTGCAACAATTCAGCCAGGTGAATGCCTACCGGGTGCCCGCATATCACAGAATGGATGTGTCCGCCACCTACACCCCGCAGCATAGCAAACCCCGTAAATGGCAAGGCAGCTGGACGTTTTCTATATACAATGTATACAACCATGCCAACCCGTACTTCCTCTACAACGACATAGAAGGCACAGCAGTAACCGGCATTAAATCGACCATATATATGGTATACATACTACCTATAATACCAAGCTTTACGTATAATTTTAAGTTTTAGTCTGGGAGTTGCTATCTCTTATTTTTAGACAGTTTAATATCATTATTATTACCAAATGTATAACCCAGAATGGGTGACATGATTATAGCACATAGGTAATAATATGGACAAAACCCTGAAAGGGTGAACTATCTTTCATTACACTATCCGCATTAACCACCCGCATCCCTGCACTAAATTTACCCCCTAGTTTTCACACGGTGAAAACTAGGGGTATAACGGTTTTCTGTTTCGCTGCAATGCAGCACCTTTGTGGCGTTGGTGGTCGTGTGGAATATCTTTTTCCGGGTTTAGGGGGTTTCAAATAGCCTTATCCGATAGACGAAATATTACCTAAAAATGTGGGCGCGAATTATCGTTCTAAAAAACAATACCCGTAATTTTCAAATAAATCATAGAACTGCACTTTTTTTGCTTTCGCTGTGACCCTGCTTAACAAACGAATAACGGCAATTAAAATGGGTTTTCCTTGGCTTATCTCCCGCTTTTTTTTGTTACATTGCATAGTGACGTTGTTTTATGCCTTTGTTTTTTTTGCGGCTTTATTGGTTGACGTAGTTCCGTTTTTTGGTCCGCCCGCGTGGACGGTTATGGTGTTTTTTCAAATGAAATACAACCTGAATATCTGGGCTGTAATTCTACTCGGTGTAATTGGTTCAACTATCGGAAGATATATATTGAGTAAATACATGCCCTATTTGTCTAAAAAACTGATCAGTAAGCAAAAAAATGAAGATCTTGCTTTTATTGGTAAAAAACTGGAAGGCCAAGGTTGGAAAATCCAATTTTTCGTTCTGTTATATACTCTGGTCCCTTTGCCATCAACACCCTTATTTACAGCCAGTGGGGTAGCGAAAATCAAGTCGTTAAAAATTTTACCGGCTTTTTTTATCGGTAAATTTACCAGCGATGCTGTTATGGTTTTATCTGGCGACTATGTTGCAAAAAACGCTATTGGCATCACACAAGGAATGCTTACTTGGCAAAGTATTGCAGGTACGGCGGTTGGCGTACTTATCATAGCTACTTTTCTCTTCATTGACTGGCGTGTACTGTTACAGCAGAAAAAATTAAAACTGAATTTCAAGATATGGAACTAACTTACACTTTGTTAATTGTGTAAATAAATGTCATTATAAATAAATTAAATTATAGCAATTGTTTTTTATTTTGTTTCTTTACGGCAAGCGTTTTATTTTTATGTCTTTCTTAAATTGCAACTGAATGAATTTATTGGTTATTGACGACGATCCTCTTATTAGGCATGCCTACACGCATTATTTGCAGCATAAAGGTTACACTATCTTTCAGGCTGAAAATGGCAGGCTTGGTTTGGATAAACTGATCCATCACCCGGAAATATCCACGGTTGTGCTTGATGCTTCCATGCCCGAAATGGATGCGTTCGTTTTTCTGCAACATGTGCAAGCTGATGCTACCTTTCGAGAACGGCATCCGGATATCTACTTTGTTACAAGTTGGGATAAAGAACATATTTTATCCCGCCTAATGCGGGAAAACATAGATCAAACTCAAATAAGGGCCATCATGAAAAAGCCTATTGATCTCGATGAGCTGTTGGCGGCATTAAAGGCATAGGCTTGGCTAACATGCGAATAAGTAAGGTGCAATATTCCACACTCATTCTTATGTTGGGTCGTTACCAGCGCAATAGCAAATTCTTGGGGTGCTAATAAGCAT
>JBBRPD010000026.1:0-61328 GCA_038228575.1 Chitinophagales bacterium | reverse complement strand
TGTGCTGCCGCAAAAAAAAAACCAAAAAAAGCGGCATCCCGAATGCTTTCGGGACAATCGCTGCCGCGGGCAAAAGGAGCCCTGCGGCGTGTTTTGCTGAAGCTTGTTACTCTAATGTCTGCGCCGGGACGGCGGCGCAGGCGTTACGTACTTTTACAAATAATATTTTAATCGGACAGTAGTGTTTTCTATAGTAATATCATCCCTTCGGGATTTTCCCCTTAACTTAATGACATTGCCCAAACGGGTGATATAGCTCAGTGCCTTAACTAAATGCTATTGCTCACCACACGCTGATCGGCCTTGCTATCAAAAAAAATAGCACCCCAAAAATGAGGCGCTCTAGTTGTAAAACAAAGCTGTTTATTGTTGGTTTTGGGTTGTGTTAGAAGTGTATTTCGTGGGCGTTGTTTTCGCGCCAGTTTTGTTCGAGCAACTCGGCTTCTTCTTCGTTGCGGGGGTAAACACTCATAACTATCTTACCTTCTTTAACACCTGATTCGTAGAGTTTGGCGTGCTCATCGGTCATGCCGGCACCTACCAGGGCACCTATTACACCACCTGTTACGGCACCAGCACCAGCACCGGCTAAACCAGCCGCTATAGGACCTGCAATAACCAAGCCCAGACCCGGAATAAACAAGCTGGTGCCCACTGCAACAACTATAGCTACTATAGCCCCTACGGTGCCACCAATTAATGAACCGGCACCTGCACCGCTGCCCACCTTACTGCCAAATTCGTCGCCGATAATAGTATCAGCGAAGTACTTTTTACGGGTTTCGTCGGACATGATCAGATTGATCTCGGTATTGGTATAACCCCTGTCGTGCAGTGTATGGTATGCCTTTTCAGCGCTTTCCCGGTCAGAAAATATACCGGTGAGCATGCTGCGGTTTGCCTTCATAGGGTCGGTTGCTGCCATTTGATTCGTTTCCATTGTAAATTGATTTTTTGGTGAGTTATTAATACAAAGTTCGTACAAGCATTTTTGGTTGCATTATACACTTGTTGTAATAAATTACATTATTCCCACGTCACGCTCAGGCAGATGGAATGCTACAGATTAGCTAGCTGATATTTTTTTATACTCATTTGTTAAGCGTTTGATTTTTTGTGTCACGCGTAATTAAAAAAAAATCCCGCTGCCCTTGCTGAAATACCTTGGGGCATTTTTTATTGGGTATATCGGGGTAAAGTTCGGCTTCATTTATTATGCTGCCAAGCGTTATGCACCTGATGTGCAAGGTGTGAAATGAAGGGGGATAATGTTGAGATCTGCTTGTTTAGGCCGTGCAGCGTTATAATGAATAGCGAGCATGCTTGGTTGTTATTGGAGGAACGGCAATAACTGCGAAAAAGTTGTCAAATCGGATTGTCTGAACCATGATTTTTTTGATTTTTTTGAAAGTCATGATTTTTCCTGAATATCTCATTATTTCGCTTTGACAACTTTCTCAGAAGTTGTCAAAGCTCCCACAGACGCTGGTAACAAAAACAATGAACACACGTGAGATTTGACAACTTTTTGGAAAGTTGTCAAATCGAACAAATGAAATAGCACAATTTTGAAAGGGTACTTTATATACTACAACCGCTTTGACAACTTTCGAAAAAGTTGTCAAAGCTAGCCTAAGCAACCATTGTTTTGTGCTCAATGCAAACAAGATTTGACAATTATTTGTCGTGCTTTCTAAAAAGAGTAAATTCCGGTGGTTGTGGGGGAAGTAACACCAAGGACGGTGAAAAATGAAGACTGGTTCAACTATCCCAATGCCTACGATCAAAAAGCCCTGACAGGGCAAGGGCTTTGCGGTAGGCAGACCCCACAACGGCGAAAACATGATTGTTAAGCAGCAACCATACAAACAATGCAACTATGAAGAAAGTGACAATAAGCATAAGGCATTACAATTGAAATACTAGGAGCAAGGCTTTTGAAACTCAAATTGGAAAACAGTGACATCGTAATGCTTATGCAAAAGATATCATTCTCAGCAACTTAGCTAATGGTTGTACAGAAGAACACCAACAACTATAGGGATTTTATTTTATAAAATATTCATTTTTTCAACCTGTACAAGCAAAACAAGTAAACGCAAAAATGAGATAACAACATATCTACAGTTACAGGAATATTTATGCCGTTCTCCTTTTTAAAAAAAACAACGAATACAACGTAATATAGTGAGTATATTAAAATATAACTGCTAATGCCGATTACAATCCCTAGAAAGTATCGATAAGGTGATTTTTCAATAGTAAAAAACAGTAAACCGGAAATAAGAGTGGTACATATAAAAATAAGCACGACCCCATCATCCTTGCCAAAATTTATATTGCCAATACGCTTTATAAAGTAAACAAACAAAGTCATTAAAAACATATAAATAAGTGCACCTATTTTTCTATTCATAATTACTTTGTATCAACTTGCTTTTTTATATCATTTAGATATTCAAAAGAGGTCTTCTGCGCTACTCTTTCTGCTGCAATGGTGCGTTTATCTACATCCTTGCCCCCTCGTTCTGACTAATCCAAGTATATTCTAACATCGGTCGAACCATGTGTTTCATCCTGCACTTATCACCCCTCTTTTGCTGGATTTCGGAAGTTTACTGCTATGAATATTATCAATCGCTAAGTCTGCTCTCAATATCCATTCGCTGATGTAAAATTTTAATAATCTCAATAGTTTCATTTACAACTTTGTAAAAGATAATATGCGGCTTAACCTTCGCCGCTCTATATCCTTTTCGAACATCATCTTACAACTTGCCAGAATCTGGCATTTTGCAGATGTAATTTACTTCATCGAATATCAAATCGTAATAACGATTTGCCTGTTCAACAGACCATTTCTCGACTGTATAGCACCAGATTTCGTCAAGGTCTGCAATTGCCTTTTTACTAATAACATAAGGCAAGGATTTCATGAAATTGACGCATTTAATTTTTTCAAGTGAGCTTTAGCATCAAAGTTCTTTTCAAATCCTCTCATTTCGCCAATGCGAAGCGCATCGTTAACGGCCTGTTTTTTTTGTTCTTCATCTTCCAGTAGCCTTAATGCGGTCCTTATTACTTCACTTGCAGAATTATACCTGCCTGAAGAAACTTGGGTGGCAATAAATTGCTCAAAATGGTCGCCTAATACAACAGAAGTATTATGTGCCATAATATGATTTTAATCAAAGATACCAATAATTGGTATGGTCGCAAATGGAGGTAATATACTATTTCCCCCACTGGCGCGAGTGTTCAGCGAAGCGCACTCGTGCCTGCCAGTTGAACGGGTCTCTGACCCGCTACAAAACAAAAAAGCGGAGAAGCCGCTCTTCGCTGTGTTTCTCCGCTTTTAAAAGTTGTAGTCCGAACTGGACACCTTTCGAACTCATTTATTAAGGATTTATTGAAAATCAAAGCTTTGCAGGAAATTATGGGTAGAAATAGGTAGCGGATTGTCACTACTTTGTTTGTCATTCTTATGGTTCGAGATTTGTACCATAAGGTTCACTTTTAGAAGCATCGCATTTGTTTTCAGGTGATACAATTCCTATTCCGTTGCAGACTCGTTGCAAACGAGGACGAGTAGGGAGCGGAAAAACAGAGTGGAGAGCGGGGTATTATTGATTAAGCCCCTGGGGCAATTTTTGGGATAAATGATAATACAAGCGTGTCCTTTGTTCCTTTAACCATCCAACTGGGTTTCGACAATGCTGGTGTTCACTAATATGAAGAACCGCTTTGATAAGTAAACCATCACTATCGTAATAGTACTTATTGGTAGAACCATCGAAAGTATTTTCAATAACTGAGTCTAGTAACTCATTTTTATAGAAGAACTGCTTTGTGTTAGTCGTAACACCGTGGGTAGAGCGACGCAATATCTTCCTGATCATTATTAACCTGCCTTGTCTATCGTATGAGTAATAGGTGGTATCATCGCCATGTTTTAGCAAGAACTTCAATTTCCCGGTTGAATCGAAAATAAATGTTTCAGTGTAGTTGGAATACGCATCCTCAAATAGCTGGTGAAAAGCACGAAGTTTAAAGGAGTCAGGAATAAAATTATAATGAATGGAATCAGGACGGTAGCCATAGCTAAATACTACCATACCAAGCGAATCGAAAACGAAATTTGTGTTCGATCCCAGATATTGGCAAAAGAAGTCACAGGCGTGGTTACGATAATAAATTACATTCCCCGAGGCATCATACCGGGTGACATCGGAGCCAATAATACCGAAACTGTCAATTTGTACTTTGTTTTTTACAAGGGAATCTAACATTGCTTTTTGAGACCTTTTGTCCCAACAACCGGTATCGATACTCGTTGTTGAAAAAATATGCTTCTTAACTCTGGCCTGTTTTTCTGGATCGGGGAAAATAAGGTCTTTTATGGTCAACTGCTTTTTTTTATGCAGGCAGGAGACACCTGCAACCATGAAGAAGGCCAACAAAATATAAATCGCAGTTCTGGTCATTGGGAAATTTGTTGAATAAAGTTAGTGCTTTCCGGTATAGCTCCACTGGCGCGAGTGTTCAGCGAAGCGCACTCGTGCCAGCCAGTTGAACGGGTCTGTGACCCGCTACAAAACAAAAAAGCGGAGAAACCGCTCTTCGCTGTGTTTCTCCGCTTTTAAAACTTGTAGGCTTAGTTGGACAACTTTCGAACTCATTTATTAAAGATGTATTGAAAATCAAAGCTTTGCAGGAAGTAACCGACAAAAAGAGGTAGAAAATTGTCATTAATTTGTTTGTCATTCTTATGGCGATTTAATATTAAATTGAACTCGAGCCAACGGTTGTGCCAATCTACACCATGAATTGTTTCTTGGAGTGCCTTGCGTGATGCTTTCGCCAGACGCATTCCGGCTCCGAGCCTGCGGTAGGTATAACCTACGCCCGAACGAGTACACTATCTACCTACACTATCATTTTTACTAAAAAAGCAATACAAACAAAATGCTATGGATATTGCACCAATTGTAATGCCATATATCGGCATAAATTCGACATTAAATACCGTAATCGCATTATGCAATAGTGCCAGTAAAAACAGTGAAAAGAAATTCTTTTTACCAAAAAAAAACATTATTGCTAAGGAAATGAGTAACGATACATCAACGAAAAATAAATAATATATGTATACCACCCCGTCGCGGTGAAATTCATCATTAATTATTTTAAATATATATTCGCAATACAATTTAGATATATATAAATTGGAAATTAAATATATAGACAGAGCAATTTTTCTCATCGTTTTTTCTTAATTATAGGCATTTTACTATTGTCAATACCTTAAACTTCAGGGTGAGACTGATCAACCAACTGGCGCGAGTGTTCAGCGAAGCGCACTCGTGCCTGCCAGTTGAACGGGTCTCTGACCCGCTACAAAACAAAAAAGCGGAGAAACCGCTCTTCGCTGTGTTTCTCCGCTTTTAAAACTTGTAGGCTTGACTGGACAACTTTCGAACTCATTTATTAAGGATTTATTGAAAATCAAAGCTTTGCAGGAAGTAACCGACAAAAAGAGGTAGAAAATTGTCATTAGTTTGTTTGTCAATCTTAGGGTGTTATTACAACGTATTCAATTCAGTTTTCGGTCGTGACATTTTCAACAGTTGATTGTTTTTTAAGCTGACATTGCATGCACTATTTTCAATTTGTATGGCCATGCAACATATATTAATGTTTTTAATATAAAATCTGCTAATGCAGCAGCCAATTAGTGGTTGGCATTGCAAATTCTGCGGGGAATTTTAGTTGCACAAGGTGTTCTGCTTGTAATAACATGTCTGCAACTTTATTTAGATCGAAGGAAATACCTAGTTGGGTAAGGGCCATGTGAGTTCTCTGCCCTATTTCACCATCTATATTGCCTATGTCTTTACCGAGCCTTATGAGGCATGATTGTAAGGCAGCCTGCTGCTGATTGTTGCCAAATTCATCAACATGCACACCTATTGATAGTATTCCGCTTGCGGCTGCAGCCGTATATGGTTTTAAGTTTGATGCCTTGCCTGCTTTATAATAATCGTAGACCAATTGGTGGCTTCCATGGCAATCAAAGTGCCAGGATTCTGACTGGCCGGAAACAGGTTTATCTATAATTGGTTGCATGCCATACTTTGCGGCAATTATCCAAAAATCGGCCAGTGATATTTTGATTTTGCTAAGGTCCATATCAAACGCACGACCTGCTTCATGAAAACTGCCACCTGGTGCAGGGCTAAATGCAGATTTTTTGCCTGAAACATAATCTTTGTGAGACTGCGATTGCATGTCATAACTCCTAAACAAATCGCTCAATATCAGTTTGCCACCTTTAGCTGCAACATCTTTTGCAATGTTAAAAATGGCAGTATAAGTGTCTGGGGTGCATTGCGCCATTCTGGTGGGCAAAGGAAGCAAATCTCCTAACTTATTTTTGTAGATAGAAAGAATGTTAATTGGAACAAGTGGTGATTTCATAATACTACTTTTTATTTGGTTAAATTTTATAAATTATATTAAAACATTTTATACTTTCTTTTCCTCTGGAAGGCCTAATAAAAAGTATTTGATATCATCCGGATGGCTGTTGGTGAAGAACACAAACAATGGCGAAAATCTCACCCGATTATCATAACAATACGCATACCCTGAAATTCCAACTTCTTCATAATTCATCTTTTCCAGCCTGAACTCACTGCCATGCATCAAATCATACCACGCACTTTTAATAGGGTCATCCGCTATCCTTCGGCACAGCCACGGGCAATAATAACGGGCCCCGTGGTAGTAAAACCCTGTTTCTTCATCACGTTCTTTGCCGGTGTTGCGGTAGCGTTTTTAAAGAAACTTCGACACTGCTCCTACCGCTCTGAAAGCTGGTGCTGCCAAAGGGATGGTACTCTTCGTAGTATATTATGGCGCCGTTAACTTCAAGCTCCATGCTCGAAGAGCCTAAATGGTTGCTGTAGTGGTAGCTGGTATTCTGGCTTACGATAACATTCCATAAATTCACTATCTTTATAACTAAATCAAAGTCACCATGAGGATACTTCTATTAATAATATATTTTTTTGTTGCAAAAAGTTATGCGCAAACTCTAGACACTCTTCATTGGAATGTAAATCGTAAACTAAAGTGGGCGGATTTCCAGGGAGTGCAAAATGATTCCGTGAATGAAGCAGTAAGTACTTGCAGTATTTCATATCATTATTGTTGCGATACGGATATATATTATAAATTTATAATTTGTAATGTTTTTTATAAAAAAAAATCATGGGTCAAGAATGGATGTCAAAATGCAGATAATTTAAACCACGAACAAACTCACTTTAATATTTCTGAATACTATTCAAGGAAGCTCAGAAATGAGTTAAGGACACATAAGTTTACATCAAAGGACGAGATTTTAATAAATGTAATTTATGATAATATAATATATGAACTTAAGCAAACGCAAAAAAAATATGATATCGAAACAACACATCTAAAGTTCGATAAGGTTACGCAAAAAAAATGGGATAAAAAAGTGACAAAACTTATAGAAACATACCCTGCCGATTAATTCATCGGCGGGGTATGTAATAATTATGCTTGAAATTATCTCAATATATATTGGGTTGTTTGGATATTATCAACCTTCCCCACTTGCACTTTAATTCTTTTTGCGTTAATCCCGAATTTATTAGTCAACATATCTGACACGGCCTGTGCTCTTGCAGTCATTAGAGTAGCTACTGGCCCAAGTACATCTTTCCCTTTTATGCTATAACTAGCAGTGTCCTTCATAATGTCAATAGGCTGTAAAACTGTTCTTCCATATTTAGCCATAGCGCCAGCCTGGAGTTCCGGAGACTGGGCGATCTTGGTATTAAAAAAAATAAGCATACTACTATTGCCTATCAACGTAACCTGACTTTTGGGGTTAGCTTTTAATTTGTTTGCCAAATTTCCAACTGTTTGTTCTACCGCTGCTTTATTCACAAATCTGTCGCTATTAGCCATAAACGTAATGGGCAAATTTAGTGGTTTGAGAGGTTCACCTTTTATTTTTAGGTGAACATGGTGATCAACTGGTGTGATTTCTTTTGGTGTTGTTATCTCGACTCCCTCACTCCCATGAGTTTGGCTTTGACTTTGAGTTGGTACTTGTTCTTTGTCGGCCGGCGTTTCTGTGCTTTCTATTGAGTCTTTTTTACCAACCAGTGTCAACATTCCTTCATTTACGCCAAAACCTTGCCTGTAGGTGATTGTTTCTATAATCATTGCAGCCTCGCCTGTCGGTTCAGAAAGCACTTGCTTACCTGTCACAATTTCATTCTTGCCTGTAAAAGGGTCCCAATCCAGATGAGGACCATTTGGCTTGTAGGGAATGTGGGTACCTTCTGGTAAATTCATTGGTTTCCCGGTTTGATCTTCAACTTTAATTACTCTTGTTAAGCCAGGCTGATCCTCCGGTGCCATACCCGTACTATCTGTAAAGGTAATAGGATTATTATGCCCATAATTATAAGAACTTTCCGGTGCAAATTTGTTTTCCAGCGGATCCACGGCCATCCATCTACACAACCATGGGCAATAATACCTCGCCCCATGATAATAAAACCCGGTTTCTTCATCACGCTCCTTACCAGTATAGCGGTAACGTTTTAAGCGTACTTCGGCACTGGTCCTCCCATTTTGAAATGAAGTATTGCCGTAAGGGTAGTATTCTTCATAACTTATTATGGCTGCATTATAATCTAGTTCCAAGCTTGCTGTGCCTAAGTGGTTACTGTACTGGTAGCGTGTATTCTGGCTGGTAACAGAGTCGTCACTTGGGTCTATTTCGGTATCGATAAGTGCAACCCTTGCTGCATCGTCCATTATATTCAGCGTTTCGCGAATCAAAGATACGGAACTTGTACTGATATTATATTCCTCATATACCTCCCATTGCCCCACATATTTACGGCGTTTGCCCGTATTTGTAGCGCTGTCTTCTGTAACTTTGCGCACCCGTTGGCCAGCACTATCATATTGGTAATATGCAGTCCGTGTGGCGGTAATCAACACTTTTTCAAGGCGGTTCTGTTCATTGTATACCATGCTATCTGCCGTGCCTCCGGCATCATACAAGTGGTTCAAGCCCCTCACCAGGTTACCGCGTATATCATAAACAGGTGTTTCCCCGGTAGTTGTTACCCTGCTGCCCATAACATGGTCCGTGGTGCGGTTGCTACCTGTACTTATGGTCCATCCTCTTGTCCAGCTGCCAGTGCCTGTTGTCGTATGTCCCATTTGGATCATATTACCGGCTTCATCATAAATATAGCGTTGGGTATAGGGTCGCATGGCATTGGTATCTGCCATTGAAGCCGGGAAACCGCCAAATCCTATCCTATGGCTGTCATCACAGTTAAAGGGCACATTGCCGCCTGCATGCTCACGGCCTATCGCTTTAATAAGCCTGTAAAGGGAATCGTAAGTATAGCTGTTGTCCGGGCTGGCAACGGTACCGTTGTAGTAAATATCCTGCTGTGCAAAATCGCGTAACATAGTAATATTACCTACTGGGTCGTAATAATATTTCAGGTCTTGCAATACGTCATCACCGGGCGCACCAATTGTCAGCCTTGTTGTGCGTATTCGGCGCACCCTGAAAGTTTTATCGTCATATTCATAGGTAGTAGTGGTAATAATTATACTTGGTGTGGCTGCATCGTTCTGCATCTGCACCCGGAGCCGCTGCCCTTTAGCATTATATGTTATGCTACGCACTATTCCGGTTGTGAGGCTATGTACACCATCAACATTCACGCTGTAGAGCAATCCGTTCCGGTCGTATGTATGTCTGGTTGTTGCGCCATCAGGCGTTATAAGTGTAACCGGCCTGCCCAGCGCATCGCATGTAATTACAGTGGTATACACTGTTGTTTCCAAGTATGCTGTGCTTGTCCGGTTATGTACCGTCCAGTCAGGATGTTGTTTATAGTCGAAGGTAAATGTACGGTCAGTGTTTATTGGATTGCCTTTAAAATCGTAGGTGTTCATTTGTTGCACTCCTGCTCCATCGTAGTGCCGGTAGACCTTACCTACAAGATTATTGGTTGCCGCACCAGATATCATATCTCCATACTCCGTATATTCCAATATCTTGGTTACGCTTGTTGAAAGCACCATTACTTCTTTCTGTAATGGCCTCCGCAGGTTATCATAAAAATTAGTGAATAGATTGCCAGCAGCATCCCATGCATAAAGTGGCTGCCCCGCTACGTCGGTAAGCATCACGCTGGTGCCACTATCTGTACTCAGCTGGCGCACAGATGCCTTCAGCGTATTATAATAATAGTTCAGCGTGGTAATGCCCCTCGCATCGTGCACCGCTTTACGGCCTCCGGCAATATCCAGTTCCACATAACTATCCAGATTTTCTGTTACCAATACCGGCACACTATTGATGTAAGCATTTATTTGCCTGGTGTAAACAGGCCGAGCCAGTGTATCGAGATATATGGTCGTAAATGTATCTTCGTGTGGAATAGTTTTAACTGATGCATCAACTTCCGGCGCAACAGTAATGAGTGAGCCAGTTTGCCGTTCTGCGAGCCATATACTGTCGGCAATTGTATCATTGCCATCCCACACCTCGTGTTTCCATGCGTCCCAAATTTCTTTAGCATAACTTCCATCAGGCATGTCGGTCCGTGTCGCCCTGCCGAGTGCGTCGTAATGGATGCGTGGCGATACCCCTATGGCGGCAGCGGCTTCAGCGTCGTCATAAAGTGGTGAAGTGCTGAAGTAAGGCTCATATTGCATTACAGCAGTGCCTTTATTGTTATAGATGGTTTTACCATTGCCCACCCAGCGGATAGTAGTATCTCCCACTTCAGGCGCTGCCTGCACCTTGTTCATGGCTATTCGCCCCAACCCATCAGTGTAAGTGAGCCGCACCAGCAGCGGGCTTGTAGCACCACCAACTTCATGGTAATGTATTTCGCGCCCTATCATAGCCACTGCGACAGGAGATGTCTCCAGATTATAAATACAGCGCCATGTAGCTGACCCCAGCAAATCAGCAGCATGAGCTTCAGGGTCGCCCCAAAAATCGGTTTGTGCAATAATATCAGCACCTGTGTCGGGAGTGAGTGCACCCAATTCATCGCCTTCTATACCTGTACCTTTGCCTCTCATAGCCACTGCTACCGTCATACCCAATACATCAAATAACACATCACCTATGTTACTATTGCTATCTTCTATCGAATCTGGCTGAAGGTTATAAAAATTATAGCCCCTAACCATTGTAATATTGCCATTAGGGTCTGTTACCGTTTTTGGGAAAAGAAAATAGTTAATGGCTGCATCATCCCAATAAGTTATAGTCATTATATTTCCCCACGGATCGGAAAAGGCAGCAGGCATAAAGAAATTGGAGATAGCAGCGGTTGATGCATCAATGTAGCTCACAGTGCCGCCCGGTAGCCATAAGTGCGCTAACGCGGAGCCAAACTCTGCAATATCTGCTTCATGAATATATCCACCATCGGTGGTAAGCATACTATCGGCGGTTATAAGGCTGTTATACCAGTTAGCGTGCGTAAGCATGTCGGCGGTAATTGCCAAATGGTATTGCTGGTACGGAATAGCCAGGCTATCTATTGTACCCAATGCCAGTACAGTGGTAGTGTCATTCGCGGCGAATAACGTTCTTGCAGCACTTATGCGTCGTTGCTCAACCGGAATTGTTCCAGTGGCAGTTGGCGCTGTTGTATAATCTATTATAGCAGCCGCAGGTATAACCCAACTACCACCAGCATATAGCCCATTAATATTATGTCTAATTCCAGCTACGGTAAACAGGCTGCCGGTATAAGGAAGTCCGGTAATTTCAAACGCTTCGGACGAGTAATGCACCCTTAACCGGTAGTCGGAAGTTGTACTAATATCGTTCGTGAACTTATTTTCTGTATACGTACAAAGTAATGTTTGCTGTATACCGTCAAGTTCAGTAATGCCCGTTGCAAACGATGCAGCGCGGGGATAACATACTTGTGCTGACTTTAAAACATTGCCTAGTTCATCGGTTTCCAACACCAATTCATGCATTATGCGCGGATCGGCAATATTTCTTTCACAGGAAAATGTAAGGCTTTGTTGGCCGTAACTCAGGAAAGAGGCAAACCTGCTAATTGTACTCGCTTGTTGCACTAGCTTCACTGCATAAGCGTTTGTGGTAACATTATATGGCTTATCCTGATCGGCAGAACCATCAAGTGCATAAACCTCCTGGCGCAATGCCTGCCCTTTCATAGCTCTGTAAGCTTCCCGTTGTTCCTGTGCATTAAGACCTTGAGGTAAGTCAGGATTTACTGGTAACGAAACCGATGATAACGGAAAGTACTCATCAGCAAAAGCATCTAACAATGTTCTTTCCCGCATCCATGCGCCAGTGTTGTACCATGATTTTGTTTTTACAGGATACTGGTTGAGGTCGCTTGCATCAGTATGGCCATCGGTTAGTGCATCGTTAAATGCGTAAGCGATATCGGTATCGATAGTTTCAACCCTTCCAAATCCCCTGAACTCTCTTTCTTCATGATCATAGTACCCATGATGATAGCTATATTGTTGCACGTAGCTGGTATTGCTAACGGAATCGGTAGTTTTAATCTGCTGAATGCAATGTACCGGAAAAGGCAACCGTGTAGCCCACGGTCTTCCTGCAAGCTTATCTTCAATATAGTATTTTGTAGACTGTTTGTAAGTAACCTCCGTCATTTTACCCATGCCATTCACATAGCTGGTCATTAGGTAAGGTTTTCTACCACCCATCAAATCAATATACCTGACAGGGGAACTTGCATATTGTGGTAAAGGAGAACTCCATACAATACAAGCAGTGCCGTTGCCCAAAAAATCAATCACGGTCACCTTCGTGAATGGGTCCATAGCTGGCAACTGGCACACCTCTACCCCATTGGCCAGGCTATTGCCTGAGAGGTTTATGTAAGCTATACATTTTGCATGTGCTATATATATTATGTCAGGCGCACCAGTTCCGCTTATGTCGGCAAGTGCAATATATTTAGGGTCAAAAACATCAGGGTGGTCAAATAGCGGGGCATTACTCATGGTAACCTTGGCGCCAAATTTGCCATAACCTATGTTGGGCCAATAACATACCTCACCGTTCTGTATCCGCACAATATCAGTCAGTCCATCACCGTTCATATCCGCAAGGAAAATGGCTTGTACCATGTCGTTATGCAACATGCGCGGGCCTTTTTCTTCATCGAAAAAAACTGGGGCATAGCCACCTTCTGCATAGCCGTCAGTCCCTTCATTTTCATACCATTTCCAGGCATTTTCTTCTGTAATAAGTATATCAGGCTTACCATCGCCATTCAGGTCCAGAACCCTGGTATAGTGGCTACTCCAATCAATATTGATCCATTTTTTGAAAGTGCGGAAATTCTGCCACTGCTGGTCATCGTCCAACTCAAAATACCCAGGTATGTCATTGCTCTTGCTCACCAACTGCCTCTTGCCATTAGCGTCAAGATCAGCCCACTGCATTGCACCTCCAAGCCCCGAAAAAGAAGGTTTTTCTGCCACAGCAATCCCGTTCGTAAAATGTCCATTCCCTAAATTGGTTTTGTAAAACCAGCCCTGCGCCTGCTCCGTCAGAATTCCAGGAACGCCCTCGCCCCATAAATCAATCCATTCGTACGCGCCAGTCAGCCCTTGCGGCAGGTTTTTAGAATCACTCTGCTTTACAGTGTGCATAGAAGCATCCCACGTGAGGGGTTCGTACGCAAACCGCATCGCTGGCAGTGATTTTTGCAAATAGGTTCCGTCAGCATTGATCTTGTAACCAGTTTGGGTAACCGAAATTATGTAATCAGCTTCAGGTGACAGGAGCGATATTGGCAAATAAACAACATCGAGCGACCGCACTAAAAATGCAGGAATCGTTATGTCTAGTGTTGATAGCACCTCACTAAATGTATGAAACAACAACACTCGCTGGCATTTTCGATAAGTGCGAATTTCAAACCCTGCATGAAAATCGGAAAATGGGTCCTGGCGCACAGTTACTGGAAGCATATCCAGCACAGACGGAGATATGGAGTCGTGATCGCCATAATCCAAGTAACACTGCATTAAGAAACCAAGATCACCGGGATCGGACGGTTCATAAATGCTACTAGGAGTAAATGGTGTTACATTGCAATAAAATACCGATTTAAGATAAGTATTTGTAAAAGGTGCCAAGCCGTTAAGCCTGTTTTGTTCATGTAACAAATGAGGAATAGGTAGCGTGGCGGCTGTATCCGTTACATAGTTGTAAACTTGTAAATTCCCTCTATCATCAAAACTTAGAGCTGGCAACCATTTAAAAATCCGGCTGTCATCTTCAGGGTCACTTACTCGTGATGCTGCTGTGAGTCCATAATAAGTAGTGACATTTTCTTTTGTCGTTACTTTCCACCAACTACCAGTAGAGCTCGTGTTACGAATTTGTTCAATACGGGCAAACAAACCCTCAATACGCGGCATAAAGCGGGTTATGGCATAAGGCGAAGTTATTGTGATTACCGGATTTCCGGTAGCATCGATTTCCGGCACAAGATCTTCAGCACCTGCCAGTAAAAAAACATCGCTAAATTTCTCGTCATCGTACCTCGGTAGACGCTTGTCAGTTTTCCTTTGAATTGCTGGCAGGCTCATTCCCCACCCTAAGCCGAATTCACTGTTACCGCTGCCAGAATTATATTGTATTGAGAGACTTGGGGTAAAACCATTTCTGCCTGGCGACATGGGAAAAGGTATTTGCAGGGACGCTGTTCCATTAACGGCATTAACGCTAAATTTTTCATCTATACCCTTTAGTGCTCCACCGCCCTTGGGTAAAGCTATACTTGGAGCAGCCGATTTGAAATACGGGCTCTTATCCCCACCACTATCCTGCTTCGGTGCAACGGTGTAACTATCCAACGGGTAGGCGCTACTCTGCCCCCCGCTGGTATTTACCTTGTCATTCTTTTGTTCTGGAGTATTCATTGGGTATATTTACTAAGAGAGTTTATAAATTGGCACTAAATAAATATCGTCGAAAATATCATTAATATTTAATGGCACAGGGTAGGTATGCATAGCATCAGGACCCTCTAAACGAATTCCGATAATATCAGCCCCTACATCGTATACACCAGCTGAACCAGAACTCGCACTATAAGAAGGCGTGCTATTATAAGGTAACGGAACAATGGAGCATAAAGATGTTACGGCGGAACCAACAATTCTATCCATATACAAATTGTACGTGGCAGTTGGTCGGAGTGCCATTGCTTCTTTCTTTACAGACAACACTGCATAAAAATTACCAATTACAATTGTTCTATCTTTACTATTCACAGGGAAGTGTTCACGTTTCAAAGAAAATTCCATATTTGAAGAACTATCCGCAGCAAAAGCACTTACAAAAGCGAACCACTCATTCGGAAATTCATGTTTCAGGCTAAAGATACGGCCAAGGGGTGTGAACCCGCTAACTGAGCCTGCCATGTATTGAGCTACCATTGTCTTGACGGCGGTTACAAATGTGTTAAATAAGGTTTGTGGTTCTGAGGCTGTGTATTTAACATGAAGTATCACATCGCTAATGGCATCCATATCAATATTCGGATAAATGGGGCTTCCAGTAGTGGAATTGCTATTATAGAGGGACAAGGTCCAAGCACTTGCGGCACCGGCACCCTCAAATGGCAGGTAGCGTTCATCGCGGAAATTAAAATCGAACATTCCATTATCATTCTGGGCACTACTAGAGGCAATACTGCTGCACCTTGACAAGGGAAGACTAACAGCAGCATTAGATCTTACATAGGCCGGTGCTGTACCACTTAGCGTATATGGCTGTATTCGCCTCCAACTTGATATCAAATTTAAAGTACACGGAATAGAAGTATATGGTCCGGCAATGCAAGGAATACTCAGACTAACCGATTTAATGGTGCGATTTAAATGTCCTGGAAAATCCAGATCATACCATTCTTCGGGGATGGTGAAAGTGCAATACCCTTTGTTTCGCAGGATGGTTAATTGATGAGGGTCAAGTTGTGCTAACGAAATATGTTTGGTAATTTCAAACTTCCTTTTGTTCTCTTCCATGTAACTGGCTTCCATATTTCTCACATCCAGTTGCAGCAGCTCGCCCGCAAGCAAGCCTTTCCTTCTGCTGTCCCAATAAACAGCTTTAATCAAGTCTGTTTGTGCCAGCGCTGAATCAGGCAATTCAAACCTGTAACACAAAAGTGCCTTTTTAGCCATACCATATGCTAACTGAAATGACTGATAATAAGTTGTCGCAATTTGATTTGTCATCCAATCATACAATTCTTGATTAGTATATTTAAATTGCATATACTCGTTTACCTTTGCCGCATTTTCAATTTGTGTTTTCTGGTTTTCGTATTCATTTACGGCCATATCAATTTTAATTTGGCTCGCTTCCAATTGTTTCTCTAATCCCTGTAATTCTATCTTTGTAGTTCTCAATTGAAATTCCCAATCTTCTTGCCTGCGTTTATTCTGTCCCTTTTGAGATATAGCAGCACCATTATTTTGCATTTCCTGCTGCTCACTTGCTAGAGTAGCACCGAAGAAACTCGCTGCTGCAGCTAAATTACTACCACCAGAGGTGACACTGACACCGGATGCCATACCAATAGTTACGCCGACTGAAGGAATGATACTCAATCCTTGTGCTATTTTTGAATTATCACGAATTTTAAAATATTTCGACCCTATGTTTGAGATATTATTCAAATAGTCCTGTTCCTCTTGATTCAGGCCATTAGCAACCAAACCTTTATAATGTTCTATTTTTGCGTTAGTATTTTCCTGACTTTTCTTTAATGCTTCCAGACTTACTTTCGCATCGTCGATTTGTCGTTGCTTGAGTGTCAGAATTGCATTCTGCATAGTCAACTCCTGACCCTGCCTTAGTGAAGCCAGTTGCTCTGCATCTTTCTTTTCCAACGCAGATAGCAATGAATTACCTAATGCCTTAACATCGTTTACAAATTCATTAGCTTTCTGAATCATAGTTGAAAACCTGTAATGGGGGCCATTAGAATTATTTACATCATCAAGCAAACTATCAATACTAATTCCCGAGGCTGCTGCCCTAACCAATATTGAAGGATCAATTGGCGCATCGTAGATTGAAAGTTTACGCACAACACCGTCAATATTTTGGCAATGTCGTATCTTAAATAACCTATCCTCCACTTTATCCCAATAAGTAAGTAATTTATTGTTTGGTTGCAAACAAAAATAACCCATCTTACCAAATGTCGTACTACTTCCAGCACCTGTGGAAATACCAATATTAGGATCTATAAAGGTTTCAATTTGGACAAGAGCTTCTCCTATGGGGTCCAGTCCGTCCAATCCGGTTCCTGTCATTATTGCGTGTAAGTCGTTAAAAGATTTTGACTTGTTAGTTGCCCTCTGCATGTTCCCGGCCGGATCCTTCCCGAGAAGATTTGATGCAAGCATATAGATTTGAGTAGCCTCATTGATACTTTCAATGGTATCCCTCATGAATAAATTATCGCCCCATGCTATAAGATTATCAAGATATTTCATAAGGGTCATCTTCATAAATGCTAATGGTCGAAGCCGTCCCAGCATATAAGGGTCAAAAGGATGCTCGGAAGATGCCGCAACCTGCGCCTGAGCATTGGAAATATTGAACCTGATATTATGCAAAAGAGTTTCAAGGGTTTCTGGGGAGATTGCAGGGTCTGCTTTTTGATAAAAAGGGTAAAATTTCCAAAAACGCTGGGCACCACTACCTGAATTATTTAAGTAGGTAATGCTAGTGGGGTCAAACACATAGTGATACCATTTTTGCGCATCAAAAAATTGCATATTTTCACTTAATCGCTGCGCTATAAGCATAGGTATATGGAAAAACAATTCCCAATTGTATGCCGAATACGAACCATCTACGCTAAAATCTACTCTGTTTGTTGGATATTTTGTTATGCCAGCTATTTCAATAGCAAGACCTGTTGGGGAATATTGGCTGGCAAAGGCGATGCTGTCGTCATTGGCGGTCCCACTGCTACCATCTCTTGCTGCCTGCACAACAGGAATACTTCCTGTCAAGTTCAACAAATCAGGACGCATTAATCCCTTTACCCCATATTCATTCAACATCCGCATGAAAACATGTACATGATGATGGTATAAAGTCTTGAAACTATAATTTGCTGTTGTTGTCCCAGAGCCTGTACCACCTGAAAACATAATTGCTCTGCCTGCGGTACCAGCTGTTGGAGGCGAAACCATAGTTCCAGAATGATCGCTGGCAAAAGAGCCACTTGCTAGCCCTCCCCCGTCGCGCCTTGGGGCTTCACTGACTAAAGAAAAGATATCCGGTGTAGAGTAAGACGTCTTGCTGACGTAAAAAATATTATCCGTATCGTCAAATAAAAACGGGGCTTCATTTGGACTTACTGAGTACCCTGCTGTTGGTACTATTCTATAATTTGATTTCTGAGGCACAATAATATCTGACCCTGAAACGATTCTAAATAATGTGTTATAAGTGAAATCGCGTCTATCGCCAGTTGGGATTGTACCGGCAGCGGCCGTGTAAATAGAAGTAATAACAGGTCTGTCATAATTAAAAAAGTATTCAGCTCCAGTATTACTCAATGTGTCGTTGGAAATAGGAGTACCGGGGTCTATTGAATGCAATGACTGATTTTTAAAATAAGAATTGCCCAATGGAAGTATGCGTCTGTATAAATTCAAATTTCTTGGCACTTCCATATTATTCGTAGTACCTGAGAAATGAAATGCTTTGATGTGATCGGCATACTCTTTGTGGCTTCCGCTGCCAAATCCAACAAATGTTGGGAACATCAGCATGAGGTACAGGTCCCCATCAACTAGGTCGTAAGAAACATCCACACCTGTCAGACGGCAATAGTCTGTATTACCAGTCCTGTAAATAAATGGATGTAAAAAAAGTCTCGATTTTACAAAATCGAATAGTGCAGAATGCCCATTAACCATTAATTTATTAATGACTTCTACTTCAAGAGGGTTCGTAGTATTATTAAATATATAATCAAGAATGGGATTTAACTTCAGAGTAATAGTGTCTTTACCAACATTCATGGTTTTCCAATCCCCATCTTTATATTCGCACCAATTTAGCGAAACTTGTATGTGTCTGTAACTATTAACGACCTTATCCGTATTCGTCCCGGTTTGATCATTGCCTATTTCTGTAAGATCGTTATAAAGCCATTCTAACTTATCACCTGTTGCAGGCAATGTTGTGTAAGTGTCGGAAAGGTATGTAGCAAAATCTGTGTTCCTCATTTTTTTTGTAAAAGGAACACTCTTGTCAATAAATGTCAGCCAATAAACACATAACCTATTATTCCAAACAAAGGGCACGACGTGATCCCCTGAAATTTGGATATTCATTTTTTCCCATGGACTCCAAATATTGTTAATTACTGTCCGATGGTAGTATTTATGAGGAACGTTGTAGGTGCGAGATATAATATGATTAATTATCAAACCATTAGCTGTTTCCTGAACACAAGTTCCCATCGGCTGCAACTTTGCTACATCATCAAGTTTCTGCAAATAAGTTGAAATTGCTTTTTCAGCTGAATCCATCGTTAGTGCATCTTGCTTCAACTCAATTTCCAGTTCTTTGAAAAATGGTGTTTTGTCATCACGCAATTCCGGTTCCATCCAATCTTCTGGATAGAAAAATATTTTCCTATTCGCTTCCCAGATCCGGTACCACTTTCGCCAGCTATGCCATTGATTTAGTACTCCGATATCCATAGTTAGGATAGGCGGTGACACCGTAACTGTTGCATCTTTTTCAAGCCCCAGGACAACTCTGTCAACGAACAACTGAATGCTAGATATAGCCTGCTTTATGCGCGTAGTTTCCATACACGCATCCATCTGGACGTCAATTAACAATTCTGCAAACAGTTCATTGGTGCTCTTTCTGGTATAAGCGACAAGTGCATCTCTTTGTTTTAAACGTATTTGATCCCTTAATGATTTTGATATGCTATTCCATCCATCTGCACTGTATTTACTACTTAGTGCAACTATTAGGTTTCGCGTATCTTTAGTTACAATCCCCTCTAACAGTAAATTTTTGATCTCTGTAGGCGTTAAACTTATTTTAATGCTTTCCTGAACAATTTTGGTTGCAGAAATAATCATTTCAATATTCCTGTAGCTATTGGGTCTAAAATCGGATGGTGCCGTCAAAGTGGCAAACTTTGGTGCTAAAAGTGAACTTGGGCCAGATGCTCCTAAAGTAGTTATTGTTCCGTAGCCAGTAATTTCATTGCCGAGCACTTCATCGATTCTGGTGCCTGCAATATCGCCCCGAATAATGTTGAGCAAACTATTTAAAGAATCAACTAAAAATGTATGAGTAGGCGCACCAGTAATGGTTACACCTGTACTTGTTCTTGATACCCCTGCATGAATATCCAATATCTTACCCAAAGCATCCTCATTTAATGAAAGTAAACTAACCAATTCGATCATTTTACTTACTCGTAATAGCGAACCAAAGGAAGTGAAGGCATCAGATGTCGTAATTGTATTACCTACAATTGTTTTTAAAATCGATGAAGTATCTGTATAAACTGGTAATTTGCTGAAGTCAAATCCAAGATGATTAGCCAGTAATGTGGAATCCGGGACACCAAGTGTTATACTTACACTTGTTGGTAACGTAAAGAGATAACTAAACTCTTTAGGGCGTAAGCCCAGTCTTTGGTATATAAATGCGACTTTATGGAAATACCGGTATAGACGATAAAAGCCGGTCATTGCAATGTTGGGTTTAAAATTTCCGTTGTTTCCCGCTACTGCTGAAGTGGAAATAGGCGTTGTAAGGAACGTAGAAGAAAGCCCATCAATCCATTGGATATTCTCTTCAGAAAGATTAAAAGTAGATTTGACGAAAGTGCCGTTAAAAAAATCAGGTATTATGCCTTCAGTTGCAGACGTTGTAAAAGTGCTTTTAATTATTGTTACAACTTCTTCAACAGAAATACCAAACTCAATACTAAATGCTTGAAAAAGTACATTTTTGAGTTTGAGGTATAAAGCATTGTTATCATTGATTTGAATTGTTGTAGGGGTTGGGGACATACCCGCATACCCAGCAATATATACCGAATATTGAGAAATCGTCTTCCTGAATTTTTCAAGAAAATCTTTTATGGATGACGGGGGGGGAGCCGTGGAATTTAAGCTTTCGGTCTTGGAAACCAAGTATTCTATCTCTGCGATTTTAAATCCGGACGCCTTAATTTGATTTACAGTATCACCAAGCAATTGCAGATTACCTACGAATGCAGACAGTGTACCCGCTGAAGCATTATTTATTGCATCAACGGAAATACCACCTAGAGTTAACATATCAATAAAATCAGCTATTAAGCAGGAGGATGCATTCGCAAGCTGACATAAAATATAGATACGGCTTAAGCCAGTCAATGAAACAGCTGATGAACTAATTGAAAGATAATCAGTAATAGCTAAAATTTCACTTCCTTTTATACCCAAAATGGTTGCTATAGTAGTGGAATTTGACGCGAAAGTGCCTGTTGGCAGGGCTGTAGGATCCTTAAATGCATTGGTGAAGGAGTTATTGACTATCGTCTTATTGCAAAAAATATCTTCATAGACAGAGTTTAGTGTATCTGATGAATTATCCGGATAGTTCCTGTATTGATGAGTATCTATCTTGTTCCACCACATTGCCAATATTTCAGGTTCCACTCCAAATTCTTTTGCGATCATCAACGTTTGAATAACGGTAGTAAAAGTAGTATTATCAAAAAAAGTGGCTGATGTGGTAGTGAGCAATGTGCTCCTTAATAATATATCCCAATGATATATACTTATTAAGCCCGTTTTTACAAGTCTGATAAAGCCATGAAACTTCTTGTAGAAGTCTGAAGAAATAGTCCCGGACCCTGATGAAAAATTAGATGATGCCATGCCTGATGTATTGAACACAATGCACAACTCGTTTAACCTTGCTGTATCATTAGCATAATATGTAGTACCTGAAATGAGTCTTGGTTTTATTGAAATATTCCGAATAGTGCTGCTTCCACTTATAAAGGGATTCAAGTAATCGGTTGTCAGGTATTGTAACAATTCATTGTAAGTTATTCCAGATTGCTGTAATAGAATGTCTACCCTACCAGACATTGCATCTTGCCACATATCACTACTAGTTCCTCCTGAAACCACAAAAGAAACCCCAGGATTCAGTGGATCAGGGTAACCAGTGCTAGCCGAAGTTGCGCCATAAAATGAATAAATAGATGAAATGTAATTAGAATGAGAACCAGATATTATTGTTGCTGCTGTTTGAGAAATGCCAAGAAATTCTGCACAAATTCCAAAATCGGTGATTGATCCGGTTGGAACCGCTCCAGTGCTGGCAACAATAGCCTGATTAACTGGACGAAACAATTTCATCATTTCCAACCTATCCTTTCCAAATTGTTGCAGGTACGATCGGGACTCTTCAATTGCCAGATTAAAAGGCAGAACTGCTGGATAAACAGCGGTCGAAAGCTTGCCAGAAGTACCGTAAACTCGGTCGAAAACGGGAATTGTAGACCCCGCCGATACTGCGCCATAAAAGTCAACTGCAACCAAACTGGTTGAATCAATATAAGTTCTTTCGGGATAAGCAGCCTGAATTTGTCCCGGTGCTAATTTGTCCCCTTTTAACAATCCATTTTTTTTAATGAAATCCCCAGATGTTGGGGAAGAATTATTCGTTATTTGTTGCTGATTAACCGCAACTTTAACATTATTGTTGGGCGCAGTTGTGATATTCTGTGCAATATTTCTGTTCCCTATATTTATTGAATTGCTGTTATCAGATATACTGATTGACGATTTCCCGATGCCAGATTGACCAACAATACTCAAATCTCCAGACTTTAATGAGGAAATACTTTTTTGGGTTTTTGTAGTAAATGAAAAGGCTGTTGACGGTGTAGGAATTGATGTGTCCATTCCCATGACCTTTACTTCCAAAACTTCATTTACAAGATCAATGTAAGGAACAGGTGTATTCGTGTTGTCACAGTTGAGTTGTATATACTTAATATCTGATCGCTTTGCATCGAAAGACGCATAAACGTTAGCAGCTTTCGTATATAAATAATTAAGCGTATCTGTAAGGTATGCAGCAGGGCTATAAACAGATTTGCAATCGCTGCACAAAGCGTAATCCAGACTCCCAAATAGCGCTGCCAGGGTAGGATCTCCGTATACACCCGGCACATATGAGGGAATAGTCGAAGTACTTGCATCAATATATTTACCTGAAGCAACATTGGCGTAAGTAGGAGTAGAATAAGGAAGCCTAGAGTGAGGAGAGGCAAGAGCTTCATCTGTGTCCGCATGCGGGTAAGAAATTCCCTGCCCTTCTATTGGCAATTCATTTGTAGTTATAACATTGTTGATATTTGTTCCATTTCCTAATACAGCAGGATAGGCATCGACGGAACTTATCATAGCACCTCCAACTACCGCTATCAAAGCGTTTGTAAATGAAACTGATTTTTTATAAACTTCGTCCACAGTTGGTACTAACCCTGGTATTTCTTGCAGTGAGCATGGCCCACCTACCAAAATACTATTTTCCTGAGGTGAAAATAGATAGGCATAGTTCTGCTTAAAATCTGTCCAACTTTTCTCTGCGATATCCTTGGCGGAATTAATCCCACTTTGAATTAACTTAATAATAGCGAAGGGATTCCCACTGATAATTTTGGCTAATCTTGCAATACTTTTCAGACTATTTTGCAATCTGGCCAGGTCAATTCCTACAAGATTATAGTTATCAGTATTTAATTCAAAAATTGAGGTCTCGCGAATATCAAATTCAGGGTTATTAGCAATAAATAATACAACTTCAACTCGAGCCAGCTCATCCGCTACAATAGTGTGCCCATCTACACCCAATAAAAATGCGCTAATATTTGCTAATGGGTACATTGCTTGAGTAACTGCCGCCAATCTCCTGGCATATTTCTCATGGATGAACGAATTTGTCGCTAGGGTTTCCAAACCGCGAATGGCAGCAGGGACCCTGAGTTTTGCAGGTGCAATCTCACAAACTTCAGATATTTTCTGCTTCCACTCCGCTACCGTCCATGTAGACAGTAAACTGATATGCTCGTTGCCCAAGTCAAAAAGGACACGTTTTGTAATACTCGGTTGATAATTTGTAATTGTCGCTATTTGCAAACCTAATTTCGCTCTCGCTGAAATCAACTGATTCCCTGCCAATGCGGAATACATTTCCCAGAATTCTTCTACCGTATTCTGCTCGCCATGATATGCAAGCAAAAAATCGTCAACAACTTCCTGAGCGTTTACTATGTCAACACTATCAAATATTGAAATCAAAAGATCATTTACAGAATATGTTTCACCAACGATAAAAGTGGCTTTAGAATGCGCAACTTGAAAATTCTTCGCAGTGGCTAACAGCTCTTGTAATGTCGGTAAATTATTGCCCTCTGTTTGCTGACCAGGATAAGTCTGTATTACATTGGTCATTATGGCATTCTCAACAATACTGAGAAACTTACTTCCCCTTATATTAATGACCGGATTGTCATTTTGGAATCCGCTCCCTCTCATAAGTGCATATAGAACATCGACTGGCAAACCAGTATCCGTACTGAATTTATGAGCATTAACTACAGCTCCAACAATTTCTTCACCTATACCTAAAACGCCTGCAATATACCGAACTTCATTGTTTATAGTAATTGCGCCCTGAGTAACCAACTCTAATGGCGTGTTTCCGGTAATGCTAGTGATAAGGGCCAAATACCTTGTATATTCCGGTTCCAGATTCGCACCTGTAACAGATAAATTTACAACAACATTATTATTCAATTCGAAGATATCGGCAGAACTTATAAGAACATCTTCGCCTTCGCATACGTCAATTTTAATGCTTGTTCCCGCAAGCACGACACTATTACCAAACAGCTTTGTATTAATCAATATTGAATACTGTCCTTTTTCACTGGTAACGCCAGAAGCAAGAATCGTCTTTTTACGAAAACCGTTTTCGTAAACGTTTACAATTTTATCCTGACATGGAGCACCATTTTCATCACAAATTATTCCCGAAACTTTAATAAAATTCACGGCTGCATCGCCAGACTCTATACTAGGAAATAATAAGTCATATGCATCTTCAGGAACTTTAATTTCCTGTTCTGTTAAAAAGTCGCTGAATAATCCGTCCTTGAATACGATTCCGTTTCTTTTCAGGATATACTTTAAAATAACACTACCCGAGTTAACAGAAGCTGATAAAGGTGGATTAATAATGCACGAAAAGTTCCCCTTTTTATCGGAAATCGAACTAACAAGCCAGCCAAATTTTTCATTACTGTCCCACAATTCGACGGTAACGTCCGAAATGGGCAATTTGGAATTCTCAAATACTATTTTTCCTAAAATTGTCAATTGACTTGCCATAAGGTATAATTTTTATAATTTTATTTATAATCTATTATATGATTACTATATTAACGGTATTAACGCAAAAAATAATTATTTATTGTCTAGCATTGGGATTTTGTTTAGAATACCTAGACCTGTGCAGGCATCCCACCCCTTTTGTGGCTTATAAACCGGAGTGTTGACTGAATAAAAATTACCAACGTCAACACTTCTGCAACATTCTGGCCTAGCGTAAATGATGCGATTAATAAATCCAGCATTAATCGTATTATTTTCATTAACCCTCGCAATTAGTCCTGCAAAAAGTGGCGCAACTGAGCTCGTACCACCAATAACTGTATTTACTCCATGTACAACAATCCTGTATCCGGTTGTAGGATCGGCGTTTGCAGCGACATCAGGAACACCCCTTCCGCTGAATTTTATTGGATTTTTTGACGGTGGTAGATTAAAATTAGCCTGATAATCGGGTGTTGAAAAAAAATCACTTATCCCTCCTCCACTACCCTGATTTTTTGAAACAAACCATGGTAGCTCCGTGATCAGGACCTTATTTTTCATGATCAACCTGGTGCCCCCACAAGATAATACATAGGGGCTGGACGCAGGAAAATCAACATGGTATTTGCCATCGTTTATTCCGTTTACAACTCCCTTATTTCCTGTAGCTGCACAAATTGAGATGCCTAGAACAGCAGCAATTTTAAAAAGTTCATTGAATGCGCCAAGTGATTGTTGCGTCCAATTTTTCTCAGGGGCTCCCCAGCTAATTGAAATTATTGAAGGTTTGTTTGTTCTATCATAAATTGCAGTTGACACGGCGTTTAAAAAACCTTTTTCAGTGTTTGGAGCAAAATACACAACAATTTTTGCACCATTGGCAATAGACCCCGCAACTTGAATGTTCATAGCCACTTCTTTATCGTAACTATTACCGATTGTGGGCGAATTGACCGCGCCATCTACACCTACCCAGGAAACTTCTGGTGCCTTCAGATCTTGTTGTTTGAAATATTCGTCAAGATCGCTATCCAGATATCCTCCTCCAAGTTCTACAATTGCAATACACTGACCAGCTCCATTAGAATTTTTCGGAAATCCGTAGGCTTGAGCCACATCCGTAGGTAAATATCCTTTTACAGATTTATAGTACGGTAAACTATGATTAGCTATTTGACTTAGAGAGTTTGCTTGTGGTCTGGAATCCAACCCTAGAACGGCACTGATAAATTCAGATATTGGCTCGGGAACATTTATCATCCCCACCCTTCCAAAATAAGCCTCTCCGTCTTTGTCGATATAGCGATGAATTGAGACTTGGAAAGCTTGTTCAAAATTAAGTACCTGCCCCTTTAGTTTTACCAAATTGTTTTGGTCATTATTCTCTACTATGGTCAAGTTATACAATGCTGCAAAAGACTCAATTGCTGCAAAGGCTCCTGTTTCAGCACCCAATAATTTATCTAGTTCAACAAGCGTAATCCGTGTATTTGAATTCAGCAATTCGTCGATATAAAATCCTATAGCTAAGGCAATTGTTACAACAATCTGTGAGTGAGGATCCTGTGGTCCTACACACTTGTCTGTTGGCTCCGAAAGGAAAGAACCGAGTAAGGGAAGATGAGATGTATATAACTTCGCAGAAGGCATCATAAGGTAAAAAATTGGGTATAATAACGAATTGCAAAAACATACACAATAAAATTAGAACAAGATAAGAGTGAATCACTTTAAAAATATCTCAACCTAATAAATAAATACATGTAGTACAATCATAAATTTAGGAAGAAAAAAAATAGCAACCAAAAAATATTTTGGCTGCTATTTTGAAGTCGTCGCACTCCAATTGGAAAATCAAACCAATATTATCAAAGCACTCTGGTATTACATGGCACTCCAGTTTAATTTGGTGACACGGAAATAGAAGATTGGGTAATCAAAAAAACGTCTCTAATTCTGGTCGATTTTCTCATGCTTTTTTATCTGGTTCGATACAACAATCACTTCTTCGCCAACGAAGCGATTATTTCCCTGAAACTACCTAGCGCGGCTTCCAGATTTTCAACAATATCCTCGGCCAATACATCGGGGTCGGGAAGGTTGTCGAGGTCGGCGAGAGATTTGTCTTTTATCCACGTTATGTCCAGGCTGGTTTTGTCGCGGGCTATAATTTCTTCGTAGCTGTATTTTCTCCAGCGGCCTTCAGGGTTGGTATCTGCATTGAATGTCTCCTTGCGTTTGTGTCTGTTCTTAGGGTTGTAGCAATCGATGAACTCCTGCAGGTCGTCTGTTTTTAGCGGGTTCTTTTTGAGTGTATGGTGTACGTTGGTGCGGTAGTCGAATATCCATATTTCTTTTGTCCATGCCTGTTTTGCGGCAGGTTTGGCATCAAAGAATAACACATTCGCTTTTACGCCGTTGGCATAGAATATACCTGTGGGTAGCCGGAGTATGGTATGTAGCTCTGTAGTCTCCAGCAGCTTTTTACGGACGGTTTCGCCGGCACCACCTTCAAACAACACATTGTCGGGTATTACCACTGCTGCCAGCCCAGTAGTCTTGAGCATGGTGCGGATGTGTTGCAGGAAGTTGAGCTGTTTATTGCTGGTAGTAGCCCAGAAGTCTTGCCTGTTGTAGGTGAGGTCTTCTTTTTCCTGTTCGCCTTCTTCGTTGGTAAAGGTTTGGCTGCTTTTTTTGCCGAAGGGTGGGTTAGCCAGTATATAATCAAACCGCGCTCCGTTATCGGCTATGAGGGCATCGGCGGGAGATATGAAGTTGTCGCTGTCAATATCGCCGATGTTGTGCAGGAACAGGTTCATGAGTGCCAGGCGCCTTGTACCTGCTACTATTTCATTGCCATGAAAGGTTTTGTATTTCAGGAATTGCTTTTGCTCTTTATCGAGGGTTTGTGCGGCAATATGATCGTAGGCAGCCAAGAAGAAACCGCCCGTGCCGCAGGCAGGGTCGGCGATGGTTTTCATGGGTTGTGGCTGTATACAGGATACCATAGCTTTTATGAGTGCACGGGGCGTAAAATATTGCCCGGCACCGCTCTTGGTATCTTCTGCATTCTTTTCCAGCAGGCCCTCGTATATTTCGCCCTTTACATCGGCCCCCATTACCGTCCATTGCTCTTTATTGATCATATCAATGAGCTTGTAGAGTTTGGCGGGGTCTTGTATCTTGTTCTGGCTTTTCGTAAATATCTGGCCGAGTATGCCCTTCATTCTGCCCAGTTCGCGTAACAGTGTTACATAATGTACTTCCAGTTCTGCACCTTTTAGCACGGTGAGGCTATCCCAGCTATATTGTGCGGGGATGGGCAGCTTGCGGTTGTAGGGTGGCTTGGCATATTCATCTGCCATCTTCAGGAATAGTAGATAGGTAAGCTGCTCCAGGTAATCGCCATAGCTTACGCCATCATCGCGGAGGGTGTTGCAAAAAGACCAGACTTTGGATATGATGCTATTTGTTGTCATTATTTTTTTGTATTGTGTTGGATGTGTTGCCGTCTAATTTTCTTTTTTCTATTTGCAGCTTAGCTCTCTTCAGATTTATAGAATCCAAGGTTAGTGAGTCTTTGGCAAGTTGAAGCAATTTAGGTGAAACAATTTTTTTATCGTCTAAGAGCTCAAGCTCATTGATATACAGATTGGGCGAAGTAACTTTAGTTACCCCAAATACTTTAAGGTCAAATTCTTTTTCATTGTCTCTCCAGGCGATACCAGATGCTTGATACAATAAAAATGCTCCGGAAATGAAAATGAAATTTACGAGTATGCGGGTAGAATCCTTAATCCCGAGCAGATACTGCGCCAATACGAGTGCTAACGGACAAAGAATGCCAAATAGCCAGACTCCAGGAGCAGGATAAACAAACACCCTGGCAATCCAAAATGTAACAATTACAGCTGATGCAATTGCAAAACGAACACCTTTCTTCTTACGTAACTGCACGACTTCTGCGTTCGCGTCCTTTGGGTTGTTGAGCTGTATTTTAATTACAGCGGCAATATTTATTATTAATGTAATTGTCAATAAAAAATATAGAGCAAGAAACGAAAAAACCAATACTTGAGAATAGTTAACAAGTTGCTGCGTTGAATCAAGGAAATTTGCCCATCTTGTATCAGCTAGCATTTTATGCTTCATGTCGTAATATAACTGTAGTTTTTTGTCTTCGGGCAACCTATCATATTCCTTATAGACCTTATTGAATGCCCTGATTTTAAGCATTTTGTCCGAATCCTCTAATAATTTTTTGTTGTAAGCAGACGCAACAGTGTCATTCTGTGATTTTGCAGGCATGAATTCAAGCCAAGAATATTTGAGACCAAGATGCCATCTAGGGTGTTTATCAAGATATTTATCAGCTACTCTGTTACACAGTATTCCGGCAGCGAACAATACCATGAAAATCATAAGCAAAGTATAACTCAACGTCAAAAAAGGTTGGATCTTGGCTCGAATAAATTTTGCACTGTTAGAATCTTTGTCCTCTGATCGCTTGCGACGGGACTTTTGCTGCTCGTCCAAAAAATCACCCCCGTTTATTAGCGAAATTAACTTATCAAAAGCCACAGCAAGACCATCATAGAGATGTTCCAACTCGTTATCGTCCGTTGTTGGAGTGAATGCTTCGGCACATTTACGGACTCTCCCCATAAGGTATGAAAATCCAATAATAACGCAAATGACAAAAAAACATCCTTGAAGCAAAAGAGTCCAAATAAGATGTTCGTCGAAATAATTGATTACGCCTCCAGACATATGGTTTAAATTTTATGTTTAACGTTTATTATTACACCAGTTTCCCTTCAAATGCCTTTTTCAATATACTCTGCCGAAGTGCCTCGGCTTCTTTAAGCCCAGTGGTTATTGTTTCTTCTATTTTATCGCATACGCTTAGGCGGGATTCTATTTCTTGGACGATTTTTTTTTGTTCGTGTTGTGAGCATATTGGAACTAGCATAGTGGTAATGTCTGGTGTAGATATCCTCATGTGACCCGCAGTGGATTTGGCTTTTTTTTCTATTGTCCTTCTATAAAGGGGCGAGGCGAAAAAATAGACTATATAGTCCGCCAGATTTTCCTCTTTTAATTTCACACGAAAAAGACGGTCCGGATAAATAAGGTTCTTAGGAAAGGTATTGGGCACTTTCGCACAGTTTCCAACATAATCTACTGAACCATTTAGCCGGGTAAATAACAAATCTCCAGCGCTTAGCAAGTCATCGCCTTTTATCGAGGTTGATGCAGCTATATACTTGACGTCGCCGAAATTTATCGCTCCTGTCCTTACACTGCTTGACCTTAAAATAGGAAAATCAGTTCTTTCGTTAGTAGGTACGGCTGCCGTTCCGCTGCGTATCTTTAAAATTAAATCCTGAAAAATTACTTGCCTCCACCCCTCCGGCAATTCCCCATCCTTCACATTATCATTGGTAAGCCTGCCCTCAAAAGCCCACTTCAATACTGCCTGTCGGTACACTTTTAGTTGCTGCTGCAGTGTTTTAAGGCTTTCCACTCCTTTATCGAGTTTACTGAAGAGTTCTTCGAGTTTGGATACGATGAGCTGTTGGTGTTCTAACGGAGGAACAGGAATTGGCAACTCCCCAAATTTAGAACCGGAAATCTCCTTGAACGTTGTGCCACTTGCTTGTTCTTCTGCTAGCTTCTTAGATGCCTTTAGGTAGTAATATAAGTATAGTGAATCAATGTTTGAATTAGGTACAATATTTTTGAAACCTTGATTGGTAGCCAAATCATTCGATGCAATTACAACATACCCGATAGGAGCTCTTGATGAGAAAAGAACACTATTCTTTGGTACTAGTTTAGCACTCGAATTTTCAAGCCCATCTTTAGAAATTGATTTTCTTCCTTTAGAAATGTATTTGTTACTATATCCTGACAAATCTGCTGGAGTGATCCATGCAATCTCATTCCCCCAATACTGACTATTTGCAGTTGAAGGAGTACCGCCGGAAACTATTTTTCCTATGTCCTTAAGCTTGCTTATTATCCATTTTTTATTATTCATGCTAACTAAACTCCTCTGGTAAATACTGTTTGTACTTGTTACGTAATAGTTCTAAGGCATTAGTATTGTCTTTAAAAGACAGATTTAATTTTTCCTTTACAAATTCATATCGTGCTCTGGCCTTCTGAATAATGTAGCCCCATTTAATAACCCATACGTCCATATTTTCGACCTCTAAAACATGACCATATGCACGATTTTGTTGCGTTAATTGCGGTTCAATTTCCTCCTTAACGTCTCTGACTAAAAGAATAAATTTCCATTTGGTGGACTCCTTAGGAAAACGTGGATCCTTTTGAACCTTTTGTGCGTAGGATTGTATCTGTTTAAGTTGATCGAAGCCTGCGTCTACCGTAGGTTTCTTTAATTCAATAACTAGATTTTCATGATTGTCATATTTGCCAAGGTTAAATTGTTTCCATAAACAAACATCTGGAATTGTTTGCAAATCATCGTTGTTCTCTTCAGCTACAATTTCTTTATAATCTTCTCTGCCTAAAGCTTTCAAGTATTCTTTCAGCACATTTTTTAACGTAATGTCATCCGCTCCATACGTGTATTCATCGCCAAAAATCCACGTTTCATTTATTAATATTTTATGCAAGTGTTTTCGTTCCTTCACATTTTTCGAATGTTCAGGATCGTATATGAGGAGTTCAAGTGCGTTAAGGAAGTTTAGCCTATTGGTTATATCCTTGGTAATGTCTATCATGTTTTCAAGAGACGTAACTTCCAGAAGCTCCTTAAGGTCCTCCCTTTTTTCATCGGGTAATCCAATGATTTCAGAAAGAATTAATTGCAGCGTATTAGAATCGTTTTCTAATGCTTCTTTTATTAGTCGTAGAGTTAACTGTTTTGATTGCTTGTTTTGTTCGTTAAAATCAGGAAGGTATTCATTGACATTCAATGCCACGATATCAAATACTTGTCTTTTCGCTATTTCAATTTCATCTTTTGCTTCGTCGATATAAGGGTATATTTTTTCTTTTTTTAAATCTGCAATAAACTCTTTTGAATAAAAATGCAATCGATCTCTAACGTATTTTCTTGCTAATTTCTTAGCGTCTTCAAAAACAAAATTGAGGTTATTGTCGAGCTCAAATAAATCAAGCCGATTATCTCTATGTAACTTCTCTATGTACAGGGACTGTATAAAAATAGAAATAGGCAGTGACGATCTCACCCCTAGATTCGTTTCTTTAAAGGGAATACCTTTTAAGTTGCAGAAGTAGGTCTTTTTTTTATTCTCAAAATTCCATTCTACAATTCTAATTGTAAACGGATAATCTAACCTTGGTTCAGTTTCAATCGTTATTGTTTCTTCCGCAGTGTTTTTAATGAGATTGTCAAAAGCTAATGGCTGATTATTAATTGAAATTTTAAAATCCGGATAAGAGATGTAATAAGTCGCCAGTTTTTCTTCCAATTCAAGTTTTCCTTCGTCGGAAGAAATTTGCTCCACATTTTTATCGTCAACATTGAAAATTTTAACTGTAAACTTTGAGTCCACTTTTTCAATAGTAGCTACATCGCTAATTTTGGGACTACGCAGATTGTTTCGATCAATTGAAACGTCAAATTTTTTGCTATGCCCATTGTCGCTGTAAATACTTTCAAAAGAAATTAAATCTCCCAGCGCAAATGATTTATATCTCCCTTTTCCCTCCTTTCCGTGATATGATCTGCCTTTGGGGCTAATAGACTTGTTTTTTTTCTCCGATCCACCTAATTTTTGAAAAACATCTTCTGCTCCCGAATATGCAAGTGCATGCCCGTTATCTTGTATTACCAATTGATCGAAACCTCCGATAGCGTTTTTCGTAATATTAATCTTAATGTCGGTCGCATCTGCATCTAAGGCATTCCAAATCAGTTCAAGAATAGCGGTGATGCCACTTGCCCTAGTTAGTGATTCAATGTGATCTTGTTCAACTGATATTAAGAGTTCTCTAGACATTAAAGTATTTATTTTTTACGCTGCTAATTCTTCATTTAATTCATTAATAATATCGTCCATCCCTTCACCGAACAGTTGCCACATTTTGCCTCTGCCGCCTACTGCGTCAAAAGGGGTGTAATCTAAGTCATCTGCATCAATATGTATGCTGCTGGCAACATGGTCTTTTATCATGCGCAGCCATTGCATCTGGTCTTCGGTGAATTTTAGCGGGCCGGCCTGCTTTTTAAACAGCCAGTTTTTAAAGTTGGTGTCCACTGTTTTGTCGTAGCCGGTGAGGGTGGCATCTATACCGCACACATGCCGTATGAGCGATACCAGGGCTATAAGTTCGTTCTTAGGTGCGCTTCCGGTAGTGGCGGTAAGTTCGTAGGCGCGCCATACATGCATGGGTGCCAGTAGCGGCTTATCGGCTTTTAGCAGTTCCAGCACGTCTTTTATAACTTGGTAGGTGAGTTCGCGCCTGCGGTAAGGTTGGTTGTAGAATATTTGCAGGGCGGTTATCTCGTCTTTGTGCGCTTCCATCCATTGCTTAAAATCCTGCACCAGCAATTCGGCTTGTTCTTTATTGTCTTTGTCCCAGGCTGCGTTTAAAATGGTATCCTGGTTTATGCTGTCTATTATCTGGCTATGGCTTTTACGCACCTGCTCTATAAAGGTATTCAGCTCCCCGGTAAAAGTGGTTGCTGCACGTTCTATCAGCAGGGCGTGTTGTGCATCGTTTGCTTTCTGCTTATCGGCAGGGGCGGCACCGGGCATAGTTGTTTCGGTTTGCAGGCGTATCTGCTCTACGGTATCAGGCTCGTAGGCATTCAGCAGTTCGCCTAGTACCTGCGGCAGTGTCTTTCCTGCCTTAGCGGTAAACTGTTGTTGCTCTTTTTGTGTTAGTTGTTTGTTCAGCCGTGCCAGCCTGTTGGCCAGCGAGGTAAAGAGGTCTTCGTCTCTTGCCCCTACAGCCACAGCACCCAGCAGGTCTTTCAGTGCCACGCCGGGCTTTTTTTCCAGTGGACGGCTATCTGTTTTCAGGCTCTTGGTTACGCCCACGGCATCTACAATTACAAAGTGGTCTTTGGTAAACTTTGCAGTCTTGGACACCTTGTGCAGGTCGTCGATGGATAGGGTGCGTGTACCTCTGCCTTTCATCTGCTCAAAGTAGTTACGGCTTTTTACGTCGCGCATAAACAGCAGGCACTCCAGCGGCTTCACATCGGTGCCGGTAGCTATCATATCCACGGTCACCGCTATGCGCGGGCTATAATCGTTCCTGAATTGCGCCAACACACTTTTGGGGTCTTCCTCGGCTTTGTACGTTATCTTCTTGCAGAATCTGTTCTCTTCCGCAAACTCCTCCCGCACTATATTTATGATATCATCGGCATGGCTATCGGTCTTGGCAAATATGAGGGTCTTGGGTACTTCAAAAGTACCATCGTCGTTATACCTATCAGGGAACATGCCGGGCAGGTTGTCTTTAAAGCTGCGTATTATGGTGCGTATTTGGCTGGGGTTCACAATATCATCATCCAGCCGCTTTGCGCTATAGGTTACATCTTCGTCCAGTTGTTCCCAAAATTTTCTACGGGTAAGCCGTTCCCGCTTATCGATGTACTCGCCAAATTTTATTTCGGCACCGTTCTTGCTTATTTCTGTTTCTATGGTAAATACGTTGTAAGGCACCAACACCCCATCTATCACCGCTTTTTCAAAACCATAGTCGCTTACTACGTTCTGGTTAAAGAAACCAAAGGTGCGGTTATCGGGTGTGGCCGTAAGCCCTATCAAAAAGCTATCAAAGTATTCCAGTACCTGCTTCCACAGATTGTATATGCTGCGGTGGCATTCGTCTATGACGACAAAATCGAAGAATGCTATGGGGAGTTTAGCGTTATATTCTATAGGCGGCACCGCTTTGGGTTGCCACTTTTCATTAGGGTTTTCTTCTTCTGCACTGTCTTCCAGTTCTGTTCCTTTCAATACCGAATAAAGGCGTTGGATAGTGCTGATGTACACCTGGTTATCGGTAGGGATGAAACTGTTTTTCAGGCGGTGTACCCCGTATAGTTCTGTGAATTTCCGGTTGTCGTCGTTGGGCAGGTAGGCGTTAAATTCCTGCTCTGCCTGTTCGCCGAGGTTTTTGGTATCTACCAAAAACAGCACCCGTTTTGCACCGGCATATTTCAGCAGGCGGTATATAAAGGTAATGGCTGTAAATGTTTTGCCCGATCCGGTTGCCATCTGTATGAGGGCGCGTGGGCGGTTTTCTTTAAAAGAATGTTCGAGATTGTTTATAGCCAGTACTTGGCAGTCGCGCAGGCCATCGGTCGGGAGTTCCGGCAGGGTGAGCAAGCCGGCCCGGAGTGTGTTGGATTTTTTTATCCATTCCTGCAATACCTGTGGCGAATGGAAGCTGAATACTGGCCGGGCCCTTGGTTTTGGGTCGCGATAATCGGTAAACCGGGTGACTTCGCCGGTACTTTCATATACAAAAGGCAGAGGATCGTTATTGAGGTACTTTAATTTACTGGTAGCATATTCCAGGCTTTGCTCCTCTACGGAAGTTAGCTGTATGCCTTTGTTCTTTTCTTTGGCCTCAATTATGCCCACTGGTTTTTTATCTACAAAAAGCACATAATCGGCGGGGCCGGTGGTTGTTTGGTATTCCCTAACCGCGACACCTATTCCGGCTGCGAGATTAATGCTTGTTTTGCCCTGAATAATCCAGCCACAGGCAGCGAGTTGCTTGTCTATTTCGTCTCTGGCTATCTGTTCGGGGTTTTGATTCATAATGGGCTGGCGCAAAGTACAAATAAACAATGAATAGGTATAGTTTATTTCAAAATGTTGCGATATTTACAAGTGAAGTTGCACATTGTTAGGTAAAATTCCATTTCAAATGAGATTAAAGTCCAATTAAATTTAAAGATACTCCCGATATGCACCTCTTCATTTTCATTTTTTAGCCTTTCTCCCACTGAGCAAAACTCTAAAGTCTCCCCTTTGATACTTTAGAGGCAAAATAGCAGCATTCCCACACAATTCTCACGATTCCCCCGTCAATTCCGCACCATTCCGCGCCATTCCCTTGTCAATTCGCACCATTCCCCGTCAATTCGCGCCATTCCCCGTCCATTTCGCGCCATTAACAGTTCATTAAATGTCATTCGCATTTCATTAACACATCAATCCGTCATATTCACATTTCATTCACACGTCAATTCAACAGCATATATTCCCCATTTTAAATTGTTTCGCCAACATTTCCACATGTAAAATTTATTTTCTCTTTAGCGGCTATTTACAAAAAGTAGCTTCGAATAGTTCATTCTTCATATTGACAATCGCATGTAAATCGCCCCCAAGAGGTGCGTATTCGTTCCTTAATACCTTTTAATTATCTAACACTTTGATTGCTTGCCGGGCGATCCGCCCTTATTGCGCCCCTGAATATCCACTGTATATCTTTGCCATGTATTTACTTTTGCAATAGCTAATTGGTGTCATGAACGCACAAAACTAAATATTTTGTTAAACAAAGAAAATAGAGTGATTTAAAGTGACGCAAACGTGCACAAACCTACCTAAACCTGGAAAGGGCACTTTTGAGTAGTTGTAGCTTTGTTTCATAAAATTTTGAGCTATGACAACTGAAGAATTTAAGTCCTACCCGGGTTGCGGTCATTACACAAACGAGCAAGCAAAAGAAATTTTAAACAGCCTTGAGAAAACGGCAGTGATCCTTTTTGAATATACCTGCCAACAAAATGGCATGCTAATTGATAATCAATTAGTTGTAACTTCGAATAAAGCTAGTAATAACCAAAATTTTGCAGCATGAGCAATCTACAATATTTTCAAAGCTGGGCTAAATCGTCTGACACTCCCTTTACAATTAACCTTAAACAGGCAGTTGTATACACTCGTGTTTCTACAAAGGAACAATCAGATAAAAATCTAAGCCTGGATTTTCAGAAAAAAGCAATTCTTGAATATGCTTCCCGAAATGGAATTACAATTCAGTCTTTTTTCGGAGGAACCTATGAAAGTGCAAAAACCGATGGTAGAAAGGAGTTCCAGAGGATGCTGGATTTTGTCGGCGCGAATAAAGGTAAAGTAAGCCATATACTTGTATATACAACTGACAGGTTCAGCAGGACTGGAGGTGCAGCTATTAAACTGGCACAAGATTTAAGGGAGAAGTACGGGGTAATGGTATTTGCTGTGACACAGCCTACTGATACTACAAACCCTAATGGAGTGTTTCAGCAAAATATCCAGTTCCTGTTTGGCGAGTTTGACAACCAGCTAAGGCGGCAAAGGGTAATTGCCGGAATGAAAGAGAAGTTCGAGAAGGGAATTTGGTGCATTCGACCACCTATGGGTTATGATGTGGTTACAATAAACAGTGAAAGGAAGATTGTTGTTAACAAGGACGGGCAGCTTTTAAAGAAAGCTTTTCAATGGAAAAAGAACGGGCATAAAAGTGACGAAATCCTGAAAAGGCTTAATGCCTCGGGTATGCATATTTATAAGCAGAAACTGGCTGGCATTTTCTCCAATCCGTTTTATTGCGGCATTATCAGCAATAAACTTTTGGAGGGAAGGGTTATCGATGGTGTTCATCCTGCTATTGTATCTCAGGATGATTTTCTGATTGTGAACGAAATCCGTATGACAAATACTCGGTATGGCGTCCCTCATAAAAATGAAGTAGATGCTTTACCACTGAAGGTATTTGTAAAATGTGAAAAATGTAATCAGGGCTATACCGGATATATAGTTAAAAAGAAAAACCTTTATTATTACAAGTGCAGGACTACAGGTTGTGGCTGCAATAAAAATGCCAAAGAACTGAACAGCTTGTTTGAGGAATATTTAAAACAGTTTCAGATTAACCCTGCTTTCATCCCGCAGTTCTATAAGATCATGTGTGAAATGATAGGAACTTTGAATGAAGAGAATGTAGGACGCATAAAGCAACATCATTTGCAATTAGCAGATGTTCAAAAAAAAATAGATACATTAGAGGAAAAATATTTCATTACCGGTGGTATGAGCGACGAAACGTATAATAAATTTTTAGCGAAATACAGCAAGGAAAAGGGAGAAATTCATGATTCGATCTCCACTTGCGGCAAAAGCAGTTCGAACCTGTCAGAATACTATGGATACGCATTAAAAATTTCTTCGAACATCGCATCAGTGTGGACTTCCAGCCCCATAGCAGTTAAAGAAAAAATCCAAAATCTCATCTTTCCTGAAGGAATACTATACAACCACGAAAAACACTTATTTCGAACCCACAAAACCAATGAAGTTTTTATGCATATTGCAGGACTGGCAAGAGATACAGCTGAAAATGAAACTGGACAATCCAATAAAATTATTGAATTGTCCAGTTCAGTAGTCCCGGCTGGATTCGAACCAGAACAAACAGTACCAAAAACTGTTGTGCTACCGTTACACCACAGGACTATCGTGTAAGGGAGTGCAAATGTAAGAAGTAATTTTTCAAATTCAAAATCCAAACCGAAAAATTTCCAATTCCAATGGATAACTGCAAATTGCCAATTGTAAACTGCCAACTCTAAACTGCTAACTCGATTTTTCCTGGGCTTCCATTACCGACATGGCAATGATGTTGACTATCTGCCGAACTGTGCTGCCGAGTTGTAGTACGTACACTGGTTTGCGCAGACCAAGTAGTATAGGGCCTATGGCCTCTGCCCCACCCACTTCCTGTAGCAAATGGTAGGCAATGTTGCCTGCCGCCAGATTTGGGAATATGAGCACATTCGGTGGCTCATTCACAAGGTCGGAGAACGGGTAGTTTTCCCGGAGCAGATCTTTGTTGAATGCTACGCCTACCTGCACTTCGCCATCTATCACCATTTCGGGGTGCATCAGTTTTATCTGCGCTACTGCTTTACTTACCCTGTTGGCCTCCGGCGATGGCGTACTGCCAAAGTTGGAATAAGATAACATGGCTATGCGGGGCTTTATATTGAAACGCTCTACCGCTTTGGCTGTAAGCAGCGTTATTTCCACCAGTTCTTCTTCGGTAGGGTTAAAATTAAGTGTGGTATCCGCAAAAAATAAAGGTCCTTTTTTAGTGAGCATGATATAGAGCCCGGCTACGCGGTCAACATATTTTTCCATGCCAATAATTTCAAGGGCTGGCCTTATGGTATCGGGATATTTACGGGTAAGCCCGGAAACCATTGCATCGGCTTCCCCTTTGTTCACCATCATGCAGCCGAAATAGGGACGCTCGCGCATCATTTTTTTAGCTTCATAAAGGTTAACGCCACGGCGCTGCCGTTTCTGGAAAAACTCATCGCCATAGGCAGCCCTGCGCTGCTCTTCGGCATCGCTTTTCGGGTCTATGATCTCTACATCGTCAAGTTGCAGGTTATTGTCTTTTATAAGGGCGAGTATGCGCTCTTTGTTGCCCAGCAATATAGGTATAGCAATACCTTCGTCCTTCGCTATCTGTGCCGCTTTTAGTATTTTCAGGTTTTCCGATTCCGCAAAAACCACGCGCTTAGGGTTTTGTTTGGCTTTGTTAATAACATGCTTCAACAGCATATCATCGGTGCCCAGGCGCTTGTATAATTCTGCCTCATAAGCTTCCCAGTCTTTAATGGGCTGGCGCGCTACTCCACTTTCCATTGCGGCCCTGGCAACAGCCATGGAAACTGTTACCAGCAGGCGCGGGTCCATAGGTTTAGGTATAATATATAGCGGGCCATATTGCAGCGAAATGTTATTGTAAGCAACATTTACGAGGTCTGGCACCGGTTGCCGGGCAAGCTCCGCCAACGCCTTCACTGCTGCCAACTTCATTTCTTCATTAATAGCAGAAGCGCGCACATCGAGCGCACCACGGAAAATGTATGGGAAACCCAATACATTGTTTACCTGGTTAGGGTAATCGCTGCGGCCGGTTGCCATAATAACATCGGGGCGTGCAGCAAGTGCTTCATCGTAAGATATTTCGGGTGTAGGATTAGCCAACGCGAAAACAATAGGTTTCGCAGCCATGCCTTTAACCATATCCTGACTCACTACATTACCTTTGGAAAGGCCAATGAAAACATCAGCATTCACCATAGCTTCATGCAGGTCAACGGGCTCCATGTCTTGCACAAACTGCAGCTTATGTTCATCAAGGTCGGTACGCGAAGCTACTATCAGCCCCTTGCTATCGAACATATACATGTTAGCTACTTTCGCACCTAGCTTGAGGTATATCTTGCAGCAAGAAATTGCAGATGCACCTGCCCCACTGATCACTATTTTTACATCGGCAATATTTTTGCCTACAATATCTAAAGCGTTCAGCAGTGCTGCGCCCGATATTATGGCAGTGCCGTGCTGGTCATCGTGCATTATGGGTATGCTGAGTTCCTTTTTGAGGCGGGTTTCGATCTCGAAACATTCCGGAGCCTTGATATCTTCCAGGTTAATGCCCCCAAAAGTGGGTTCCAGTGCCTTTACCACTTTAATGAATTCATCAGGATTGGTAACATCCAGCTCTATATCAAATACATCAATATCAGCATAAATTTTGAAAAGCAGACCCTTCCCCTCCATTACTGGTTTTGAAGCCAGCGGCCCTATGTTGCCAAGGCCCAATACGGCTGTGCCATTACTTATTACGGCTACCAGGTTGCCCTTTGCTGTGTACTTATACACGTCTTCGGGGTTAGCCGCAATTTCGAGGCAGGGCTCGGCTACACCGGGTGAATATGCGAGCGCAAGGTCGCGCTGGGTTTTGGTTTCTTTAGTAGGAATTACTTCTATTTTTCCCGGCCTTCCTTTAGCATGATATTCCAATGCATCTTCTTTCCGGATGAGTTGTGCCATTTAATTTCTTTTAAACGGAAAGATACGAAGTTTATAAAAAGCAACGCCTGTGCAGCACATCATTTTAATTTTGAATCAGGACAACAACTTTGCGCATACGCCCTTTCAGCATTTTGAATTTAGCTTTCACATGCATCCCTGCACGAACGCACAAAATAGGTTACCTAATACAATGTATAATATTGGCCAAGCAGGAAATATCGCCTGGCAATTAATTATATTTTTCATCTACTACCCTACTACTCTGGTTCACTCACCGCTACATTCTTCTTTTTCAAGTAGTTAAATTTATTTTTCATCGCTATAATAGGCGCTTCAAAATAGTTGTAGGAAAGTGCAGCAACAATTAAAACCAGTGCAATTTTCACTACATAAATAACAATGAAATTGGTGAAAATATAAGGCACCTGATGCGATGCAAGGAACCTGCCATAATGGTAGTCGAAATAATTACCAATTGAAAAATGGTAGAGGTAAATACCGAAGCTGATCTTGCCGAAATAATTCATGAATTTATTTTCGAAGAAGTACTTCTGCAACCACTTATTGTTGTTATTGATGGTAAAAATTATAATAGCAAGACCCATGTAATTCCACATGGTGCGCTCATATATTACACCGAACATGGTTCCCCTGAAACGGGTAGCCATTTGCCAGCCAAAATATAAGAGTATCGGCAGCATAAATTTGATCACTTTTTCGAATTGCTTGTGCTTATCTATATACACATAGTAGGCGTATAGCACACCCAGGCACAACGAATCGAACGATTGGAACAGGAGGAACGGAAATTGTTTGCCCATAAAAAACATAGCATAATACTTACTGACGATACCAAACGCAATAGCAGCGTACAATACCCATTTCAGTAACCGTATATTCATGAACATAATGAACCAAGGCAGTATAAGGTAAAATTGCTCTTGCAAGGAAAGTGACCAAAGGTGAATAAGGCCATTCGGTTTTTGTGTGCGATAGACCAATATATTGGAAGTATGGGTTAAGAAATACCAGGGATATTCCTTCATGATGGTATTATTCAGCAGCCAGAGTATGAGGAGTAGCAAGTAATAGGGCGGCCAGATTCTCATAATGCGGCGCATGAGGAAGTTTTTGATGATGCCGACCTTACTGTCGCCCTCCGCCATATCATTGCGCGCTTTAAAAAGAACAGAGGATATAAGGTAGCCGCTAAGCACAAAGAAAAATGCCCAGCCAAATTTACCCCAGGGCACCACAACCCTTATTGCATCAAATTGTACCGTTCCGCGCTCATAATAGATACCCCAGTGCGCAATAAGCACCAGCATAACCGAAATGAATCTTATTGTGTTTAGGCCGTTTACATACCTGAATCTATTATTATCCATACGTTGCTATCCATTTTGCCATTTTGTCGAGGGGCTGCACCCATCGCTGTTATATTGCGCCCTTTAATTTTGTCGATGGGCTACACCCATCGCTGTTATATTGCGCCCTTTCAGGGCTTGTACCTTTCTATTTTGTCGATGGGCTACACCCATCGCTGTTATATTGCGCCCTTTCAGGGCTTGTACCTTTTCATTTTGTCGATGGGCTGCACCCATCGCTGGTAAAATGGTGTTTTGTGTTATGTCACTCCTTCGGAGTTTAGCCATATACACTTTTAATTTTCTATAATCATGTCATCCCTTCGGGATTTTTCCCTTAACTTAATAACATTGCCTTTCAGGACCTAGTGCCTTTCATTTTGTCGATGGGTTGCACCCATCGCTGTTAAAATGGTGTTTTGTGCTATGTCACTCCTTCGGAGTTTAGCCATATACACACTTTTAATTTTCTATAATCATGTCATCCCTTCGGGATTTCCCTCTTAACTTAATAACATTGCCTTTCAGGGCTAATTGCCTTTCATTTTGTCGATGGGTTGCACCCATCGCTGTTAAAATGGTGTTTTGTGTTATGTCACTCCTTCGGAGTTTAGCCATATACACACTTTAATTTTCTATAATCATGTCATCCCTTCGGGATTTCCCTCTTACTTTATGACATTGCCTTTCAGGGCTAATTGCATACTTGGGTTAATGGACCAAGCTATTTCACCTCTTCGGGATATTGGTTACCTACTACAAACATGTTGCACCTGCCGGAGCAATGACATGATTTTAGTGCCGTATTTTGATGCATAAATAGTATTATACCCTATCCCCACTCCCGCTACCCATGAAGGTTGCAATAATACAAAAACAAGTAAACATATTTACTGCCAGATGGATAGTTGGGTTAATTAGCAACAAAAAGCCCGGATGGTTTGGGAACCATCCGGGCTTCTAATTTTTATTACACGCACGGCTACTAATTGCCTATCATGCTTTTGAATACTTTGTCGTTCACTTTTAATGGATAATCGCGACGCATTCTGTCGTTCCACTGTTTTTCCAGGAAATCCTGATATTCTGCAACCACATATCCCCTGGCTTCTTCCAGTGTTTTGTTGCCCGGAGCCCTGAATATCTCTTTAGCAACAACCACCTTGAAAGTACCGTTTGGCATATTTATGACTTTAGTTCTGTTAGCCGTTAATTCTTCCTGGCTTGCATCCCTGAATTTAGAGAATTCGTAACGGCCCCTCTGAACAGTTACCCTGTCAGGATTGGTTTGGCTATTGATGGCTTTCAATACTTCCTCTTCAGTTATTTTGGTGTTGCCCAAAACTATTAAACCCGTATCTAATGCTGCCTTGTTCTTAAAGGTATACACCGCACCTTCAAAACCTGGCTCCCACTTGTATTTGCCTTTACGTGTTTCGAAGAAGGCTTTCAAGCCAACAGAATCTTTGGTTGCCTTACTCCATACATTACGGTCCATCAACTCAAACAACATGATACCATCACGATATTCTGTCATCAGGTTTTTGAAATCGGGGTTCTCCTCCACCAGTTTATGTTCCTGAAAATCGGTTACCACGCTGGTTACATAAGCATTGAAGGCATCGTGCACCACTGCGTTCTTGGCACCGTTAAGTTTGCCATGCGTCAGGTTTTCCAGATATTTTGCGAAATCGATCTGGAGATAGTTTTTACCCGCCAGCGTGAACACAGCTTTGTTCATACCGCTGAAATTTGATGCAGTGAATGAGCCCTTATTTTTACCGGTATCCGCTACTGATTTTATAATAGCCTCAGATATTGCATTTACGTTTTCAGTATTTTCTTTAAAGCCATTCTTTTCCTTTATCTTGTTAAAGAAATGCTCTCTGGCTGCCTGTGCACGGCTGTCATTTTCAACCCTGTGCTTCAACTGCTGGTACATAGTATCGTATGGCGCCAACGGTGTTTTAGATATCAGCTTAATGATATGGTAACCATAAGCAGTTTTTATGAGTTCTGATACATCGCCCGGCTTTTTAAGCGCGAAAGCCGCATCTTCAAACACCGGTACCATTTTACCCGCACCAAATGGTTTTAAAACACCGCTATCGTTCATTGACAAACGATCGTCACTGTACTTTTTAACTACTTCATAAAACGCAGCACCGCTCTTTAGCATAGCCATTGCGCTATCAGCCCTTTTGCGTGCGATAGCCAAACCTTCCTCTCCCCTTGATTTTGGAGAAAGGATAAGAATCTGTGCAACTTTTATCTGGCCACGATCAGGATACCTGTTCAGTACTTTTAAAATATGGTAACCAAATTGCGTTCTGAAAGGTTTTGATATCTTGCCAACACCTGTTTCATAAGCCATATTTTCGAATGGGTATACATACTGCAAACCAGTCATATACCCAATATCGCCACCATTTTCTTTTGAACCGTCATCGTTGCTATAGCCTTTTGCCATAGCTTCGAATGTAGCACGACCCGCCATTACTTCTTTATAGATACTATCTATCTTTTTGTAAGCCACAGTAGAATCAGCACCCGGAGGGCAAGAAATCAGAATATGTTCTACATGCAGGTCTTCCTTCATGCGGTCATAGGCTTCCTTTATCAGCTTCGCAGTAATCTGGTCGTCAGTAAGGTAAGTCTTGGCAAGGTTCTTCCTATAAGTATCGAGGTCCTTTTGTATCTTATCAACGGTATCCAGGTGCTGCTTATCAGCTTCTGCCACCTTCATACGGAAAAGCGCATAGAGATCGAGATAGCTTTTCAAAGCAGTATCGGACATGTCCGGCTTCTTATTCATGCTATTCTTCTTGTAGACCCTTAAAAAATCATTCTTAGCAACTGAGTGGGTTCCGTAGGTGAACAGTGTCTGGGCATTTACGGATACGGCACTGATACCCGATATAAGGCTTGCAATTAACAGCTTTCGCATAATGTGTGTCTGTTTGTTTTGGTTTGGTTTAACGTAGACGGCAATGCTACGGTACTAGCTTTTTTTCTTTTCCTTGTCTTTCGCAGCTTTGTCTTTCGCTTTACGTTCCTGCATTTCTATTACGCTGAGAATGTTGGTGTGGTCCAGCCTTTTACCTCTGATTATCTTTTTCTCATCGAGCAGATAAATGGTTGGCGTGCTGTATACATCGAACTTACCCCTGTAATCGCTCAGGTGATCCGGGTCCCAAGTGTTGGTCCATTTTGGGTCCAGCTTGTGCTTGGTAAGGAACTCCTGTATCTTTTTGCTATCACCTTCTGTTGAAACAGTATATACTTTAGTTCCTTTCGCTTTCAAGGCAGCTTCATATAAAGAATCTATTTCGGGAATCTCTTTCTGGCAATGGCCGCAATCAGGCGAGTAGAATATAAGTAAGGTCCAGTTGGCCTTTATTGACATCATGTTCTCGTCCTTCTGTGTAAATACATTTTTGGTCTTTACATCGGGCGCTACGTTGCCAATTACGTTAGGTGCAATTTTCATTGCCCTGTCCATATACTTGGTCAGCTCTTCGTTGGTTAACCAGAAGGCTTCGCCCTTCATGTAATAGTTTTCAACCAGGTAAACGAAGCACTCATCCATACCCATTACCTTGCTGTTTTCCACGTTACGGGTTAACCACCACAGGGTATATTTGAAAAGATCTTTGGTGCCTTTTGCTTTCTTTAAAAGCCTGTCACTTTCCGCATTAACACTATCCGGGTAAGGCAATACCAGCTTGTTCATGTATTCTTCCAGCTTGGTTTGCAGTATTGGCGTGTGTATAAGGCGATCATCCTGGTAGTTGAAACCATCCCAAAAGTGCGCTTTGTAATAGTTATAGGCGAAAGTGCTGTCCTTGGTTTTACCATCTTCCAGAAAATGGTCGCCTTCAGGCACCACAGGCACTTCAAGGCCATTGAAAATGTTGGCCAGCAACGAACCAGGGTACTTAGCAACATAATCATGACGATAGTTAGTAAGATCTTTGGCACTTACCTGTGCTTTTTTACGAACGGCAGCAGTATCTGCTTCCGATTTAGCTTCTGCCAATTCTTTCTTCAATTTTTCCTGGCCTGCACTATATCCTTTCAGGAAATCGACATAAGCCTGGAAGCGTTCGTTTTCAGGAGAGTTCTTGAACTTAACACCGTCGGGTAATTTGTCTAGTGTCACGTTCATGGTAATATCATCGCCGCTATTCAACAAAAACTCGAAATAAGTCTTTTTATCAGATAGCAACATCATGTAAATACCACCTACGAAAGTGGTATCGGTAGTGTTGAACTCCGCATTTCCGTTCTTATCGAACCGGGCAGAATCCCTTTTGTAGATTTTTGGTAGTGGCTCACCATAGTAGTGTGCCAGGAAAACCATAGAGTCTTTTACACCAGGAATCTTTACATGAAGTTTATAACCCGTGCGGGCCATAGAGGGAACAGCCATACTTAACAGTACCAGCGTGGCAAATAGAGTGAGTCGCTTCATAAATTAAAAATAGATTGTTTGCCGCTAAAGACGGTAGTATATTTTTTTCTGTTGGTTTAGAAAGTCAAAAATAAATCATAAAGTTGGTGTATCCCAATGGGTTTAGCCATTATTTGCAACTTATTATAAAAGCTATAACAAATTTTAACCCAACCTGTATGATTTACGAGCAGATAAACATATTACTACTACTAATACAGCGTGAAAAATAAGTTGTATTTACCGGAAGGGTAGCCAATATCTGTGCCAGAAAAACTGTTTTAACAAAACGGGTGAAACCACGTTTGGCTTTCCCATCGTTTATTTTTGAAAACAACACTATGCAACTACTGAAATTCGCTTTGCCATTTATGCTGACTGTATACGGCGGCATTGTTACAGCCCAGACCAGCCAACCTAAGGCTATAGCGGTGGTGGAATTATTTACATCAGAAGGGTGTTCCAGTTGCCCACCAGCGGAGGCAACGCTGGCCCAAATAAAGGCGGCGTATCCGCAAAATGTTCTGGTGCTGGAATACCATGTTGATTACTGGAACCACCTGGGCTGGAAAGACGCTTACAGCAGCCATGACTATACGTTGCGCCAGCAACAATACGCAAGGCAATTTCACCTGGACGGCAGTTACACGCCTCAGGCAGTTGTAAATGGCAACAGCGAAATGGTAGGGTCTGACAAACAAAAAATAACCACCACAATTAACCACGTTCTTTCAGCAAAGGCTGCGAATAAGATAAATATTGTTGCCCACCCGCAAGGCAATAACATTGAAGTAGATTATACCGCCAGCCTTGCCGGTGAGGTACTGAATATTGTACTCGTACAAAAAAGCACCGCAACCAATGTAAAAGGCGGTGAAAACGGTGGCCGACACCTTGCACACACCAACGTTGTAAGGCAATTGCGAATAATAGATACTGAAAAGACCACGGGCAAAACCACCGTTACCCTACCCGCAGGCCTGACGGCGAAAGATTGCTCCATTATTGCTTACACTCAACAAAAAAGTAATTGGACGGTGACCGGTGCTGTTGAGTATGGGTTATGATATGGACGGAATCTAGCGATTGTTGCGAACCATGTATAAACTAAGGTGAACTGTGTTGCATTTGGTACTTGAACTTAGGCAATCATTAATATCTGTGAACAAATACAGTATAATGTTACTGTCGACAAATGTATTACTAGCGCTCATTTATCTCCCCCTATCTACTTTAATAGCTGACGATGGGAAATGATACTTGCTATAGTCAACTAAAGGTCTTTGTTTCTGTTCTGGTTTTATTTGCTTGCCTGAATCTGAAATATGTAACAATGTCTTTATTTTATCCAATAAAGCACGCTTATCTTCAAGAGCCAGTAATGGCAGGAATTTTCTAATTTCTGTATCAATTAAGTTCGCAGCCATGGTGCCGTTCTTTTTACAAATTTAATCATTTTTGAGAAAATACAGATATCTGCTCTGACAGAGTATTTTCACAGGAAATTTTATTGCTATTTTTATGCCATGGCCTCTAAATACACCCTTCTTTTTGCACTCATTGCAATGCTAGTTCCACTTGGTAGTTATTCGCAAACAACTAACAGGACGTTCTCTCCGTTAGTTGATGCATGGACTCCCACTGACAGAACACTTTATGTAGTTGACTCTGTACCACTTACAAAAAAGCACGAAGAATTTTTTTTCTGGCAACCTGACTTTGAATTGGAAACCGCTGACGTTTTTAGCCAGGATATAATTACGGATAGATCACTTATTAAATCGCTAGGCTATCAGCGAATAGATACCCTGATTTACATTTTCACAAATGAGTATCATAACAGGCCGGAAGCATTGAAATTGATTCCGACGGGGGATAAATTGAACATAAAAAGCAAAGGTGCTTTTCTCAAAAGCACAGGAAAACCATATAGCGGACCAGTTATCTGCTATTATTCCTCAGGTAGAAAACGTATTTCAGGTAAATTCTGTGATGGGGAGCTATGCGACACAGTAAAGAATTATTATCCTGATGGGAAAACGATGAGCAGGTACAGTATTTACACTAATGGTATTTTAAATGGAAGCAGCTGCGAATATTATACCAATGGCAAAATAAAACAAACGGCACGATATGTAGACGGGAAGAAAGAAGGTGCCTGGACGAATTGGTATTCGAATGGCCAGGTAAAAGGAAAACTAACATACAAAAGCGGTGAAAGCACAGTGCCTAAGGAAGATGAGCCGTTTTGGGATGCCCTCAACGCTGGTAAAGATGCCATGAAAGACCGGGACGAAAAAAAAGCGGTGAAGTTGTTTACAAAGGCACTCAACATTAAACCTGGCTATGCAGATGCATATTTTGAACGAGGAAAGGCAAGAGCACAATTAAAACAGTTTGACGATGCGATACGCGATTTCGATAGTGCTGTTATTAATGAACCTTACCAAATGCCGGCCATAGCAGGCCGTGTGGTAGCCAAGATCATGAAGTATAAACCTCAATCAGACCCAACCGGTACAAAGCCTGCAATAGAAATGCCAGCAGCAGAAATGAGCATCATCTGCACCGACCTGCAAACATTGCAGGCAAATGAAAAAGCTCAGGGCTTCTTTGGCTTGAGTACCACTGTGTTTGGACTGACAGACGGAACTCTTAAAAATGCAATTGAGAGGTATTGCCGTTAGTTGACTAAAGGATTTATTTCATTTAAGTTTTTTGCGAGGGGAAGAGACCGAACTCAGTTGCCACTCATTGGTTTTCGCCGGACTAAATCCGGCTGCCTAAGCGACTTAAGTATCACCTAAGCCGAACATACTGCAGCAGTAGCAAACAGCATAATTTCTCGTCCAACCACCTGGCGACGGTCTACCACATTACAGAAAAGGTGTTTTTCACGTTTTTCATTATAAATTTCTTATTATTTTTATAAAAAAATAATAACAATGAATACTGTAAACGAAATAGGTGGAGATGCATCCCACATTAATTCACTAATTGCAGTTGCAGCAAATGCAGCAACACTTGATATCGTTCAACGGCGGGCAGCCCAAAAACTATTAGCCTATGACGGTGAAATATATCCGCATGATGGCTGCGCCATAACTTTATCCTTACTATTGCAGGAATCAGGTATCAACGTAACAGACATCTATCAGGCTATATCGTTAACCCGAGAGTTGCGCGATACTCGTAAATGGAAAGTTATCCCTGTGGGCAGCCAGTTGCCAGGCGATATAGGAACAACATGTGGAGAAACCCCGAATCATGGCTACGACCACATTTATGTCGTGCTGAAAAAGCTTAACGACGATGAAATGCTAATCGCCGACAACCAATCTACTCAACCGCATTTTCGTTGGGCAAGCGGAAATGGAGGGAAAACACCAACAAAATATTTCTTGCGAGCAGTCTAAAAATTTAAGTTCGACGCCATTCTAAGATAACGCAATAATCAATTTCAGCATATTGTCGGCAAATAGCTATGCTATTCCCACGGTTGCAAACCGTCGAGTTTCTATAGACACAGGTTGGTCTACGCACTCACCTACGCGCCAAACCTGCGCCAGATAACCACACAAAAAACCGTCCCTCTTTACGAAGGACGGTTTTGTATTTCTATCAGCAGTACTACATACTAAGTACTAACTACTATATACTAATTAAGCATTCGCTTTCATACCTCTTGTCTTGGCAACAACTTCGTCTTCAATGTTACGAGGAGCTGGTGCATAGTGGCTGAACTCCATTACGACTATAACACATGGCCCCGGGCTTATACCCTTTTAATAAAACCTAATAATTTCTCAAAACAACAAACGAGAATTAATTTTTCACCTCGTAAGTTTTATTAGAAATATCTCTGATAATTAAATCCATTTCGTCGGCTGCCTCGACTAAATGGTTCAAAAAAATACGATCTCCCAACTTTTCAACTGAAGATGTTTTCATTATCTCCACAAGACCCATTATTCTGGCGAGTGGTGCTCTTACTATGTGTGATTGTATCCACGCTATCTCAAGCAACTTCTTATTTTGCCGTTCTATTGTATCAATATATTTTGCTTTTTCCTCTGCTTCGCTTTTACGCTTTGTGATATCTGTAAAATAAACTGACAAGCCAGAAGCCGAAGGATATGCACTGATTTCAAACCATTTATTGACTCCGGTATAGTAATCCTCAAAATGAGCAACCATCCCGGTATCAATTGCCTCGTGGTACTTTTGTTTGGATATAGAACCTAAGCTATCCTGGAAAATTGTCCATAGATTCTTGCCCACAATTTGCTGTTTCGGTACGCATAATGTTCTTTCCGCCTCCTTATTCCAATAGTTGACTGTCCAGTTCTTGTCCACTGAAAAGAATGCATCACCGATGCTTTCCAAAATAGTGTACTTTTCTTCATAGACTTTCAATACTTCTGCTTCGGAATTTTGCTGTATTTCCCTTGCAAGGTTCTCCTTGGTGATGTCTCTTGCATAACAGGAAAGGCCGGTTATTATTTCGTTTTCCCAAATAGGATGAATAGAGAAACTGACATAACTACGATGTTCGCCAAACCGGAATTCTTTCTCGAATTTTACGATCTCACCCTGCAATGCCTTGGAATAAACTTCTTCCCATCCCCGTGCTTCGTTTGGATCCAGTTTTTCAAGAAAATCGTATACTTTGTCACCCAATTTTATTTCAAGGCCATAGCTCTGTACTACTGAATCCTGCAACAATTTATTGAAAATTATATAGCAAAATTGTCTGTCAAGGGAATAAATGAAAGCATCCGTATTTTCAAGTACACCTATTAAATTAGATTGGGTTTTCTTTAGCGATTCCTCCGCCTTTATTCTTTCCGTAATATTCTCATGCGAGACGACTACCTTAGTTCCATCAGTCCCAAAATTAGTCACTCTAAGTATGAACCACCTTTGTTCATTTGGAGAATGACATGCATATTCCATTTCAAAAGACGGCTTCTCTTTACGAAAAACTGATTGAATGCCGTTTAGTGCGTCGGTGGCGGCAAGACATCCGGTCTGTATAGATTTCCGGCACACATCAAAATAATTACTGTTTTTTGACGTGCGTTCAAGCGTGTGGCTGCCATTCTCCTCTCCGAAATCATCCCATGCTTTATTAGTCGCAATGATAGTACCATCTTTATCAATAACTGCTATATGCGCACTTAGTGAAGCAAGCACCCCGTCATTGAATGTTTTACTTTCACTTAATCGTTGCTCCATTTCCTTTCTTTCAGTAATATCTGTAGTGCTGATACACAATCCGTCTATTACTCCCTCATTGTACACCGGATTAATCGTAAAATTGAACCATTTAATTTCTCCGTCCTTTCTATAGTAAGGATAGTCATACTGTAGCGTTTCACCCGCCAATATTTTGGAGAGTGCATCGTGATAATTGGCTTTCCTGGCCTCGAAGATATAGTCGAAAATGCTTTCTCCCATTTTTATCTCTTTCCCGATATTCAGCTGTATGATTCTGCCAGATCTATTGTTGAAAGATATTATGACCCCCTTTCTATCTGTAAGGATAAATCCTTCAGATGCATTTTCAAAAATAGCCGTCAGGTTTCCTTCCACAATTCTTTTATCGTTAATATATGTCTCCAACCCTTGTAGTAACAACTTCAGGCACTGAGCGCAAACAAAACTCAGCAATACAAGATTAGACGAAACTGCAATCCATGCACCCAGGGAATAACTGGCAGTAAAAGGTACCGGCACCTTAAAACAGATCAATACGCCAAAAACAAAACAGATTCCCGTATTTAACCATGCGGAAATGAGGGCAGCAGCTGACGAATAAATAATAGCGATAATAATGGTTAACGCCAGCAAAAACAAAAAACCGGGGCCCGGCACGCTCAAATAATAAAGCAGAATAACTGATAAGCAATAAACAATAGAAATGAACACTAATTTCCGTTGTTTAAGTGTTAACAGGCGATTCAGCATCAATGTACATACCAAGACAAATGCGACGATATCTGCAAAACCAACAATCGGTAGTCCATTTAAAAATGCCATATAGATGCTTGGCACAAGCGCTATGATACTCAGTGGCGCAATGTAAGTAAGGATATTGCAAAAGAGTTCGTTTCGCCAATACGACATGTCTTTCAGTTCATCGTTGCCGTTAGATAGTATCACCGTTTTTACATGGTTTTTATATGCCAGCCAGTACCCTGTGATTAGGTTTTTCATATTTCATTTATCAAGACAAGTTTTAATCTTTGCAGGGAGGAGAAAATGTGCAAAGGACGAAAAATGATTATCTTGAAGGTAGGTAAACAAATATGATTTTCTGTGATTATTTTTGCTACTTTTAAAACTTTAACTAAATAAATTAAATCAGAAAATTATAATATATAAACATATTAATACAAAACAGTAGCTAGTAGGACCCAAACCACACAAAAAAACCGTCCTTCTTTTCGAAGGACGGTTTTGTATTTCTATCAGCAGTACTACATACTAAGTACTAACTACTATATACTCATTAAGCATTCGCTTTCATGCCTCTTGTCTTGGCTACTACTTCTTCTTCTATGTTTTTAGGAGTTGGAGCGTAGTGGCTGAACTCCATTACTGAAGTTGCACGGCCTGAAGATAATGAACGCAATTGGGTAACGTAACCGAACATTTCGCTCAATGGAACTTTCGATTTGATAACCTGCAGGTTGTTACGGCTATCCATACCTTCCATCATACCACGACGGCGATTAAGGTCACCTGTAACATCACCCATGTACTGATCAGGGGTAGTAACTTCTACCTTCATGATTGGTTCCAGGATAACGGTCTTTGCTTTTTTACCAGCCTCACGGAAGCCAGATTTTGCGCAAAGCTCGAATGACATACCGTCACTATCCACCTGGTGGAAAGAACCGTCGAATATACGAACCCTCATACTTTCAACCGGGAAACCAGCCAAAGGACCATTGGTCATGGAAGCTTCAAAACCCTTCTGGATAGGAGCGATAAATTCACGTGGAATAGAACCACCGAAAATTTCGTTTATGAACTGGAAACGTCCTTTACCTTCTTTCAGGAATTCTTCGTCAGCAGGCCCGATCTCAAACTGGATATCAGCGAATTTACCGCGACCACCCGTTTGTTTCTTGTATATTTCGCGGTGTTCAATTTTAAGTGTGAACGCCTCTTTGTAAGCCACCATCGGTGCGCCCTGGTTAATTTCAACCTTAAACTCGCGACGCATACGGTCAACGATAATTTCAAGGTGTAACTCACCCATACCACTCAAGATGGTCTGGCCGGTGTCTTCGTCGGTCTTAACGCGTAATGTAGGATCTTCTTCTACCAGCTTAGCGATAGCCATACCCATTTTATCAACGTCAGCCTGTGTTTTAGGCTCTACAGATATAGAGATTACCGGTTCTGGTATGAACATGTTCTCCAGAACGATCGGGTGCTTTTCATCGCAAAGGGTATCACCGGTCTTGATTTCCTTGAAACCTACAGCTGCACCAATATCACCCGCTTCAATAAAGTCGATAGGGTTCTGCTTGTTAGCGTGCATCTGCATGATACGGCTGATACGCTCGTTCTTACCACTACGTACGTTCAGTACATAAGAACCTGCATCCAGGTGACCAGAATAGCAACGGAAGAACGCCAGACGACCCACGAAAGGATCGGTCATGATTTTGAACGCCAATGCAGCGAATGGTTCTTTTGCATTTGGGTGACGCTCAATTTCTTCGCCGGTATCAGGGTTAATACCTTTAATTGATTCGATGTCCATTGGGCTAGGCAGGTAACGGATAACCGCATCCAGCGCAACCTGTACACCTTTATTCTTATAAGCTGAACCGCAAAGCATTGGTACAATGCTCAGGTCAAGGCAAGCTTTACGAACGGCAGTTTGAATTTCAATAACAGAGATGCTGTTCGGATCTTCGAAGAATTTCTCCATCAAAGTATCGTCATATTCAGCAACTGCTTCTACCAGGTGAGCGCGCCAGAAATCAACGTCTTCCACCATATCAGCAGGTATAGGCACTTCGGTATACGTCATACCCTGTGTAGCATCATCCCAGATGATAGCCTTCATGGTAATCAGATCCACAATACCTTTGAAACCATCTTCAGCACCGATAGGCAATTGAAGTGGCACCGATTTTGCACCCAGCATGTCTTTAACCTGCTTAACCACCATAAGGAAGTCAGCACCAACACGGTCCATTTTGTTTACGAAACCGATACGTGGAACTTTATAACGGTTAGCCTGGCGCCAAACTGTTTCCGACTGTGGCTCAACACCATCAACCGCAGAAAATAACGCAACAAGACCATCCAATACACGCAAAGAACGCTCTACCTCGATGGTAAAATCCACGTGGCCCGGAGTATCAATAATGTTGAATTTGTATTTTTTAGTTTCTGGTAATGGTTTGCCCTGAGTTGTAGGGAAATTCCAGAAACAAGTTGTAGCTGCAGACGTAATGGTAATACCACGCTCTTGTTCCTGAGCCATCCAGTCCATTGTTGCCGCACCTTCGTGTACTTCACCTATTTTGTGGTTCACACCGGTGTAGTAAAGGATACGCTCGGTCATAGTCGTCTTGCCCGCATCAATGTGGGCCGCAATTCCAAAGTTACGCTGTAAGAGTAAGTCTGCCATTTTTTATATAATTATGAGTAAAATTTAAATTTTGAGGTGCAAAGGTAAGGAAAAATTGTAAAAAGTGTGAAGTGACAAAATTATATTGTGGTTATGAATGCAGGGGGTGCATCAGGTGGGTAAAACCGGTGGTGCTATCGCCTGCCCCTGGGGTTTTGGTCGAAATCAACAATATAGTCGAAGCCGGGTTTGAGCACTATGCTGCCATTATAAGGTATTACCAGCTCTGGTTGCAATTTCAGGAAGAGGTTGCCGGGGTCCCACTTGTTGTTATTGTTCTTGTCTTCTATTACCCTGAAATCATATTTGCCGGGGCTCAGTTTTCTAAGTACTATTGAAGTGTCGGTTATTGGCTTTTGGTAAATTGTGTCTCTGTCGGTCGTCACCTGCAGTAAATGCCTGTTGTTATAGTATTTGCCAGGCAGGTTAATGGTAATTTTACCATAGTCAGCATCCTCTTTCGTGCGGAAGGTATATTTTGATGGTGCAGGCTCGGTGCCGGCTGAATCTTTTACAAATCCTTTCGCCAATTTTAGCGTGTACAGCGTGTTTTCTTTCCAGTCTGTATTCAGTAGTAATAATTCCGGGTGTGCGGTGTCCGTTCTGAAGTCTATATTCTGGGCGATGGCAACATCACCGCTATCTACAAAAAGCGAGATCTTGCCCCTATTAACAGTAGGCAAATGGTTGAAAGATAGGGTAAGTGGCTTCGTAATATCTTGCGTGCGCTTGGTTGTATTGCTGGTATCTACAATTACATTATAGCCAAAGGCCGATTTGGCATCGAAGCCCGTTACTGCGGCTAAACCACCACCCTTTCCACGTTCGCCCCTGCCTAGCTTGGGGGCTTCAACAGCTATAACACCATTGGTGTCCGGCTCCCGGTAAATACGAAGGGTTATATCCCCACGGGTAGTATCATCAGGCATTACTGGCTCATTATTGAAAGCAATGGCCTCGGCTCCGCCATCATAATATAAATTGTCGTTGGCATCTTTAATGGCGAATATCTTGAAACTGCGTTTCGGCAAACCTTTAAAAATAAAGCGGCCATTGGCATCTACTTTCGCAATATACTTAGGCTTTTTCCTTACCACCGCACTATCGCTCTCGCTGGCATTGTAGAGTACCACAATAATACCCGCAGAATCGTTCAGACCAGTACCGGCATTTAGCACTTTACCCGCAAGGGTAAGCGAGTCGAAATAAGCACCCATGCTAAAGGTATAAGTATAGTTAGGGTAAATGTTGCTTTCATGCAGGTCCCTTATGGCAGTACCAAACGATATGCGGTAAGTGGTATTAGGCTCCAGCAACGAATCGACTATTTTTACGGTCACCTTTTTGCCGTAGCCCATAACGGTTGGCTGCATAGCCAGTATGGGCGATATCTGCACTTCTTTTATGGCATCGGTTACGGTAATGTATTCGTCAAATACCAGCTCAATTTTCTTAACAGTGGTATTGCGCATGGAATCGGCGGGGGTAACGCTGAGCAGCTTTGGCGGGGTGGCATCTTTTTTACCGCCTGTTGGGGTTGTTTGGTTAGCACACCCGGTAAGCAAAACAATAAAAACCAATAATATACTACTGCGCAGCCGGATATTCATTTGCGGCCAAAATTAGTAAAAAAACGAGGGTATCACTTCACTAAATCTTTCACAAAAAATGCATGTTGTTTTTGAGCCTATTAAAGGCCAAACACTTGTGTTTAAAAAATGTATTTTCTACTGTTGCTTTTTTTGTTTTTTACCCTACCTTTGCAGCTCTGGCAAGTCTTATACGACTAGCTCCTATTGAATCCCCCAGGGCAGGAATGTAGCAAGGGTAGATGGTTGTAGCAGTGCGATGTGAGTAACTTGCCAGTTTTTATTTCAATTATAAATTGTAAATTATAAATTGTGAATGGGCTTCTTCGGAGGCCCATTTTTTTATGAGTTACCTGCCAGGCTGCCAGGGCTTTGACAACCTAATTCCGTTTTTTCTCTTCACTATGTCACCTCTTCGAGGTTTGTTCATTTAGGGTGTTTTTTATGCTACAATTATGTCACCTCTTCGAGGTTTGTTCAGTTAGGGTGTCGTTTCTGTTATAATTATGTCACCTCTTCGAGGTTTGTTCAGTTAGGGTGTTCTTTATGCTACAATTATGTCACCTCTTCCAGGTTTGCTCATTTAGGGTGTTCTTTCTGCTATAATTATGTCACCTCTTCGAGGTTTGTTCACTTAGGGTGTTTTTTCTGCTGTAATTATGTCACCTCTTCGAGGTTTGCTCACTTAGGGTGTTTTTTCTGCTGTAATTATGTCACCTCTTAGAGGTTTGTCCATTTAGGGTGTTCTTTATGCTACAATTATGTCACCTCTTAGAGGTTTGTTTATTTGGCGTTTTCTTACATAATTATGTCACCTCTTCGAGGTTTGTTCACTTAGGGTGTTCTTTATGCTACAATTATGTCACCTCTTCGAGGTTTGTTCAGTTAAACGTCCGTTCCTTTTGATTATTATTGCATAACGAACCAACGATATGCGCCACTTCCTTTACATTAGTCTGATTTTATTGGTGTTCATGGAGTCGTGTGCGTATAGGTGGCATGTGGTAAAGGATTACACTCATAAAAAACATTATAAAAAACGTCTTGTAAAACACACCAAAGACAAATCCTGTATAGAAGCTGAAAGGCAAGCCAATATATTTGTTTGGCGTTATGAATTTAAAGAGCAACCAAACAATACCTGGCATATTTCAACAGATACCAGCCAGAACACTCCGTTCGTTCAGTTTGACACAAATAGAGTTTATCTATTCGAGGGTAGCGAAAAATTCGCCGACCTTCTCACTAGCGGTGTTTTGACTGACAAAATGCTCTATTGTGCAATGGATTCTTTATGCTTGATGAATCCAATTTTCGACACAAGCCGTTACTATAATGATTCATTCATGATAGCAATCGAGAGAAAGAACTATTTAAAACATTTCGATCGAGATATCTATGGTTGGCGCGGTAACTGTCTGGGGATATTTCACATTGAGCAGTTTTATGGATTTCACCCCAGCCGGACAAACAGGCGATTTGAACTATGGGTATCGAATATGAGATGGAGTGGCGGAGACGGTTATGATGTATTGTACATGGAAATAACCAATAAATCCGGCAGAAGACACGTGAGTCTCAAAACATTCCTTAAAGATGCCCATGTCACCTTTTTAAAACGTGTGTATATAATGATATAATAACTCACTTGCTATTTCGCTGATTTAAAGGCGTTTGATCCCAATTATACATGATAAACCTGCACGGTTACGATTGTTGTGTACCTACCGGCACACAGCTTATTTAATTGATCGACAGCTACAAACATGTTGCACCTACCGGCGCAATAACATGATTTTAGTGCCGTATTTAGCTGTATAATCTAAGTGACTTCTATGCCGCTCCAACAACACCTGCGGGACGCTGCAGACATCAACCTCCCCTCCCTTTCTCCTTGGGAGAAAGGGAGGGGTTAGGGGGAGGGAATGAGGCTTCTCCCCCACGTTACCCACACTTCACTTTTTAGTTTTCTTATTCCTCGGTTTAGTAGTTAACTTTGCTGCAAATAAAACATTCATAACGTGAAATTTTTCATAGATACAGCCAACCTGGATCAAATTAAGGAGGCCAACGACCTTGGTATTTTAGATGGTGTTACTACCAACCCTACGCTCATGGCAAAGGAAGGTATTAAAGGCGCCGATGCTATTAACCAACACTACCTTACCATTTGCGAAATGGTGAACGGCCCTGTTAGTGCTGAAGTGCTGGGTACCACTTTTGAGGGTATTATTGAAGAAGGACAGAAACTAGCCAAGATCCATAAGAATATCGTGGTAAAAGTACCTATGATAAAAGATGGTATTAAGGCTATTAAATGGTTCACTGATAACGGTATACAAACCAACTGTACACTGGTTTTTTCAGCGGGTCAGGCTATATTGGCTGCTAAAGCGGGCGCTACTTATGTATCTCCGTTCATTGGCCGTATTGACGATGGTAGCTGGGACGGTGTTAAACTGATAGAGCAGATCGTGAACATCTACAACTCGCAGGGGTGGATGACAGAAGTGCTGGCGGCATCCATACGCAATCCGTTGCATATCGTTCGTTGTGCTGAAGCGGGTGCCGATGTATGCACTTGCCCATTGCCTTCTATACTCGGTTTATTGAAACATCCGCTTACTGATATTGGACTGGAGCAATTCCTGAAGGATGCTAAAAACATGCAATAGTAGTTTTTAAGCAAAGGCACATGCTGATTGTGTACTTATAGTATCGCGCAAGGGCGCAGTTGCCCAGTTTGCTCGACTATCAAAACAAAAAATTAAAACACCAACGGAGCATCTGCTTTAGCAAGTATATGCTCCGTTATATTTAAAAAAGAATACGCCACAAAAAACAAGTAACCCCAGCACATGAAAAGAGCTATTCAATTACTCGTTTTATTGGCAATAATTTCGCTGATTTCTGGCTACCTGATGTCGCAGATGTCGGCTGTGGGCAGACTAGGCATCAACCTCGTGCATCAGGAATATAAGTTTCTGAAAGTGTGGTGGCAGGGCGCGACAGTTGTATTTGCGGCATTACTGGTATTATACCTTGTGCAGTTAGTGCTGGATAGGGCTTTTGTTTATATAGCGGGCAAAATTGTTCATTTCCTTTTATTACTGGCCGCCGTAGGTGGCATGTACCTCACCTATTCCGATTTTGATGACGATTTTACCCATAAAATATTGCGTCAGCGTTTTCATATTGGTGCATACCTTTTCTGGGTGGGCTGGATGCTGATCAGCCTGTATTTTATAACCGCAAAGCGTAAAGTTCCGCTGGCTACACTTTCAGATAAAAAGGCTGAACCAGTGCAGTAAATGCAGGGGTGTAAGTGCCATCGGCATTTTGTATTATCAACGTTTCAGTAGTTGCCGCAGGCACCCTTGCCTCCCGGCTCATGAGCAATACTACCCGCTTTGTTGCGGCCCCTGGCCGGTGCATTATATGAAGCTGCTTAAAAATATGCCACCCTTTTGTGGCTACCACAGCTTGCCACGTTTTACCTTCTTCATGCGGCAATAAAATTGCAGCATATCCATCAGTATTAAGATTGGTAGCTATTGCGTTAAAAAGTTCATCGTAACTCAATGAAATAGTGTGTCGGGCGGCGTTCCGGTTGGCGGCAGGGCCCAGCAAGCTGTTATTGAAAAATGGCGGGTTAGTTACAATAAGGTCATATTTCCCTATCGGGCGATAGGCTGTATCCCCTTAACCAAGTACACCTTTGCCATTAAAGGCTCGTGTGTTAATTTTGCTTCGGCTTAAAATTATGCGGCAGTAGTTCTTTGATTTTATTAATGGGGTGATATGGGATTGTTATGAGTACATCAGTGAGCCAAT
>JBBRPD010000025.1:0-61767 GCA_038228575.1 Chitinophagales bacterium | reverse complement strand
TGCACTAAGTTTAATTATTATGTTTCTTTTGTGCTAGGCGCAAAATCTGCGAATAATGAATTATTTAAAGACTCTTGCAACAACGCACAAATGGAAGAGAATGGTTAAAATTGGTGTACTTTATTTACTCATCTTCGCTTAGCGGGCAGCAGCCATAAGTTTGTTATAATATGCTAAAACCAAAACCATCAGGGTGCTGAATATCAGACCCAGGAAACCTGCAACGCCCAGCACGGTAGTAATGGAAGCGCCGGTTGGGCCGGTAGGCGCCTGTGCTCTTGAAATAACTTTTAGATATTCCATGGAGCTGGATGCTGATGTTGAGTATTCATTGAGCAAAGAAATATCGTGTGCCCTGTCCATCACCAACTGGTCTTTTATTGATTCTATGTTCTGCACCTCTTCCATTCCACGTGCGTAATTAGCACCGCTACCTTTGGCCTCTCCGCTCATCATATTCTGGCGGGCCGGATTGATTACGCTGTACACGCCATATTTCTCCCTCATATTAGTCAGGGAATCGGTGTATACTTTAATAGAGCTATCCAGCTGTTGCACCTGCTTGTTTATTGAGGTAACGATACCTGTTTTAACGGTAGTATATATATCCCTGAAAACCTCACCAGCTACTTTTACTGACATATTGGCTACGTTAGCGGCAGTTACCGAATCGTAGGCGATGTAAGACACTTCAATATCTTTGTATTCTGAACGCTTTACGTTGAAGTTCTTGTCAAATACACTCATCAGGAAGGCATGGCCTTTCTCCGAATTGATGTCAGACTTATACACATCCTGAAACTGGCAGTTGCGTATAATACGGTCTCTTACGGTATCAGAATTAAGTAACGCCACTACCCGGTCCAGATCATCATCGCCACCAAAGAAATCAATCCACCTCGATTCTGTTGCCCGGAATAAAGTCTGGCGATCGCCATATAGCGGGTTATTTACCAGGAAGTGTGAAGCTGCTTTGAATTTCTTCTTCTTTACGGCGAAGAAAATCCCACCCAACCCAACAGCGATCAATGTAATAATGATAATGATGCGTTTCTGTTTTTGAATGGTCCTGACAACGTCTATCAGGTCAAAAGATGGTGTTGACATTTTGTATTGTTTTATTACGCTGATTCTAAATTTATTGCGTGGCAGAAAGATCAGCACCAACAGCTATGAACGGCTATCAGCAGCAGATATTGCCTTCAACTTTAAATAACCGTTTCTCCTGCCTGCATTTTTTCGGCATTTTCCGCGAATTGCAAGGCATCGGTCATTTCCTGAATGTTACCATTCATAAAATCATCGAGGTTATAGATGGTCATATTAATGCGATGGTCGGTCACGCGGCCCTGTGGATAGTTATACGTGCGTATTTTTGCCGATCTGTCTCCGGTACTTACCAAACTCTTACGCCTTCTCGATATTTCATCCTCTTGCTTACGCACCTGCTCTTCGTACAGCTTACTCCGCATCATTCCGGTAGCTTTTTCCCTGTTACCGAGCTGTGAACGTTCGGTCTGGCAGGTAATTACAGTGCCGGTAGGTACGTGGGTAAGTATCACCTTTGTTTCCACCTTGTTCACATTCTGGCCACCTGCACCACCACTTCGTGCGGTTTCCATTTTCAGGTCGCTTTCTTTCAGTTCAAAGTCAATTTCTTCCGCCTCAGGCATCACTGCTACGGTTGCGGCAGATGTGTGTACACGGCCACTGGCCTCGGTTGCTGGTACGCGCTGCACCCGGTGCACGCCACTTTCAAACTTCATTATACCATACACATCCTCGCCTACAACTTCAATCTGCACTTCTTTATAACCGCCGGCCGTACCTTCGGTCTCAGTTACCAGCGATAGCTTCCAGCCCCTGCGTTCGCAATAACGGGTGTACATGCGTAAAAGGTCGCCGGCAAATATGCTGGCTTCGTCGCCACCCGTGCCACCGCGTATTTCAATAATGGCATTCTTTTCATCCTGCGGATCTTTGGGAATAAGCAATGTCCTGAGCTCTTCTTCCAGCGACTCTTTTTGGGAGGCCAATGTTTCTAGATCTTCTTTGGCCATGGTGCGCAGTTCGTCATCACTCTCGGTTTCCAGTACTTCTCTGGCAAACTCTGTGCTATCCAGGCAGATACGATATGTTTTGTAAACGGAAACGATCTTTTCCAGTTTACGGTATTCTTTACTGACCTGCGAAAAACGCTTGTTATCAGTAACTATTTCAGGGTTGGTAAGCGCAACGCCCAGGTCGTTAAACCTTGCGTTGATCATTTCCAGTTTATCTATAATCGAACTCATTGGTATTCAGATAATGTTATTTGCAATAAAAAGGCGCGCCACACCTTATGGTGCAGCTTGCTTTTGCGGGTGCAAAGTTACCGTTTAAATACTAAAATATCGTATTTTCATTTTGGTCTATATATTAACGGGTTTTTTGAAAGTTTATCGTGTTGCTACCTACTGGTGCCGCATAGAACAAGGCAAATGAACGCAATTGCATGGGCGACCAAATTGTGCAGTAAACACCTGCACTTTCAGGCTTTAACTAACGGCAATAATAAAACAGAATATATAACCGGCATGTAATACACAGCATTCATTTGTAAATAAAATAAATTATTGTCAATTAACAATATTTGCCTAACTTAACATTACATTTGAATTCGGCAATATTAACTGAAAGCTAAAGTATTTCCTGCATTCTATCCACCAAGATTTCTGAAAAATTCCCAAGGCATTGATTGTTAAAGGCATACAACGCACAACTGTTAGCCGCTTGGTTACAGTGTGGGTATGCTTTACCATGACCAATTAAACGAAAAAACATGGGATGCAAAGCGATATTCATTTTATGCTGTCTGTGGGTGCACCTTCCTGCTTGGGGACAAAATTTCCAGATGCAACCCAAGGGGAACCTTGATTCGCTAAAGAAGGCACTCCTGAAAACCAACAATATAATAGCGAAAAACGAGCTTAATTATGCCATAGGTATGGAGGCCAACGACCAAAGCATAGGTTATTGGAATACAGTACTGGCTGAAGCCCGACATTTGAGCCAACCGGCTTTGCAAGCGAAGGTATTGGACAGAATAGGTTTTATTGAATACAAGCTCGGCGATATAAAACTTGCGCTGAACTATTTTGAACAGAGTTTGCAGCTTGCTACCACGCACCAACTGACCAACGAGATATTTGGTGCCGAATATGATTTAGCTAACCTGTTCTTTTTGCAAAACGATATTAAACCCGCACTTGACCATTGTTTTAAATGCATGAAAATTGCCGAAGGACTTAAAGACACGAGGAAGGAAGCACTCACCTGCTCATTGCTTGGGTCCATATACTACCGTTCCGGGGAATTGAAAAACGCAATGGCAGTGCATAAACGCGGGCTGCAAATAGCAGAAGACAACCATCTTGATGCGGAGACGGGTTGGGCCCTGCTTGACTTAGGCATCGATTACCTGGATATGAACGATACGCCAAACGCCCGTAGATACTATTTACAGAGTGCAAAATATGCCCGCCAGTTTGGCGATTGTGCCCTGAAGGGACAAATATATAATTCATTAGGTACGGCCTATGCACTGGCCAGGAAGCCGGATTCGGCCGCCATATACTATCAGCGGGCATACAACGTATTTGAGCATTTACAGAGTAAGGGCGGCATGGCCAGCACGCTGGCACAGGTAGCAGGTAACTATTTTGAACGCGGATACATAGCTGCAGCAAAAGCACAGGCATTAAAGGCATTAGGACTTGCTAAAGCCATAAATTTTAAAGGCCAGATACCCAGCCTTGCCTTGCTGTTGAAAACGATTGCCATAAAAGAACACAACTATGAAGATGCACTGCGGTATTACGAACTGTATGTTGCAATAACTGACAGTGTAATTAATGAAAAGAACAAGCAAGCGGCACTGGAAAAAGATTTTGAGTACAACCTTGAAAAGAAGGACAATGCGAACAAAATGCTGGCACAACGTAACGAGATACAATCTCTGCAATTAAGCAAAGACCGGTATTTACTAAGTGGCCTCACATTTTCATTATGTTCGCTGCTCATCATTTCGTTGCTTTCTGTGCGCCAAAAAAGCATTAAGGCAGATGGGCAGCGGATATTGCTGGAACAAAAACTGCTTCGTTCCCAAATGACACCGCATTTTATTTTTAATTCCCTGCAGGCTATCCAAAACTTCATTTTGAAGCAGGATGAAAAAATGAGCGTAAAGTATTTAAGCGCCTTCGTCAGCCTCATCAGGAATGTACTGGAAAACTCCAGGGTCGATTTTGTAACGCTGCAACAAGAAATCTCCCTGCTTACCAAATATCTCGATCTGCAGCAATTACGCTTCAGTAACCGCTTTCAATATAAAATTTTGGTGGCGGACGATGTGGATATTGATGCAACAAAAATACCACCCATGCTCAGCCAGCCCTTCATTGAAAATGCGGTAGAACATGGCATGCACGATATAGACAGCGGCGGCATGATAACGCTGCGCTATTCCATTAACAACAACCTGCTACAAATGGAAATAATTGACAACGGTTACGGCATAGAAACAGGGCACAGCAAAATAAAACAACACCAATCACTTGCAATAGCTATTACCAAAGAGCGCATTCTTCTAATGAATAAACGGGCCAGGGTAAAAACAGCTTTTGACATTACACCCGCCTATCCTGACCAAAGGGAACGAAAGGGAGTGCGGGTACGGTTCAGCCTGCCGTTAAATACCGACCAATAGACCCTCAAAACACCTCTGTAACAATAAGCCTTATTACGTTTTAGTCAGTTTCACCTCTAATCATTCTTCATGTTAAAGTTATTAATTGTTGACGACGAAGCCAATGTTCGCGAAGCACTCACCCACATTGTTGAACACTTTACCTATGGATATAAACTGGTTGGCACCTGCAGCAACCTGGAAAGTGCTGTGGAAGCCATTCACCACCACAAACCTGATGTAGTGCTGCTGGATATTGAAATTGGAAAGGACAATGCGTTTACTATTTTCAACCATTTTCCGCGGCCCACATTCAAGGTAATCTTCATTACGGCCTACCAGCATTATGCCATACAAGCCTTCCGGATATCTGCCATCGACTATTTGCTTAAGCCCGTGGACCCTGACCTGCTCTCCGAGGCACTGGGCAGAGCAAAAGAAATGATAGACCAGGAGCACCTTTCTTTTAAAATTGATTGTCTGCTGCAAAATGTGTCCAGCACCAGTAAAAAAACGAAAAAGGTAGTGCTGAAAACTGCAGATAAAATACATGTGGTGAACCTGGAAGAGATCATGTATTGCGAAGCACACCGCGGCTACACCACCTTCTATCTTACCGACAAAACAAGGATAGTAGTCTCCAGCACACTAGGGGAATATGAGGATATGTTCAATGCTTTCGACTTTATACGAATACACCAAAGTTATTTGCTCAACATCGGATACATTAAGCGCTATGAAAAAATTGATGGGGGTGCGGTAATACTAAAAGATAATACCAGCCTGCCAGTGGCTACCCGCAAAAAAGATCATTTATTAGAAATGCTGAAAAACTTGTGAGCCATCCTTCGCTACTGTTGCTCTTTGCTCATTAATTGCTGTATACCCGCCACCGAAACAAACCGGAATACGAACAACATAATGGTGGAGACACTAAAGAAAATGGAGCCCTGCAAGAGCCAGTTTACGTGTACGAACTGTATTGTGCCGTAAGCCAGCACTATGGCAAAAGCAAGGTAGCCGAGCAAAGCCAATATCCACCTGATGTTGGTTTGGAGCTTCAGTATACGCGCGCAGGCTACGGCGAAAGCCAGCGAAAGCAATGTCTGGGTAAAGAACGATGTAATAGCACCACCCACTGCCTCATATTTAGGTATCAGGTAAAAATTTACCAGCAGGTTGAATACCACCCCGCCAAAGGCTATGTAGTTCAGCGCCTTCAAATTACCATTGGCGGTAAGCAGCGTGCTGTATATGTACATAATGCACCAGGCCGGGAACGAGGCCATAAGCCAGGAGAAAACAACCTGGTATTCCTGCGCATTGGCGGTCTTGGCACCTTTATACAACAGATGCATAATATCGTTACTGAAAATGATGCCGGCAATAGCCACAACAAACGAGAGTGGCAGCATCAGGTTGCCGCATAATTTTACAATGGGTTGCACATCGTGTTTATTCGAAAGCATGCGGCCATAAAGGGGCAGCAACATGGTGGCAAACATCAGCCCGAACATATTGGCCATATCCAGCAATCGGAAAGCCGACGCCCATATATCAGCCTGCATTTTACCGTTCACGCACATGCGCTCTATCATCATGGCATCAGCCCGGTTGTATATTGACATCTGGAAGATGAGCAGTGCATACGGCAGGCTTTGTTTAATTATGCCCATTATGGTAGGCGCATGCAGCACAAACTGCAGCTTTACACCCGCTATGCGCCGCAATACAAGATAAGCCGCTACTGCCGTTATTAAGTAGCTGGTAACCTGTGTGGCAACGAACCATTCTATTTTAAAATTATTGGCTGTTGCAGGGTACAACAGTAATACACCGCAAATAACAATGGCCAGCAATCTATCGGTTATAGAAAGGATGCCATCGGTTTTAAACCGGTGCAGCGCAGCTATATTGCTGCGTATAAACGAGAGTAACGAATTGAGCGATTGAAATAAAAGAATACCCAGCAGCAACCACAATTCCCGGCCTGTATAACCCAGCAGTAATGCCCAGCTGTAGGCCAGCACCATATACAAGCCCATCAGCACCAGGCGTGCGGAGAGCATGGAAGGGAATAGAGTAGGCAATTTTTCAGGGTTTTGCGCAATCGTGCGGCTGTTGTAACTGGTAATACCAAAATCGAGCACAATCTGAAAAATGATGCTCAGGCTCAGTAGCGCCTGGTAGGTACCGTACTGCCCCCCAACAACCTTATTTTGCACCGAACGGTCAATGAGCAATGTCCAGATAGGCTTGACCAGCACATTTACCGCAACAACAAATAATATATTTTTTACAAAAAACCTGCGCATTTTCTTTACAAACGTGGTATCGGCTGTAAAAGTATATTAATAACGGCGTATTAGCCATTTTAGTCTTTTTAGTCGTAAGTCATAAGTCGTAAGTGTGTAGTCGTAAGTGTGCAGTCATAGGAGTATAGTCATAGGAGTATAGTCGTAGGTGTATAGTCGTAGGTGGAAAGTGTGAATAACATGTATACTTTGAAATAGCCTAATAAATCCATGTCATTGACAATCTAAAATTGAAGGTTTGCCCTGTATTACTTCTCAGTTGTCCATGGTCGGTTACGTATGTACATAAAAATAACAAAGCCGGGAACAACTCCCGGCTTTGCTGTAAAAATATGATTATTGAATATTAACGCAGCAACGTTACATTACCCTTGCGTTGTTCTGTTTTACCGTCTTTGAAGGTTGCTTCTATCAGGTAAACATATACGCCTTCTGGTTGCTCCAGGTCGTTGAATTTGCCATCCCATCCGCGGCCTTCTACGTTCTTGGTTTCGAATATCAACTGACCCCAACGGTTGTAGATATCCATTTTGAAGGAAGTAAGACCGCCATTAATATACTTGCGTGGGCTGAAGTAGTCATTTACTCCATCACCATTCGGTGTAAATATGTTTGGCAATACAAGGTTACAATCACTGGTTATCCAAACAGAATCGGTTGCTTCACAATGGTTAACATTTACGGTAGCCGCATAATAACCAGGTGTAGTAACTTGTATAGATGATGCAATAGAACCTGTATTCCATCTCCATTTTGCCAACGGATTACCAGCATTAATGCCATCAGTCAGCACAACCAAAGCATTACCCTCGCAAATGGTAGTATCAGGGCCAAGATCAATTCTTGGTATAGGCAATATGGTAACGGTTTTGCTTACGCTTACTTCGTTACAAACACGATATCTTGCTGTAGCAGTAATGGTGAATGTACCCGTTTGGCTGTAGTTATATATTGCAGGGTTAACATCTTTCAGGCTGTCTCCGTTACCAAAGTTCCAAACAATACCTGTATTGCCAATGTTGGTATAAAGGCTGCTCATGGTTATGTAACTACCGCGGCAAAGTACACTGTCAGATAGATGCATTGACATGATAGTCTGCGAATCGACAGTAACAGTTGTATAGGCCGTATCGCTACATGGTACGAAGTTGGTGGCTATGAGGCGTACGTTATACTGGCCAGTATTGGTAAAGATATGTGCCGGATTTGGGGCCGTGCTGGTTGTACCATCACCAAAAGACCATTTGAATGTTGGCGGCACACCTACGCTCGCGTTGATGAAATTATCAGCTACTCCCTGGCAAACCAATGGAGAACCAGTAAATACGGCTTTAATAGGGTGATCAAGATTAACTAACCTAACTACACTATCCAAGCAATGATGGTTAGTAACCAACAAAGTAACTGTGTGTGAACCCTGATGGTAGATATGGGTTGGGTTAGCATTGGTATCTGTTGTGCCATCGTCAAAATGCCATACGTACCAAAGGAAGCCCGGGGAAGTTGATGCATTATTGAAGAAAACAGTATCAGCCGTGCAACCAAAACGAACTGTTTGGGTGAAAGCAGGAACTATTGGAGGATCGACCAACGCAATAACAGCAGTAAGTGTAGTGGTAGGGCAAGGGCCTACTTTCACGAAGAAGTCGGAATAGTTACCAGCACATAAGCCATACATGGTTATAGAACTATCTGGTGCAGCTGAATAGATTACCGGGGTCTGAACGATACCATTCTTACGATAGAATATAGTATCAATAGAGCCAGGAGTCATACCCGTAATAGTAATCGTTCCGTTACATGCACCGCACTCCGTTGCATTTTGATGGCTTACATGCCTTATAGGTATAAGTGGTGGTGGCACAACCGTCATGCTGCCACCAAATGTAGCCACACAGGCACCAGCTACGCAAGAAACAAGCGTTGCAGAAAAGTTGTTATAAACACCAGGGCAAAGGTTAGTAATGGTTACTGTGCCACCGGAAGTACTGGTAAGGGTTACTGGTGTTTGTGGTACACCATTAAAGTTATAATTCACAATAATGCTCCTGCCTGGCAACAAACCATGTAAGGTGAAAGTACCATCGCAAGCCGAACAACTCGCATTGCTGTGCGTTGTATCGGTAATGGTGAATGCAGGATTGGTAAGGTATATTGGCCCGCGTGGAGGCGTTACACAATAGTTCATGTAAGCAGTTATGTTAGTATAGGTGCCCGCTGGTAAACCCGTTATTACAATTGTTCCCGAAGCATTAACATAGGCTATTACCGGCGGTTGTGGCACACCACCTAACATATACCTTACGGTATCAGTAAAGCCCGGCACAAGACCATATACGGTAATGGTGCCGTCACATGCACCGCAACTGGTAGGGTCGGTATGCGTAACGGATGAAATAGTAAACGGAGGATCCACCAGGTTAAATGTTACCCTGTTTGATGGGCATGGCCCTTCCTTAACGTAGAAATAGTCGTAATACCCTGCACAAAGCCCGGTTACTGTAAGTGTACTGTCAGACCCCGCAGAATCGACAATGTATGCCTGAGGCACCCCATTGTACGAATAAATAATGGTATCGGCATGGCCCGGGTTAACACCAATTAATTTAATGGTGCCATCGCAAACACCGCATACCGTAGGATTGGTGGAGTCTTTTGACGTGATATGTACCGGAGAATTGCCCCCACCTACTGCAAGCAGATCGAGGTGGAAATAGGCCTTGGTAGTATCATCACAGCCTGCCATAATGCAATAAACCGTGCCTGCACCGGTAGGTACATAATACAGATCTGGACCAGTACCAATAAGGGTGCCGGTAGAACTATCGAACCAATAAAGAGTAGAAGAGCATAACGGCACCGGACCGTAGGGGATAGAATCCACAGTGTAAGTAGAAGAACTTGTTGAAGTGAAGCGCCATGCCTCGCGGGTAGCAGTCCAGCTTGATGGATAATTCCTACCTGGGGCAGCTGTTGCAGCAGAACCCGCCGCATTTTGCACACCAACAATGGCATAACCGCCATTCCATGAACAAATTGTTTTATGGCCTATGTGCACCTCAATAATATTGGTAGTTTCATTTAACTCAATTTCTGTAGTAGTCCATTGTGTAGTGCAGCTATACATGCGGGTATGACACCAAACAGCAATAAATTTGCGGTAAGGTGCTGTACCTATGGTAGAATAGGTGATCGTTCCGCCTGCAGGTACGTAAATGTCGCACCAAGGTCCGCAAATACAATTCTTTACTGAAGCATTACCCAGAAGGACAGAGCTGATTGACCAGCCAAAGCCGCTACCAGCTAAACTGGTATTGAATGATACAGCACCATTGGAACCAACCAGGCACTGAGTATAAGCTGAACCATAAAACTGGAATGTAAAACCAATATTTATGACACCAGACCAACCATCATCTGCCGTAATACCGGTAGCCGTTGGCGCATAACACATAACGTGTGAACGCAACGTATCGCTTGTAGCACCACAAATAACTGAGTCTGCAGTTATGGTAATTTGCGAGTAAGACCTGCCGCCGAAAAGGCAAAGCAGCACAATAACCAGCAAAGAGCGTATGTAAAGATTGTTTCTCATTGTCATCCTGTTTTATAACTAATCTATTAATAGGTATAGATTTTTATGCAAGATATAAAAATCCATCCAGATTCAAAGTTAACTTATTTTCTATGCATTCGCAAGAAAACATGGGCAATCTTCAATTCATTGGTACTATTAAAAATACAATCAATGTTTAAACACCGATTGGCAAAATAAAAAGAATTTTCGGTTTATAACCTGAATTTTCAAAAATGTTCAGGAACACCACTAACAAAAGAGGGTGTAAGTCCCCCCAACTATACTGCATTAAATATGCACTTTACAAATAGACAGGCGAAAAATTGAAATAGTTGGTTAAAATTGAAAGATATTCGCCACAATGAAATGGCTCGGCGGCAAAAGATAAATAAAGGTTATGCACCAATAGAAAAATGTATGGCCTGCTTTGCGCCAAACAAAGTAATTTGCCCTGCATTCCAACTCTGTGAATAATGATAACAGTAATTTCAGCCACTAACCGTGCTGATAGTATGACCTTGCGTACTTCAAAGCTCTATTTTAATATGCTCAATGATATGGGGATCAATGCGCATTTATTATCACTTGAGCATAAACCTGTGTGGGAACGTGGCGCTGAAATGCTGGAAATAGAAAAAGAGCTTCTTATACCAGCAGAAAAATTCATATTCGTAATGCCGGAATATAATGCCAGTTTCCCCGGTATTTTAAAGTGCATGATGGACAACAGCGATATAAAAAAATGCTGGTGGTACAAAAAGGCATTATTAACCGGCATATCTGACGGCAGATCGGGCAACCTTCGGGGTATTGAGCACATGACGAGTATATTGCATTATATGAAGGTGCATGTACATTATAATAAGTTGGTACTATCCCGCATAAACGAAGAAGTGGATAAGGAAGGCAATATAAAGAAAGCCGAAACAGCCGCAATAATGCGCCAACAAGTTGAAGATTTTATTAAATTTTAGCACATGCATATGGGATTGCGCATAATAATTATGCTCGCCGTTGTCGGCTTTGCCGAGTTTTATAGTTATATATTAATACGTTCACTGGTCCGCGATATGCCGGCCCCCCTGCGCATTGGTTTAATGTGCCTCTACCTTGGGCTTACTGTGCTTACCTGGACCAGCTTTGTGCTCTTCCCGCGTATCAACTGGGCAAATATGCCTCACTTGCTGCGGAACGTCTACATCGCTTTCGTTATAGGTTTTGTAGTGGGCAAAATACTTATTTTGCTGGTAATGCTTATTGACGACCTGCGTCGTTTAATGACGTGGATGGTAGCTTCGCTGGCTTTCAGTAACTCCCAATCATCCGATTCCGCAGCGACCACGATCGACCGTTCTCTTTTCCTGAAACGGACCGCAATTGTGCTTGCCGGTCTATCTCTGGTAGGTTTTATGCAGGGTATCAGGAACCGGTATAACTACCGGGTGCGCAAAATAAAAATAAAGTTTGCATCGTTGCCGGAAGCTTTCAAGGGGCTTAAAATTGTGCAGATATCAGACATACACACCGGCAGTTTCGATAACCATGCAGCTGTGGCCCATGGCATTGAGCGGGTAATGGACCAGAAGGCTGATATTATACTTTTCACAGGCGATCTGGTGAATAATCACGCACATGAAGTTGATGCCAAGTACCAGGAAATATTCAGCAGGCTGAGCGCACCAATGGGTGTATTTTCAACACTCGGCAACCATGATTATGGCGACTACGTGCAATGGCCAACCCCGCAAGACAAAATAGACAACCTGAACACCCTGAAAGGCATTCATAAGGCAATGGGTTGGAAGCTGCTGATGAACGAACATGTGGTTTTTGAAAGAGGGAACGATAAAATTGCCATTGTAGGTATAGAAAACTGGGGCGCAAAAGCAAACTTCCCTAAATATGGCAGCATGAAAAAGGCTTACGAAGGGCTGCCTGAAAAAAATATTCCGTTTAAAATATTGCTCTCACACGACCCTTCGCATTGGGATGCGGAAGTGAAGGTGTTATATAAAGATATTAACCTCACCCTCAGCGGCCATACCCACGGCATGCAGTTTGGCATAGATAGCAAAATTTTCAAGTGGAGCCCGGTACAATATATTTATAAACAATGGGCGGGCCACTACCAGGATGGCGAACAATCCCTCTACGTAAACCGTGGCTTCGGCTTCTTGGGCTATCCCGGCAGGCTGGGTATTTTGCCGGAGATAACGGTGATTGAGTTGGCGTAAAAGGCTTAATCAGAGTATAGCATCTATCGAACAAAAATTGCTGCCAAGCGGTAACGTCTAACGGCTTATTTCAAAAATCACGAAGCAATAACAACACTACAAAACAGGATATCCTCCGCTAGAAGGCACCTTTTTGTAGCACTGTGCCACAACGAAGAGCCATGTGCCGTAAGTGCTATCCAATCAGTGAAAAAAACAATTGGGTAACCTCTACGAGGTATAGCGTGTAACGCACCAAAAAATGCTACAAAGCGGTAACGCCTAACGGCGTATTTCAAACGCATGAAGCAATACAACACTACAGAACGTGATATCCTCCGTTAGGAGGTACCGCTTTGTAGCATTACGCAGCAAAGAAGATCCATGCGCCGTAGGTGCTACCCAATCGGTGAAAAAAACAATTGGGTAACCTCTACGAGTTATAGCGTGTAACGCACCAAAAAATGCTACAAAGCGGTAACGCCTAACGGCGTATTTCAAACGCATGAAGCAATACAACACTACAGAACGTGATATCCTCCGCTAGGAGGTACCGCTTTGTAGCATTACGCAGCAAAGAAGAGCCATGCGCCGTAGGTGCTACCCAATCGGTGAAACGTAGGGAAACTAAATAGAAAGATGTTGCAACTACGGTCCGTTTTTGGAAATGCACTATTCCGGCAAAGAGAATATATAGCGTTCATCATACTCAATACCAAAATCAAAAACATCTTTTTATACTCACCAAGAAATGCGACTAATCAAATGTTCTTCTTCTTTTGTCAAAGGTATTTTCCCACCGATAAAATCAATATCAAGCTCGCTATTTTTGTTATGCTTCATTGTTATTGATTTTTGCAATGCTTATTAATTGGGATTTTGAAAGAAAGGAAACCTTATCCCTACCCTTCCAATTCCACCCAAGCCCCATGCTCCTTTAACAAACCTATCAGTTCACCAACAGCAATTTCGCTTGGCACGTTCTTTTTCATGACGTCTTTGCCTTTGTAGAGGGTTATTTTGCCTGGGCCGCTACCCACGTAGCCGAAGTCGGCATCTGCCATTTCGCCCGGGCCGTTAACTATGCAACCCATTATGGCTATTTTAACGCCTTTCAGGTGGTTGGTAGCTTCGCGTATTTTTGCGGTGGTTTCCTGTAGGTCGAATAACGTTCTGCCACAACTCGGGCAACTGATATATTCTGTTTTGCTGATGCGGGTACGGGTTGCCTGTAATATGGAAAATGCGGTATTATTCAGAAATTGCTCGTTACTCTTTACCTCCAGGTAGGTGCGGCCACTCATGCGGCTGTTCTGTAATTGGTCTTCTCTGTTTTTTAGCCAGATGCCATCACCCATGCCTTCTAAGAATAAACCTCCGGCCTCCGTAGCAAAATGTATCAGCTGTTCATCAACAGTGGCATCGCTGCTATCTACACGAAGTATTACTGGGTTATGAATATCCTTTATGATGAGTTCTGCAATAAACCTGCGGACTGCTATTAGTCCAGACGTGCCGGTGCTATGGGCAACAATTACCACATTGGCATCCTGCTTTATACTATCCAGAACTTCATCGTAATTCCGGCTGGCATCCACATCCACAAAGCATAACGAATCGTCCATCAGGTTGCCATGCTGGTAACCATCTTCTGTTAGCAAGGGCTGGTATTTATGCTTGTGTTTGTCTTCAACCCTTAACCATGTACCATGGTCGCATATTACGCGTAAAGTGCCGGGTAAGGCAAAGTCAAATAACTGATTGCCGGTGTATACAAAATCAGCGGCAGCATCACTAATGCTCCACTTGTCAGAAAACTCATCGTAGGTATAGCCTATTTGCTGCAGGCTGTTGGTATCCAGGTGTTTTACATTGCTGAAATCGGCAACCACAACCGGCACATGGTGCCCGCCTATATGCTGAATAGCCGTACTTTCCCTGCGCTTGTAAGCAAACGGATTGTAGGGCATGTGCTCACTTTCGTAAGGCTTGTTGGGGGTACTTTGCAAATTGGTGTAGCGCTTCACAATATCGCGGCAAACAGGAATCTCAAATTCAGGGTCTTCAGTAAGCGACACCCGAATGGTATCGCCAATACCATCTTCTAATAAAGTACAGATACCAATAGCACTTTTAATGCGGCCATCTTCGCCATCGCCTGCTTCGGTAACGCCCAAATGCAATGGGTAACACTCGCCAAATTCATTCATCATTTGCTGCACCAGCAGGCGGTATGCCTGCACCATCACCTGTGGGTTACTGCTCTTCATGCTGAGTATGATCTGGTGATAGTCTTCGGCTCTGGCAATGCGCAAAAACTCCATAGCGCTTTCCACCATACCCATTGGCGTATCGCCATAACGGCTCATAATGCGGTCGCTAAGGCTGCCATGGTTAGTGCCTATGCGCATGGCAGTGCCGTATTCCTTACAAATAAGCACCAGCGGCGTAAAACGCTCGCGGATGTGGTCTATTTCCTCAGCATATTCTGCATCGGTATATTCTATGTAATCGAACTTCTTTTTATCAACATAATTACCCGGGTTTACACGCACTTTTTCAATAAGGCGGGCCGCAATTTCAGCGGCATTTGGCGTAAAATGTATATCGGCAATTATGGGCGTATCGTAGCCTTTGGCACGTAATTCGTTCTTGATGTTCAGCAGGTTTTCCGCTTCATTTTTGCTGGGTGCTGTAATGCGCACCAACTCGGCACCAGCTGCTATGCACCTGATGCTTTGTGCAACAGTTGCCGCAGTATCCATGGTATCGGTAGTGGTCATGGTCTGGATGCGGATGGGGTTATTACCACCTATAACCAGATTGCCTACTTTAACTTCGCGGGTAGGTAAGCGCTTGTATTCAGTTGTGGAAACACAATATTGCTGCAGCATATAAAAATTTAAAACGGCCTTTATAATTAATTATTGCGCTAAAAAAAATGTGCCAGACATTTAACGTTTGGCACACTTTTCAATTACAGTTTTATGTTGAAATGCCTTAAAATATCCAGCCCGTTCACGTATAGCATTAAGCCCAGTAAAATAACCAGGCCAACTGTGGTGGCTCGCTCCATTACTTTTTCGCTCACTTTTTTTCCTGATATCATTTCAAATAAGAGGAAGATAACGTAACCGCCATCAAGGCCCGGTATCGGTAACAGGTTCATGAAGGCAAGCGCTACCGATATAAATGCGGTAAGCGACAAGAAACTAAACCAACTAAATTCCGGCTCGTACATTTTTGCCATAGACCCGAAACCACCCAAACTTTCATTCACCTTAACTTCCGGCGAGCGGAATAGTTTGAACTGCATTACGTAAAGCTGCACCTTTTCAATGGTCTGGCTTACACCACGGCCAATAGCGGTAATAGGATTGTATTTTATTTTAACATAGCTCAGATACCTGTCTGGCGACATCCACCAGATACCGAATGCAGAATCTTTCACAAATACAGTATTGACGCTGTCAATTTTATTATTCCTTACAAAAGTAATGTTGACTGTCTTACCGGCATTCGCATCTTTAGTATCGGTAAAATCGACATTGTAGATAACGGGTTGATTGTTGATAGCTATGATACTATCACCTTTGCGCAAATGCGCCTTATCGGCATTTGAACCAGGCTTAACTGAATCGACCACAGCGAATGAACGGATAGCAATTACGTTACCCCGCTTTGATTTGATGATCTTGCCAATTGTGCCCAATGGTATACTCAGTGTAGTATCCTTACCATTGCGGTTAATGGCAATAGTGCCATTGTCGTTATGTAGAATAAGTGCCAATGGAATCTGGTTAAAACGCTCAATAGGCTTGCCGTCAATGGCCTTCACCATATCGCCGTTCTGTAACCCGATACCGCGGCCAACACTATCTACCGCAATACCATACTTCAGGTTTTGCACCGGCAAATACTCTTCTCCCCATACGCTGAAAATGATCATGTACAGAAAAATAGCTGCGAGCACGTTCATAATAATACCACCCAGCATTATCAGTAAACGTTCGTAGGCTTTCTTTGATCGGTATTCCCATGGTTGTGGTGGTTGTGCCAATGCATCTTTATCCATGCTCTCATCAACCATGCCCGATATTTTTACATAGCCCCCCAACGGGAACCAGCCAATACCAAATTCAGTATCGCCCTTGGTTTTCTTAAACAAAGAAAAATTAAGCAATCCTGAAAAAGGAAAAAGGAAATCGAAGAAAAGGTAAAATTTTTCAACCCTTGTCTTGAACAAACGGGCAAAGAAAAAATGGCCGAATTCGTGCAATACTATAAGGAACGACAGACCGGCAAGAAGTTGCAAAAATTGCATGAAACCACCGGACATTAGCAAAAGGGAATTTAAATGCATGAGGCTATTTGTAGCTTAATAAATTGACAATTGGCTTTTTTTCAAAAATTCGGTAACCTGTATGCGCGCTTCCTTATCGGTCTGTAAATAGTCGTCCATTGTAGGATGCTCTATGAACGTAACACACTCCAGAGTTTTTTCTATCATTTCGCTCATTTCCAGGAAGCCCACTTTATTTTGCAGGAAGGCGTTCACCACCACTTCATTGGCCGCGTTCAGTACACAGGGCACATTACCACCACGCTTCAGCGCCTCAATTGCAAGGGCCAGGTTGCGGAAGGTTTTAGTGTCGGGTGCTTCAAAAGCCAGCTTAGGGAAATCTTTAAAATCGAGGCGTTTGTATTCGTTATGTATGCGCTCGGGGTAAGCAATTGCATATTGTATAGGCAACTTCATATCCGGCAGGCCCATTTGCGATTTTATAGAACCATCAACAAACTGCACCATGCTGTGAATAATAGATTGCGGATGTATCACTACATCTATCTGGTCATTGTTCAGCCCGAACAACCATTTGGCTTCTATTATTTCCAGGCCCTTATTCATAAGGGTGGCACTGTCAATGGTTATTTTGGCACCCATTACCCAGTTAGGATGTTGCAGGGCGTGCGTAGCTTTTACGTTAACCAGGTAGTTTGGCTTCCTGCCCAGGAACGGCCCGCCAGATGCTGTGAGTATCACCTTTTCCACCTTATTCATATCTTCACCGGCAAGGCACTGGAAAATGGCGGAATGTTCACTATCAACAGGTATTATTACCGCGCCCTTAGCCTTGGCTCTTGCCATAACTAATTCACCGGCAACAACTAATGTTTCTTTATTGGCTAGTGCTATGCGCTTACCAGCATCAATAGCCGCAAGAATAGAATTTAACCCTGCAAAACCCAAAATTGATCCCAGAACGGTATCGATACTTTCCCACTGCACCACATCATTTAAAGCTGCATGACCTGCAAACACCTTTACAGGCAGCATCATCAACGCATCTTTAACTTCTTTGTACTTTGTTTCGTCGGTAACTACAACGGCATTAGGCTTAAATTTTTTAGCCTGTTCTATCAATAAAGTGGCATTGCTGTGCGCACTCAAAACTTCAACTTCAAATAAACCGGGATGTGCCGCAACCACCTCAAGTGCCTGCGTACCTATTGACCCCGTTGACCCCAATATGGCTAAACGCTTCATAATATCCTGCAATATTAACCGTTTTTAGTGGAATGAGGTGTGAAGGATTAGTAAAATGTTGGGGAATCCTTAAAAGGCACTTATAGACGCTTTAAAATAGCATAAATAATCATACCTTTAGTTGTTCAAGCCAATGCGTACGCTATGGGTAATTATATAAAAACCGATAAAAACAACAAAGTCGAAGTTAAAGTTGAGGTTGATTTAATTAGAGAGGGGGATTATATAGTCGCCTATTGCCCCGCACTCGAGTTGTCGTCCTTTGGCACCGACGAATCGGATGCGCGCCTTGCTTTTGACGAAGCCCTGGAAATATTTTTCGAGGAAACTATCGAAATGGGCACATTAGAAAACATATTGCTCGATCTTGGCTGGGGTCTGCGAAAAGTGCCCCAGGTTATTTACCAACCACCTGCCGAAAGAATACCACTTAAATATGCCGGAACAGTACAATCACGGTTTAACGAAGTATTGTCAATACCTGTATAATGGGCATAAAGCAAATTCCTACAGCCGTTTTTCTTGAATTCTTAAAAAGTCTTGGACTTGTTTTCAAAAGAACTAAGGCAAGCCATTTCGCTTATAATTATCCTGACAACCATCCAACAGGGCAATTACGTCGGCCTTTGATCGTTAGAACCAACCAAAAAGAGATCCCACTTGTTCATATACATACCAATTTAATGACACTCGGCATATCAAAAGAGGCTTTTGAGCAGTGGTTAAAGAATAGAAAGTAACAATTTCGTTATCGACTATTCATCAGTTATTCTTGTGAAATATTTTTTTCTGTTAGCCGCGTTGTTGTAATGGTTACTCCACCTTTAACACACATTTAAACATCACATTTCGTTCAAGCGCGTTTTTTCGGTACTTTTGTAGATTGCCTTTTCTAAAGGGGGCATTTTCTGAATGTCTTTACCAGCTATATTAAAATTTGTTTACAATCACGGTACCGAAGAAGTAGTACGCAGGGGTAAAAAAATATTTTACACCTCAGGAGTGCAACTGCTTGATGTTGACCATCTTATAGAGCAAGCGCGCTTCAGGGTGCGTAACGATCTTTACCAGAACTACTATACCGTAACCATTAATAAATACCTGCAGCATGCCGAGCTTTCGGTACGCTGCCAGTGCCCTTATAACCTGGGCGAAATATGCAGGCATGAGGTAGCCGCACTTTTTCAACTGAACGATATTATACAAAGTGGCTTTTTTGAAAATACCGATGTGAGCTACGACCAGAAGCATACCATTGTGCGTATGCGGCAGGTTGCCCGCCAGGTATTACAGATCTTCACCTCGCCTGATGCTATTGATATGGCGGAAGATTGGGCTGCGGAAGGCAGGGCTAAAATAACATCGGGTAAGGCTGAAAAGATAGAAGCCGAAGTGCAGGATGCCGACCACATATACCATGTAATTATTAAGCAAAACGAAGAGCGGTATTTCGATACCTCCTGCGGTTGTGCCGAAACTAAATTCCCGCTTTGCATACATAAGGCTACCTTGTTCTTACAACTGCTGAAGAAGCATGGGCCGCAGTATTTCCAGGCCATGCAAAACTGGGACGTACAAAAGAACAAACTGCTGGAACAATATGGCTATTCGCTTGACGACGACCTGAAAGGGAAATTCATGTTCCAGTATGAAAACGGCAAACCGTTTTTGCGCGTGCTTGACCCTACCATTAAGAAGGTAAACGTAACTGCCGCACCTGTTAAAGCAGAAGTGGTAGAAATACCTATGACCATTGCCGAGCAAAAACGCCTTGGCTTTGTGTTAGATACCGCTTCGCCAAAATTCCCGTATGTTGATATACTGCTGATTGCCGGCACTACCGACGATACCGAAGAAAAGCTGGAAGGTAAAATTGAAAAACTGGAACTGCAGCAATACATTAACCCACTTCGCTTCCGCGAAAATGAAAGGGAAATGTTACCGGTTGCCCGTAAATTCATATCGGAAGAACTGGTAAAGTATTTAAGAAAAAATTTGCCTTTCGGCGACTTTTTACCAGAGCAGGAAAATGTACTGGCCTCTGTGCCGCCGGCCGATGTGCGCGAGCAATTGTGGGAATACCTTTTACCCAAATACCAAAAACTGCTGAACCGATATTCCGGGCATCCATTTACCTATCGTAAGAAGGAAGGCAAGCCGATCACATCGACCGGGCTCGACGAGGTGCAGTTCTCAGAAACACTGGTGCACCCGCAGCTGGAAGTAAAAAAAGTAAAGAAAAAATATATAGTAAATCTGGAGTGGATAATTGAAAACACCCCGGTAGAATATAAAAAAGTGACGCTTATTAATGCAGCATTGTTGCTGCACGACCACAAGGTGTATTGCCTGAGCGGACTGAAAGAAGTGGGCCTTTCTGAGATCTTCCAGCCTAATGGCACCATGGAAATTAAAGAAGAAGACTGGGCCGATGTGTTGAAGGAAAAACTGATGCACTGGAGCAGCATGGTGCATGTGCATTTTTCAGAAGAACTGATAGAGCGTGTTGAAAAGGTGAAACCTGTAAACATGATATACCTGCAGGAAAAAGAGAACATGTTCATTATGCAGCCCGTGTTTGCTTATGATGGTATTGAAATTCACCCTGGCTTCTTCGGCGATGTAATACAACCACATGCCGGCATAGTTAAAATTGTGCAGCGTAATGAAGCGGCCGAGGCTGCCTTTATAGAGCAATTGGCTACCCTGCATACTGATATACAGTATAATAAGAAGGAACATTATTATTACCTGCCGGGCAACTCCGTACTATCAAATAACTGGTTTTTCAGGTTTACTGACCAGGTGAAAGAATGGGATGTAGAGGTGCGTGGATTTGACAAGCTGAAAAATATGCGTGTCAATACCCATAAAGCGGAAACCATTGTAAAAGTGAGCAGCGGTGTCGATTGGTTCGATACTTCGGTTGACCTTACCTTCGGCGACCAGTCGGTTTCTATTTTAGAAGTTAAAAAAGCACTGGCACAAAAACAGAATTTCGTTAAGCTCGGCGATGGCTCTATTGGGTTGCTGCCTGATGACTGGCTGAAAAAATATTCGCTGTTATTAAAAGTAGGTGAGGCCAAGGGCAATAAGATACGCCTGAAAAAATATCACTTCAGCGTGCTGGATGAATTGCTTTCAGAAATTGACGAAACTGCCCTGCTGGAAGAATTACAGATCAAGAAGGAAAAACTGGAGAACATCCTGGATCTGGATTACTCTGCTATACAACCCCCTGAACATTTACAAGCTGTTTTGCGCCCGTACCAGCTTGCAGGCTTTCAGTGGCTGAAATTCCTGAATGAAGCAGGGTGGGGCGGCATACTTGCCGATGACATGGGTTTGGGTAAAACTATACAAACGCTTACCTTCTTCCAGCATTATAAAAATACACATGAACACCCGCGCTACCTGGTAGTGTGCCCTACAACGCTGATGTTTAACTGGGAAAAGGAAATTGATAAATTTACCCCTACACTTACCAAAATAATACATCATGGCCCCAAGCGTGCGCTTACCGCCAAGGTGTTTGCCGACTTTGATGTTATCATTACCACCTATGGGACCATGCGCAGCGATATAAAGCTGTTCAAGGAAATCAATTTCGATTATGTGGTATTAGATGAGTCGCAGTCCATTAAAAACCCGCAATCGCAGGTAGCGAAGGCTTCGCTGTTGCTGAACTGCAAGAACAGGCTGGCATTAAGCGGTACGCCGTTACAAAACAATACCTTCGACCTATACGCACAAATGAATTTCCTTAACCCGGGCATGTTGGGCAGCAGGGAATTTTTCATGAGCGAATTCGCAACACCTATTGATAAGTTTGGTGAAGGCGAAGTAAAGCATCAATTGAAAAAGTTGACCTACCCCTTTATGCTGCGCCGCACAAAAGAACAGGTAGCCAAGGATTTACCGGAAAAGACAGAAACAATATTGTATTGCGAAATGGGTGCCGAGCAACGTAAAATCTACGATGCATACCGCAACACCTATCGTTCTAAAATACTAGGTATTATCGAGGAAAAGGGGATGGAAAAATCGCAGATGCACATTTTGCAGGGGCTTACCAAGCTGCGCCAGATATGCGATTCACCCGCCATTATGAATGATGAGGAGAAATTTGAGAACCACTCTATTAAGCTTGACGAACTTTCAAGGGAAATAACGGAAAACGTAGGCGACCACAAGGTGCTTATTTTCTCACAATTCCTGGGCATGCTGGCACTGATTAAGCAAAAGCTGGAAGAAGAAGATATAAGCTACGTTTACTTTGATGGCAGCAGTTCTTCAACCGAGCGTGAAAAAGCAATAGAAGAGTTCCAGAATAACCCTGATTGTAGAGTGTTCCTCATCTCGCTTAAAGCGGGTGGTATTGGTCTCAACCTTACCGCTGCCGACTATGTATACATAGTTGACCCATGGTGGAACCCAGCAGTGGAACAACAAGCCATTGACCGTACACACCGTATTGGCCAGACCAAGAACATTTTCGCTTACCGCCTTATTTGCAAGGATACTCTGGAAGAAAAGATGCTGCAACTACAGGAAAGCAAGCGCTTGCTCGCCAATGAACTGGTATCAGACGACAACGCCTTTATGCGAAAGCTGACGAAGGACGATGTTGCGTTCCTGTTCAGCTAAAATTAATGATCTTCAACACACAGCATACGATGCCGGCTCACAAAACTGGGCCGGCATTTTTTTGCACCAGAATATCAGATGTTTAGCTGATGGTGCACACCAATTCTTTTCATTTGTTTTGTGGCTGGCGAATGATGCGCCAGCCATGCTATTTTTCAGCCTACGAAACAAAAAAGAATTATGAAACAGCTCTCGCTATTTTGCCTATTTACATTGGCTATACTCCACAGTTTTGCCCAGCAAACCTATACGGTTACCGATAAAAGTCCGGCACTAGCTGACGGGTTAGAAATGGGTTATACCATAAAAAACACTGCGGAAAAGGCGGTAGGTGATAAAGGGGAATTCAGCCGCTACGCTATTCGGTTTTACGTTAAAAATATATCGGCACAAGAAAAAATAATAGTCATTAAACAGGGCCTCGGTTCCTTGGTCAATTCATCGGACGAACTGGTTCAGTTTAATTGTTTGAATGCCACAGGCGCGCGGTTTACCACAAAGTCGGCCATATTAAGAGCGGAGCCGTATAATGAGGTTAGGGATAAGCGTACTGTACTGGCAGGTTATTCCATAAAGGCAGGCCAAACCATAACTACAGATGCCGTTGTTATTGTGCCGCTACACCAGCAACCGAATATGCAGGCTGTTTATCTCGCGAAATCCCTTCAGCCCATCGCCTCCGCTGTAATCGGCACACAGGAAACAAACCCACGGGGAACTATCCGGCAAGTTTTCCCGACCTCGGCTTTTAAACGCATTAGAAACACCTTGAGTAATACCTACCTTAATTTAGAAACCGGCTCTATCCGTTGCTCTACCGTACAAACCGATTGGCCAAGTGCACAATGGCGGGTTGCCATGCTGCCAGGTTCTGGCTATTATACTTTTACGAACAGACTTAAAGCAAACTATGTGGCGATAGTGGGTATCGATTTGGGAATGTCGCGCACGCTTAACAATAGAAGTAGCTGGATATTGGAGCCAACGCAAGATGTAAATTTGTTCCGCATAAAGAATGCGGAAACTGGCGAGTTTGTATGTGTAATTGCAGGTCAGGTTACTATTTCATCGCTAATGGGCAAAAACGACAATTCGATATGGGTATTCGAATAATTTTCAGAACATTTACCTACAACGCAAATTTATTGGGGAAAGTACAGACCGATTTGTGATATAATATAACCACAAATTAATATTATCCGTCAGTCATTTTTACAATGTATTGATTTGTGAATTCTTAAACTCAATGTTTAGCTATCGGAAAAATATTTCAGGAAACTATTAAACCTTTGGCAATAAAAATAGTCTTGCTGCCCAACAAAAAATAGGCAAAGGGTAAAATTTGTTTTAAAGCATTGTAAATCAGCAAATTAGCATAAAAAAAGCCCTCGAGGTGCGAGGGCTGTAGTTTTCACGGTGAAAGGAAAATGTCTTTTATTATGGAATAAGAAATTGTCTTCGTTACCGTATAAAGTCTTACAAAGCTAATTAAAAGTTCGTACACTGAACGAAAAAATTTGTAAAAAAATGTTATTTAATTGTCATTATAAGTGGAAAATACGGGGTGAGATACTGTAATCTTCGTACTTTGCGTTTGATTCTCAGAACAATTCAATTATTTCATGCGCTCAGGCAGGGTTTTACTTTTAATACTATCACTTACTCTTTCATTTTCTGCCGTAGGCCAGCGTAAAGCGCTGAGCATGATTGACCATGATGAGAAGAAATATTTCTTTGGTATCACCTTTGGTTTAAATTTTTCGGTGTATCAGGTAAAATACTCCGCTGCATTTGCCAGCACCGATACCTTCCAGACAATACAGCCACACTGGCAGCCCGGGTTTAACCTTGGCTTGTTGGGCGATTTAAAGCTGACCAATTTCATTGACCTCCGTTTTGTGCCCTCTTTAGCTTTTGCTGAAAAACGCCTGGAATATCGTTACGGCTACCCCCATGACAGCTTGGTTGACCGTGGCATTGAGGCTATATATATGCACCTGCCGCTACAATTAAAATTTAAAAGCGACCGTATTAATAACTTCAGGTTCTATGCTATTTTAGGAACCAAGTTCGATTATGATATGGCCGCCAATGCCCGATCTCGGCGTAATGATGAATTTCTAAAAGTAAGTCCTGTCGATTTTGGCTACGAGATTGGCGTAGGTTTCGAATTTTATAATCCGAATTTTATTTTTTCTCCTGAAATTAAGCTGAGCCAGGGGCTTACCAACCAGTTGTTCATCGATCGGAATCTACCGCTTACCAACGCTCTGCAACAGTTGCTCACGCGCATGATCGTGATTTCATTCCATTTAGAGGGGTAGTTTTTATAGTTGTAAGTCTAAAGTAGAAAGTCTAAAGTAGAAAGCTGTTGCTTGTCCTTGCCTATACATTTCACCCACTGCTAAAGGTATAGAACACCGCTTGCCCAATCGGCAACTGCCAATTACCAACTGCCAATTGCCAATTGCCAACTTTAATTACCTTTGCCGCCAGTTTTTAAACAATCTATTATAATGAAATCAGCATTTATAGCAGACGGCTTACGCACGCCAATTGGTAGTTTCAGGGGTTCTCTTTCGGGTGTCAGGGCCGATGATCTTGCCGCACTTGTACTTAAAAAACTAGTCGAACGTAACCCCAATATACCCACTTCCGCTATTGATGATGTTATAATGGGTTGTGCTAACCAAGCCGGAGAGGACAATAGGAATATAGCCCGCATGGCACTGTTGCTTGCCGGCATACCTTATACCGTACCGGGCGAAACGGTTAACCGTTTGTGCGCATCGGGCATGAGTGCAGTTATTGCAGCTGCAAGAGGAATTATGGCGGGTGACGGAGATATTTTTATTGCCGCAGGCATTGAAAACATGACCCGTGGGCCATGGGTTATTTCCAAAACAACACAAGCTTACGGCCAAGATGCCAAAATGTATGATTCCAGCTTCGGGTGGCGCTTTATTAATCCGCTCATGCATGAAATGTATGGTACCGATGCTATGGGCACTACTGCTGAAAACCTCGCGGACATGTATAACATTAACCGCGATGATCAGGATTTGTTTGCCTATCGTTCGCAAATGAAGGCTGCCGCTGCACAGCAGTCTGGCCGCCTTGCTGAGGAGATAATAGCGGTTGAATTAGCCGGCAAAAAAGGCGCAGTTACGCTCTTTAATACCGACGAATTTATTAAGGCAAACACAACAACTGAAATACTAGGTAAACTCAAGGCTTCTTTTAAAAAAGATGGAACTGTAACCGCAGGTAATGCTTCTGGCTTGAATGACGGGGCTGCGGCACTGTACGTAGTATCGGAAGATGCAATAAACAAATATGGCATTACCCCAAAAGCGCGTATTGTAAGCAGTGCCGTGGTGGGTGTTGAACCCCGTATTATGGGTATAGGCCCGGTAGGTGCTACGCAAAAAGTATTGGCGAAAGCAGGCCTCTCCCTCAACGATATTGACGTTATAGAGCTGAACGAGGCATTTGCAGCACAAAGCCTTGCTGTTACCCGCCAGCTTGGCCTTGCAGATGATGATAGCCGCGTAAACCCTAACGGTGGTGCTATTGCTATCGGGCATCCGTTGGGTATGTCTGGTACACGCATCATTAATTCTGCCGCCATTGAATTACACAAGCAAAACAAGCGCTATGCGCTGGCAACCATGTGTATAGGTTTAGGGCAGGGTTATGCGGTTATTCTGGAAAGAGTGTAATTCACGAAATTATTGTGTTGTGCAGTGGCGCACCACCCAATATACAGGCATAGGCCACAGCGTCTGCACCATTGAAAAAGGAGATTGGCAACTGTCAATCTCCTTTTTCAATGGTACACTTTATTTCTAAACGATAAAGATGTTCGGTTGTAACGTGCTCAACAATTTTTATCCCCCAATTAGGGTGAGGCTGAACGCCCGGGTACAATTTTTCCTGAAATAGGGTACTTCTGATGTTATTTCCCTGTGGCATTTCCTCTTTTTTAGCTATTTTTCGAACTTAAATAAATTTTAATGAGATACGCTTTTTCCATAGCTGTGTTTGCGTTGGCTGTTTGTACACTTTCTTTCCGGGGCGACCGGTCCGAACGCGTGAACCTTGGCATGGTTACCAAAATAAAAAATGAAGGGTTCAATAACTCTAAAATAATGGAGACATTGTTCCAGATGACCGATGTGAACGGCCCGCGCCTTACCGGGTCAACCGGCATGAAAAATGCCGAAAAATGGGCCAAGGATAAATTAACCGAATGGGGGCTGAGTAATGTAAAAATAGAACCATGGGGTGGTTTTGGCAAAGGCTGGGAAATTAATAAAAGCTATGTGGCTATGACCGTGCCTTACTACCAGCAACTGATAGCCACACCTAAAGCATGGACCCCGGGCACTAATGGCCTGGTAAACGCAAGCGCAGTACTGGTGCGTATTGATAGTGTTGGCGATATGGCTAAATACAGCGGAAAGCTGAGGGGTAAAATTGTAGTGCTTTCCAGCATGAATGGCGATACAAAGATCAACTTCACTGCAGATGCCAAACGCCTTACGGAAGATGAGTTGATCAATACGGCTAACGACCCCCATATAGATGATGCCACCACCAACCTGAGCCAGAAACCTAAAACAGCCGCCAAGCCGCCATTTAACCTGAAAAGGGCGATTGATTCGTTTTTGTATAGCGAAGGCAGCGCAGCAGTGCTGAGTGGCGGCAGGGGCAATATGGGCACGGTATTTACCAGCAACGGTGCGCCGCGCGCATGGGATGCGAAACCTGTTTGTCCGGAAATGGAAATGGGCAGCGAGCACCTGGGCCGCCTGGTGCGCTTACTGGAGGCGGGTAAAGAGGTATCGCTGGAGATGGATACCCGCACTACCTTCCTCATGAATGACTCTATTGAAAATAATGTTATTGCCGAAATACCTGGCACCGACCCTGATTTAAAGAGCGAACTGGTAATGCTGGGCGGCCACATGGATAGCTGGCATGCAGCAACCGGTTGCACCGATAATGGTACGGGCACGGCTGTAATGATGGAAGCCGTAAGGATATTGAAAACCCTGAACATTAAACCACGGCGTACCATACGCATTTTGTTGTGGAGCGGCGAAGAGCAGGGTATACTAGGTTCGCGCGGCTATGTGAAAAAACATTATGCTGACAGGGTTACCATGCAATTGAAGCCGGCACACGAAAGGGTATCGGCCTATTTTAATTTAGATAATGGCGCGGGTAAAATAAGGGGCATTTATGCACAGGGTAATGATGCCGTTGTACCTATATTTGAAAGCTGGCTGGAGCCCTTCCGCGACCTGGGCGCAAAAACAGTAACCAACCGCAACACTGGGTCCACCGATCATATTTCGTTTGATGAGGTAGGTATACCGGGTTTCCAGTTTATACAAGACCCTCTGGAATACGGCAGCCGCACCCACCATACCAATATGGATTCTTACGACCGCGTTAGTGCCAACGATCTGATGCAGGCTTCTGTCATTATTGCATCGTTCGTTTACAATGCAGCGATGCGCGATGAAATGATACCCCGCAAACCATTGCCGGTGGTGAAAAAACCATAAAAAATACCTGTTACGGAATTGTGAATTGTAACCGGAAATTGTATTTTCTATTAAAGTTATATACCTTCAACTAAGTAAATACAAAAAGGCACATCTGTTTGCATGTTTGTACATTAAATTTACTACTCATTATGACGATAATACAACTTGAATACGCCATTGCCTTAGCTACCTATAAAAGCTTTGTGGCAGCCGCAGAAAAAAGTTTTGTAACACAGCCAACATTAAGTCTTCAGATACAAAAGCTGGAGGAAGAGTTAGGCGTAAAGATATTTGACCGCAGCAGGCATCCTATTGAGATAACCGCAATGGGTAAGGTTATTATAGAACAGGTACGTAAAACCCTGGAAGAATTTGAGCGGATACAGGAATTGATACAACAGCAGCAAAATATTATTTCCGGCACCTTTAAGCTGGCGGTAATACCTACTGTTGCACCTAATATATTGCCTGCCTTACTGGAAAATTATTCCAAGAATTTCCCTGATATACGCCTAGATGTTAATGAGATGGAAACCCATCGCATTATTACGGCATTGCGTAATAACGAAATTGATGCGGGCTTGCTGAGCACACCGCTGGAACAAAAAGACATTAAGGAATATCCGCTGTTTTATGAGCCATTCGTGGCTTATTTCAGAAAGGATGACAAATTATTGTCAAAGAAAATGATAGATGCAAGCGATGTGGAACTGGAACGTATCTGGCTGCTGAATGAGGGGCATTGTATGCGCAACCAGATCCTCGATCTTTGCAGCGACCAGGTGCAGCGCCTGCAGTTAAAACGCCCGTATCGTTACGAATCGAGCAATGTGGAAACACTGCGCCGTATGGTTGATAAAAATGGTGGACTTACCATTTTGCCAGAATTGTCAACATCAGAGTTTGACGAAGACCGTATTGAAAACGTGCGCTACTTTAACGACCCGGAACCGGTACGCGAAATAAGCCTTGTAACCAACGATCACTTTGTGCATTTTTCTATACTGCAATCTCTAATGGACGAAATACTAAAACTCGTTCCTGAAAAAATGCGGGTACAAAAGAAAAACCGTAAAGTGTTACGCATACAAAGCGCAAGATTATAAATGAAGCCCGGCACCACAGCTGGGCTTTTGTTTTACACGTATATGACCAATGAATTGCGGTGGTGAGCCCATTACTTCCGTTTTAAGGTAAAGCCTGTCGGCTGTAAGGTTAATAAGCAGGGAGCCAAATAATGTATTTTCGATCAGTTCATATGCTTCTTTGAATGGCAGGAATCTATCATCAATTCCCTCGCTGGAAATGATGTAGCAGGGCTCGTTTTCTTTCAATTTCAGCATTTGCTGCACATGGCTGAAATGTATCTCATTCTTCTTCAGTTCATACAACAACTTCATGTTGAATACATCGTCCCACCTATGATTTAACAGATTCGTAAAACCAAAACGTTTCTTGCCTGTCAATAGGAAGCGGCATCGCTCCCTCCTGTCCTTCTGAATAAAATTGCGGATGAATAGTTCTATCGTGTCGCTCATGGTGAGTGTGTTTATTAATTCTAAATCACTGTTGTCCGACTAAAGAATTATGGTATCTTTTTTTAGCCAATTAGTGCTTAAAACCCAATGACTGCCGCCGCGAAAGCGGACGTATTGAGTAACAAGCTTCAACAAAACACGCCGCAGGGCTCCTTTTAGCCGCGGAGCGATGGTCCCGAAAGCATTCGGGATGGCGTTTTTCTTTGTTACTTTCTTTTTCGCCACGAAAAAAGAAAGTAATAGAAACGCGATTACGTAAACCAATAAAGCAGGCTTTTCTAACAGTAATTACCACAAAAGAATTGCTGGTATTGTTTCTTAAAGTCCACTCGTTAGTTTTGTCGGACAACAATGATTCTAAATGATGATCACCCATTGTGTAGGGAGGTCTCTTGGGTGCCAATGGCAGGTGTTTTTAACTCAGTTTTTCACAAGTTGAAGCCCTTCAGGCTTCGTGTGTCAAATTTTTAATCCGAGGGCGTTGCCCCCGGCTATTCAGATTCAAGCCTTTCAGGCTTGCAAGGGTGTGTGTTCAATATGCAAAAAGCCTGAAAGGCTTTAATATGAATAGCCTCTGGTGCAACCAGAGGTACGATAATCAGATGAACCAACCCTGCAAGGGTTGAACAGGTCGGCCTTCAGGATTTCCGCCGTTGCTGGTGTTCTTCACCGACAACCATCGGGATGTATTCTATTCATTGTAATCTTTTCATCTGGGCGTAAACTAGCCTCTGGTCGCCAAAGCCATTGGTATTCATTCTTCCTCTTTCGCAGATTTCTACTAACTTTATTGTCGTCGGCCCAAAATCGTACCTGACATTGCAGTAGGTATAATCTGTGCTGAATTGGAGATGCGAAGAAATATGGCAAACATTAATGCAATTTTTATCATTTTTATTCTGTTTATTTTGGGATGCAAAGAACCCAAAAAGAAAAGCGAGGAGATTGTTTGCCGTGTCACCATAGACAGTGCGTATTGCACAGATAGCGCGAAGCAGCTGTTTGCTCGACGATGTGTGGATTATTGGCCTAATGAAAAACCAAAATCTGTTTATCAGGCAGTGTCATTACTCGATTCAATTGCCGACGATAATTTTAGAAATATTATCGTCAATTGCGATATGCTAGATTTTTATTTTGGAATTGGATTAACGATTAGGAATAATTGGGTTAGAAATGGAGATTCTATGCTAGGAAATCAATTGTTTGATGACTATAAGATGCTGCATATTGACAATAGTTCGGGGATTATTTTAGGAATATATAAAATTTACCTTACAGATTCAAATGTGAATATTGTAAGTAAGTTGAAGACAAATGACATAGGAATAATTAATAAAATTAGGGACTGTCAAAACCAACTTAAATCAAAAAGGCTGAACAAGCACTTTTTAATAATTAAAAAATGAGTAACGCTATTTGATATTCCGCCGTTGTTGGTGTTCTTCATCACCAATAAAATGATTTTCACAAGACAATATCTCGGTTTATTATGAGAATAGCTTTGATCGTTATTTTTTGCTTAATTTCAGTATGTATATATGGCCAGTCTATTTTCGACAATGGTGATACGATTGTCTTTTTGCGAAAGGAGAAAATACTAAATGAGACTTCACTCATCTCTGATGGGTTTTCATCTTTATTAATTTTGACGAAGGATGAGAAGGCAAGTTATGAGAAAGCCAAGAAGGACAGTATAGAAGTTGCAAGGGTTATACACGTATCAAAAAGAGGAATTATATTCTGGCATGATCATCCAAATTTTTCGCGCGAATATTCTGGAAAGATTTATCACACTGATGCGAGGAAACCTTTTATTGCAAAGAGAAAACGGAATAGTATATATTTTATATGCAATAGAAAAAGAGAGTTACAGTTTTCCTTGAAAAGGGAGTTTCAATATAACGTTCCTTGGGGTACTGAAAAAATGGGGCCAAATGAATTTCATTCTGAATATAGTGGAGATACAAGCATATATTTTAATGAAATGAAAATAGATTGTTATAAATTTTATGGTAGTACTTATGACAAAATGACTCCAATCAGTGAAATTGACGAGTTTATTTTTCTCGTAGAAAAATCAAGCCTAATTCCAATTGTTGTTATCGAAGTTTTTGGAGAAATTGGTCTCAATAGAGACAAGCCTTTGGAAATTAGACCATTGTATCAATTGACCTTATATCCAGATAAATTCAAATAGTCGATTGGGAAGCACAAGCTTTCCGCCGTTGTTGATGCTCTTCACCGACAACCATCGGGATGTACTCGTTTTAGAAAGTGCACCGAATAATTGTAGAATCTGGTTTGCATTGAACATAAAACAATGGCCGCTGTGCTAGCTTTGACAACTTTTTAGAAAGTTGTCAAAGCGAAATAATTCGATATTCAGCAAAACTCCTGACTTTCAAAAAAATCAAAAAAATCATGGTTCAGACAATCAGCTTTAACAACTTTCTAAAAAGTTGTCAAAGCGAAATAATCCGATATTCTTCAAAACTCATGACTTTCATAAAACTCATAAAAATCATGGTTCAGACAATCAGCTTTGACAACTTTTTGGAAAGTTGTCAAAGCGAAATAATCTGATATTCAGCAAAACTCCTGACTTTCATAAAAATCAAAAAAATCATGGTTCAGACAATCAGCTTTGACAACTTTTTAGAAAGTTGTCAAAGCGAAATAATCCGATATTCAGCAAAACTCATGACTTTCATAAAAATCAAAAAAATCATGGTTCAGACAATCAGCTTTAACAACTTTTCAAAAAGTTGTCAAAGCTCTTGAGTGGCTGAGTGATCGCACTACCAATTATTATGCGCCTTCATCCAGGCCATGCGGAGTAAAATAACAGCAGGTACCATATTAATGAATAAAGTAAGCCCGACGATAACCGGCATAATATTGCCAACTGGTGCGGTCATCATAGTTGCCAGTAATTTGCCAATGCCATACCCGCAAACATCAACTGATATGGCGCAAAATACCAAGATCGCTATGGGCTTTATCCGGCGCATGCCATACCGTAACTCATTAATAAAAATGGTAAAAAACAGCACTAGCGAAAAGGACAGTAGATTCAATACCCCGCCTGCTGTTTCAGTAAAATGAGAATCGTGCAGGTGCACTTCAATTGCGGAATTGCTCATGCATACCGCTGCAATACCCGCCACTATACCAAAACCAAGGGCCAATGAACATAAAAAGTACACTATTTCTTTAAAGCGGCTGTTTTGGGGCATTTGTAGTGCTTTCATTTAGCTGGCTAAAATACATACTTCCGTCCATACCTGCTATAGAACTACCCGGCGCACCGCCGGGTAGTGTAGATAAAAAATCACTACTGTCCGATTAAAATATTATTTGTAAAAGTACGTAACACCTGCGCCGCCGTCCCGGCGCAGACATTAGAGTAACAAGCTTCACCAAAACACGCCGCAGGGCTCCTTTGGGCAGCGGAGCGATTGCCCAAAGTGCCGCTTTTTTTGGTTCTTTTTTTGCGGCAGCACAAAAAAAGAACATGGAGACGCGATGACAACAACCAGTAAAGAGGCCGGACAAAAGCAGGGTAGAATATAATAAAAATCCGTTGTAATGTTTGCTGGTGCTACATTTCAGTCGATGATTACTTTTTTTGCCGGACAACAGTGATAAAAAATCAAAAAGGCAATATGCAGGCAGCGATTAAACTGAGCTACCGGTTGCCCAGGCAGGACTTGAACCCGCGACCTCCAGAACTAGCCTGGCGCTCTAACCGAAGTATTGCTGCTTTACGGCACTCTTTGAAAGGCATTTAATCTTCCCTGCTGCCATCATCCGTCATACGCACCATTTTAGGCGTGAATTTGGCTACGATATCTACAAGGTCAGTTTGTGCGGCCATTACGGTTTCAATGTTTTTATAGGCCATAGGCGCTTCATCGAGGCCAGCCCCTATCAGGCTTACGCCATTATCTTTCAGCATTTCGCGCCAGCTATTGTAATCAATAACTTCTTTGGCCTTGGTGCGGCTCATTAACCTGCCTGCACCATGCGAAGCAGAATTGAGCGCTCCGGCATTACCTTTACCCCTTACCAGGAAGCCGGGTGCAACCATAGAACCCGGTATAATACCCATTACGCCCTCACCGGCTGGCGTAGCGCCCTTACGGTGCACAATTACGTCCTTATCATTCCATCTTTCTTTCCAAGCAAAGTTGTGGTGGTTTTCCACCTTGGCCAATACCTGGCCGCCAATGGCCCTAGTAAGGCGCTGGTGTATCACTTCGTGGCAGGCCGATGCATAATCGCCGGCCAGATTCATGGCCAGCCAGTACTCCTGACCTTCGGCTGAATTCATATCAAGGTAGGCAAGGTTTGCGGCCTCTTTGGGAAGCTTGCAAAGTTCTTTGGCAAGTCGGGTATAGTGCCCGGCGAGGATGCCACCCAGCCCACGGGAGCCAGAGTGCGTTAGCAACGCCAGATACTGCCCTTTGGGTACATTTAAAATGGCGTCATTTTCCGCAAAATCAATAATACCCCATTCCACAAAGTGGTTGCCGCCGCCCGATGTGCCCAGTTGCGCTGCAGCCTTGCTTTGCAGGCTTTTAATAAGTGGGGTGGCGTTAAATTCGCCTTTGTCTAAAACGCTGTGTTCCGCACGCTCTTTACCGCGCCATGTATTGCCGGCACCAAATCGGGTAAAGGCAATCAGTTCCCTTTTATACATGGCTTTATTTTCCAGCAAATGGCTGGCAGGTATGTCAAATACCGATAGCGCCATTCGGCAACCAATATCCACACCCACACCATACGGAATAATGGAATTTTCCGTAGCTAGCACGCCACCAATAGGCATGCCATAACCCTGATGTGCATCTGCCATAAGCGCACCGCCAATGGTAACCGGCAAACGCATAGCTACCTCCATCTGGTTAATGGCGCCCTGCTCAATATTTTCAATGCCGTAAGTAACATATGGTTGCCCTTCATCCTTCAACTGTATGGTGTTGTCCTCTTCTGGTTTTACAACCAGTGCATCGGCTAATACAGCTAGTATTGTATCGGCCACATAATTTTCCGGGCAATCCAGTACGCTCTTTAAAATAGCTGTTATCTCGTCATCGCTTTTTTCTGCCAGTTGCTCTTCAGCCAGTTGCAGCGCAATTCCGATAGCCTTGCCGGTTGGGTACCCTATGGCAATAAGGTCATTTCCGTTTAATGTTGTCTTGTTCATCGTAATTAATTTGTTATATACTTAATGAAATGGTGTCTTTTTTTAAAAAGAGCGGGTAAAAAATCGAAAAGAACATTTGTTGCTCTACCAACTGAGCTACCGGTTGCCCGGGCAGGACTTGAACCTGCGACACACGAAGTATTTCTTTGCTACGACACCACTCTGGTGTTGAGTAATGTGCGATAGGAGCGCTATTTTCTAACAATCATATTTGTGAAGTAACTCCCGTCTACGACATCAACAATACAAAGGTGAGTAGTCCCTGCGCAGTGTAATTGCGCAGTTGAAATTATTTTTCTTTTTTCTTTGAAAATGCCTGTAAGTAATTGATTTTCAATAAAATTATTTTTATTTTTTTTCGTTAAAACCGCCTGCGCAAATACATTGCGTACTATATTTTATATATTACAGCATAAACGTAAATAAAAGTATAAACACACAGGTATGCCCGTAAATAAATTAGCCCTCATCCGCTACAAAAAAATTGATAGTTGCCTGCAAAATCGTTTGCGCAAGTGGACGCTAGAAGATCTGGTTGATGCGTGTTCGGAAGCTTTGTATGAATACGAGGGGATAAAGCGCGGTATCAGCAAACGAGCCGTGCAACTGGATATACAGAATATGCGCAGCGATAAGCTGGGTTACAGTGCACCCATAATTGTAACCGATAAAAAGTACTACAGCTATGAAGACAAGAAATACACGATAACTAATATACCGCTCTCAGCGCAGGATTTGAACACCCTTAATGAAGTACTGGGCATACTTAAACAATTTAAAGGCTTTGGTCATTTTCAGGAACTGAATGATATGGTAACCCGGTTGGATGACCGCCTGTACAGCGAACTCAATAATGGTGTATCGTATATTGACATGGAGAAGAACAATCTATTGCGCGGGTTACAGCATATAGATACCATACACAAGGCAATAAAAACACGAAAGGTGCTTGCGATTACCTACAAATCGTTTAAAGCACAAAAGGAAAATGTTATTTATGTATCTGCATACTTGCTTAAGGAGTATCGCAACCGTTGGTTTGTTATTGGAGTTGCCAGGAAAGCACATGATATTATTACCCTTGCGCTTGACCGCATTGAGGGGCTGGAACTGGCAGAAGAAAGAGAGTACCGCGCCCCTGTGCATGACATGAGCCTCTATTTTAACGACGTAATAGGTGCTACCAAACTGGCTGGGCAGCGGGCACAGAAGATCATTTTCCGCATAATGCCGGAGCAGGTGCCCTATGTTGTTACAAAGCCATTGCACCACAGCCAGCAACTACTTAAAACAGAAGATAATGGCAGTGCAATGTTTGCCATTGATGTTATCTGGAACTTTGAACTGGAAAAAGAAATACTTGCCTTCGGCGAGCACATAAGGGTATTGAGCCCTGCAAGGTTGGTAAGAAAGATTTACGCTCGTATGGAAGATGCCTGTAAAAGATATCGGAATGACGAGTAGGGTAACTACCTATCGTGTGCTATTTTTTTAAATTCAAAGTAGTTCTCCTCACTAATGAATTCCTTTAATGTTTGATTCTGTTCATTAATCAAATAATAATAAATATCTCTGCCATTGTGCTTAATTTCGCTCTTGCCCACTGCTATTAAATTTTTATAAAGCCCTGTTTTAATTAACTCGAAATTCATAGCATCAGAAATTATCTCCCACACCCCATTTTTTAAGTTTACCCTGACCAAATTGCCGCTAGTTGCATAACCTTCTGTGATAAAATAAACGTATTGCTCATCAATAGATAAAGTTGGATTGCTTACCTCTGTAATATACTCGGTACCTACTAGTCCATCAACATATGGCTTAATATCCGTGATCATATTCTCAAGCAAATTCGTATAATCCACTTTTACAATTTTCTTTACGAATGGATAATCATAGCTTCCAAAACAATCCCTAACAAAAAGCACAGAAGTCTCAGTAGAAAAAATTACTGGCTGTGAATCGGAATTTGAAAACGTCAGTTGCTTCTCTGACTTGTCTGAAAATTTCACGTAAATATTACTCTCCTTTACAAAAATTTCAATGACTTTCAATTCTCGAGTTTCTTCAAAAATCGGCTTAGCTCCAAGTGCAACCTTCTTGAGTTTTGGTTCCTTATGAATTTCTCTAATCAAATCCTGAAAACAGTTTTCAAAATTTCTATCATCTGAAAAATCTACGTGGATGTATTGCTGGAGAAAATCAGGAATACTATCGTCAGGATTTCCACATCTAAGAAGTGGAATAACCTTCTCATTATTGACAATGTCTTTATATAAATTTGTATTGATAATCGAGTATTCAAAACCAACTCCCCCTTTTCTGGCATCTGCCTTAACTTTATACTGAGGAGTGAATACTATGATGATACGGTCAGCGATTTTGATTGCTTTTTCAATAAAATGAGTAATATTTCTTCCAATACTGAGCTCATACCGATCCAGCAAAACATCAATTCCTTTTGCTCCCAGCATTTCTGCTAATTTTAGTACCCATGCTTTATGAGAGTCACTATCCCATGAATACGATAGAAAGACTACAGGAGGTTTTTGACTATTATCTGCATGGTTTTTTGTTACATTTATTTTGTGCAAAATTGTTTGACTAAGTTCCCTTTTTTGTACTTCAGAAAGATATATGTTTTCGCCATTGTGTGTTATCTTGCTAGTTTGATCTAACGCCTGAATTCTTGGTATTCGTTCAATTAGGTTATACGCCTCCAACTTATCGTTTATAGCACTAACAACCATTTGTACACCGGCTTTATTATCAGCCCAGCCCATAAACTCCGGTGATACAGTGTGTTTATCCCTTAGCTGGTGCCAAGGAATTTGCTTAAGCCCATAGTAAATACTAAGTATTCTAAATTCCCTATCATTCATACAATGAAATTCAAATTATCAACACTCTATTTTGAATGTCGACTTTTCAAAGATAAGAACTCATTCTTTAATCCAATTTAAAAAACATACAAAATTAAATATTGCTCAAAATCGTGTGAGGAATTAAGCAGCGACATTAGCTGTAGCTTCCTACTCCAAATCCTTACTCTTCCTGTCCAGCACAATAAGCAGTGCAACGGGGATGTAGAATAATGCGGCTATTTTGTGCGTCTTTATCAATTCAGAAAAGAAGTTATAGATAAAGCCTGCGGCTCTCGCCCGACATTAGGTGGCATTAGTCAAATACCGCAATACCCTGAAAGGGTAAAACAATAATAGCAGCGGGTGCAACCCGCTGTATAAAACAGCGACATTTCGAACTCCGAAGGAGTTCAACATAGTCGCGGATGTGCACCCCGAAATTTACACACCCGGTATTAGAGGCATTGCATCTCTACAAAAAATGCGGTCACATAACACGCCACCGCTAAAGTGACACGCGGTAGGGGCGGGGTGTTTGCTATATGCACCCGCAATCCCACCCACCCGGGATTAACCACAAAACATTAGTCAAATACCGCAATACCCTGAAAGGGTAAAACAATAATAGCAGCGGGTGCAACCCGCTGTATAAAACAGCGACATTTCGAACTCCGAAGGAGTTCAACATGATCGCGGATGTGCACCGAAATTTACCTACCTGATATTGGAGGCATTACACCTTCACGAAAAAACACGCTCACATAACACGCTCACATAACACGCCACGCTAAAGCGCCACGCGGTAGGGTCGGGGTGTTTGCTATATCCTCAAAAATATTTTTTACAAAACCTTATGGAAAAATTTTGTTTCAGTTTCTTATTTATAAACTCACTATTATGGACGCTAAGAAATTCCTTGAGACCGATTATCTCGATATCGTTTTTGAAAACCGTAACAAAGCTTACGGAAGCTACGAATTGCGTAAGAACTATGGCAGGCGCGTAAAAAAGGCCGGTTCATTTGCACTGCTGGCAGTGGCAGCATTGGCTTCTTTTTCCTTTATAACCTCCAATAGAAAGGCTGTTACACCGGCATATATACCGCCGCCAAATGTAATTACAGAGATCCATAAGTTGGAGAAGGAAATACCCAAACCACCTGTTGTTGTGCCTCCAACGCCTCCACCTTCAGCCCCTACTGCATCTTTTACAGATATGGTGATTTCACCCGATGACCTAAGCGATAAACCACCGGCAGAAATAACTGAACTAACAAATGCAATACCTGGTGTTGCTAATAATACTGGTGATTCTTTAGCGATAGGAGAAATGCCCATAGCTGGTAATGGCCCCAAGTCCGCAATAGTTATACCTGTTATTGATAACACCCCGCACACTTATGTTGACCAAATGCCTGAATTTGCAGGTGACTTGGGTAAGTACCTTGCCGACCATATTAGTTATCCTGAAAATGCCCGCTCTGCTGGCATACAGGGCAGGGTAATTGTAACCTTTGTTGTAAATGAAGATGGTGCGGTGGTTGATCTGAAAGTTACCCACGGCGTGGGTGCGGGCTGTGATGAAGAGGCTATGCGTGTAATAAAGGGTATGCCCAAATGGAAGCCCGGTAAGTTAAATGGCAAGGCCGTAAGAACCATTTATAACCAACCGATTTCTTTTAGGCTGGATTAGGTTGGAGTAGAAAGTAGATAGTATATAGTATATAGTATATAGTACATAGTACATAGTATTTAGGACACCGATGAAGCATGTGATGTTCGTGTGTTTTAGGTATTTCCTGCTGGTCTAAGTATCACTAAAAAATAACACTGGTTGAAGGATTTCCTTCGACCCACCATTCAGGAAGTATTTACTTCCGAACACATTCCCACCAACACTAATCCTGAAGGTCCGGGGATGAGGGCACCAGCAACGTTTCCTTGCGTACACCTCACAATATATTTTACAATACCCCCTTAAAACAAATATCGCCCGGCGCAGCCGGGCGATATTAAAATAAGTATTACGAATACACTATAAATGCGCTAACTGCGTAACACCACCCTTCACCACATCGCCTATCTTCACATCTATCTGGGTACCCAATGGCAAATAAAGATCAACGCGCGAACCGAAGCGGATAAAACCAAACTCATCGTTTTGTTTTACTACATCGCCTTCTTTTATATAAAAGCAAATGCGGCGTGCCAATGCTCCGGCTATCTGGCGCATTAATATGTCGCCGTTATCATTACCAATAACTATTGATGTACGCTCGTTCTCGGTTGATGATTTGGGGTGCCATGCCACCAGGTATTTGCCGGGATGGTACTTCATGTACTTGATCTCGCCGCTTACCGGGTTACGGTTTACGTGCACATTTATTGGCGACATGAATATAGATACCTGCAGGCGCTTATCCTGAAAGTATTCTGGCTCGTAAGCTTCTTCAATTACAACTACTTTACCATCGGCAGGGCAAATTATTTTGTCTTCACCGTGTAGCATATTGCGGAACGGCAGGCGGAAGAAAGCCACCACCCAGAACCAAAGTAAGAAGCAGGCGAACATGAGTAAGCCGACTATCCAGTTCACTATGGTGTTGTGTGGTAACAACTTGTCACAGGCAAACCAAATGACGATCCACGATATTGTTGCAATGAGAATATACTTATATCCTTCCCGATGAATTTTCATATTTCTGAATTAGGCGGCAAATGTAAGGGTTAATTTTTTAAGTGTATAACGCGCACACAAATGGCTGATTATCATTTGGTGATAATGGCAGTACTTTGTTTGAAGGAACTAGCAAATTATTTTGTGAGGATCACAGCCTTAGCCATATCTATCTTTTTTAGCGACAGATGCCTGTTTTCCTGGTATATCAGGTTGCCCTGCTCGTCCCACTGTGGCTTTATTTCAAATTTAGTGAGGGGGGCAAGTTCATTATCGGTATAGTATTTGTTGAAGATGGTGCCGTAGTTTTTGAGCATGGTAGCGTACCAATACATGGTTTCAAAGCCACGATACACCATTTCTGTTGGTTTGCCGCCATATTCTTTTTTAAATACACGCTCCACGTACTTTGCAATATCGCTGCTGTTATCAAAAAGGAAAGGCGTAGGGATGTGGAATGTGAATTTTTCAAACCCCGTTTGTTTAAACAGGGTAGTAGCGCTGTTCCAGTTTTGCATTCCGTATACGTCAAAGTGGGTTCGTGGAAATTCCCGACTTAATATTTTCAGCATGCTGTCAGCATATTTCACATCGTTTATGGCCAGCACCACAATATTGCTCTGTGTATCTATTATGCGGCCTATTGCGTCATTTGTCGGGGCGGTATTACATAACAAAGTATTGTACATCGCTTTGCTGGTAGGGTCGGTGGTAAGGTGTTTAAAGCAATTTTCATCTGCGGCATTGGCGTTACGGTGTAGCAGCAGTACTTTGCCTTTAGGGAAGGTGTTTTCCAGTTTGGTCGTTATCCATTCGCAATAGCTTTTTGCCGATGGTTGCAGCATGGTAAAGTAAGGATTATCCTTTACGCCGCCATCTGCCGCAGCTATTGCTGAAATGAAGTTGATCTGCTTTCTCTTGGCGTAAGCGGCAAGGGTGGCAACGTCTTTATCTGCAACGGCACCCAGCAGCAAGTCGGCAGAATCAAGCGCATTTTTCCTTATCAGCATTTCTGATGACTCCATAAGCGAAGCCACATCATGCACATAAATGTCAATATCAAAGAGCGCTTTTTTTAGCGTATCGGCCGCGATCTGCACGCCCTTGTAAAAGTCTAAGCCTTTAATGGCTTTTTCAGGTATGTAAGTGCTCGGGTTACCATTCTTCACCAATTCATCAAGATACATGGGGGCCAGCAGATCAATGCGATAATGGCTTTTTTTATGCGAAACGGGATACTCTATTTCCGCCCACTTGTTTACTACTTTAGCCTGTTCAGGTGCGGCTACAGCTTGTTTGCTTTTGAGCCTTTTTTGCTCTTTTCTATCTTTTTTCTCTTTCTTTTCCTTTGCTTTCTGTTGCTTACGGGCTTCTTTTTCCTTCCGCTTTTTTTCCTGCTTTTCCTTCTTTTTCTGGCTGCGGGTTTTCTTCGGCTCGCTTACTTCTTTGCGGTCATCCTCTTCATTTGTAATGGTATCATCATCTGTTTTGGGGGCTACCTTTTCCTTAGCACCTTTTTTGTTTTTGCCCTTGCTCTGTTGTTTTTTGCTTTTCTTTTTCCAGAACTGAGCCTCCGCAGTTTCAGCTAAACCGAGGGTAAGAGAAAATACCAATAAGAACGTTATGAATTTACGCATGCTGCAGAAGTTGTAACCGGCGACAATATATAAAATCCCTGCCTAACTTTTAACCGGATGACTAAACTTAATAGGAATTCTAAATTGATAAGCCGTTCACCTATCTATGCAATTTCCTGATAAACAAAAAAGCCTGCAATAAATTTGCAGGCTTTTTTAATGTGTTATTCCCATTCTATGGTAGCAGGTGGTTTGGAACTGATGTCGTAAACCACGCGGTTGATACCTCTTACACGGTTAATAATGTCGTTAGATATTTTGCCCAGCAATTCATGCGGCAGGTGCGAAAAATCGGCGGTCATACCATCAACCGAGGTTACCGCACGCAGGGCGCAGGTAAACTCGTAGGTTCGCTCATCCCCCATTACACCAACGCTCTGCACAGGTAGCAATATCGCGCCAGCCTGCCATACTTTATGGTACCAGCCGCTATCGCGAAGGTGCTGTATGTAAATAGCGTCAGCTTCCTGCAGCATTTTTACTTTTTCAGCACTTACAGGGCCAAGTATGCGGATACCGAGGCCCGGCCCCGGGAACGGATGGCGGCCAATGAATATTTCATCAATACCCATTTCGCGGCCAACCCTGCGTACTTCGTCTTTGAACAAAGCACGTAAAGGTTCCACCAGCGAAAGATGCATGATCTCCGGCAAGCCGCCCACATTGTGGTGGCTCTTAATAGTAGCCGAAGGTCCGTGCACGGATAGTGATTCAATAACATCAGGGTAAATAGTTCCCTGGCCAAGGAAGCTTACATTTTCAAGCCTTACTGCTTCTTCATGAAATACTTCAATGAACAAGCGGCCAATTATTTTTCTCTTCTTTTCAGGGTCGGCAACACCGGCCAGTTCGCCATAAAAACGTTCGTGGGCGTCAATACCCTTAGTGTTTAAGCCAAGGTGTTTGTAGCCATCCAGTACCTGCTGAAATTCGTCCTTACGTAAAAGGCCGTTATCAACGAATATACAGTAGAGCTTTTCGCCAATGGCCTTGTTAATGAGCATGGCGGCAACGGTAGAATCAACACCACCGCTAAGTGCCATTACCACTTTGCCTTCGCCCACCTGGGCCTTAATGCGGTCAACAGTTTCCTGTATAAACGCGGCTGGTGTCCAGTCTTGCTTGCAACCGCAAATGTCAACAATAAAGTTCTTCAGCAACTGTCCGCCATCGGTACTGTGGGTAACCTCCGGGTGAAACTGTATGCCGTAAACGGGGTTTGCTGCAAAGGTGTTGCTTGCTTTATAGGCTGCTACAGGAATGCTTTCCGTGTGCGCCAAAAGGGTAAAGCCTGACGGCAAACTCTTGATGGTGTCACTATGGCTCATCCACACCTGCGAACCGTTGGCTATAGTTGCCAGAAGCGGGTCGGTTTGAACGTCTTGTAAATGTGCACGGCCATATTCACGGTGCGAAGATTGACCTACTTCTGCACCGCCCTGCACTGCTAATAACTGTGCACCGTAGCAAACACAAAGCACCGGGGCAATAGCGCCAATGGCAGCTATGTCAGGCTTCGGTGCATTCGGGTCGTTAACGGAGAAAGGGCTGCCGGAAAAAATAACTCCCTTTAATGAAGGGTCATTGGCGGGAACCGGTTTTGTGCATGGTTGTATCTCACAATACACATTTAGCTCGCGTATGCGGCGAGCTATTAATTGTGTGAACTGCGACCCGAAGTCGAGTATCAGAATTTTATCGTTCATTCAAATGTTTTAAAAACCTGTATTAGGCTTGCGCTGTAGGCGAACCAAAGTTGAAAGGCATTGCTGTTTGCTCCTGATCTTTAATAACGCCATATTGAGCTTCGAAACGCTTCACATTGTCAATCAACGCCTTCATCAGCCTCTTGGAGTGCTGAGGGGTCATTACGATACGCGATTTTACTTTTGCTTTCGGTACGTTAGGCATTACGTTAACGAAGTCAATCACGAATTCTGCGAAAGAATGTGTAATGATCGCAAGGTTTGCGTAGGTGCCATCAGCCATTTCTTCTGAAAGTTCGATGTTAAGTTGTTGTTCTGGTTGTTGTTCCTGAATGTCAGACATAGATGTATATTTAGTTTGAGGTTGCTAAATTACGTTGATTGGGCAACATGTTAAAGAGTAATTTTTGAAAGGTGGATAACTTGCCCTTAATTACTGTATATTAACTTGTTATATTGTAATTATTTGTGGTTTAGCGCACTGCTTATTGGTATAGTTTGTTATTTGCGAAACGAAGGATATGTATATTGCGGGGCATTTACCAATACAAACCATTTAAACAAATAATATGAGTCAGGTACAGGAATTTAATGAATACAGGGCCAAAATGAACGAAGTTATTTTGGGTAAGCAAAATAAGGTGATCAACCGCTTGTTTAACCTGGATACCAATACGTATGCCGAGGGCGCACTGACAACCAAAACAAAAGAAATGCTGGGCCTTGTGGCGAGCATGGTATTGCGTTGCGACGATTGCATAAAGTACCACCTCGAAAAATGCCACGAACAGGGCCTTACAACCGACGAGGTTTATGAAATTTTTGCGGTAGCCAATATCGTAGGCGGCACCATCGTCATTCCCCACACCCGCCGCGGCGCAGAATTCTGGGAGGAACTTATTGGTGGTGCGCAGTAGTGTAGTTGATTTTGTTCGTTGGCGTATTTTTACCACAGAGTACCACAGAGTTTTACCACAGAGTTTCACAGGGTTTCACAGAGTTCTGCACACAGAGTTATAGTGCTGTGAAACTCTGTGGTTAATTTTATAGCACGTTACATACTACCACAAACCCTAATCAACTACCAACTCCGTGAAACTCTGTGTTCAAACTCTGTGGTTAATTTTTATAGCACGTTACATACTACCCCAAAACCAATCAACTACCAACTCTGTGAAACTCTGTGGTTAATTTTATAGCACCAATTGCCACAACCCCAATCAACGGCCAACTCTGTGAAACTCTGTGTTCAAACTCTGTGAAACTCTGTGGTTAATTTTATAGCACCAATTGCCACAACCCCAATCAACTACCAACTCTGTGAAACTCTGTGGTTAATTTTATAGCACCAATTGCCATTAAGCCAATCAACTGCTAACTCTGTGAAACTCTGTGTGCAAACTCCGTGAAACTCTGTGGTTAATTTTTAGTACGAACTGCCACAACCCCAATCAACGGCCGACTCTGTGAAACTCTGTGTTCAAACTCTGTGAAACTCTGTGGTTAATTTTTAGTACGAACCGCCACAACCCCAATCAACTGCCAACTGTCAACTGAAAACTATTCTTCGTTTACATACACGCGTTTTACCCTTTGCGAGATACTGGTCATTACTTCGTAAGAGATGGTGCCCGCCCATTGTGCTAGTTGAGTAACAGGTAATTCTTTACCGAAGACAATGGCCTCATCACCTTCCTTAGCATCGGGTATATCAGTTATGTCCACCATGCACATATCCATGCATATAGACCCTATGGTACGGGCTGGCACGCCGTGTATGAGCACATGTGCATTACCATTACCAAACGCCCTGAAATAGCCGTCGGCATAGCCGATGCAAATGGTGGCAATGCGCATATTTTGTGTGGCAATGTTTTTATGACCATACCCTATGCTATCGCCCTTTTGTACAGCCCGCACCTGTGCAAGCACTGTTTTAAGGGTACCTATTTGCGTAAGCTTGTTTTGCAGCACATGGCTGCCATCAACACCGTAAAGCCCTATACCCAGGCGCACCATATCGTAATGCAAATAAGGATGGCGCACTATGCCTGCCGAATTTACCAGATGGCGTAATGGATGGTGGCCTATAACCTTCATCAGCTGGTTGCTCATTTGTTCAAAGAGGTCGCCCTGGTGTTGCGTAAAGCTATCCTGCTCTGCATCATCACTTGCCGCAAGGTGGCTGAAGATACTCGCTACTTTTAGTAGTGGGTTATTGTTAAGTTGTGTGGCTAATTCATCCATGTCGCTCTCGCTGAAGCCCAGCCTGTGCATACCGGTATCCAGCTTAATGTGAATGGGGTATTGCTGCACCTGCAAGGTGTTGGCAATTTGCGTGAACATGCCCAGCGACCGGAAGTTATAGATCTCGGGCTCCAGCTTCCAGGCTATCATACGGTCGAAGGAAGTCGCATCCGGGCTCATGACCATTATAGGTGCTGTTATGCCCGATTTGCGCAGGGCAATGCCCTCGTCAGTATAGGCGACAGTGAGATAGTCAACCCCAGCATGTTGCAATAGATTAGCTATTTCAAAACTACCACTGCCATAGGCAAATGCTTTTACCATGGCCATGAACTTTACGCCCGGCAACACTTCCGCCCGGAAAACGTCAAGGTTTTGCCGCAGTGCGGCGAGGTTAATGGAAAGCACGGTTTGATGTATCTGTTGTTCCAGCAACAGACCAATTTTTTCAAATGCGAATACACGTGCACCCTTAAGTAATATAGCTTCTTTATTAAACGTTAGGAGGTGAAAATTCTTCAAAAAATCGTTGGTCGATTTAAAGAAAATACTACGAAGTTTTTTATGTTTCCTGAACGATGCTTTATTCTTGTATAATGCGGGCCCAATGCCTATAAAGCGTTGTATGTTGCGCTTGCTGATGAGGATGGCTACCTCGTCATACAAATCAAGGTCGCGCTTGCCCATTTGCAACATGTCGGACATGATTACGGTATGCTGGGCATGTTGCCGTTGCTGATCTAAATAACCTAAGGCCAATTGCAGTGAGGTAAGGTCAGAATTGTAGGCATCATTAATGATCGTGCAATCGTTAGAGCCGTGCCTTAATTCCAGGCGCATCGATACTGGTTGCAGTAACGCCATGCGTGCAGCAATAGTGTCTTTTTCCATGTTCAGCAACAGCCCAACACACCAGCAATGAATGGCATTTTCAATGGAAGCGGCATCGTTGAATGGAATGCTTATGGCTATTTCACTGCCCTGGTATATGGCCTTTATTTCGGTCTTGTTGTGTTGTTTTAATGTAGCGGTAATACGGAGGTCGGCGTCCTGCTTTGTTGACCATGAAAAAAGCTTAAGGGAATAGTCGTCATTGCGGCCACCACTCACATGGTGCATGTATGTAACTATGCTTTCATTCAGCCGGGCATGGTCGTGGCAATACACGAGGTATTGTGCATGACTGAAGAGCACGAGCTTCTCATTTATTTTCTGGCGGATATCCATAAAACCCTCGCTGTGCGCTTCGCCAACATTCGTAAAAATGCCAATGGTAGGTTGTATTATTCGTTCCAGTTTATCCATTTCGCCAGGCTGCGAAATGCCTGCTTCAAAAATACCTAATTGGTGGCCGGGTTCCATATCCCAGACTGACAGTGGCACCCCCACCTGCGAGTTGTAGCTTTTAGGGCTTCGCACCGTATTATATTGCTCCCCCAATAATTGGTAGAGCCATTCTTTAACTATCGTTTTGCCGTTACTACCCGTAATGCCAATAACAGGAAATTTAAATTGTTTCCGGTTGGCGGCTGCTATTTGTTGCATGGCAGCCAAGGTATCTTTAACCAACAAAAGGTTGGCGGCGGGGTAGAGGTCAGGCGCAATATTTTGCGACACTAAGAAAGACCTTACGCCATGTGCGTAAGCATCGGCAATATAGCTGTGGCCATCGCGCAGGTTAGTTTTAAGTGCAACGAACAGCGCCACTTCGGGTTGCTGAATATTACGCGTGTCGATCGCGAGCTCTTCAATTGCTATGTTTTCTCCACCACCTGAAAGCCAGGTTCCGTGACACCATTTTTTTAGTTGCTCCAGGCTCTTCATGTATCGGGTAGGCTGTTAGTTTGTTCTGTGTGTTGTTATTGCAAATATCCTAAATTGCAGCTATAAACTACTCAAATATATGCACATGACTAGGGGAGAAGAACTATTTCATAAATTAGGTGTTGAATTGCCCGATGCTGCAGAAAGTAAGATGTTTGGCGCCATGTGCCTGAAAGCACCTAATGGCAAGGCTGGTGTTATGTTTCATAGTGGCGATATAGTTATTAAACTTTCCGGTGAAACACTAGCACAAGCATTGAAACTAAACGATGCAAAACTCTTTGACCCCATGGGTGGCAGGCCCATGGGCGGTTGGGTGCAGCTAACGGAACAACACATTGCCCAATGGAAACACTATGCGGCCATTGCCATGGATGAAGTAAGTAGAATTGAGGTGAAGAAGAAAGAGAAAAAATAGACGGGATTTTGTAAAATCGCTATGAAGCAGATCCTTCAGTTATTTTATACAAGTCGTTTGTCGATATAATATTACTAAAGCCCTTCTTTTCCAGGCCAAGCTTTAGCACTTTATCTCCACTCCATATTTTACATCTGAAATGCTTGGAATAGGCAACATATTGTATATCATTGGGGTCAATGTCAGCGACGAGTATCTCTGCTGCAACCCAGTGCGCGGTCTTTATTTGCTCTTCTGAAATAAAATCAATTTGCTTACAAACTCTAAATTCAGCCTCTATGATCTGCTCCTTCGTAAGTCCTGATATCTTACTGAGTTTTTGATGATGTTTACGGATCTCTATACGCAAAAAATCAGGAGCAATAAAGGGAAATTGCTTCCCTGAATTTAGCAGCAGGTGCGCAATTTTACCATTAGTATTTAAAATAGCACTGAAAACAATGTTAGCGTCAACAATTATTTTCACTTGATAAAGCGTTTACGGTTTTTAGCCCACCAATTGGTATTAACTTCATCTGCAAGCTTGTCAACATCAGCTTGTTTTGCCTTGCTGTTGGCTGTTGCTTCCAGGTATTTTGCATAATCTATCAGTCGTTGTAAACCGAAGTTCTCAACGGAAGATGGCAGCGTTATTATAATCGTGTCGTTATTCGTTCTTTCTACGAGCATTTTAATGAAATTCAATATTCAAAGATAAGGAATAATCAAAGGAGTTATTCACCATAATAAGCAACCACTTCTTCACCATCGCTGTTGCGCATACCCCTGTACATCCCTGCCGAATTAAAGCAGAAGTCGTAGTTGCCCATGGCATCAACAGCTATTAGGCCACCTTCGCCGCCCATTTTAATCAGTTTATCTTTTATTACGGTAGCGCAGGCTTCTTTTAAAGAAAGCCCTTTGTATTCCATCAGGCACGAAATATCATGCGCAACTACTGCACGCATAAAATACTCGCCATGGCCTGTGCATGAAATTGCACAGGTTGCGTTATTGGCATAAGTGCCGGCACCTATTACCGGGCTGTCGCCTATGCGGCTGAAGCGCTTGTTGGTCATGCCACCGGTTGATGTGCCTGCTGCTATGTTGCCATGTATGTCGCGGGCTACAGCACCTACAGTGCCAAATTTATAATCAGGATTTGGTGCAGGTGCAGCGCCTTTAAGGTTATCGCCTTTATGGTCAAGTTGCGTAAAATTGGTGTCGCGTATCTCCACCCACTGGTCATAGCGCTGCTGATTAAAGAAGTATTCATCAGGCGTCATTTCTATACCCTGATTGATGGCGAATTCCGCCGCACCGCTACCGCTCAGCAATACGTGGCCTGAATGCAGCATTACTTCTTTAGCAAGCTTTATCGGGTTCTTTATGTTGCGCACACCGGCAATGCCGCCTGCGGCAAGGGTACTGCCATCCATAATGGCGGCGTCCATTTCATTGAGTCCTTTTTTGGTAAATACTGCTCCCTTGCCGGCGTTGAAAATTGTATTGTCTTCCAGCGTGCAAATAGCCGCAACAACCGCATCAACTGAAGTGCCTCCGCTTTTCAAAACATCATAACCCTTATCCAGTGCTGCTTTAAGCCCCAGGGTATATTCCCTTTCGAGTTGAGCATCCATAATTGCAGGGGTAATATTGCCTGCTCCGCCATGTATCACTAAAGTAAAAGACATATTTTTCTAATTGTAAATTGTTAATTGTAAATGGTAAATTTTGTTGCTGATATTGTTCCGATATCAGGCTTCTTATTGGTTGCCTGTTGTCGGTAATTTAGCACCCAACAAACCCTTGTAACTTGTTGATCAACTGCCAATTGCCAACTGTCAACCGCAAACTTCCTAAACCGTCTACTGCAAGAATACCGAGCTGATCACACCGTCTTTTATTTCAACTTCAATATGCTCTTGCAAGGTGGTGGCTATGGATAGGCCCACAATGTCAGATGCTATCGGGAATGATTTGTGTTTGCGGTCAACCAAAACGGCAACCATAACTCGTTTCAGGTCGTAACTGAGTATGGCATGCAGCGAATACGTAATGGTTTTACCTGAATTGGCTACGTCATCAACCAGAACTATTGATTTGTTGGTCAGGTTATCTTCGAATGCCAGCGCATGATTCAATGGGTTCTTTTTGTTGATACTCACAGAAAGCACATTTACCTGCAGCGGGCTTATTTCTTTCAATAGCGTGCCCAGGCTTTCGGCAACGGCCTTGCCTCCGTTTTCAATGCCTATCAGGGTTATTTCCTGTTCATCGCTGTTATGCTCCCAAATTTCATACGCCATGCGGCGCAGCTTGTGCGCTATGGCTTCCTTATCAAGAACAACTACCTTTTTCTTTTTCATAGAAGTTTTAATTTGTCCGTATGGCTACAACCGGGTCCATGCGCGAAGCAGAACGGGCGGGAATGTAGCCAGCTAAAACACCAACAATAAATGACATGGATACCCCCCAGCCAAAATTCTGCAGGGAAAGTACAATTTCCATATCGAGTGCCCTACTCACCAGCATGCTGATGACCAACACTAAAAGTATGCCTATCAGCCCGCCAACCAGGCAAAGCACTACTGATTCCGAAAGAAATTCCAATTGTATGGATGCTTTCCGTGCGCCAATAGCTTTTTTAAGGCCAATTATCTTTGTTCGCTCTTTTACGGTAACGAACATAATGTTGGCAATGCCAAAAGCACCTACCAATAACGAGAATAAACCTATAAATAAGCCAGCACCTTTTATCTGCCCGAAAAGGCCGTCCAGCATTTTTGAAATACCCGTAAGTTGATTCACGCTAAAATCGTCGGCCTGATCGGGCCGTATTTTATGCATGCGGCGCAGTATGCCACGTGCCTCGTCTTTTACTTCGGTTACATTGTTGGGGTTGTAGGCTTTTATAATCAGGCTGGGGTTATATTCCAGCGATCTTACGTCAATCGACGATGTAATGGCGTTGTATGGCAATATCACACCGTTATCGGGGTCGAAACCGGCCATGTCCTGCCCGGCTTTTTTTATTACGCCTATCACCTGGTATTTCCGGCCCAGCAGCGAAATGTTTTTGCCAATCGGGTTTATACCTTTAGGGAAGAGCCCGTCCGCCACATTAAAGCCAAGTATAACACTGCTATTGCCACCTTCCAGTTCTGCAACGCTCAGATAGCGCCCTTGCGATAGTTCAACATTCTGTGCTTTATCAAAATCAGTAGTTACACAGTAAGCACGTATGCTGCTCACCTCCAGGTTGTCATGCTTCAGGGTAACATCGCGTACCGGCAGGCAAAGGGTAGTAATGGCTATATCGTGCAACTGGCTGTTAATAGCGGTTACTTCTTTTTTGGTCATGCTGGGGCGGCGCCAGTACTCCCACCACTTGTATTCGCCTTCTTCCACACCCGGCCACGGCCACCGGTCAATATGCAATACATCGCTGCCCAGTGTATTTACTCTTTTTTGTATCATGCCTTGTGCACTGTCAAGCGAAGTGAGAACGGCTATAACACAAAATATACCAATGGTAATACCAAGTAACGATAAAAATGTGCGCAATTTATTTACCCTGAGTTCTTGCAGGGCCTGTACTATGCTTGTACCAATAATTTGCGCTATGTTGTTCATTATCGCTAACAAAAATAGCTGTTAATATCTTTTTTAAGCAATAAATTTGCCAACCTAATAAAACGACTATTGCCATCAGTAACCAAAAGACTCGCCAAAAGGAAAGGTGCTCGTGCACTGTCGGAGAAGTATTACTATCTATCGTATTATCTTTTGTTGCGTAATAAGGCGCTTCGTTTCCCCCTGTTCCGTAAATACCTGCTGGCCCGTTTTTCCATAATACTGGCCCTTAACATGCAGTCCACTATTATCAGTTATTTCGTTTACAAGCTTACTTACAACCCGCTGACCCACAAGGGCGACGCCTTGGTTTTGGGCCTTATGGGTTTGTGGGAGGTGATACCTGCGGTTTCTTTTTCACTTTTTTCCGGTCATTTTGTCGATCTGAAGGAAAAAAAGATGATGATGGTGCAATGCATGGTGGGCTACTTGCTGCTTACCTGCTTTTTTGGCTGGCTGGCCTGGCCGGGTTTGCAGCATACCCTTTCAAAGCAATACATTATTTGGCTTATTTATTTTGGTGTGTTTATTGGTGGGGCGTTGAGGGCTTTTCTTAGCCCGGCAACTTTTGCTTTAATGGGCTTGCTCATACCTAAAAAGCTGTATGCCAAAGCAACGCCATGGAGCAGTGGGGCGTGGCAGGCGGGTTTTGTTATTGGTCCGCTGCTGGGTGGGTTTATGATAGTGGCTTCGGGTTACCAGGGCAGCCAGGTTTGCGTGGGTATTATAGAACTGGTGGCACTTACCGCTACAATACTTATACCGGCACAAATAATACACCAAAAAACCAAGGAGCCTATTTTAAAGAGCATTGGCGGTGGCATAAAATTTGTTTTCAGCACCCAGATATTACTTGCGGCACTTTCGCTGGATATGTTTGCGGTATTGTTTGGTGGTGCGGTAGCCTTACTGCCAGTTTATGCCAATGAAATACTCAAAATTGGTGAGGTTGGCTTCGGTTGGCTGCGTGCTGCACCTGGTATTGGCTCCATACTGATGCTGGTTTTTATTTCGGCCATACCCATACATAAGCAACCGGGGGTGAAGCTTGCCATTGCAATAGCTGGTTTCGGGGTAACAACGGTTATTTTTGGCCTTTGCGGGCAAATTGCAGACACAACTATTTTCGGTTCGGTATTGGGTTGCAATGTTTCCTGGGCATTCCTGCTGGGCTTTTTTATGCTGTTGGCAGGCGGCATGTTCGATGCCGTTAGTGTGGTAATACGCGGCACAATTTTACAGCTTTATACGCCCGATGCCATGCGGGGCAGGGTAGCGGCGGTAAATACCATGTTCATCAGTTCATCGAACGAACTGGGAGCCATGGAAAGTGGCCTTACAGCACGCTGGCTGGGGGCTATGCCGGCGGTTGTAGTGGGCGGTTTTCTTACCCTGGTCGTGGTAGGGGTTACCTATTTTGCGGCACCACTGTTAAGAACGGTAAAACTGGAGCCTCCAGCTGATAAAGAAAATTAATTTTTTGATGTACATTTGTTCCGGAAAGGGCTGTTCCGCTTACGTTTATGCAGGCCTTCCCTGACTATTTCCGCAACTATTTTTTTATTTTTTATTATTTCGTTTTTATTTCGAACTTTTCCCCTTACCTTTGCAGTCCCAAAAAAAATAAATAATCATGGCACGTGTTTGTCAGGTAACAGGCAGAAAACCGGTAGTCGGTCACAAAGTATCTTTCTCAAATAAGAAGGCAAAGCGCCGCTTCCTTCCAAATTTGCAGACCAAGCGTTTTTTCTTCACTGAAGAAGATCGTTGGATAACTTTGAAATTGAGTACAGATGCTATTCGCACTATTAATAAGAATGGCCTCGGTACCATAGTAAAGGAACTTCGCGAAAGGGGAGTTGCAATTTAATTATTGTTAAGTAAATTATTCAAAGCTTTATAAAATGGCTAAAAAAGGAAATCGGGTTCAAGTCATAATGGAGTGCACCGAGCATAAAAATAGCGGTATGCCAGGTACAAGCCGTTACATTACGACAAAGAACAAAAAGACAACTACAGAGCGTCTGGAGTTAAAGAAATATAATCCAATTCTTAAGAGAGTAACTGCTCACAAAGAAATTAAATAATCATTTAAAATATTTAAGCGATGGCAAAAGCAGCTAAAACCGCGATAAAGAAAGATCCTAAGGCGGCAGCAGAAGCTAAGAATTACACTAAAGTAATCAGAGCGGTACGTAGCCCTAAGTCTGGAGCATACACTTTTAAAGAAGGTATGGTTCATAAAGATAAGATCAAAGAATATTTGGAGCAATCTAAATAATCATCAATATACTACAAGTAGATTATTGAAAGTTATACATTTTTTACAAAAGCCACCTATTGGTGGCTTTTGGCGTTTAGTTTTTATACCAAAGCATTGCGGAATGTTATTTCGGGTTGTTTGCTGTGTTTCCCATTCATAATGCCATTATTGCGAAACAGGTCGCCCTTTACGGCAATGACGTTAAGTTAAGCGAACGTGCTACCCAGAATGGGTGTTATGATAACAGAAAACAAGTTATAAAATAAGCAAAACCCCGATGGGCAATGTCATTAAATTAATGGGAAAATCCCGAAGGGATGACATTATTATAGAAAATGAAAGTGTATAATATGGTTAAACTCCGAAGGAGTGACATAACACAACACCATTTTGATGTTTAAATCTTTAACTTAATGGCATTGCCCGAAGGGGTGATATAGGCCAGATGCTTAACCTAATGCCATTGACCTTTAGTGAAGGGGCTGTCGGAGTGATGGCATTTTTTGATAGCAGGGATGCATACAAAAGCGATTGAAAAGTGCGGTGTAAGCCAATAGTGTATTTAACCTGCATTATTCATAAATGTGCCGTTTTGTTAAAGAAAAATAAATTCCCACTACAACCCAAGATTTCATTAAAGTACTTCGTCTATTATAGTGAGTGGTTAGTTTCAAAGTTTAAAAGGCGCCTTTTTTACTATTATTTTTTGAGGAGCTAACTCATTTTTTTTACTTTAAACCTCTTTTATTATTAACTGCAAGGGTATCGATAAAAGCCCCTGTAAACTTTTAAAAAATCTTGAAAACAAATAAAAGTGTGATGATGCACTGAAAAACAATGACGATGTAAAATTATTTCTGTAACTTAAAGTTGTTTTAAAAAAACAATATCGCTAATGCCCGCATATTCTGAACAAGATATTATAGCAGGGTGCCGGAAGAAAAACCGGACTATTCAGGAACATCTGTATAAAGAACACTACAGTATGTTTTTGAAAGTATGTGCGAGGTATGCCAAAAACATGATGGACGCAGAACAGCTCCTCAACGATGGCTTTCTGAAAATATTTACACAGATAGATAAGTATGGGAATACTGGTTCTTTCGAAGGGTGGATGAAAAGGGTAATGATTAATACCTGCCTCGACTACCTGAGAAGCACTTACCTCAAAGAGGAGATGACCATGCATGTAAATGCAATACTACCCGAGGAAACGAATTTGTCAGTAAGCAATGAAGGGTTGGAAAGCCTTGAATTCAGAGAACTGGTTGATCTGATACAAGTGCTGCCGGCTATGACCCGCACCGTTTTTAACTTATTCGTTTTTGAAGGGTTTAACCATAGAGAAATTTCTGAGCAATTAGATATTAGTGAAGGTACCTCGCATTGGCATGTTCACCAGGCGAGAAATGTACTGCAAAAAAAAATCATGAAAATTGAACAACAAAAAGTGACGTATGAAGCCAAGAGAATTTGACGATCTGGTCAAACATAAGTTTGATGAGGGCGCCTTTGAGTACAAACCCCAAAATTGGGAGAGACTCGCAGAACAATTGGATGGACGTAAGAAACGTGGGCTGTTGGTATGGTGGATGCCGCTGGTAGGTATTGCCGCGTCAGTTGCTTTAGCAATGGGTGTACCATTGGTATTGCACGAAAGTGGTAATATAGGCAGGTTGCCGGGCCAGCAGTATGCAAAAGTAGTACCAGCTACCCGTGCTGCAGAAGCGCAGCAGGTTGTTATTTTGCCTGTTGCTCAGGAAGTGAACGCTCCTGTTGCTGCCGTGGTGAAGGTTGTTTCAAAAGTTATTGTTGCTCATCAGTCAAAAGAATTAATTGCCACTAACAGCACTGCGGTAGCTGCTACTGAAAAAATAGAGAACGACCCGATTGTAAAGAATAACAATCTGGCTTTCAACAGTCATAAATCAATTAAGTTTGATGAGGCTATTGAAACATTTGTTACCAATGATAATGACTTAATCCGTAAGGCTAAAAAGAAGGTTTTGCCTTCAGTTGCTTACTATACGTTTAAAGAACACACAGCCCCTAAAGCCCAGGGTAAAGTTGCATTAAGTGTTTTAGGTGGTGTTAATTACAGCAACCAGTCAAACGGATATATTGTTGGTGCAACTGCCCGCCGCATGATCAATGATAAAGTATATGTGGAAGGCGATGTTGCTTTTGTGGGTACTAATAACATGAGCAAGCACACTGATATAGTGTATGATAATACCGGCGGTGGTGTTACACAGAGCAGAACGGCACCAATTGGCAGTACAGGTGCAGGTAATGCTACTGGTGGTAATACTTATGGTGGTAGTCTGGCTGCACCTGCTCACCCTGTAAACCTTGCTGCACGGGGCACAGTTACCGCCAAGAGTACCTCAGAGCAACCGACCGCACCAGTTACTACACCACAGGGAAGGATAGTTACTGTTGATAAAGCTTACAACTCCTACTACGCCCAGGTTACGCCTACTATTGGTTATAAGATCATGAAGCGGATGTCAGTTGGTGTAGGCCCCGATTTTCAGCAAATGATAGGGGATAACAGGCCAGCGGCTTCGCCCATTGAAACAGGCAATATACAGGTAGCACCTATGTTCGATATCGGGTTTATGGGTAAGACCGAATTTGCAGTATCAAAGAACGTTAAAGCAGCCGTTTATTACAGGGAAGGTATTAACAACATCATCACCCCTATGAACAGGTTTATTGATCGTAATTATGTTCAGTTCCAGATAAAATGCGCTATACTGAATAAGTAATTGCCTTACATTGTTTAACAGTTACAAGCCGTTTCATGAAAATGAAACGGCTTTTGTGTATTATAGTCAATCAGTTAGTGTTCGCTATTGTTTTCCATTATAGCTGCCTGCGGTTTTACATCAGCTTTACACTACATAAACACACCGGTAGCCAAGCAGTTAGTAATCATTTGTTTGCGCAATATTGCCATAGGTTAATACGCAGTTGTATAGCTGAAACCAACAAAGTTTTTTAGAGAATTTTAAGGGCATATTTTCACGCATGTATCGCTGTTCAATTGTCTGTTTTCTTTTACAATTAACTACAAAAAATTAACGCTGCTTTTTAGGTTTTACCGTTATTAATCGGGGTGCAAATTTTATAAATCTGCTAATAACTGGTGATTAAAAGGGTGATTTTTACGTTTTTTTTAGAAATAGTTATTGTTTTTATTAATGACTTTATACCCCATGTAAGTGTATGTACCGTCAACCTCTTGCACTATTTATATAATTTATATAATTTATATTAAACAAAACACATTCATTTTTTCTATTTTTTAATGACATTTAATTGATTTTCAACGTTTTAAATAAAGTTTAACCCATTTTGAAATTATTTTTATTTTTACTAACATCTTGTTAACTATTGGCTCAGACTATAACTAAAACTGAATGCGCATTTCATTCGTTTGTAAGTGGTGGTTAATTATTCTAAATTTGTAGTGACAACAAAAAGGTAATACTACCTTAATATTGGTTAGTTGGGTTTCTCGGTGTGGTTTTTTAAAGGTTTTCTTTTAATGGCTGCAAAAAGGTTTTATCGCAGCCGAAACTCAATCAACTAATTTATCGCTCACTCCTTAATTAAACTACGGTTTAATATGGGGTGTTTGTTGTTTTTTGAAAAAAATTGTAAAGTATAAAAATTAACAAATATATCTTAGCAAGCTTATTAAATTTTGTGTATGAAAAGGATTTTACTGTTTATCATCGTCAGCTGCCTCGCTATCGCAGCCAAAGCGCAGACCCTAGCTTCTGGGTACAATTGGTCGCAAAGTACAGGGACATATACTGCATTAAGCGGTGCCAGTACAGCTATATCCGGAGCATGGAACGATAATCAGGTTTCAGGTATTGCGTTGGGTTTTACTTTCAACTATTTGGGTAGTAATTTTACCACTGTGTCCATCAATTCCAATGGATGGATAGCATTTGGTACGGTTACCACAACGACAACCACGTATACGCCAATTTCTGCATTGTTGGCAGCAACAAATGGCTGCGTATCTGCGAGTGGTTGCAATCTGCAGGCTAGTGCTGCCAGTGATGCTATAACATACCTTACCACAGGAAGTTCCGGCAGTAGGATATTTACGGTAGAATATAAAAATGTAAGGTTCAATACCAGCGCCACCGGTGAGAGCTGGAATTTTCAAATAAAGCTATATGAGACATCGAATATTATCCAGATAGTATACGGTAGTGCATCTACACCAACAACTACCCGCACCATGCAGGTAGGTATTAGGGGGACGGCAATAACTGATTTCAATACTAGGTTAACTACAACTAACTGGAGTGCCACAACTACTGGTGGCCAGACGAGTACGTGTACGCGCAGCACAAGTGTACAGCCGGCGAGCGGCCTCACCTATACTTGGTGCCCTAATGCTGCACAACCAACCGTTTCAGTTTCACCTACTGCAGGCTGTTCTTCTTACTCACCAACTGCATCGGGTGCGTCAACTTATACATGGTCTCCAGCCACGGGTTTATCTGCTACAACAGGGGCTTCTCCAACAGTTTCTAATACTGTAGGCAGTACCTATGAGATTACCGGCCTGGCTTCGAATGGTTGCGCGGCAAAAGCGTGGACAACCGCCAAGTACTTTGTACCAACGGCAACTTCAATATCGAATAGTATTTGCCCTGTTGATACAACAACGTTGACCGGTGCTATTCCGAATACATACTACGTGAGTAATATTTCTTATGCACTAAGTTCTACCGCTGGTTTTACTGCAGGCCCTTCGGGTGATGATGTTTCTGCGGCGGCTACTATTCCATTTACTTTTAACTATTTCGGCACAAATTATACGAGTGTCAATATTTGTACTAATGGATTTATCAATTTCGGTACAGCGTCAACCAGCAATGCTGCGGGTCTTGCTTTACCCAATGCAACACAGCCTGCAAGCATTATTGCATTATTTTGTCATGATATGAATACCGGTTCTGGTTCTATATCTTATGGAACGATAGGATCGACACCTAACAGGGTTTTTGTGGTTAGTTTCAATAGCTACGGAGATTTTTCGGGTACAGGTACAAATACAGGCCAAATAAAATTGTATGAAACTTCGAATTTAATTGAATGTCATATCGCACAGGCTACCAGTACAGCGGCTTCAACAAGAACCTGTGGTATTCAAAACGCAGCACAAAATGTTGGATATAATGCCCCGAGCAGAAATGGTGGTGTATGGTATACATCCAATGCGGAAGCTTGGCGTTTTACCCCATATTTATACGATGCACCTACATACTCATGGTCGCCATCCGCAGGCTTGAGTAGTAGCACAGCTATTAGCCCTGTAGCTACGGTGTCTACAACTACAACCTATACTTTAACAGCCACCGCAGGTAGTTGCTCTTACACTGCAACAAAAACGATTACGGCTTTTACACTGCCGACAGTTGCAATAAGCCCAACCAATGCATGTTATGGAATTAACATGGTTGCGTCTGGTGCTACAACATACGCTTGGACTCCAGCCACAGGCTTGAGTGCAACAACAGGAGCTACAGTAAACCCTACTCCCGGCTCAGCTACTACGTATACCGTAACGGGTACCGATAGCCATGGTTGTAAAGGCACAGCAACAAAGACGGTCAACTTACTGCCAACAGTAGGGATTTCGCATTCGGGTACAACCTACTGTAGCGGAGGATCTCCTGTAACGCTTACCTCAACCGGTACTGCTACAATTTATGCATGGACCCCATCCGCTACCTTAAGTTCGTCTACGGCTGCTGCGGTTAACGCAACGCCAACAACTACGGTAACCTATACGCTTACCGGAACAGATGGAAACGGTTGCTCAAGTAGAGCAACACAGGCTATTAATGGCTACGTTGGTTTGACAGGTATTGTACCCTACGTACCTTCAGATACCGTAATCTGTTTCCCTGGCTACGCGTTGATGACAGAAGGTGGAACCGGCGGAACGTGGAGTTCTTCTGATGCTGCGGTGTTTACTATTGATGCTGGCGGTGGGGTATATCCAGTTGCTCCAGGTACAGCTATGGTTTATTATACATCTCCATGTGGTACCGACTCATTAAGTGTAAGGGTTGCAGGCGGTGGCTTCACGTTAACAGCATCGCCTTCCATGAGCACATATTGCAGTAGCGGTTCCCCGGTATCAATAACAGTGACCAGCACAGATGCCGGCACGGATACCTGGTTGTGGACAGATATTAGCGGCGGTGCACCTATCGGCTTATCTTCAACTTCAACTCCTACTTCAAATGCCAGCCCTTCAGTTTCGGCGGTATATGCAATATTTGGTACCAATAGTACTACAGGCTGCCACGCGGTGGTAACAGATACGGTTATTAATAATACCCCGGCCGCTATTACCGGCACCAATACCGTATGTGTCGGTTCCACAAGAACCTATGCTGATGCTACCGGTGGAGGTACATGGAGCAGCAGTGCAACTGGTATTGCAACAGTTAACTCTGGTACGGGTGTAATTACAGGCGTGGCCGCAGGTTCAGCAACAATTACTTACACCGTTACAGCAACGGGTTGCTACGTTATCCGCGCTATTACTGTAAATGCATTACCTACATTAGCATTTACACCATCATCTGCCTTAGCATGCGGAGGGATAGGTGTTGCCGTAACGGCTTCTGGTGCGGTATCTTACACCTGGGCACCTAACACGGCCTTAAGTGCAACAACCGGTGCTACCGTTACAGCTAACCCAGGTTCATCAACTACATATACTATTACAGGTACCGATGCCAATGGTTGCGTTAATACAGGTACTAAAACGGTAGGTACAGGTGCTAACTATATGGCAGCATTTATTTCACCTGCTGCAGATACAGTTTGTCCTGGTGGCACAGATGTGCTTACGGGTCAGGTGGCTGCAAGTGCGACATCTTATACAGTTAGCAGCATTGCATACACGTCGTTTTCTACTGCTGGTTTCACAGCAGGCCCGAGTGGCGATGATGCTGTTACTACAGGTATCGCAATACCTTTCACATTCAATTATTTTGGGGTCAACTATTCTACTCTGAATATTAATACCAATGGCTACGTCAACTTCGGTGGCACGTCTACCACCACTGGTTATCCGGGTACCGCAATGCCAAATGCTACTAACCCGGCAGGTACCGTTGCATTATTCCTGCAT
>JBBRPD010000024.1:0-62439 GCA_038228575.1 Chitinophagales bacterium | reverse complement strand
TATTGCTTCCAATGCCGCATAATGCCGCCTGTCTTTTTCTGATAAACTCTTGTAGTACGTTGTCATCAGCGCCTCTACTTCTTCCGAATAGAAATCTCTCATCGTAAAACCCATTAGTTCTACAATATTACAAATTATTTTGGTGCACTTTATTTATTCGAATTCCCTAAGGAAGAATTGATTGCAAAAGTGTCAGCCCGCTACGATGAGTTGCAAGCCCTCAATAAACTGGATGACTTTTATGATTATGAGAAGGGCTTTGAAGATATTTGGCTTGAGCTTGGGAGGTCGGTGTTAGAAGCAAACATTGGAACGCCGCCAAATGACCGGCGTAAAAAAAAACCTCACTAGGTTCGGAAAGATCAGCATTTCAAATGAGCATAATTTCAGCAAGGGAAACAATGGTTTTCAAATTAGTCCGCGGATGCAGGAGCTAATGATTTTTGCAGGCCAGTATACTTGTTATGAGAAAAGCAATGAAGTGCTGGAAAAGTTTATTTCAGTGGAAGTTAGTGCGGCACAGATATATAGAGTAACAGATTTGTACGGTCGGCAAATTGGTAAAGAAGATGATTTCAATGAGCGGTCCTTAACGCCGGTACGTAAGGATGATACGCTATATGTGGAGACGGATGGGTCAATGGTTTTCACTCGCGAAGATGGTTGGAAAGAGGTAAAGGTTGGGAGAATATTTAAGGCAAGTGATAGTATCCGCATTGACGGAAAGTCAGGCTGCATAAGCCATTCACAGTATATAGCCCATTTGGGAGATCACAAAAAATTCAGCAGCCAGATGGAGGCCGTGATTGAGTCTTATAACGTAAAGACGGGTGGGTTGGTTTTTATTTCTGATGGAGCTTCATGGATCCGCAATTGGGTGGAAGATGCTTACCCGGATGCTGTATCTGTTCTTGATTTTTATCACGCAAGTGAGCATTTATATGATTTTGTTGAACAATTTTTTAAAGAGTAGAATGAAGGGCGCCAATGGGCAAACGAGCAGACGGAACTTCTGCTCAACAGTAAAGGGGCAGAAGTAATCAATAACATTAAAGCAATAGCCGGTTGTCAAAATAAGGCAGCTGGCAGATTGATAAAACCGGCGCCTGTATTTTCCTGCCACTGGTAAGTTGCGCTGGACCCGGTATCCGTTATTTCAAATACTGCTGAACCGCCGGCTGTTGCTGTAACGCTCGCCGGGTTAGTAGTTATCAGGCTGCTGCGGGCAAAATATAATTTGCTTATTTCACAATCGTGAAGCCTTCTGTTCCAGGCTCCTACATCATCTATAGTGCCATAGTAAAATTGCCAGGTGCCATAATCAACAGCGCCTATTACATTCCAGAAAGAAGCCGTTGAATAACTAACTGCACCGCCTAAATGTGCTGATCTTATTTCTACGCCATCATAATACAATTTCATGGAATCATCCAGAATACTGTAAGTGGAAGTAAGCATATGAAATTTAGAAGTGTCGATCAACGAAGTTGGGAAACTGATCTGGTTGTGGGTGGAGCCTGAGCCCACATCGCGGCGGTACACAACATTACCACCCGAAATGAAAAGCAGGTAGGGATCATTACCACTGGTAACATCACCCCTCCATAATATCTGGCTGGCACTGGCTGCGAAGTTCTTACATTTCACCCATGCAGAAATGGACATTTCTTTTGGTAATGCAAGGCTTGCACTTGGTGGAATGATGATATAGTCGCTAGTGCCATTGAAAAAATAGGCTGAATTTGCATGGCCAAAACGATCGGTTGTTAGCGATGCGCCGTGTATGGTGCCATGGTTGCTATTGCCACTGCTATCAAGGGCATTACCCGTAAAGCCTCACCATGCCATAAGGCTTGCTGACGGTACGTAAGGTGGAATACCCTGCGAATACGAGATATTAACGGAAATAGCGAGAATAAGGGTAAAGAGTAGACATTTCATGGTGTGGATATTTCTCTAAAAATAACGAATACCATTAATATATATAAATAATTTTAGTATAAGGTTGTTAATGTGCCATGTCTAATAAAAGCCCATCATATAGATAATTAATAGTTCAGCCACTTTATGCTGGTCGATGAATTGTTGTTACTGAGCCTTATAATATATAGGCCGGTAGCAAGAAACGGAATTTGTAATTCTTTTGCCATAGCGCCCGCAGGAAGGCTGTCGTGGCCAAGGCACCGTCCAGTCATGTCAAATATGGCAATAGTTGTAGGTTCTGCGGCAGCTTCAGATGCATGAATGATCATTGCGTTCTGTCCTTTGCTTATCCAGTAATTGCCATCGCTTTTGGTGCTGCTTTCAATGCCCAAAGGTATAAGGGTGTTAGAAGTGCCTTTACAGCCGTTTGAATCGACAACGACATAATAGCCAATGCCCGATGCGCCTGCAAACACATAGCTTGAATTGGTAGCACCAGGTATGATGGCACTATTAAACCACTGATAACTCGTGTAGCCACTTCCTGTTACAGAAAATGTATGGCCAGACTGTGTGATGTGTGGTTGCGGTGCAGGATATACATGGACAGTAAATGTGCTGGAATCGGAGCCACTATTTCCGTAAGCTTTAAGTTTTACCACAAAGGAACCTGAAATGGGGAAGCAAATTGTGGTATTGGTTGATGTGGGATTAGAAATGATGCCCCCCGCCGGAATGGTGCTCCAGCGTAAGCTATCAATAGTACCAACGGTGCCACTGTGAAAGTAGAGACAACTATCTTTACAGGTTCCCGAATCGGACATAGTAAAGGCAGCGATGGGAATGAGAGCCGGGCAGCCAAAATGCTCGCCTAAATTGGCTACTTTTCTAATCCGGTTGTTATAGAACTCTGGTATATATAGGTTTCCAGCGGGGTCAAAGGTTAAATTATTAGGGCCGTTTATCTCAGCCGCAAGCGCGGTGCCACCATCACCGCTAAAACCGGGCGTGCCAGTACCTACAACTTTTGTAATGGTACCCGATGCATTAATTTTTCTCACGGTTTGCCCGTGCCAATCGGTAAAATATATGTTACAGGTGGCATCTGCAGCAACACCACTCGGATAGTCAAGGGTAGCCGCCGTAGCTGGGCCGCCATCGCCCGTATAACCAACCGACCCGGTTCCGGCAAAAGTAGAAATGATGCCGGCATTGTTCACTTTACGTATGCGGTGGTTGCTGGCATCGGCTATATACATATTACCATTCCCGTCGAATGTAACACCAAGCGGACTAGATAATTTTGCTGCTGTTGCAGCACCGCCATCACCACTAAACCCTGCAGCACCCATGCCCGCAACAGTCGTAATTATGCCCGATGTGTTTATTTTCCTTATCACATTATTTCCCGCATCAGCAAAATACAAGTTACCGCTGGCATCTATACCAAACCTGCTGGGATAGTTTATGGTGCAAGCGGTTGATGGTCCACCATCGCCGGTGTAGCCTATACTGCCGTTTCCGGCATAAGTTGTAATTATACCAAACGTATCTATTTTTCGTATCCTTTGGTTGCCGTTATCAGTTATGTATAGGTTGCCTGAAAGGTCGGCTATGATGTCAATTATATTATTGAACCGGGCAGCGGTCGCTGGGCCACCATCACCACTAAAACCGGCGCTTCCGGTGCCGGCAAAAGGATGCACAATATTAGACAGATCTATTTTTCTGATGACGTTGCCTGTTAATTCAACTACATATACGTTACCGTAACGGTCATAAAAAGCACCGCCCGGATTGTTGAAACTTGCGGCAGTTGCCAGCCCGCCATCCCCCGTAGTAGATGCGCTGCCGTTTCCCGCAAAAGTTGTGATAACCTGCGCCTGAGCCGAAACGGATATGCCCAAAAGAAAGGCCAGTATAATTTTTTTCATAAAAGTATATTTTCAGTAAAACTAACAGGTATTTTCCTAACTGCAAAAGCATTACCGCACTAACTCAAAATCGCCTTTCAGCATTTCTTTCCTGCCATCTACCTTGTAGTACATCTGGTAGAAGTACGTGCCGTTGGACTGTGGTGTGCTTTTGTAGTTGCCATCCCAGCCTTCGGTAATGTTTTCGGTCGTGAATACCATTTCTCCCCAACGGTTAAAAATGCGGATAACATATTCGGTGAACTCGTTGAGGGAACCTCGCACCCGTATCACATCATTCTTGCCATCGCCATTTGGTGTAAAAGCGTTGGGAAACCAGATGTCGCAGAATTTGTAGCGTACATTAATAGTATCGGTAGCCATACCGCAATCGTTGGTAACGGTAGCCCAGTAAGTACCCGGTTCGCTTATGTTGAAACTCTTTCCTAAACTGCCATCTGACCATAGATAGGTGGCCTGGTCGGCTGTTACCAGCAGGTGCAATATGTACCCGTTGCAGATAAGGGTATCTTGCCCAAGGCGGATGGTAGGTGCCTTTATCTCGTTCACCAATATCTGGTCAGAATCTACACAACCGTTCAGGTTTACCGTAAGCGTATAAAGGCCAGGTTCTGTTACGGTTATAGTTGGGCTGGTATTGCCTGTACTCCAGAAATATTGTGCGCTTGCCGGCTGCGCTGACGAAAGTATAAGCGATGAGCCCACGCATAAATAAGCATCATTCCCGAGGTCAATATTGGGTAACGGATTAATGGTAACGTTTACGGTATCGCTTACGGAACAGCCATTCAGCGTTACTTTTAGGGAGTAAGAACCACTGGCTGTAACCAGCAATAAATTTACTGGCGCACCTGTATTCCATAAATAGGTTGCCAGTGAATTAGTGTCGGTCGATTTTAAAACAACCGGAGCCCCGGCACATTGCGTAATATCCGGGCCCAGGTGCACAAGCGGGTTGGGCTTAACGGTAACGTTTATGCTGTCGTAAGCGGTGCAGCCGCTGTTATTTACCGTTAATGTATAGGCTCCACTGGTGTTTACAACAACCGAACTTCCGGTGGTACCCGTGTTCCAGCTATAGGTACTGCCTGCCGGAATAAATGCAGTGAGGATAATAGCATGTCCCTGGCAAAAAGAAGTATCGTTGCCAAAGTTGACAATGGGTTGCTGCTTTAAAGTTACCCGCACTGTATCACTTACGGAACAAAGCCCATCGGTTACTTTGAGCCAATAGTTATTGGTGGTAGTTACTGTGGTAAAAGAATCGGTAGTAGCGTTACTCCACAAATAGGTGGAAGTTGACGGATAGCTGAACAATGATTGCAGCCTGTAAGTATTGGCACATAACAGGGTATCGCGGCCAAGGCTTACAACCGGTGTTGTTGTTACCGTAAACACAGTAGTATCGGTTGCGGTGCAATGGTAATTTGTGTCGGTAATAATAACCTGCGCTGTATAAACGCCGGGTGCAGTATAGGTGTGCACAACCGGGTTAACAGAGGATGAGCTACCATCACCAAAAGTCCAGTGGTAAGTGGTGTCGCCATTGCTTGCCGTAAGGCGCAGGGTATTACAGCCTATGAGCGCATCGCTGAGATGTGTGGTAAGGAAATGCACAATAACCGTAGCTGAACCGAATACAGTAGCTGGTGGCAAAGTGCATAAATTGGCGCCGCCCGGTAATGCTGCGGTAATGGTATAATTGGTAGTATCGGTGGGGCGGGGTGTAATAAGAAACGGAACACCCGAAAAAACGCCGGTATAAGCTGTTGTTGTGGTGCCATTAAATATGGAAAGTGTATACGGTCCGGTTATGCCGGTGGTGATATGCAGAGTAAGATAAGCAGGGTCGCCCAGGCAAATGGTATCGCCGGTAAGGTAACCCGCAAAAGTGGTGTCATTCCTCCATTGGTGTTTCACCAGGTAGGCATCGGTAGCACCATTGCTGGTTAAGGACAGCGTGAAAGACGAGGGATTAAAATCGACACCCGTGCCGCCAAACTGCCCGGTATTGAACATGTAGCCGGAATCAGACTGGGCAAGGCCATAACCAATATCGTCAGTGCCTGCTGCGCCCGTGCGGAAGCCGCAAACATAGTTGCCGTTCAGGTCGTACTTGGTTAAGAAAATATCTTCCCCGCCAGCGCTGGTAAAATTCGCTACCGCCGCTGAGGGGTCAAAATCAACCGTACTCTGGAAGGCGCCGGTGCAATACAGATAACCCTTAGCAATTTCGTTGCAATAGCCATGTTCGTTGCCTGTATTACCGGTTATTTTGCCCCATTGGTAGTTGCCGCTGTTATCGTATCGGGCAAGAAACATATCATAATTGCCGCCACCGCCCGCTGCGGTTACGGTTGATGTGCCGGCAGATGCCGCATTGAAAATAAGTGCTGTTGAATTTGTAAAGCCGGTAACGTAAATATTGCCGGCGGTATCCAGGTAAAGGCTTGCTACTTCATCATCGCTGCCGTTTCCGCTCAGGGCTTTCGCAAAAGCATAATTGCCAGCCGTATCGTATTTAGCAATAAACGCATCGCTGTTACCAACGGCAGTTAAGTTTGCGCCAGAACCCCACGGGTTAAAGTCGGCAGTGCCGGAAAAGTAGCCCCCCATGTAAATATTGCTGCCAGCCACCTGCAAGGTTTTAGGGTAACAATCGGTATTATAAGCCCCGAAATTATGTGCCCATATATAAGAGCCTGACGGGTTATATTTTGCCAGATAGGCCTGGCCAGTAAAACCACTCAGGCTTGTGCTGCCCGATGTGGGCATTACACCGGCAAAAATGCCGCTCACATATATGTTACCTGTGGCATCGGTAGCTACGGCTAACGATGCGTCGTTTACGGTAGTGCCGCCAAGATTAAGCCCCCACAAAAACGCGCCGGATGCTGAGTACTTTACAATAAAACCATCGCCATTATAAGGCAGCCCTGTGCCACCGGCATAACCAATGTAGGCACCACTGCCGCCCGGGTCAAAATCGATGCCTGCAGACTGTATGTAACCACAGATAACCAGGTTGCTGCTGGCATCAACAGCCATATTTAAAGCGGCATCGTAGCCAGTGCCGCCAGCACCAAAACCCCATAGGTAATTGCCCGAAGGGCTGTAACAGGCTACGAAAATATCATCTTGTCCGTTACTGGTAATATTATGTGTGGCAGCGCCGGGGTCAAGATCCATAGTGCCGGTAAACTTGCCTGCTATGTAAACATTGCCATTGGGCGCAACTTTACAAACGTGGCTTACATCGGCAGTTGTGCCGCCAACATTAAAGCCCCATGAAGTAGTTTGGGCATAACCGGTTAAAGTGGAAAATGCAATAAAAAGAGCTAAAAGTAAATTTCGAAACATTGGCCGGGAGGGTTCTCGCTATATAAAAAAGCAAAAATAGTGATTTTTATATCATATAACCTTGCATAAACCTTAGTAATAAGGTTTTACAGGTATTGTGGTTGCTAATTTAACATTTCGTCGTTTACCTCAGTAGGGTAACATTGCCATGTTTGCTGAACAGAACGCCTGTGCTGGTAACGGCCTGCAGATCGTAAACATAAACGCCAAATGGCTGTGCCTCACCTTTGTAAGTGCCATCCCAACCCTGGTTAATGTCTTTTGTTTCAAAAATAAGGTTACCCCACCTGTTAAATACCCTGAAGTAGTTAAGTGTTGCAACACCTCTTTTTATAGCATAAAAACTGGTGTTGGTACCATTGCCGGGTGCAAATGCATTGGGTACACCAATAAGCGTTTCAGGGTTTAATATAATGCTTATAGAATCAACCGCCTGGCAGCCATCAGCTGTGGTGCCGTGTATCCAGTACTTGGTATCAATAGTTGGTGTAGCTATCGGGTCGCTTACCGTTGCGCTGTTCAGGCCTGCAGGTGGCGACCAAAGGAAATTCACGCAGTTGGTCAAAGGTTGTATATGGTAGCTTTCGCCAGGGTAGATAACAGCAGAGTCATCGAGCGAAATAAGCGCGGCAGGGAATACAGTTACATGAAAGAGCATAGTATCCTTACAGCCTGCAGCACTGGTAGCAATAACGGAATAACTCTGCGAACCTACTGCGTGTAACCATGGTGCACCTGAACCAGGGTCGCTGACGTATAATGCCGGAATCCACTCATAAGTAACACCACCTCCCAGCATTATCTGCGCAGAATCATGCGGGCACAAACTTACATCGGGGGTTATGGTAGCGAAATTGCCCGGCTGCACAATTACAATTGCCGAATCAATGCCCTGGCAGCCGATAGGTGTAGTTACGGTAACAATATATTTTTGAGTGCTGCCCGCAGTGAAAACGGCATCGGCACGGTTGCTGTAATCGAGATACGTGCCTGGCACCCATGTATAGCTGTAATGGGTATACCAGTTAGGCAATACCGAGGCATGCAGGTGAAGCGTATCGAACTCGCAAATAAAACGGTTGCCACCCACATATACAGTTGGGTTCGGCTGCACATCAACCAGGAACGAATCGGTTAAAGTAGGGCAGCCCGTAAGGTAGATATTTACATAGTACATTGCCGATGTATCGGGCGTAATAAGCGGGCTCGCGACATTAGAAACAGCTATGCCCGCAGTAGGTAACCACTGGAACGTAGCACCGGGATTGGCGCTCAGTATGGCCTGTACAAATTTGCCTTTACAAATGGCGGTATCGCCATTGTATAAATGGAAGGTATCGGTAGCAATAGTTACATGAATAGTATCGGAAGCAGTACAGCCGTTCAATGAAACGGTAACCCAGTAAGTTCCCGTTGCAGTAGCGGTTAACGTGCTTGCTGCCGAACCATCATTCCATAAATAATTGACGGAAGCAGACGACACAACCGGTATTATTGTGTAAGGTGCACCCAGGCAACTGAAAGTATCGGGCCCAAGATTTACTGTAGGTATAGGGTTAATGGTAAAAGTTACAGAATCGGATGAGGTGCAACCATTGTTAGTAACCGTTAGCCGGTAAACACCCGGTGTAGTAAGCACTATAGAATCGGTTGAAGCCCCGGTATTCCAAACATAAGTATCGCCTGCCGCGCTGGCCCTGCCAATGGTGGCTGAACTGCCCGTACATGCGCCTGGGTCTGCGCCAAGGTTAACTACTGGTGAGGGTTGTACTACAATGTTTACCGTATCTGTAGTCGTGCAACCCGTTTGTGTTACAGCCAGCCAGTAAGTGCCAGTAGTGGTGGGTGCTATGGTTGCGCTTGTTGCACCGGTATTCCATAAATAACTAACACCTGCACCATAAACAACCGATGATCTCAGCACATAAGGTGTACCGGAGCAATAGGTAGTATCGGGGCCAATGTTGACTACTGGTGGTGGCGTTACCGAGACATTAATGGTATCGCCGGCAATGCAGCCGGTTGCATTAGTAATGCGCACAATAACACTGTGTGTGCCAGTTGTTGAAAATGTATGGGTGGAAGGATTAGTGGTAGCAGTAGCACCATCATCGAACGCCCATGCATATGCAGTATAGCCTGCACCCGCGCTGAATGAAAATGTATTGCAACTGACAGTTGTTGGTATAATAGCTGCGGTAATAGGCGATACTACAACAGTTGTAGTGGTAATGCCGCTTGCAGATGTGCCCGTGCATACACTCATACCGGCAAAAGATATGGTAGTAACAGTATAGGTTGTAGTGGCGGTGGGCGCAGGGGTAATAAGAAATGGAACACCGTTATTAATGCCCGTATAAGTGTAAGACCCGGCACTTGATGTTACCGTAACGGTGAAAGGACCTGTGCCACCACTGGTAATATTGAGCGTTAAGTATGCAGGTTGGCCCTGGCAAATGGTATCGCCCGTAAGGGTGCCTGTTAGTGCAGCACTTGCTGCATAATTATACTTGATGAGGTAACCATCGGTGCCGCCAGTACTGGTAAGCGGAAAACTGGAAGCAGTTGGGTCAAAATCGACTGCGGAGCCGGCAAAAAAGCCAGCGGCCAGCATATTGCCGGTAGCGTCGTGGGATAGGCTCCAACCGTTATCGTCGCGTGAGGAACCAATATTAAAACCACAGATGTAGTTACCCGAAAGATCGAATTTGGTGATGTAAATATCGGTGCCGCCATTGCTGGCCAAATTGGCTACTGCACCAGAAGGGTCAAAATCAACGGTATTCTGAAAATTACCGGTAAAGAAAACGTTACTGCCGTTCACGTCAACATTTACACCAAAGTCGTCGCCGGCTGCACCCATCACCTTGCCCCATTGGTAAGCACCCGCCGAGTTATATTTCGAAATAAAAAGGTCAAAATTGCCACCGCCGCCCGGGCAGGTAGCAGTGCTGGTGCCTGCTGCTGTAGGGTCAAATGTAAGGCTAGGGCTTTGGGTAGTACCGGTAATGTACATATTATCGGAAGCATCAAGAGTAACATTATTTGCCCAGTCTGCTGTTCCGGTACCTGAAATAGAATTGGTGTATATAAATGCACCGGTAGTATCGTAGATAGCATAATAACCATCATACCTGCCGGAAGGGCTGAGTGCACCCGCGGCAGAACCGGCAGGGTCAAAATTAGATGAACCTTCCAAAATGCCACAGGTATATATTTTTCCGTGCTTCACTTGTATGCTGAAGGGGTAAGAATCGTCGGCCGAATAGCCGGGCCAACCGAATACGATGCCCCATATATAGCTACCGCCCGGTGTATATTTTATGATATATCCTTTGCCGGTAGTAGAGCTATTCCACGTAACGGAACTTGACGCTGCCATTACTCCTGTAAAATAACCACAAACGTAAACATTGTCCAATTCATCTACCGCAACACCGGTAGTAAAATCGAAACGAGTAGGCGCACCAAGGTCATAAGCCCACATATATGCGCCGGTTGCAGAGTATTTAGCTACAAAACCATCGCCGCCTGCGGCACCATAACCGCCAACAAACGATAGAATGGCAGTACCTGCGCCAGGGTCAAAATCAATACCAGTACCCATGAAAGCACCCCCAATAATTACATTATTATTGGCGTCGATCGTCATTTCAGTAACATCTTCAAAATTTGAGGCTCCGATGCTGAAACCCCATATAAATGCTCCAGCTGGGCTGTAGCAGGCAACAAAAATATCGGTGCCACCTGCGCAGTATACGTTATATACGGCACTGCTCGGGTCAAGATCCATAGTGCTGGAAAATTTACCCGCAACAACTACATTGCCGTTTGGTGCTACTTTTGTTATTTGTGCTGCATCGTCAGCAGCGCTGCCCAGGTTAAATCCCCACGATGGGGTTTGCGCATATACGAAGGTGCTGAGTATAGATAAACAAAGGGCAGATAGTATTTTTTTAAGCATGGGTTTGTCATTCAATAACACTAAATGTGTATTAATTGTGGACAAAGATAAGATACGGAAAGCAAACAGCCATAACTCTATACAACGTTAACAAAAACATTATGCTTAAAACATATTAGATTTTAATTTCGGGTTAATTTTTCTGCTCATCCGAAAATTTTGCGTGTATAAATGCTAAAGAAGTACAACCGGAAATAGTGCTAATACACGGCATCATTTGCCTTTTATAAATTTATTTGATAATTGCCTCAATTTTATATCTGATTTACCCGAGCAGCATCCGAATAAAATTAATCCTGAAATAATTCCACCGCTTGCAATTTCACTGCATAAACGTAGCTTTGTATATTATTTTACACTTTCTAAGTAAGGAAAACGAAATATGAATTTTTTATTGCTCACAGCAGACCAAAATACGCCATTAAATTATTTTCCGGTAGCACTGCAATTGATCATTGCCATTGGTTTCGTGGGAATGATGATAGGTGTTACCCATTTACTTGGTCCTAAAAGACGTACCAAGGATAAACTGATCAACTTTGAAAGTGGTATTCCATCGGTAGGTAATGCCCGCCAGCCCATGGGTATCAAGTACTTTCTTGTCGCTATCCTGTTCGTATTATTCGATGTTGAAGTAATATTCTTCTATCCTTATGCAGTCAATTTCCGCTATTTGGGTGTTGAGGGTTTTAAGGAGGTGGTGTTATTTGTTGCCTTCTTTTTGTGTGGCTTCATATATATAGTAAAGAAGGGTGCTTTAGACTGGGAAGACTAGTTGGAAAACTAGAAAATTAAAACGCCCATTTTGTTATGGTTGGATGAAAGTCTTTTAAAATACATAGTTAAATGGCCGAAGCATAAAAGCCCTACGACATTTAAAAAACGTTGCTATTTTTTTTGAGGAATGTTTCTTGAAATTATAAAGGCAACACAATATGAAAGAATACATTGATTAGCGAAGCGAATGAAATATCAAAGATCATAGCTTCAAGCATCATAAAAATGAAAGGGTTGGAAAAGTAAAAAAGCAAAAGTTAAGAACGCTCATTTAAAGTGACATGGTAATAACCGCTCACCTTGAGTTTTGAGTGCAAATTTTTTACCGAAGCGGAACTTTTTACTTTTAATTTTTAATTTTTAATTTAAATGACATGCGTCCTGTTCAATATAATACGAAAATAAAATTGGTTGAAGCTCCTGAAGGGTATTCTGGTGAGGGTTTTCAAACTACATCATTTGACAAGGTAGTGGGTTTAGCAAGAGCTAACTCGCTATGGCCTTTGCCTTTCGCTACTTCCTGCTGTGGTATTGAGTTCATGGCTACCATGGGTTCTAACTACGATCTGGCCCGTTTCGGTTCTGAGCGCATGGGTTTTACGCCACGCCAGTGCGATATGTTGTTGGTGGCAGGTACTATTGCTAAAAAAATGGGCCCCATCTTAAGGCAGGTTTATCTGCAAATGGCAGAACCACGCTGGGTAATAGCGATTGGTGCATGCGCATCGAGCGGTGGCATTTTCGATTCTTATTCAGTGTTACAAGGTATTGACCAGGTAATACCTGTTGATGTATACGTTCCGGGTTGCCCACCAAGGCCGGAAGGCATTTTGGACGGTATCATGAAACTACAGGATATTGTAAAAAATGAGAGTCTGAGGCGCAGGAACAGCCCTGTTTACAAAGAATTAATGGAAAGCTACGCTATTCAATAAATAATTAGCCAATTCGACAATTTGTTAATTAGCCAATGAACGTGCTTATTGGAAAATAATTATCGAATTACCGAAGTCAAATGACCAACGAAATAATACAACCGACAATGTGAAAATTCGGCAATGCTGAAAGTAACAAACACTAATTGCCGAATTAAAACACTGATTGTCAAATTGCCGAATTACCAAATTGCCGAATTCAAATGACCAACGAAACAATACAGAATAAGCTTACTGAGAAATTTGGTGACAAACTCACCGAATGGGAAAGTCCATTTGGTTTATTGACCTTCAGGGCGCCTGCCGCAATGAATGTTGAAGTGCTGAGTTTCCTGTTCAACGAGCCTACTATGCGCTTTCAGTTCATGACCGACCTTACGGGCGTTCATTTTCCTGATCGTAAAGGGGAAGAATTGAGTGTGGTGTACCATTTGCATAATCTGGTTGATAATATCCGTTTGCGCATGAAAATTTATGTGCCATCGGCGCAGCCGGATGTACATACCGCATCAAAATTATTTTCGGCCGCTAACTGGATGGAAAGAGAGACCTACGATTTCTTTGGTATCAATTTCCTGGAACATCCGAACCTGATAAGGATTCTGAATGTCGATGAAATGGATTATTTCCCTATGCGTAAGGAATATGAAATGGAAGACCCTACCAGAAGGGACAAAGATGATGAAATGTTTGGAAGAGGATAAGAATTAACCGATTCGATAATTGGCAATTGAGCCAATGTTTGTTCGGATAGGAAAGTCACAAACTGATGAAATTTTAGCAATGACCGAATTACAACAACAACCGCAACATCATATAAAGCTTTCTGAAGAATCACTTCAGAAGCAAACTACTACGCTTAACCTTGGCCCTACGCACCCTGCCACGCACGGTGTATTCCAGAATATAATGGAAATTGACGGGGAGCGCGTACTGGAAACGGTTCCGACCATTGGTTACATACACAGGGCATTTGAAAAAATTGCAGAACGCCGCCCTTACTACCAGATAACTACCCTTACTGACAGGCTTAACTATTGCTCGGCGCCTATTAATAATATGGGCTGGCACATGACCATTGAAAAACTCCTGGGCATCAAAACCCCGAAAAGAGTTGACTACATGAGGGTTGTTGTAATGGAACTGGCTCGTATTGCTGACCACCTGGTTTGTAATTCGGTGGTAGCGGTAGATACCGGTGCCTTAACAGGTTTCACCTATGTATTCCAGTACAGGGAAAAAATATACGAAATTTTTGAAGAGGTTTGCGGGTCGCGCCTGACTACCAATATGGGCAGGGTAGGCGGTTTCGAGCGCAATTTTACCGATGCACTATACAATAAGCTGGATGACTTCCTGAACACCTTCCCGGCTGTGATGAAAGAGTTTGAAACACTGCTGAACCGTAACCGTATTTTTATGGAACGCTGCATTGGTGCGGGCCCTATAAGCGCAGAACGTGCCCTGAACTACGGTTTTACCGGCCCTAACCTAAGGGCTACCGGCGTTGACTATGATGTTCGGGTAGCCATGCCATATTCAAGCTACGAAGATTTTGATTTCAAGATACCAACAGGCACCGTAGGCGATGTATATGACAGATACATGGTGCGCAACGATGAGATTTGGGAAAGTGTAAGCATTGTGAAGCAGGCACTGGAGAAAATAAAGAAGATTGAGCAGGATTTCCCCGAGCAGAAAAACATCTTCTATGCACCGGAAGCCGATAAATTCCACCTTCCCGCAAAAGAGGATGTATATACCAAAATGGAGGCACTCATTTATCACTTCAAGATAATAATGGGAGAGATAGATGCACCTGCCGGCGAAGTGTATCATTCGGTAGAAGGCGGCAATGGTGAATTAGGTTTTTACCTGATCAGCGATGGTGGCCGTACGCCATATCGTCTGCACTTCCGCAGGCCCTGCTTCATCTATTACCAGGCATACCCTGAAATGGTAGAAGGCGGTTTGTTAAGCGATGCGGTTATAGCCCTGAGTAGTTTGAATGTTATTGCCGGGGAGTTGGATGCGTAAAATAATATAAATAAAATTATTACCGTATGAAGAAAAGAACGATGGTAATGGTGGGAAAAGCGACAACTTTTGCAGATGCAGCAGATGACGAATTATTGTTTTGGTTGGCTAAGTCAATACAGGAGAGGCTTGAAGAAACTGAACGTCTTCGTAAAATGATTTGGGGACACTTATTAGGAAGTTATCCGAAAAAAATAGAAAAGGTGGGTGCAGTAGTAAAAAAAGATTGGTAAATTCATGACACTAGACGATAACTTTATAGACTTTATTGAGTGTCTGAATAATAATGAAGTTCATTTCATACTAATAGGTGGTTATGCAAGTGTGATTCACGGGCATAGCCGGACAACAGGAGATATGGATTTTTTTGTTGAACGTACAAAGGAGAATGCGGTAAAATTGATAAAGGCTATAGCTGATTTTGGATTTGCAAGTTTAGGTTTTACTACCGGAGATGTAATGGATGAAAGTGTTTATATAACTATGGGTGTCCCCCCGGTGAAGATTGATATTCTTACTTCAATTGATGCGGTAACATTTGAAGATGCGTATAAAGATGCTTTTGAATATCAAGAAGGGAAATTGCGGGTAAAAGTTATCCATATAAACCACTTGATTAACAATAAAATCGCTGCTGGTAGGCCAAAAGATATGGATGATGTCAATGCATTACTTAAGATTAAAAATAGGAAGAATAAGTAGCTTTTTTGCGATTAATAAAGCATAAAACGTTTTTCAGAAATTTGTAAAAGAATACGCTAACAAATGAGTATAAAGTTTTCAGAGGAACAATTAAAAAAGGTAGAGGAAGTAATTGCACGTTACCCGGAAGGGAAGGAGAAAAGCGCATTGATTCCTTTACTGCACATGGCGCAGGATGAATTTGGCGGTTGGCTGGATGCTCCTGTTATGGATTATGTGGCTGAAATATTGAGCATAAAACCGATTGAGGTGTATGAGGTAGCCACCTTTTACAGTATGTTTAATACAAAACCTGTAGGCAAACATCTTTTAGAAGTTTGCCGTACCGGCCCTTGCATGCTGAATGGCAGCGACGACATAATAGAATACATAAAACAAAAGCTCGACATAAAAGAAGGAGAAACTACCACCGATGGCTTGTTTACCCTTAAACCGGCAGAGTGCCTCGGTGCATGTGGCTACGCGCCAATGATGCAGTTAGGTAAGTTCTACAGGGAGCATTTAACCAAAGAAAAGGTAGATAAATTAATAGACGAATTAAGAGCGCAGGCTAAAAACTAAGCACAATGTCCTACGATATTAATTTGGAGTTTAGACTATCGGGCAAGCCAGCAAGAGTAATGCAATTGCTCACAGATGCAACCCTGATAAGAAAATGGTGCGGCAGCGATGCGGTTATAGAAAATAAGCCAGGTGGCCGATTCGAAATGTTTGATGGCTGGGTTACAGGAGAGGTGATAAAAACAAGTGAGAATGAATTAGCCTATACCTGGAAAACAACCGATTGGGCAGAAGATGCAAAACCATCAGAAGTTCATTATTCGTTGAAAGGTGATAGCCAGGGTGGAACAGTGATTAAAGTAATACACACAGGCTTACCCAACGAAAAGGAAAGAGACGAACACAAAACAGGCTGGAGCGACTTTTTCTTTGACCCGATGGAAGATTTTATGTTGATAATAGATAAGAGTTAATGAAGCAAACCATAACAATATTATTCTTACTGATCTCTTGCACCGTATTCGCCCAAAAAGCGAATACTGAAGTACTGAGCAAGGCTATAAATGACTTTGACAAAGCATTGCTGGCGAAAGATTCAGTAAGCCTGAAAAAGTTGCTACATAACAATCTGGTTTACGGTCACTCTAACGGTTGGCTGGAAACCAAGCGGGAGTTGATAGATGATTTGTATAACGGTAAAATAACTTACAAAAAAATACTGCCGGGTCACAAAGAAATGATGGTAGAAGGCAATACCGCTTCCGCAAGAATGGATGCAGATATTGATGCAGAAATGGAGGGAAAGGTATTTTCTTTTAAATTAAAAGTGTTGCAAGTGTGGGTTTGGAAGAGTGGGCATTGGGAACTATTTGCCAGACAGAGTGTAAAAATGTAATAATTTAAGTAACACAGAAGAGGAGAAATCAAATGAGATTTTGATTTTTTACTTTTGCTTTTTGATTTTGAAATAATGGCGATAAAACTTTTATTAGAACACGATAAAGTAGAAGGTATCAGGTATTACGATACTTACAAAAAGCATGGTGGTTATAGGGCGGCTGAAAAGGCGCTCAAAATGCCACCGGCTGATATAGTGGAAGAAGTGAAGAAAAGCGGCCTTCGCGGCCGTGGCGGAGCTGGCTTCCCCACCGGTATGAAGTGGAGTTTCCTGGCTAAACCGGAAGGCGTGCCACGCCATCTGGTTTGTAATGCGGATGAATCAGAACCGGGTACTTTTAAAGACCGTTATTTGATGGAGTTCCATCCGCATCTTTTTATTGAAGGTTTGTTGATCAGCAGCTTTGCATTGGGCAGTAACACTACTTATGTTTACATACGTGGTGAGTATGCCTGGATTCCGGATATACTGGAACAGGCGATACAGGAAGCTAAGAACGCCGGCTGGCTGGGTAAAAACATACAAGGCACTGGTTTCGATTGCGAGATATATGTACACAGGGGTGCTGGCGCTTATATCTGCGGCGAAGAAACCGCATTGATAGAGTCGCTGGAAGGTAAGCGTGGCAACCCACGTATGAAACCACCATTCCCCGCTATACAGGGTGTTTGGATGCGCCCTACTGTGGTAAATAATGTGGAAACATTGGCTGCGGTTGTGCCCATCATAAACATGGGTGGAGATGAGTACGCTAAAATAGGTGTGGGTCGTTCAACTGGTTCTAAACTGCTTTCTGTTTGCGGTAATGTAAACAAACCTGGCGTTTATGAAATTGATATGACCATCAGCGTAGAAGAATTTATTTACAGCGATGAATATTGTGGTGGCATACCCAAGGGTAAAAAGCTGAAAGCTTGTATACCGGGCGGGTCGTCGGTACCTATAATTCCTGCTAATTTGTTGTTTAAAACAGCTAAGGGTGAAACCCGTATCATGAACTATGAAAGCCTTTCTGACGGTGGTTTTGCCACTGGTAGTATGATGGGTTCGGGTGGTTTTATTGTGTTAGATGAAGACCAGTGTGTGGTACGCCATACCATGACATTGGCCCGATTTTACAACCACGAAAGTTGTGGACAATGCAGCCCTTGCCGTGAAGGTACCGGCTGGATGTACAAAATACTCAAGAATATAGAGTACGGAAAAGGCAAGATGAGTGATATTGATCTGTTGTGGGATATACAGCGCAGAATAGAAGGTAACACCATTTGCCCACTGGGCGATGCTGCTGCCTGGCCAGTTGCCGCGGCTATCCGTCACTTCCGAGATGAGTTTGAGTGGCACGTAAAGAACCCTGAAGAATCACAAAAAAGGAACTACGGTATAGCACATTATGCTGACCCGAGAGAAATACCTGCAAGCGCGTAAAAATAATCGGAATACAGTATTTAATATCAGTATATATGGCTCAGATAATTAGTTTTTTTAATCATAAAGGAGGAGTTGGTAAGACAACCATATTATACCACCTTGCCTGGAAGTTTGCATTAAAAGGAAAAAAAGTATTGATGGTCGATGCCGATTCACAATGTAATTTGTCCACACTTTGTTTAGGAGAAGATGAGTTTGCCAATCATTACGAAAAATACCCTAATGATAACATTAAGTCTGGTTTAGCACCTGCATTCGAAGCGAGGCCAAAGCTGATTGAAGCAGTGCGCTGTCCCAAAATTGGGAACAATCCAAACCTTTTTTTATTGCCCGGGTCGTTTGAAATAACTGAGTATGAAACGCAGTTAAGCGTAGCAGTAAATTTCAATATAACCTTTTTAACTATGACTAATTTACCGGGTTCATTTTATAAATTAATCACTGAATGTGCAAATATAAATAAAGTCGACTATGTTTTTATTGATCTTAATCCAAGTCTGAGTGCTATTAATCAGACGTTGCTATTTTCATCAAATTATTTCATTATACCTTGTGGTGTTGATTATTTTTCCAAGCAGGCTGTCAAATCTTTATCAAAAATTTTGCCCAATTGGGCAAGCTGGTACAAAAAAGCTCAGGTTCATTTTAGAGATTCAGTATATCCCTTACCAGATTTTACAACAAAGTTTTTGGGATATACTGTAAATAATTTTAATGTGCGTAGCAATAAACCTGCGGCGGCTGTTCAAAATGTAATTAATGAATTAGACAGCGAAATCAAATCCATTCTGATACCCGCTTTGCGCCAAAATTCTATTTTATTAGAAAAAACAGAGAGTGATTATCTGTTAGCAGAGATTAAAAGCTTTAATACCCTCCAACAAGTTTCTCATAGGGTGTCAAAGCCTATTTTTTCTTTAAGCGAACAGGATACAGGTAATAGTGGGTTCGCAGCTAATACACAGGAACTAAGTATAATTGATATTGGCAAAATATTTGATGATATATACTATAAAATTATTAAATTAATGAAAAATAATGGCAAGTAACACTTTTGCTCATGATAATTTTATTAGAAATATTGCTTCTGTTGATAGTTTGTTATCTATACATGAAATTTTGATAAAGCAATTTCCTCTGTTGATCGCTAACGCTGATGAGCTACTTCGAGCGGTAATAGTGCTATCAGTAAGCGCCCTAGACAATTATCTGCATGATTTTTACCGAACTGAGATAGTGGAAGGGTTTTTAGGGACTGGTAATTTTAATGTAAAATTTGATAAGATTAAAATATCTATTCAGTTGATTAGGGAAATGAATGACGCCTTTTCTGATGCGGAAAAAAGAAATTTTCTCAACAACGAGATTCGCAAAATGCAAAAAACTGAATCTTTTCAATCTCAGAAGAGTATTGAAAATATATTTGACGTGATAAATATAAAGAATGTTTGGACAAAATTGGAAGCCAACATTGGAATAAAGGCGAAGGAAATAAAAGACGAATTAGGCTTAATAATTGAGAGACGGAATAAAATTAGTCATGAGTCTGATTGGGATTACTTTAACCAGAGGAAAAATCTTATAGATGTCGATGAAGTTACCACCGTTGTTCAATTCATTAAAAATTTTGAAAAAGGGATTAATGCAATTGCCCCATAGCAAAGAGATAAATACTTTTGACTTTTAACTTTTGACTTTGACACACATAGACCATATAGAAATAACCAATTTCAAATCCATACGCCACATGAAAATTGAGGGGTGTAAGCGGATTAATGTGTTTATTGGCTATCCCAATGTGGGGAAGAGTAATATTTTGGAAGCGCTTAGTTTGTTTTCACTACCTTATTTGAAAATTGCTGGAAGTAAAAAACTTACTGACTTTGTTAGGGTGAATTCTTTACCCGAATTATTTTATGGTGCGGATATCAACTCTCCTATACACGTGAATATTAATGGTACGGAATTGCGTTTTGCGAGTGTTTTTGATATGACCGCTTATTATCCTCTAAAGTGTTTATATAAATATGACAAGCAAAAAACAGATTCGAAAGACCCACATGTTTTTTTTGACAATGAAATGCGTGCGAAATTTGAAAACTTACCATTAAAAATTGGAGCTTTTGGCGGATTCGAGATTCTAAAATATCACTATTCTATTGAGAATTTAAAAACAAAAAAAACTGTATTTCCTGTACTTATTCCCCCGTATGGCAATAATTTGTTTGAGATAATAAACAGCAATAGTCAGTTAGTCGATTTACTTAAAACTGAATTTGCAAAAATCAAAGGTGAATATGTTTACGACACAAGTGAAAACTCAGTCAAGATATTAAAAAAGTATAAAAAGAATAATTTTATGCTTCCATTTAGTTCAATTGCGGACACTCTCCAGCGACTGATTTTTTATGAAGCGGCAATAGCCTCAAATAAAAATTCCGTTTTGATTTTCGAGGAGCCAGAAGCACATATGTTCCCACCGTACGTTAGTAAGTTTACAGGGGATGTTATATTTGATAAATCAGATAATCAATTTTTCATTGCAACACATAGTCCATTTGTTTTGACTGACTTCATCGAAAATGACGACGTAAGAAAAAAGGATTTAGCGGTCTATTTAGTTGGGGTAAAAAATGGAGAAACTACAGTTAAAAGACTTACTGACAATGAGTTACATGAGGTATATCAATTCGGAGTTGATCTGTTCTTTAACCTTGAAAGCTATTTGGACTAATGGAGAATAACTTTGTACCCGAATGTTATTTTGACACACTACTGGTTAAAGCCATATTAAAAACAAAAAGAGTTAATCATCAAAAATGTTGCACTAAGGTTGCCAATACTCTAAAAGGAATAGATGATTTTGCTGTTGGAATTATTGATAAGGATAAAATGCAAGTAGATTACTTACTAGAGTTTGATGAAGCCATAGTTACAGAAAGTCAGATTCTATGGAAGCACAAGGCTAAAAACCACTATTTTATTCAATTGGCTCCGGCCATTGAAATATGGGTTTTAAATGCTGCAAAAGAAACGGGGCTTAATCTTAACAGTATTGGACTGCCTAACGATTTGCAAGGATTGAAGCGATTAACAAAGCACCAGAGTGTTAATGAAAATATCCATTTGAGTTCACTGTGTGCTGAATTGATAAAATGTAATGGAAAAACAATTGGTACATTAACTTTGTGGTTGAATTACCTATACAAACACAATCGCAATGCATCTATTGATGAAATGAGAAAGTTGAAATAGTTGAAAATAAAGAATGCTGAGTAATAAAAGAATCGTATAGACTATGTCTGAAGTTCAGAATTTTAAAGTAACCGTTGACAATATCACTATTGAAGTGCCCGCTGGTACTACTATACTGAATGCGGCACGTATGATAGGTGGTGATGTTACCCCACCAGCTATGTGTTATTATAGCAAATTGAAGGAAAGTGGTGGTAAATGCCGCACCTGCCTGGTGGAAGTGAGCAAGGGATCGGAAAAAGACCCGCGCCCTATGCCTAAGCTGGTGCCAAGTTGCCGTACTACGGTTATGGATGGTATGGAAGTGAAAAATATCACTTCAGAAAAAGTGCTCGATGCCCGTAAAGGTATTGTGGAGTTTTTGTTGATCAATCACCCGCTTGATTGCCCTGTTTGCGATCAGGCCGGGGAGTGCGACCTCCAGAACCTGAGCTATGAGCACGGCACAGAAGCCACCCGTTACGATTTCCCCCGCCGTACTTTTGAAAAAGAAGACATTGGCCCTTATATACAACTACACATGACGCGTTGCATTATGTGCTACCGTTGCGTATTTACCGCCGATGCACTTACTGAAAAGAGAGAGCATGGTGTATTGGAAAGAGGCGACCATTCTGAGATAAGCACATTGCTCAATAAATCGCTAGATAATGAGTTTATTGGTAATGTAATTGACGTTTGCCCGGTGGGTGCGCTTACCGACAAAACATTCCGTTTCAAAAACCGTGTTTGGTTTACTAAGCCCGTTGATGCACATTGCACCTGCACCAAGTGTTCGGGCAAAGTAAGGCTTTGGATGCGTGGTGATGAGGTGTTCAGGGTTACGGCACGTAAAAATGAATGGAACGAAGTAGAAGACTGGATATGCAATGATTGCCGCTTCGAAAAGAAAAGCACTAAAGATTGGGTTATTGAAGGCCCATCAGTTATTGCCAGAAGCAGCGTTATTGCACAAGGCCACTATGTGGGCACGAAGAAAACGCCGATAGTTATAGATAAAGTGATTGGTAAAGACCCGAAATTCCTGATGGAGATACATGACATCAGTGATGTGAACAAGCCTGAAATTGAACTTTCAAAGATTGCTGGCCCCGCACATTCTACTGATTTTACTCCGAAAGGAAAATAATATAAGCGTTTATTGATATTCGGTTTGCGATAGTTATGAGCCCCGGCTAATAAAACTTGATACAAACGATAATTTTTTAACTAACTAAAACTACTTTTGCGCCACTATGCTGTTATTGAATATTGACACAGCTCTTATAATAGAAAAAGCTATTCTCATTTCGGTAATCCTGATGGGGTCGCTTGGCGTGGCTATGTATGCTACATGGGCAGAGCGTAAAGTTGCGGCTATTATGCAAGACAGGCTTGGCCCTAACCGTGCCGGCCCATTTGGTTTATTACAACCACTGGCTGATGGTTTAAAGCTATTCTTTAAAGAAGAGATCATACCTGACCGTTCTACTCGTTTCATATTTATACTTGGTCCTTGCCTGGCAATGCTTACCGCAACCATGACCAGTGCCGTTTTACCGTGGGGCCCTGATGTACAGATGTTCGGCAGGACTGTTGCATTACAGGTTGCAGATATCAACATTGGTATACTTTTCGTGTTTGGTGTGGTGAGTCTTGGTGTTTACGGCGTAATGCTGGGTGGCTGGGCTTCCAACAACAAATTCTCTTTGTTAAGTAGTATCCGTGCTGCTTCTCAGGCTATTTCTTACGAACTGGCTATGGGCATCAGCCTTATTGCTTTATTAATGATGACAGGTTCTTTAAGCCTGAAAGATATAGTTAACCAGCAACACGGCTTTTGGCATGATGGTTATTTTACCTGGAATTTCTTTAAGCAACCATTAGGATTTTTCATCTTCCTGATTTGTGCTTTTGCTGAACTGAACCGCGCACCATTTGACTTGCCGGAGTGCGAAAGTGAATTGAACATGGGTTACCACCAGGAATATTCTTCCATGAAACTTGGTTTCTACCTTTTTGCTGAATACATCAATATGTTCATCAGTTCGGCTATTATCAGTACGTTGTTCTTTGGCGGTTATAACTTCCCGTTCATGGATAAAGTGCAGGCAGCAGTTCCGGGTGGTGTTTTTGCATTGGCTTGTGTTGGTTCATTAATGACAAAGGTTGTGTGCATGATTTTATTCTTCATGTTCATCCGCTGGACATTGCCTCGTTTCAGGTATGACCAATTGATGAAATTGGGTTGGAGAACGTTGATACCGCTTGCTTTGGCAAATATGCTGGTAACCGGTGGTGTTATATTGTATACCATGAAATAATAATTGACTACTACAGTAGTTTGGGAAATAGAGAATAATGGAAAAGCTAACTAACAGATCGGTACAAGTAAACCGTAACCCAATGACGCTCAGTGAGCGGGCATACGTGCCTTCTATACTGAAAGGATTGAGTATTACACTTGGCCATATATTTAAAAAGAAGGCTACAGTAAGCTATCCGGAAGAAAAACGCCCGTTTAGCCCTGTTTTCCGTGGGTTGCATATACTTAACAGGGACGAAGAAGGCAAAGAGCGCTGCACGGCATGCGGTTTATGCGCATTGGCTTGCCCTGCTGAAGCCATTACCATGGAAGCGGCAGAACGTAAGCCAGGTGAGGAGCATTTGTACCGGGAAGAAAAATATGCCGCGAAATATGAAATAAATATGCTGCGTTGTATTTTCTGCGGTTATTGCGAAGAGGCTTGCCCAAAAGATGCAGTGTACCTTACTGAAACCGTGATGCCATCAAATTATACAAGGAAGAGTTTTATTTACAAAAAAGACGACCTCCTTATTCCTAACACTAATAAACAAGGATAGACAGTACATAAAATGGACATCTACAGTATCTTATTTTGGTTTTTATCTGTAATGGCAGTCGGTTGCGCACTTGGCGTAATACTGAGTCGTAACCCCGTAAATAGTGTATTATTCCTTATCGCTACTTTCGTTGCCATCTCTGGTCACTATATATTAATGAATGCCCAGTTCCTGGCCATTGTTAATATGATCGTTTATGCCGGTGCCATAATGGTATTATTCCTGTTTGTGATAATGCTGATGAACCTGAACGCCGATGTAGAGCCGCAAAAAGGGCAAATGGTGCAGCTGGCGGGTGTAATATCGGGCGGCGTTCTGTTCCTAATAATTCTGGCGGCACTTAAAACCGCTACTACTATTGAAGTTAATCCACAGTCAACCGACATTGGTTTAATCGGTAACCTGGGTAAAGTATTATTTAAACAGTATGTATTGCCGTTTGAAATAAGCAGTGTGTTGTTCCTGAGCGCGATGATAGGTGCAGTTGTGATCGGTAAAAAAGAACCAGGTCAGGATTTGCCTAAGAGCGACGAGCGGTCGGTACAACAATAGGTTTTTTGAAAATGAATGATACCGCGAAAGCAGGCATCTTAATTTTTTAGTTTTCAGTTTTAATTTTTATATATGCCGGTTACATCGTTACACTATTTGTTTTTGAGCCTGTTGCTGTTCTGCATAGGCATAATGGGTACGTTAATGCGCCGCAATGCCATTATCATATTCATGTGCATTGAATTGATGCTGAATGCCGTAAACCTGCTGCTGGTATCTTTTTCAAAAATGTATGGCGATGCTGATGCGCAACTATTTGTATTCTTTATTATGGTAGTTGCTGCTGCGGAAGTTGCTGTGGGGCTAGCCGTAATAGTAATGATGTACCGAAAAGTGCATTCAGTGGATATTAATATTCTGAACAGGTTAAAACATTAAAAAACACAACAATTTCAAACGGGGCTTTGTCTCTTTTTTGAATCTTGAATTACAATAATTATATGTCGCAATTAGTATATTTAATACCATTGTTTCCTTTGATCGGCTTTTTGATCAATGGCTTGTTGTGGAATAAGATGCCTAAGTCGCTTGCTGGTATTATTGGCAGCACGGCTATCCTGGCTTCTTTCGTTGTTTCATTAGGTATCTTCATGGAAGTGAAGGGGCCTAATTTTCATGGTCCGGTTATCGTAACTCTATTCGATTTTATACAGTCTGGTAATCTCAAAATACCGTTTGCATTCCAGGTCGATGCATTATCGTCCTTATTCCTGTTAATTATTACGGGTGTTGGTTTCCTTATCCATGTTTATTCTGCCTCTTACATGTCGCATGACGAGGGCATGGTTAAATACTTCGCTTATCTTAACCTGTTCGTGTTTTCCATGTTATTATTGGTGTTAGGTGCTAATTACCTCATCATGTTCATAGGTTGGGAAGGTGTTGGTTTGTGTTCTTACTTATTAATTGGTTTCTGGTTCAAGAAAAGAGAATATACTAATGCTGCCAAGAAGGCTTTTGTAATGAACCGAATTGGTGACCTAGGCTTCCTGGTAGGTATGCTTTTAGTATTGTATCATTTCGGTACCCTTTCTTATATGGAGTTCTCGGGTAAATTGCTGGCTGCAAATGCCGGTGTTGACCCATCGGTATATACGGCAATAGCAATTTGCTTTTTCATAGGTGCTACCGGTAAAAGTGCACAGATACCTTTGTATACCTGGTTGCCCGATGCGATGGCAGGTCCTACACCGGTTTCCGCGCTCATACATGCCGCAACCATGGTAACGGCTGGTATATATATGATTGCCCGCAGCAATGCATTGTACACTTTATCACCCTTCACTTTACATATAGTTGCTATTATTGGTCTTTCTACGGCAATTATTGCGGCTACCATTGCCATAAAGCAATACGATATAAAGAAGGTTTTAGCTTATTCCACGGTGAGCCAGCTAGGCTTTATGTTCCTTGCCCTTGGGGTAGGTGCTTATACCACAGCTGTGTTCCATGTTATGACGCATGCGTTCTTCAAGGCATTGTTATTCCTGGGTTCAGGTAGTGTTATACATGCAATGGGTGGCGAGCAGGATATTCGTAAAATGGGAGGCTTGGGTAAGCACATGCGCATTACACAACTTACCTTCCTTGTGGGTTGCCTGGCAATTTCCGGTATACCGGGGCTTTCAGGTTTCTTCTCGAAAGATGCTATACTTACTGCTGCATTTGCCAATAGCCCGGTTTTATATGTATTAGGTATTGCTGCTGCAATGATGACGGCTTTCTACATGTTCCGCTTGTACTTCCTTACGTTCACAGGTAAATTCCGTGGCACAGAAGAGCAGCACCATCATTTACATGAAAGCCCTGCGGCAATGACGTTGCCACTTGTTGTATTGGCTATTCTTTCTGTTATAGGTGGTTATGTTGGTTTGCCAGAGGTAATGAGCGAACACAATTTGCTGAACGAATACCTAAGCCCGGTTGTAAAAAACCTTGCGGAAGCACCCATTGCCGCTGCTACAGAATGGATGCTGATGGGCATTTCGGTAGGTGTTTCGGTAATTATGATATTCATGGCCTATTCCATAAATAAGACCCCGAATTTTCTACCCAACAAGGGCATTGCGGGTTTGCTGGAAAACAAATGGTATGTTGATGAGTTATATGATACCATGATCGTTCGCCCTATTGAAATATTATCTGGCTTGCTGGATAGGTTTGCGGAAAGAATGGGTATTGACGGCAGCGTTAATGGTGTAGGCAAGTTGGTTAAATGGGGTGGCGACCGCATGCGTTTGCTGCAAACCGGCCAGGTTGGTTTTTACATCTTTATAATGGTTATGGGCATGGTGGTGCTGTTTGCCCTCAGCTTTTTGTGGATAAAATAATTAGAATAGCATAAATATATTTAATAAAAAAGCCCACAGGTTTTTGATTTTTTAAATTACGCTTAGCATAATGACTTTAGTATTACTTATTCTTATACCATTACTTACAGGCGCGCTTTCCTTCGCTGTAAAAGGCGATGCTGCAAAAGGGCTGGCACTTATCAGCACAATGGCTACACTTGCAATTTCGGCAATTGTAAGTGCGGGTAATTATACTGCCCCGCCGGCTACTTTCATCTACGAATGGATGCCGCAGTTAGGCGCCAGTTTCAGTTTACTGGCCGATGGCATGAGCAGCATGTTGTGCCTGCTTACCGGTATTGTTATGATGGTGGTAATGATAAGCCAGATAAACAAAGACGTGGAAAGGCCTGGTTCTTTCTATGGTTTTATGTTACTGGCGCAGGCTGGCCTTATGGGCGTTTTCCTGGCATCTGATGCATTGTTGTTCTACTTCTTCTGGGAACTGGCGCTGATACCTGTTTACTTCCTGTGCTCACAGTGGGGCGGCGAAAAGCGCATACAGGTTACCTTTAAGTTTTTCGTTTATACATTTTTAGGTAGCTTAATGATGCTTGCGGGCCTCATTTTCCTGGCTACAAGAAACCCGGGTGCCAATGCGTATTCTTGGGCTAATATAGTGCATACTGGTGCTTCGTTACCTGTTGGGCAGCAAATGTGGTTATTCTGGCTCATTTTTATAGCCTTTGCTATTAAAATGCCGATATTCCCTTTCCATACCTGGCAGCCAGATACTTACGAGCAATCGCCAACCCCGGTTACTATTGTGCTGAGTGCATTAATGGTAAAAATGGGCCTTTTCGCAGTACTACGTTGGTTGCTGCCTGTGTTGCCTGCCGGCGTAGAATACTGGTCAAATACCGTAATTGTAATTTCAGTAATAGGTATTGTATATGCTTCGTGCATTGCAATTGTGCAGACCGACATCAAGCGCCTGGTAGCTTATTCTTCTATAGCGCATATGGGTTTAATGTGTGCAGTGGCTTTTGCACACAACAATGTGGGCATGCATGGTATTATGGTGCAAATGTTTAACCACGGTATCAATATTACCGGTATGTGGTTAATTGTAAGCATGATTGAAAACAGATGGGGTACCCGCGACATGACCAAATTAGGTGGCATGGCGAGCACGGCACCACAAATGGCCATAGCATTAGTCATCATATCTCTGGCTAATATTGCATTGCCGTTAACCAATGGCTTTGTGGGTGAGTTCATGTTGTTCAATGGTTTGTTTGGTGGCGCATTCGCTAACCACATGACCATAATGGTTATTGCTGGTCTGGGTATTATTTTGGGTGCGGTATATACCCTGAACATGATTCAGAAAACAGCTTACGGCGAAGCAACCACCATGGTTATTGCAAAAGACCTGAGCATTAATGAATATGTAGGGCTTTCAATTATTATTACACTCATCTTGTTCTTAGGCTTTTACCCGAAACCATTACTTGACCTGACTGCAAGTGTAGCTGGCATGATAGTTAAGTAATTGTAAATTATAAATGGTTAATTGTAAATTGTGCTGAGAAGGGTTGGGTGTTGTGAATTAATATTGAATAATATTGTAAACCCTGAAGGGCAACGACATTAAGTTAAGGGGAAAATCCCGAAGGGGTGACATAGTAGAACGTGAGGCAGGAAAATGAGGAGATAATTTTTTTTGATTTTTGATTTTTTGATTTTTCAATATGAATGCAATTATTGCTACTACGGTTTTTGGTATTTTAATGATGTTCATCGGTTTAATGGTGGACAATAAGAAGACTGTAACATTGCTGGCGGCTGTGTTGTTCCTGGGTTTGCTGGGTGTGAACATATACGATCTGGTAACTGCGTCGGCTACAGAACCACAAATGATGTTCAACAATATGTTGCGCCTCGATCATGCTTCATTGTGGTTCAATACCCTAATGACGGGTTGCACTGCTCTATATGTATTATTAATAGGGAAGGAAGTTGAAAAAGTGGGTAGTCATGTTGCGGAGTATTTTGCATTAATTTTCTTCATTCTGTGTGGTTTGTTCCTGCTTTCTACCTTTAACACATTGCTCATGCTGTTTATCGGCATCGAGATCATGTCCATACCGCAATATATACTGGCTGGCAGCGACAAGCGCAATTTGAAAAGCAGTGAAGCATCATTGAAGTATTTTCTGATGGGTGCATTTTCTACCGGTATATTACTGATGGGTATTACCCTTTTGTACGGTGCTACACGTTCATTTAATATACAGGATATGGTGAGCGTATTGCATACCGAATCACTGAGCCCTTTGGCTTTGGCTGGTATTATGTTCATTGTAGTTGCACTTGGTTTTAAAGTATCGGCTGCACCTATGCATACCTGGACGCCAGATGTGTATGACGGCACACCTACGGCATTTACGGCCTACATGGCTACCGTGGTAAAGGCTGGCGTTTTTTATGCGTTCATGCGTTTGTTCCATGTGGCATTTGCCAACCTGAGCGACCACTGGGTATTGATAATAGCTATTATAGCCGCAGCTACCTTGCTGGTAGGTAATGTTACCGCGGTATTCCAGCAGAGTGTGAAGCGTATGCTGGCTTATTCTTCCATAGCGCAGGCAGGCTTTATGTTATTTGCAGTAATAGCGGTGAACAATACGGCATGGAATGCCATAATGATATATGCGGTAGCTTATAGCGTTGGTACCATAGGTGTGTTCTCCGTTTTAATAAAACTGAAAGACTATACCTACGATGGGTTCAATGGTCTGGCTAAGAAAGAGCCATTCCTGGCATTTGTTGCAAGCATCTTCTTATTTTCTTTGGCGGGTATACCGCTTACCGGTGGTTTTATGGCAAAATACTATGTGCTTACCGCAGTGGTAGAGCAAGGCAATTTGCTGTGGCTGGTAATATTTGCATTACTTATGGCAGCAATTAGCGTTTACTACTACTTCCGGGTAATTATTGCTATGTACTTCAAAACCGGCGAGCCGGAAATTACCTCACCGGTTACAATGGGCGATAAAATAATGATGTTGGTTACTTGTGTTATTGTAATCTTGACTGGTGTTGCTCCACAGGTGCTGCTGTCGCACATGTAATCGCAGCGAATATTGTAAGGGACAGAAGTCCTCAGTTTAGGGGCTGCTATTTGTGCCGTTCTTTATTAAATAATGCAGCGCAACAATAGGTGCTACCAGTTATAAACAGGATAGGTGGATTTCAACTTTTCGCATTATTCTTATTTTAAATCACACATGCGCGACTGCGCAGACATTGACCTCCCTCTACATTTATGGAGAGGGTTGGGGTGAGGATTTTATTCAGGTAGTGCAAAGATTTGAAATGTACCCAACAGCATGGAGGTAACCCGTATGAGGCATATAGCATTACGTAGCTGGATAGCTATAATGCCGTAACACCCAGGGTATACATAGGGTCTGCTGAAAAACCATAGAATGCAATAAATACGGGAATAATTGCGAAATTAGTAGGGACTAAGTGCAAAGGAATATGGCAAAAGCGTTAAAAACCCGTGCATCCAAGCAAAAGTATACGAGTCCCCGGCAAATTCTGCTTCCTGGATTTGAGACACCATTTGCGCAACAATTAAATCCACAGAACCGCTGGGTTGTCCTTGCCGGTCAGATACCTTGGGATAGTTTAGTAAATGTATATCAAAAACAGATGCATAATAGCCAGACGGGGGCAGATGGCATCAATGCCCGGGTAGTGATAGGAGCGGTAATCATTAAGCACATGTGTGGGTTCAGTGACAGGGAAACAGTATTGCAGATACAGGAAAATATGTACATGCAGTACTTTATCGGGTACAGCAGCTTTAACAACGAGGAACCCTTCGACCCTTCGTTATTTGTAGAGTTCCGCAAACGTTTGGATGCAGACACTGTAAATGTAATCAATGAAAAAATACTTGGATTAACCGCCGGAGGAACAATAGGCCGGGAGCCGCCACAGGATGACGGAACGGATACAAACAACGCAACGAAAGAAGGCGGCGATAAGATAAGTGCCGGGTCTGTTGCTTTGGCAGATGTGCCGATAGATAAAGATACAGGGCAACGGGAGCAAACGGCGGTGGATAAAATAACGGAACAGCCAGCCACCCCATCCCTGCACAAAGGGCAGTTACTCATAGATGCTACAGCTTGTCCGCAGGACATCCGCTTCCCTACAGATTTAGATTTGCTCAATGATGCCCGGGAAAAGTCTCAGGAGTTGATAGACGTGTTGTACAGCCCCGATCTACACAAATCAAAGCCCCGTACATACCGGGAAGTTGCACGGACAGTCTATTTGAAAACAGCACAAAAGAAGCAAAAAACAAAGAAAGAGATCCGCAGGGCCATCAGACAGCAACTGCAATACCTCAGACGCAACATAGGGCACATCCATAAACTACTTCAAGCTCATCAAAGCATTCCGCTCAATCGCCATCAATACAAATATCTGCTGGTCATACAGACGTTCTACGAGCAGCAAACCGAGATGTACGTAGAAAAGAAACACACCATAGCACATAGAATAGTAAGCATCCATCAACCAGACGTACGTCCGATAGTAAGGGGAAAGACGACTGCAAAGGTGGAGTTTGGCGCAAAAATACAGGTCAGCCTGATGGGTGGTTTTGCATTCATCGAGGATTTTTCCTGGGAAGCGTTTAATGAAGGCACCCGGTTAATGGATGCTGTTGAAAGGCATAGAAAAAGGTTTGGCTATTATCCAAAAGAAGTACTGGCTGATAAAATTTATTGCACCAGGGAAAACAGACGAAAACTAAAATTACTGGGCATAGCGCTACGCGCTAAACCGCTCGGAAGACCAAAGGCAGTGGAGGCACACGTAAGTCCGGGGGAGCGAAATCCAATAGAGGGGAAGTTTGGACAGGCCAAAGCCGGATACGGAATGAACTGTATTAAAGCAAGGCTGACTCAAACAAGCGAGTCCTGGATCGCTTCCATTATTCTGGTGCTTAACCTGGTCAAACTGGCCGGGCAAGCATCCTATTACCTGCTGGCAAGATTTTTTACACTTTTTTATCCGCAACCGTGCCCTGACTTATTCAGCAGACCCTACATACTGCAATCTCCTCTTCTCAAAATCTTCACATACTCATTAGCAAAAAAAATTGTAGCTTGAACTTAAATTCAGAGTTTGAGCATGAAGGGTGCGCTTAAAAGCATTTATTATTTTCTGCCGGTACAACTGTTGCTGCTTCATTTCAGGAAGTCGCAATTACTTTTGAGTTTTTGGTTAATTGTTGTGCTCACCATCAGCGGGCATTTTGCCGCGCACTTTGGCGCATCTACGCTATTACTGGCACCGGAATACCTGGGCAAGATCAACTTTATGAGTATGTTTTTACTGGGGAGCGCATTTTGCGTTTTCATGATGACGTGGCACATTACCACCTTCATTATACACAGTAAGCGGTTGCCTTATATGGGTGCTACCCGGCACGCATTTACCGTCTATTGCATTAATAATTCCATAATCCCGTTTGTTTTTTTAGTTTTTTATTCTGTTGTTTCATTCCGTTTTCAATGGTTGAATGAGCACTCAAAGCTGGCTAAAATATTGTGGTTGCAGTTCGGCTTCTACCTGGGTTTTATTACACTGGTGCTTATCTCGTTTGCTTATTTTTTCAGGGTAAGCCGAGATTTTTTTAAAACTGTTCTATCTACCTTGGCAAAGCCCTCGCGCATACGCAGTGTGATACCCTATGATACGCTGGACTATGAGCTGGATATGATACCTGCCCGTTCCTTTATTACCGGCAGGCTGAAGTTATCGCTATCGGAAGACATTGCACCCTACCACCCGCGAGTAATGAATACGGTAATGCGGCGCCATCACCGCAACGTTATTTTTGCTGCATTCTTTTCTTATTTCGCGCTGCTGATAATGGGTGCGTATATGGAGTTACCTTTTTTCAGGATACCGGCTGGTTCGGGTTTTCTGTTATTGTTTTCCATTTTCATGGGTTTTGTGGGTGCCTTCAAATATTTTATGAAGAGCTGGGAGGCTCTGGGCTGGATAACCTTTGCGCTGTTACTTTCGGTAATGGTGCGCTACAAATTGTTTGACCTGCGCAGTATTGCTTATGGCCTCAACTACAAAACAGCCGTAAGCGAACGCCCGGCCTACGATTATAGTGCACTGCGCAAGGTGTTTACCCCGCAACGTTTTTTGGCCGATAAAAAGAAAGAAGAACAAAGGCTGGACACCTGGAGAACATTGCCCGGTAAAGAGGATTCAACGCTGGTAGTTATTACTACCAGTGGTGGTGGCTCCCGATCGGCATACTGGACGTTTCACGCACTGCAGTATATAGATAGCCAGAGCGGAGGCAAATTATTCAATAATACGGTATTGATAACCGGCGCATCGGGCGGTATGATCGGTGCGACTTACTGGCGCAGCGTTCACGATGCCTATAGCCAGAAACTGATACCCACCCCCTACGGCAGCAAGTACCAGGATAATATTGGTAAAGACGTTTTAAACGCAATTATCTTCTCGCTTGCGAGTGTTGACCTCATCTCCCCTTTCAATAAAATATCGATAGGTGGTTACTCTTATACCCGCGACCGTGGCTACGCTATGGAGCAGGAGCTGATAACCAATACAGACGGGCTTTTAGATAAAAATATAGGCTACTTTAAAGAGCGCGAAGCAAAAGGCCTGATACCACAAGTATTGATAAACGGAACCATTGTAAATGATGGCCGTAAACTGATGATGGGTAACCAGCCTGTGGGCTATTTAACACAGCCTGAATATTCGCTTTACAATGCCACACCACCCATTGATGCGGTTGATTTTGCTACACTTTTTGCTGGTAAAAGCCCATATAATTTAAGGCTTACCTCCGCACTGCGTATGAATGCCACCTTCCCTTATGTGCTGCCAGTGGTGCGCCTGCCCAGCGAACCCTATATGAATGTTATGGATGCCGGCCTGCGCGATAACTTCGGGGCCGAGGTGGCCAGCAGGTACATTTTTGTAATGCGCGACTGGATAGAAAAGCACATTAAGAAGGTTATATTCCTGGAGATACGCGATAGCCGCGAGTTCGATGTATGTGCGCCCTCCACAGAATCAACCCTCAGCAATATGCTGATTGACCCGTTGTTTGTGATACAGAATAAATGGGAGGTGTTTCAGTCGTACAAACTGGGTTACCTTAAAGAATATGCACCTTATTTTATGAACAAGAAGTTGCACTACGTTATGCTTTCCTACGTGCCTAAAGAATCGAATAAATCAGCGGCGCTTAACTTTCACCTTACCTTGAAGGAAAAGGAAGACCTGTACGAGTCCATCTTTAATAAAGAGAACCAAAAGGCGGTAGATACTGTGCTGAAGTTGCTGAAGTAATGCCAGTTATAATAGACCAGCACGGTTACTATTGTTGTGTACCTGCCGGCAAACGGTTTATATAATGGGTTGCCAGCTGCAAACATCTTGCACCTACCGGCGCAATGACATGATTTTAGTGCGTTATATTAAAGTGTAATCTACCTAAGCCAGGCTAAATTGCGGGCTCTGTTTTCCCTCTATTGGCAAACAGAATAACATGCAATAGCCACGACTTTCAAGTAGTGGAGGGGAGTAAAAGTGATAGGGCTTTAGCCGAAATTTATTGAGCATACCAGAATATAAAACGGGCTTTGCAAGCCTTTGCGCTTCCTCAGCAGGCTTTGCGTTAAAACTCATCAACTACTAAATGGCATAATACGGCAATTGCCCAATGCCCACTACATTAGTCTTCGTCATCAATCACTATTTCGCTACCCTCATAGTAACGCGTTTCCAGATTGTACACGTCTCCCTTTGACATGATGTGGACGATGATATTTTCAACAGAAATAGGTGCCCCGAATTTAATGTCGGCAATGTTGTTGTATTCAATGTTCTGGCCATCAATAATAATGACACTGCCTGAACCAATAGCCTTCAGGCTATGGCCTTCGGAAACTATTACACCGGTATCTTCGCCAAGGCCTATGCCTATTGCACCCGGTTGCGCTGCAACAGCTTGTGCCAGCCTATTAAAGCGGCCACGTTTATCGAAATGCGTATCAATAATTACATTTTGCAGAAAGCCAAGGCCGGTAGTAATTTTTACCTCGCCTTTTAAGTGGGCAAGCGCAGCATTGCCTTCATATATCATAGTGTTGCTCATGGCCATTGCACCGGCACTAGTGCCACCAATTACAAACTCTTCGTCATGATATCTTTTCTTCAGGATATCGAGGAACTTAGTGCCTCCGAAAATGGAAGAAAGCCGTAATTGATTACCGCCCGAAAACATGATGCAGTTACAGGCTTTCAACCTGTCAAGATTTTGGGGCAAAGATGCGTCTTCGCGGTTGCGTATACGCATGTGGCCCACATTGCTGATACCCAGTTTGCGAAACGCATCGAGGTAATTTTCAGCAACTTCATCGGGAATTGATGATGCTGTGGTAATCACCTCCACAATAGCATTATCATCCTCAATAAAACTGGTAATGGTTTTGAGAATGCCCAACTCAAAAAAGTTAAGCCTGTTTCTTTGTACTATCCCTTTTTCAAGATCTGTACCCTTGTCTTCTGCACCGCCTACCGCAATCAAATGGCCTTTAGGATATGTCACCTATACTAGTTTTGTTAAAAGAAAGCGCAAACTTAACCAACATTTTTAGTATTTATCTGATTTGGACGGTTTAATCGCTTATTTCTTAGTGTATAATTATATATTTTGAAAGGTTATTGAAGCTAATTTTTGCCTGCATCGCGCAATGTTGGGTTTAGAATTTTAACTTTGTGCGCTTACTAAGTCAGCTTCCACTGCAACCCAACTGCTTTAAATATTGTTTACAATGCCGGGTAAGTGCGACATCGGAAATATGAAGAAATTAGTGCTTTTAATGTCGTTTATATGTTGTGCAACACTTTTGCAGGCGCAAACAAAGCCACCGGTGGCTGAAGTTGCCCAGGCAAGGCCTGTATCAAAGCCGACCAACCTGAGGGTGCTGGAAGAGTATAAAGATGATAAAGGCAACCTGATACGTACCATACAGTACGAACAAAACAACCAGCGCATAACCGAAACCATTATTAAACCATTGCCTAAGCTGCCCCCGGTGGACCTGCACCGGCTTATTAAGGGCGACACCTTGATTAAAGATTCGGTGGAACTGGCGATAAGCAAATCGAAATACCGGGTTGATGTGTATTATAAACGACAGATGATACGCTCTTACATAGCTGTTTTCGGCCCAAGGCTGGAGAATAAATGCATGGAGGGCGACAGATGCACCCCGGAAGGCAGGTTCAGGATACAACAGAAAAATCCGGCATCGCAATACAATAAATTCATGTTGCTGGACTATCCTAATGACTCATCAAAAATACGCTTCAGCGCACTTAAGGAAAAAGGTTCGGTGCCTGCTGCGGCAAAAATTGGCGGTAACATTGGCATACACGGTATATGGAAAGGCGGCGATGATATGATAGAACTTGGCGTAGGGTGGACAGATGGCTGCGTTGCCCTGAAAAACAAGGATATTGACGAGCTGTATGGTTTTGTGGGAGTTGGCACAAGGGTAGTAATTAAAAAATAAGTGCATAGTAGTTAGTAAATAGTAATGAGTTCCGCTGTAGCTTTGTATTGAAAGTAGCATGTATTTAATATAGTTGCTAATTGGCACATTGCCGCTCGCACTGGTACTGTAAAAATGGACTTGCTGGCTAAGCAAAATAAAATGAGTAAATTGTACCTATGAGTGAGCGTATCATAACATTATTTGGTGAAGAGATAGTTCCGGAGCAATTAAAGGCTGTGGGTAGAAGTCGTGCCAAAAAAAAGAATGAGGATAAGGAAGATGCACTAACTGACGAACCAATAGCGGAAGCAGAAGAGTCGGCAATTGTGAATGAAAATGCCACCCAGGCTGTCGTTGCTACCGAAGCTGAAGTTAATACACCAACATCAGTACAGGGTGAAGTGCCGACAGACGAAAATAAACTGGCTGCGACACCAGTTGAGGTCGTTGAAAATACCTATGCTAACCCGGTTCAGGATGCTGCCGGGGAAGAAATTAGTGCAGCCGTGGATGAACAGTCTGATACGCAAGTGCCACCTAAAAAGGAAAGAGCTGTATTAGCTAATTTGCCCGATGACTGGCATGGCGAAAAGAAATACTATTCCATTGGTGAAGTTGCAGAGATATTTAAAGTCAAGACCTCGCACATCCGTTTCTGGACCAATGAATTTAAATTAAAAGTACGTACTACCCGCAAGGGCGACAGGTTATACACCCCCGAACAAATAAAGGAAATACGCACCATAAATAATCTGGTTAAGGAAAGGGGCTTTACCATTAAGGGTGCCAAAACCCGGCTGAAAGCACCTGAAAAAATGGAAGTGGAAACAGTTGACCTGAAACAATCGCTTTTGCAATTGCGCAATAAACTGGTAGCTATAAAAAATCAACTTAAATAAGGCATCATGACCAGGTTATTCACTATTTTTCTGCTACTGTTCACACTACACACATTGGCACAACAACCTGCATACGATACGACCCGAGATGCCAAGAACGGCTCGCTCATTATGCGCGGAAAAGTAGCCTTTACTGACCTGCTCCGAGAGCCGTCATTCGACTGGATGCAAACCACCTACAACACGCATAAAAAGGCCATGAAGGTGCTCAAAGCCCAACTGCCTAAATATAAAGTGCTGGTGTTTATGGGCACCTGGTGCGGAGATTCCAAAGAGTTGTTGCCGCAATTATATAAAGTACTTACAGAAGCCGGCTACCCGATGGACAAAGTAATCATGTATGGTGTAGACCGCACCAAAACAACCGATAATGGCGCTAATGAAAAATACAAAATAACCAATGTGCCCACCATTATACTTATAGATACCGAAAGGGAAATTGGCCGCATAACCGAAAGCGTTAACAAAAACATGGAAACCGACCTTGCGGGCATTATTTTGAAATATCAGTTGTAATGCTTCTGTTTGTCAATAAAATAGCGATAAAACCTGCCTGACAGCTCAGACATCGATCTCTCATTAACCATTTATGAGAGGGGCTGGGGATAAGCCGAAGGGCATTTTAATTTTTTACTTTTAATTTTTTACTTCTTTTCATGCAATTACCAGAGCATTTATCCATTGATTTCTTAAAGAACGGGCTTAACGAATTTTCATTATCGGCTACTGCGGTTGGCCGTATTGCGCACAACCGTGCATACCTCTACAATAAAATAAAGGGTGGCGATACATTTTATGGCATCAATACCGGATTTGGTTCGCTGTGTAACGTAAGGATAAAAGATGATGAGCTTTCGCAGTTGCAGGAAAACCTGGTGTGCTCGCATGCGTGTGGTATGGGCGATGAAGTGCCGCAAGATATTGTGCGCCTCATGCTGCTACTAAAAGTACATGGGCTTAGCCAGGGTAACAGCGGTATACGCACAGAAGTGGTGCAGTTGCTCGCTGATTTTTACAACAAAGGCATTACACCCGTAGTATTTGAACTGGGTTCGTTAGGGGCTTCGGGCGATCTTGCACCCCTTGCGCATCTTAGCCTGCCTTTACTGGGAAAAGGAAAGGTGTATTATAATGGCGAAAAAATGGAGGCTGCGAAAGCTTTGCAACTTGCGGGCCTGCAGCCAATTTCATTGGCTGCCAAAGAAGGTTTGGCACTGCTCAATGGTACGCAATTCATGAGCAGCTATTTGAGCTGGTGCCTTGTGGCAGCAAAACGCCTGCTGGTGTGGGCCGATGTTATTGGCGCACTTTCGGCAGATGCATTCATGGCCAAAGACGAGCCGTTCCAATACCCTATACATCGCGTTCGTCCGCACAAGGGGCAACTGGCTACCGCGCAGCGAATATTGCAGGTACTGGCTGGCAGCGAAATACAGAAAGAGCATAAAGAACAAGTACAGGACCCTTATTCATTCCGCTGTATGCCGCAGGTACATGGTGCCAGTAAAGATGCGGTTGATGTAGCGACCCAAGTAGTAGAAACTGAAATAAATTCAGTTACCGATAACCCCATAGTGTTTCATGATGAAGATGCTATAATGAGTGGTGGTAACTTTCACGGGCAACCACTGGCACTACAGGCCGATTTTATGGCCATTGCAATGGCGGAGCTGGCCAACATATCGGAACGCAGAACCTACTTATTGGTGAGCGGCCAAAGAGGATTACCTCCGTTCCTGGCACCGGCAGCCGGTTTAAATAGCGGCTTTATGATTGCGCAGTATACCGCTGCTGCCATAGTAAGCCAGAACAAGCAATATTGTACGCCAGCATCAGTTGATAGTATTGTGAGCAGCAATGGCCAGGAAGACCATGTAAGTATGGGTGCTAATGCCGCCGTTAAGTTGCGTAAAGTGATACAAAATGTGCAGCGTGTTTTAGCCATTGAATTGCTCACCGCAGCCCAGGCATTAGAACTGCGCAGGCCGAAGAAAACTTCACCAGCACTGGAAAAATTGTTTGCGGCATTGCGCGGCACAACAACCTTTATGGCACAGGATACTATTTTGCACGACGGACTTATGGCTGCGGAACAATTTTTGAACAATGACCCGGAACAATTTTTAGGATAGTTTTGACCGGTTGCAGACTCTTGCTGGTTGAGGACAGCATAATAAGCGGCAAATTTCTCGTTCTTAGCCCATACCATGAGCCAACAAAAATCATACATAGTATTTCAGTGCTACGGCAACGAAAGTGTATTCCTGGAATGCACCTTTGCGTTGCTGTCGCTTTCGCGGCTGTACCAGCCCGAAGAGCTCAGCAATACCGAAGTATGGATATATACCGATAACCCTGCCTGGTTCACGAAGTTTAAGCACTGCGATCTGCCATTGCATTTTCATACGATAGATAAAGAACAAATAAGGCAATGGCGCGGAGCTATAGATTTTGTGCACCGAGTAAAAATTGAATTGTTGCTGCATTTTACAAAGGATAGAACTGGCAGCGTATTGTATTGCGATACTGATATTATTTTCACGCACAGGCTCGATAATATTTGCCAGAATATAGGTGCAGGTAGCTTGTATATGCACATGATGGAAGGTAAGGTGAGCGACAAGGGGAACCCGCTGCTTACCAAATTGTGCAAGTTTCTAGAAAGCGAAAGGCTACCCGCCATAAACGGCAAGCAACTACAAGATTTTAATATGTGGAATGCAGGTGTGTTGGGCTTTAATACCAGCCACCGAGGCTTACTGGAAGGCGCATTGAAATTTACCGATGATAACTTCCCTAACTTCCCGAAACACATTATAGAGCAGTTTGCTTTTTCAGTACAATTCCAGTCGGCGGGAGAAGTAAAGGCCGCATTGCCCTACATTATTCACTACTGGAATTTTAAAGAGGTGAGGGGTGTCTTCGCATCGTTCCTGCAACATTTTGAAGATGCGGACTGGCCTGCACTGGTGCGCCACAGCAGTATGCTACAGATGTATGATCTGTTGCTGGAAAAAACACGCTTCCTTTATAATCGCAGCATAGCCGATAAGTTACTCGGTAAAAAATGGCAACCCGAGGTAAGGGATTGGGGGGATTTTTTATAGTTGGCAGTTTACAGTTGACAGTTCGCATTTTATAGTGGTCGTAACTTTTTTCCAATGCTATTAGCTCAAAAATTTTATGACATGAGCGATACTGAAGGCATTTCGATATTGATGGCAAAAAAAGAATTATTGTTTGCGATGCAGAAGGTATCGTGCAATTTTCCGGTGTTGCATTTTGCATATTTTTCTATGGTTAGTCCGCTAAAAATGCATGTATATACTTGTATTAGTTGGTGATATTGCTGCGGGGCTTACTGCGTGCTGCCAATTGCTTATTGCCCGCCGAATAAGTTAGGATTGCAAAGTAAATTTTATTTATTTTGTGCTGATTGTTCACCACGCTGTGCCCCACATGACCAAATTCTGTACCGCTCTACTTATAAGCTTACTCATATGCTGCAGCGCTAAGGCTCAAACCTGGAGTGACAAAGAAACCATACCCTGGTTAATGAGCCGCATTTGCGTGCTGGCTGACACTGGTATGCACGGCAGGGGCTATGTGAAGGGTGGCAGGGAAAAAGCCGCAACCTACATACAAAAACAATTTAAGGCATATCATCTTCAACCAGTTGGAGTTAATAAGAGCTACCTGCAACCCTACTACTTTCCGGTAAATACCTTTCCGGGTAAAATGGAGTTAAGTTTCAACCACAATAAACTAAAGGCGGGTAAAGATTTTATTATTGATGCTAAAAGTGCTGCGTTTTCCCGCAACAATATGAAGGTGGAAAAGACCGACCTGGCAACCATAACAACCGCTGCGCAGTGGAAAAAAACGTTGGTAACCCTCAGTAATGCAACAAAGATGCACTACCTGGTCAATATCGATTCTATGTGCAAGGGTTTGAAAATAAGGCGCACAAATGTGGTATCAGAATTGCCCAAGGGCTGTTTTATTATACCCCAGAAAGATAAATTTATATGGACCGTTGCCCGCACGGCGATAAAGGCTACAGTATTTTACGTTGATACCGCTACGGCAGCGATCAACATGGAAACTGCCGATGTACAGGTGCAGGCTAAACTATTGCCCAAGGCAAAAAGTGATAATATTATTGGCATTGTGCCGGGCGAGGTAAAGGATAGTTTTATTTTCGTTACCGCCCACTACGATCACCTTGGCATGATGGGCAACAAAGCCATTTTTACCGGTGCCAGTGACAATGCCAGCGGCACAGCCATGCTTTTGTACCTGGCCAATTACTTTCATGCGCGCCCACAACATTATTCCATTGTGTTCATAGCGTTCAGCGGCGAAGAGGCAGGGCTTATGGGGTCAAAGTACTTTACAAAACATCCGTTGCTGCCCTTGAAAAAGATCAAATTCCTTACGAATATTGATATTATGGGCGATGCTACCGATGGTATAACCGTAGTCAATGCTACTGAGTACCCAGCACAGTTTAATATGTTGCAGGATATTAATACCAAGTATAATTACCTTCCACAGGTTAGGAGCCGCGGGAAAGCAGCAAATAGCGACCATTATCATTTTACGGAAGCGGGTGTGCCGTCGTTCTTCATTTACACCAATGGGGGTAAAGGGTACTACCATGATATTTATGACAGCGCCGAATCATTATCCATGACGGGTATAGATAAAATAGCGCAACTCCTGATTGACTTTATCGGCGAGATAAAATAAAGGCTGGTTTTTATTGGCAGAAGCATTGTATATTGGGTCGTATTTATTATTTTTGACTTTTCAACATAATAACAGTTACTATATGAATAAGGCTTCCCTACATTTTTGTATCCTCCTGACCATATCTGCACTTGCTTTTTTTTCCTGCAAAAAAGAGCATGACCTGAACAAATACCCTACCAATAACCGCCTGCTTAACATTACCCGTAAAATTGAACAAATTGATTCTACTGGGGTGGGGCATAGCGGTGTTGTACTGGCTACCGTTAATGAAAATTTCAGATTCCTGTACGATAATTATAACCGCGTTTCGAAAATATATTATACCACCAATAATGTTGGTACAGCTAATAACATAAGCACTTTCACTTACGCACACGACACCATTTTTAAGACCATAAGGTCAATTAATGAGGTGTTTGTGGAATTGGATACATTGGTTACCGACTACCATGGGCACATTACCCGCACTTACATTAACGGCCATGTTATCAACTATTCTTATTATGGCGATCTGTTGGTGAGGGTCGATTCTACCACCGGTGCAGCGGGTTATTCTAACTACACCTCTTACAATGGCAACTTCACAGCGTCTAAATCTTCGCTGGGGAGTGGATACGATGGCCATTATACTTACTTTACCGATATGCCGAACAGGATGGGCGACTACCTGTATATCCGCTCCATGGTGCAGTATGGTTTGAACATTTATCAAAACAGAAGCCTGATCAATACTATTGACCTACCGGGTTATTTCACAACCTCAACCTATGTAATTGATGGTGATAGTAAAGTAACGCAGACCACTGCCATTACGGCATTCATCAACAAATTTTCGCAAAGAGACACCTACGATATACAGTACGAAAAATATTAGTTTTTATAAAACTTACGTACAACCCGCAATGGCTATAGCTTTTGCGGGTTTTTTATGGCACATAATCTGGTGTTTGCTTCAATACCACTATCAGTAGCCTTAATACTGCTATTGCCTGCAACTGTTGTATTTTTGCAGAATAACCTGCAACGTAATACATGGAACAATTTGTGAATAAAGTAGCGGAAAGCGGAATAATTACTTTAGATCTGGCTTCATACATACCGAAAGAAGGGGAATGTGCGGCCTTTGATATGAAGCCCTATCTGTTTCGCGAAATGATACTCAGGGAGAAAGATTTCAGGGCAGCATTACCCATTGTGGAATGGCAAGAATTTCAGGGTAAACATGTAGCGTTATTTTGTTCGGTAGATGCTATTATTCCGGTTTGGGCATATATGCTGGTGGTTTCGTTCCTGCAACCTATTGCTGCTTCGGTGTATTTTGGCACCGAAGAAGAGCTGAAAAAATCGCTTATCGTAAGCCGCATTGAGGCCATAGATAACAACGAATATCTGGATAAACGGGTAGTAATAAAAGGATGTGGTGATATTGCCATACCAGAGATAGCCTATACAACAATTACCTACCGTTTACGGAGTGTGGTAAAGTCGCTTATGTATGGTGAACCCTGTTCCACAGTGCCGGTTTATAAGCGTCCGGCTGTCCCTAAGTAATTTTTATTAACCTGAGGGAATATTTTATGTTTATTTTTATGCTATTACCAACTATTTTGGAATAAGGAGTGTCTTTTTAACAAAAGATTATTATCTTTAATATCCATTTTGACAATCCCTTAGTTGTAATACCTAAATACACATACATGAGCCTCACCTTACGTAAACTTACTCTATTTTTTATTTTTGCATTCGGCAGTTTTGCCTCTTACGGCGTAACGGCCAACTTTACACAAGATTATGTATCGGGTTGTTCGCCACTGGTAGTACATTTTACCAATTCATCATCAGGCGCCACCAGCTACTATTGGGATCTGGGTAACGGAACCAACTCTACGCTTACCAATGTATCGGGTAGTTATATTACGCCGGGCACGTATACGGTTGTATTAACTGCCTATAATGGTTCCAGTTCTTCGACCCATACCATAACCATCACAGTTTTTCCATCGCCTACCGTTAGTTTTTATGCGAGCGACACGGCTATTTGTCCCGGCACATCAACAACATTTACCAGTACTTCAACGCCCGGTGTCTCGGGTGCCATGACTTATTACTGGAATTTTGGCGACGGAACCAACAGCACGGCAGCATCGCCTACGCACGTATATTCCACACCCGGCTACTACAACGTTACGCTTATTGTTACCAATAGTGCAGGCTGTTCATCATCGCTTACTACGGGAGCCTACATACATGTTTACAATCACATAAATATCAGCTTTGCCTCTACTTCCTACTACTGCCATACGCCCGCCAATGTTACGTTTACAAACAGTACCACAGGTGCTGGGCCCTTTACCTATGCGTGGGATTTTGGCGATGGTAATACTTCAACATCGGCTACCCCAACCAATACCTATGCATCAACAGGCAGTTACACAGTGCGCCTTATAGTTACTGATGCCAATGGTTGCAGAGATACACTTACCCGCACAAGTTATATAACAGTAGGCACCATTTCAGCTGCCTTTACGCCAGTAACAGGTGCTTGTGTTAATTCATGGGTTACCTTTTACAATGCGAGCAGTTCGCACATAACCAGCGCATGGGACTTTGGCGATGGCGGTACATCTACAACCGATACCGGCTACCATCACTACACAACACCGGGCACCTATACTGTGCGCCTGATAATATTTAATGGTTATTGCCGCGATACAGCATATAGCAGCATTACAATTTACCCTTCACCAACAGGTAGCTTTACCTGGTCTCCCCTGCTACCGTGCCCCGCACCGGCAGGAATAACTTTTATTGGTTCGGTACCGGCAGGTTCTTCTGTCACCTGGCTTTTTGGCGATGGCGGCACAGGCAGCGGTGCAACAGCCGCACATACGTATATGACCAATAGCACAGATAGCGTAAAAATGTGTATTACTGATATTAATGGTTGCACAGATACGGTAACGAATATACTCAGGCTAATGGACATTGATCTGTTAGTGACCCCAAGTCCAGGCCATGGTTGTACCCCGCTTACTGTAAACTACTCTACTACGCTGCAAGGTATTTATTCCGATCATACCATTGCAACTTATCCTTATGGGGTAACATCATACATCTGGAATTTTGGCGATGGTAGTGCTACAAGCACAGCTGCTACGCCTACACATACATTTACCGCAGTAGGTGTTTACCACACCATTCTTACCATAACTACAGCTAATGGTTGTACTGTTTCCGATACCGTAGATATTTACGTTGGTGCACCACCTACGGCCACCTTTACAGTTAGCCGCACCCATATATGCTACAGCGAAACCATCTGGTTTTATGCACATGCTGATTCTGCCGATCATTACTACTGGGATTTTGGCGATGGTGGTAGTAGCTTTGATACCTTTTCCTCAACAAGCCATGTATTTACACGCCCGGGAGTATTTCACGTTACATTAACGCCATACTTTAATGGTTGTCCGGGTGCACCGTTCACCTATAGCGATTCGTTCATTATTGATTCGCCGATGGCTATTCCGAATCTGAGTTATTCATGTGTACCTTATACCAAGGTGTTCTTTTTCGATAGTTCTTTTGGTGATGATACGCATATTTGGTTTTTTGGCGACGGCTATTCCTCAACATCCGATACGGTAACGCATATATATAGTTCGATGACAACCTATACGGCAACGCTTACCACCTACAATATAGAGAGTGGTTGCCGGGATACCGCTATCATTCCAGTGACTGTGATACCGCCCATTCTTAATGTTACAGCGAGCGATACCACACTGTGTAAAGGCGATATCATTGTTTTCACGGCAACCATTACTGGTGGGTCGGTATCGGCTTTTGGATGGAATTTGACTAGTATAGGTAGTTCGTTCGGCACAACTGATTCCAGCTATTCCTACACTGATACTTTCACCGCTTCCGGCATTTATACAGTTAAGTTTACTGTACGCGACTCGCACGATTGTATAGATAGTATTGTAAAAACAAACTGGATAAGGGTGGGGCAGCCTATTGATAGTTTTGGGGCTGTGCCTGTTTCGGGTTGCTCCCCGCTTACGGTAACATTTAATGATAGTACTACCGATATTGCCGGTTGCTATATGACCAACTGGCGCTGGAGTTTTGGCGATGGCAGCACAGCGACCGCTACTACCACGCCCGTAGCGCATACTTATACGGCAGCAGGTATTTACAGTGTATATTCTATAGTTACCGATAATATGGGTTGTATAGATACCTCGGTCCGGCTTTCTTACATTACGGTATGGAAACCGCATGCGGTGTTCAATACGGCCAATACATTCCCTTGTCTTGGTACTAATGTGCACTTCAATAATACCTCCTCTGGTATAACAGGCGCCTTCTGGATGTTTGGCGATGGCGATACTTCATCGGCCTTGAGTGCCGACCATGTTTACACGGCAATTGGTACCTATACGGTTAAGCTTGTTGTATTTGATTCGCATGGTTGCACAGATACCGCTACTTACGTGAATTACCTGAATGTTACCAAACCAACGGCGGCTTTTTACATGAGCGATTCCTTTTCGATATGCCCGCCGCTCAATGTAAGCTTCTACAATACCAGTACCGCTGCTACAAGTTATGCGTGGGACTTTGGTGACGGTGGAACGTCGGTATTTGTTTCGCCAAGCGATCTGTATACAACACCCGGTTATTACCAGGTAAGGCTGATAGCGACAAACAGCCATGGTTGTAAAGACACGGCCTACCGGCACGTTAACCTGTATGGTTATGCGGGCGCCTTCTCTTATACGCCTGATACTGGCTGCGCACCACTGTTAGTGCATTTTTCCGCTTCTATAAGCAACGTACCTAATATTATATGGGATTATGCCGATGGTACCACAACAGCAGCATCGTATTCTGACACATCGAGCCATTTATACCTGAACCCGGGTGCCTACTTGCCGAAGCTGATATTGAGCGATAATTCAGGCTGCCAGAATTCAAGTACAGCAATTGATACCATTAAGGTTGATGCTGTAAGGCCTGGTTTCACTACCAATCCATTCCCGGTTTGCGTAAATACCGACATTTTTTATGTGGATACCTCACACAGCTATTTTTCAACCGTAACACAGTGGCATTGGGTGTTTGGCCCTGGTGATACCAGCAATGTTGCCTCGCCTTTCTACCACTATAATGCGGTTGGGGTGTACACTGTTACGTTAACTGCCACCGATGGCTGGGGTTGTACATCAAGTGCAACACAAACAGTAACGGTATATCCGCCGCCTACGGTAAGCGCGAGCCCTGATACGGTAATATGCGTTGGCGATTCTGCGACTTTAGAGGGCCATGGTGCACTCAGTTATACGTGGACACCGCCCGCTACCCTCTCATGCCCTACTTGCCAGACCACCTTCGCAAACCCGGTTACTGTAACCACTTATACGGTTACAGGTAAAGATGTGCATGGCTGTATCAATACCGATACGGTAATGGTTTCCATGAGAACCCATACACTGAGCCACGCATGGGGCGATACTGAGGTGTGCCGTTATGTGCCCGTTCATTTATTTGATACCGGTGGTAACAAGTATACCTGGATCCCATCGATAGGCTTGACCGATGCCTCTATCTGGAACCCGATAGCTACACCACCTTCAACCATTACGTATACCGTAATAGCCCAATTGGGAAGCTGCATACCAGATACTAACTATGTTTCGTTGATCATTCATCAGTTACCTGTTGTTAATGCAGGGCCTGACCAAACCTTACTTGCGGGGCAACTGGCTTACCTTAATGCTACCGGCTCCCTCATATCGTCATTGCTATGGTCGCCTGCAGGTACGCTTGATTGCGATTCGTGCGCCAATGTAATTGCCCACATGGCCACGACCACTACTTATGTGGTTACTGCAACATCAGATTTCGGTTGTAAATCATCAGACGCTGTTACCATTAGCGTGTTCTGCGACGAAAGCCAGATATTCATACCCAATACCTTTACACCAAATGGTGATGGCGAGAATGACATCTTCTACCCGAGAGGGTCAGGCGTGAGCATAATTAAAGCATTCCGCGTTTATAATAGATGGGGAGAGCTTATCTTTGAAAGAACAAACATTGCTATAAACGACAAGGCTAATGCCTGGGACGGCTCCTACCAGGGCAGTTCGGCAAGGCCGGATGTATATGTTTACCTGATTGATGCAACCTGTGGTACAGGCCAGCCGTTATTTATAAAAGGTGATGTGACAATAATTAAATAATGAAACCCTATGAAAACGACATTTAAGATATCATCATTACTCAGCTGTGTGGCGCTTGCGGCAACCCTGCAGGCATCGGCGCAGGCTGATATACACTTTTCGCAGTTTTACGAAACTTCTATTTTACGCAACCCGTCGCTGACCGGTATTTTTTCAAACGACTATAAAGTAGGGGCGTATTACAGAAACCAGTGGAGCAGCATCAGCAATCCGTTTGTGACTACTGTAGCCTATGCTGAAGTGCGCATGTCCGTAGGTCGTGTAAGTGACGATTATGTAAGTTTCGGTTTCCTGGGCTATACCGATAAAGCGGGAAGTCTTGACCAGAAAATATCGTCAGTATATCCGGCGCTGAACTACAGTAAATCACTTAATCCTGATCATAATACTTATTTATCGGTCGGGTTTACCGGTGGCTATACCCAGTATAGTTTTGACCCCAGCAAAGTGACTGTTGACAACCAGTACCTCGGTGGGTCTTTCAGTGCGCTTAACCCAACAAATGAAACGTTCAAGAATACCAAAATGACTATGTGGGACCTTGGTGCAGGCATTAACTACAACAGCAGCACCGGTGCCAATAACAGCGTCACGTATATACTCGGCATATCGGGCTACCACCTTACACAACCTAAATTTTCTTACAATTCAATACCGGGCATTACCCAGAATATGCGCTGGAATCTAAATGGCGCAATAGGCTTTAATGTACAGGAAAATATAGTAACTCAAGTGCACACCAACCTTGCACTGCAAGGTGCCTACATAGAATCGATAACTGGCGTGCTGAGCACCTTTTCGGAAGCTGGTGGCGGCGCACACCCTGCATACGCGCTGACAGGCGGTTTATTCTATCGCTTTGGCGATGCGTTGATACCGGTAGTGCGGCTTAAATACAAAAACACGTCAATAGGTGCCAGTTACGATGTAAATGTCTCGAAGCTGAAGCAGGCGAGCAAGCTGCGTGGCGGTTACGAAATAACGCTGTCCATATCTGGCGACTTTAGCGATAAATCGGGCATACTTAAAAAGACAGTTTGTCCTAAATTTTAAATGTTCTTGAAAATTGAATATATTGTGCTGTAAGGGTAATTGTTTTATAAACCATTAAAGTGAAGGATATGCCCAAGAATATCTATAAACTGTTAGTTCTTTTACTGCTCACCTTCAGCGTAGGTAATGCCAAAGCATTAACTGCCAGTTTTACGGCCGATGTGGTTGCAGGGTGCGCGCCGCTGGTAGTACATTTTACCAATACATCAGCAGGCGCAACCAGCTATTACTGGGATCTCGGTAACGGCACCAATTCCACACTTACCGATGTATCGGGCAGCTATATAACACCCGGCACCTACACTTGCGTGCTTACGGCTTATAATGGCTCCGCGAGCACCACACACAGCATTACTATAACCGTATATCCGTCCCCAACCGTAAGCTTTTTTGCCAGCGATACGGCCATTTGCCCCGGCGGTGCTGTTACGTTTACAAGTACCTCGGTGCCTGGTGTATCAGGTGCCGTAACCAACCTCTGGAACTTTGGCGATGGTTCCTTAATTACGGCCGCATCGCCCACCCATGTCTATACAACACCCGGTTATTATAATGTTACGCTGGTAGTTACCAATAGTATGGGTTGTTCTGCCTCGCTCACCACGGCAGTCTATATCCATGTATACAACCATCCGGCGGTTTCATTTGGTGCGCCACTGGTTGGGTTTTGCCACCCGCCCGGCACTGTCAATTTCACCAATGGTAGCGGGGGCGCAGGGCCGCTCACCTATCTGTGGTCGTTTGGCGACGGGGGCACATCAACGGCAGCTACACCGGGCCATACCTACACCGGCACTGGTATATATACCGTGAAACTTGTAGTGACAGATGCGCATGGTTGTATAGATAGCATGGTGCGTGTTAACTATGTTTATGTAGGAGCTGTAACAACATCTTTTACCGCACCCGATACAGTTTGCCTCAATTCACTGGCTACCTTCATTAATACCAGCAGTACCCATATATTAAGCACCTGGAGCTTTGGTGATGGCGGAACGGGCATAGGCGATACAGGTTACCATGCCTATACTGCGCCCGGCACTTATAATGTAAGGCTCATTATTTATAATGGCTATTGTTATGATACCGTTTACCATAGCATTGTGGTATTGCCGCATGCAACGGCTGGTTTTACCTGGGCACCTACTGACCCCTGCCCGGCCCCGGCAGCTATACATTTTACTTCCACTGCCCCGGCGGGTTCTTCCATCACCTGGCTTTATGGCGATGGCACCACCGGCACCGGTGCCAGCCCCACGCATACCTATGCCAGCAACGGATCGGACAGCGTGAGAATGATAGTGACCAACAGCCACGGCTGCACAGATACCATAATGCACATCGTTTCCATTTACGATTTGTTCATGGATATACTTGTTGATACAGCCAGCGGATGCGCACCATTAACAGTTCACTTCGTTCCGTACCTCAAATCGTATCACCCCAGCTACGGCCCTTACCCGTGGCCCGGCGTTTCCTTTTCCTGGAACTTCGGCGATGGTGGCACATCTACATCGGGTATGCCGGCACATACTTATACTGCACCGGGCACCTACACTGCTTCCTGCACTGTAATTACTTCAAATGGCTGCACTATTACCAGTACTGTAATAATACGGGTGGGTACGCCGCCGGTAGTTACGTTTACAGGCGCGCCCATGCATATTTGCTATGGCGATTCGGTAAGGTTTGTTGCTACAGTAGTTTCCGGGCATGTAGACACTTATCACTGGGACTTTGGCGATGCTTCAGCCATAACCGGTAGCGATACAATATGGCACAGGTATCTGTATCCCGGTTATTTTACGGTAACACTTGTGGGTTATAACAATGGTTGCCCAAGTGCGCCCTATGTGGTGGATACCTTTATTGTCGATTCGCCAATGGCGCGTGCGGCAATGAGTTATTTGTGCACACCTTACAACAGCGTGCGGCTCTATGACAGTTCGTTCGGCGATGATAGCCACCTTTGGATATTTGGCGATGGCACTACCTCCACTGCCGATTCCCTGACCCATACCTTCCCGCCGCTATCACTCGATACGGTTTATCTGGCAACTTATAATTCCACTAGTGGTTGCAGCGATACTACAAAACTGCTGCTGAACCTGATACCACCCGTCCTGGCCATGGCTGCAGACGATACCGCTGTTTGCCGCAGTACTATGATAACCTTTACGCCAACCATTACCGGCGGCATAGCCAGTGCTTATTACTGGTGGGTGAATGATAGTTTGCTGGACAGTGATACGGGAATGATTTTCCGGGACACATTCTACGTGCCGGGGCATTACAGCATAAAGCTTGGCGTGCGCGATGGGCATATGTGCCTTGACACCCTAACGCGAACTAACTGGATAACTGTTGCACAGCCGGTTGATTCCTTCGCGGCAGTGCCGGTTATGGGTTGTGCACCGCTGGTAGTTAATTTTACCGATTATTCTACCGATGTTTCCGGTGTAACCCTCAGCAGTTATCGTTGGCGCTTCGGCGATGGAACCTCCGCTACCACCACTGCGGGCACAGTAGCACATACCTATACTGCCGCCGGCATATACAGTGTTTTTGCCTCGGTCACCGATATACTGGGTTGCAGTGATTCCGTCGCAAGGCCAGCCTATATTACGGTATGGAAACCGCATGCGTCATTTTATGCCGGTACACTCTTCCCTTGCATTGGGGCAACCTGTCATTTCAATAATACATCAACGGGTATTGCAGGCTCGTTGTGGTTTTTCGGCGATGGCGACACCTCAACAGCTACATCGCCCGATCATATTTACAGGGCCGTTGGTGCTTACACCGTAAAGCTTGTGGTGTACGATTCGCATGGTTGTCCGGATACTGCTACTTACGTCAACTACATTAATGTTACCCGGCCGGTGGCATCATTCTACATGGATGATTCTTTTACGATATGCCCGCCATTGCCAGTTCATTTTTACAATACTTCATCAGGCGCGGTTGCTTATGCGTGGGATTTTGGTGATGGGGCCACATCGATACTTACAAACCCGGGAGACCTTTATACCACATCGGGCACCTACACCATAAGGCTTGTAGCCATTAATTCTTACGGCTGCCGCGATACCGCTTTTGGCCATGCGATTGTGTATGGTTATGCCGGGGCCTTCAGCTACGGGCCGCTGCGAGGTTGTGCGCCGCTGCTGGTGCATTTTTCAGCCTCCTTATCAAACATACCGAATATAGTTTGGGATTTTGCGGATGGTAATACTACCGCCACATCGTATTCTGATACCACCTCGCACTACTATGTGAATCCGGGTAGCTACGTGCCGAAGCTTATATTGAGTGACAATACGGGTTGCCAGAATTCCAGCCTTGGTCTTGATACCATAAAGGTTGATGCGGTGAGGCCGGGCTTTACTTCCATACCACACCCCGTATGCGTAAATACCACCATCAGCTTCATAGATACTTCATTCAGCTACTTCTCTCATGATACGGGTTGGGTATGGGTATTGGCACCGGGCGATACCAGTTTTGTAAGTTCGCCAACCTATCATTATTCGGTTACCGGCACTTACCCGGTTACCCTTACAGTTACGGATGGCTGGGGTTGCACGGGTACTGTAACAGGGAATGTTGTGGTGAACCCGCCACCACATATTTACACCAGCCCAGATACTACTATTTGCGTTGGTGATACCGCTGCACTGCATGGTTTTGGTGGGGTAAGTTATACCTGGAGCCCAGCGGCAGTATTGGGTTGCGCCAACTGCCAGACCGCGTTTGCAACACCAGTGGTAATAACAACTTATACGGTTACAGGCACCGATACCAATGGCTGCGTAAATACCGACACCGTAACGGTATATATGCGCACAACAACCGAAAGCCGCGCATGGGGCGATACGGAAGTATGCCGGAACATAGGCGTGCATCTGTTTGACACAGGCGGTACAAAATATACCTGGATACCGGCCGCGGGGCTGGATAACAGCCACATATTTAACCCTATTGCCACACCAACAGTTACTACTACTTATACTGTTATTGCGCAACTGGGTAGCTGCCTGCCAGATACCAATTATGTAAGTGTAATAATACACCAGTTACCAACCGTAGATGCCGGCCCCGACCAATGGCTAACGGTAGGGCAAAACGCACAATTGCAAGCCACGGGTACACTTATTAACACGTACGAATGGACCCCTGCTGCGCACCTGAGTTGCGATAGTTGTCCTAACCCCGTTTCCAGCACCATACACAGTACAACTTATGCGGTTACGGTATGGTCGCAATACGGGTGCAGGGCATCCGATACGGTGAATCTCTACTTTACGTGCAGCGAAGGGCAACTCTTTATACCGAATACGTTTACGCCAAATGGCGATGGAGAGAATGATGTATTCTACCCGCGTGGTGGCGGTGTAAGCAGCATTAAAGCCTTCAGGATATACAACCGCTGGGGCGAACTGCTTTTTGAAAAAGAGAATTTCCAGATCAATGATAAGTCGAGCGGCTGGGATGGTATTTACCAGGGCCAGGTAGCCCGCCCCGATGTGTACGTATACCTTGTAGAGGCAGTATGCGCCACCGGCGAATTGCTATTTATAAAGGGCGATGTGACGTTGATAAAGTAGGGTATTCTGAGATAATGTGACAACGTCTTTGTTGCATCAACCACGGCATGCAGCATACCAGATTTGGCAACTTTTAGAGAGTTGTCAAATCAGATGAGCCGTACTATGCAAACTTCATTATTTCGCTTTGACAACTTTCTCCGAAGTTGTCAAAGCTGATACAGACGCGGTCTCACAAAACAATGAACACGTTTTCGCTTTGACAACTTTCAAAAAAAGTTGTCTAATTGAAATAATGCCAGATGTAGTGTTTGAATCCTCCCCCCGTTTTTGTAGGTATCCCACTATGAACAAATGAGTAAAGCAAATTAAATTATTCCTTCCCGCATCAGGTCGTGAATATGCAGCATGCCTGCATACCTGCCTTCTTTGGTAACCACCAGTTGCGATATATTATTGGAGCGCATCAGGGCGAGTGCCTCGGTAGCTAATTCGCCGGCCTCAATTGTTTTAGGGTTTGCAGAAAGGATATCGGCAGCTTGAAGCTGTGCCGGGTTTTCGTGCTTTTCCAACATGCGGCGCAGGTCGCCATCGGTTATAATGCCGGCAATACTTTCATCGTCATTTATTACTGCCGTTGCGCCTAAACGTTTACCGGAAATTTCATAGATTATTTCGCGCAATGAACTACCCGGTTTTACCTTAGGTTGTTCGTTAACATCGCTCATATCGCCAACGCGCAGGTAAAGGCGCTTGCCCAATGCCCCACCGGGGTGGTAGCGTGCAAAGTCTTTTTCTGTAAAGCCTTTCAGGTTCAGCAGGCAAACAGCCAATGCATCGCCCATAACCATTTGTGCCGTAGTGCTGGTGGTAGGTGCGAGGTTATGCGGACAAGCTTCTTTTTCAACAGTTGTATTGAGGAAGATATCAGCCTTTGTAGCCAGGTAAGATGTTTCCGTGCCGCAAATGCCAATAACGGGGTTGCCGAAGTTTTTAATGAGTGGCACCAGTACCTTGATCTCCGGGCTGTTGCCGCTTTTGCTTATAACTATGGCCACATCATCAGGCTGTATCATGCCCAGGTCGCCGTGAATCGCATCAGCTGCATGCATGAAGAGGGATGGTGTGCCGGTAGAATTGAACGTAGCCACTATTTTCTGGGCTATTACGGCGCTTTTACCTATGCCGCTAACAACTACCCTGCCCTTACTTTCATGAATGACACGAACAGCCTCTATGAACGAAGCATCAATATATTTCATGAGCATGGTAACCGATTCGGCTTCAAGCCTTATGGTATCGAGTGCATTTACAAGTACTGATTCAGCGGAAAACATGTGGCAAAGGTATTTCTTTATCAATTGTAAATGATCAATTGTAAATGGTAAATTGGCTGGGTTGTGCAGTTTGCTGTAGTGCTGAATTAGCCGTCATCACCCCTGGCTTTTTTCGTTCCGAAAAAAGTCGGTCCACTCTTTGGCAAGCGGGGAGTTGTTGCTTAGCGCACTATTGTGGCTGTGGCACAACATAAAATTTGCAATAAAAATGGGGAGCACATCGGGTGGGAAAATCCGTCTTTTGAATTAGCCCCATCACCCCTGACTTTTTTCGTTCCGAAAAAAGTCGTCCCCTCTTTGGCAAGCGGGGAGTTGTTGCTTAGCGCACTATTGCGGCTGTGGCACAACATAAAATTTGCAATAAAAATGGGGAGGCCATTGGGTGGGAAAATCCGTCTTTTGAATTAGCCCCATCACCCCTGACTTTTTTCGTTCCGAAAAAAGTCGGTCCCCTCTTTGGCAAGCGGGGAGTTGTTGCTTAGCGCACTATTGTGGTTGTGGCTACAACATAAAATTTGCAATAAAAATGGGGAGCACATCGGGTGGGAAACTCCGTCGTTTGAATTAGCCCCATCACCCCTGTTTTTTTCGTTCCGAAAAAATTCTGTCCCCTCTTTGGCAAGCGGGGAGTTGCTGCTTAGCGCACTTTTGTGGCTGTGGCTACAACATAAATGTTGCAATAAAAATGGCGCGCACATCTGATGGAAAACTCCCCTCTTGCCAAAGAGGGGACGGTTTTTCGCTTGCGAAAAACCAGGGGTGATTGGGGCGGTAGGTAACTACATGCCACTGTAAGCCGCCACTATGTAACTGTAAACACAACAGCCAATATCGGGAAGAGAAAATATCTATCTTTAACACCTCAATAAATTTCAATTGCCACTATCCGTTAAGCAGGGGTCAAACATCATTCAGCATATCCTTATTTTCATACCTGCCATTGTCTTTTTCGCGGTGGTAAGCAGGTATGCGGTAAACATACCATCTGTCGACGATTTTGATGCCATACTGGCTTTCCTGTGCAGGTATAAGCAAGCGCATGGGGCCCACCGGTTTTTCATGTTGTTTGAGCAGATGAACGAGCACCGGATATTTTCATCGAGGGTTGTATATGTGCTGTACGATACTATAACAGGAGGGATCAATTTCAGGAACCTGATTTTCATTGGGAACCTTGAATTGCTGCTCACTTTCGTAATACTGGTAGCATTCATAAAAAAGGCTGTACCACAATATTGGTTTGTGGCATCGCTGGTAACGGGTATGGCGCTCTTTGACCTGAACAACTGGGAAAACGCCAATTTTGCCACGGGCTCCATCCAGAACTTCGGTATCCTTTTTTTGTTTACTGCGGGCCTGTTCTTTTATAATGTACGTGGCAAATTGCAGGCAGTGCTGGCGGTTATCATTCATATCACCTGTACATTTTCAAGTGGCAACGGCCTGGTTGCGTCGGGGCTTCTGTTACTGTTCAATTTTTTCAATGGCAATAGGCTCAATATGTACCTGGGGTCAGCGGTATTCCTGCTGTGCTGCCCGCTCTATTTTTTGCACTATACGCGGGTGGAAGAAACAATGGTCATTGCCCCGCCAGGTCACGTTCTTCAGTATTTTTTACAGTTCGCCAGCAACCATATTTATTACGACAATAACAACCTGCTTTCGGTAGTGATAGGCTTTATTATTGTGGGCGGTATCATTGCTTTACTACCGCTCACCAGAAAATTTAAGATACGGGAAAACGCTATGCCGCTGGTCTTCCTGCTGGGTTTTGTACTGGTGTCCATGTCACTCATTAGCATATTCAGGGCAAATTTCGGGTATTATATCCCCAGCCGCTACTTGTTGTACCCTAATACTTTACTTGCGCTATTATTCATATTTCTACTGTTAAAGGTTTCTGTAAAAATGGCAAAACTTGTCGCGGTTGTATTTACGCTACTGCTGCTAATAACCTATAATATGAATTTCCATGGCAGTATTGCCAAGCTGGACAGGCTGCGAAGCGACATTGAAAACCCAGACCTGGACTATCCGGATAAACCCCGGGCAAAGGCAGTGCTGGCTGAAGCATGTGAAAAGAAGGTATATTGTATAGGGGAAAAGAGATGACGATGAGGTGTAAAGGTATCTGAAGATATGCGTGTATAACAAAACAGAGGAAAGATTTTTACTAGGTTTTTCTTATATTAGGATGGTGAAAAGTAGTGAACTTATCAGGTTACTCAAACAGGATGGTTGGTTGGTCATAAACCAAAAAGGGCAGCCACTTGAGGACGGTACACAATGCTAAAAAAGGCACCGTTTTGTTCCGAATCATGGGAGTAAAGAAATCGGTAATGGCTTCAAAGAAACTATTTTGAAACAAGCTGGCTTAAAGTAAGATTTTATGAAAAAGTATGAAATGGTAGTTGAGCGTACAGATACAGGATATTCAGCATATTCTGCCGATTATCCTGTAGGTACAACAGGAGGTAGCATAGAAGAGTTAACCGAAAACATACTGGAAGTAATGAATTTTTATTTTGATGAAATGGAACTTGGTAAAGTGATTGACGCGAAGGATTTAAAGATTACACTTGATATGCACCAGTTTTTCGATTACTATAATGTAATTGACCCCAAAGCGCTATCGAAACGCATTAACATGGATCCATTTGTACTTGCAGAATATATTAATGGCGCAAAGAAACCTTCTCACGCGCAAACCCGGAAAATTCTGTTAGGTATTCAAAAAATAGGTCGTGAATTAGCCGACGTGAAATTCTTTTTGTAGGCTTACCTTTGTTTTTTCTACTTTTGATTTTCATTATGATGGAACAACAAAGGGTATTTCTTGCAAAAAGTGATGTAAAGGCGCACGACCTGGAGCATAAGCGCAAGATTGCCTTTAATATTGATAAATATAACGATAGCGTTGTAAAAGGAAAGCAACAGTTTGAAAACCTGGATGTAGCCCGCCGCAAGGCTAAAAACATAAAATGGAAAACCATTGAGCATCTTGACCAATACCTGGAACAATTCGAGAAGAATTTTACCAGCAGGGGCGGCAAGGTAATTTGGGCGGAAACCAAAGAAGATGCGCAACAGGCAATTTTACAGATTTGCCGGGAAAAGAACACCAAGCAGGTGGTAAAAGCCAAATCGATGGTGACAGAGGAAATCCACCTCAATAAATTCCTGGGCGATAATGGTATTGAATCGGTAGAGACAGACTTGGGCGAGTATATACAACAACTGGACGGCGAAGCGCCTTACCATATTGTTACCCCTGCCATGCACAAAAGCAAGGAAGATGTGGCAAGGGTTTTCTTTGAAAAACTGGGCACAGAACCCAACCTGAGCCCGAATGAAATAACACAAATAGCCCGCCAGAAACTGCGACAGAAGTACATTACGGCTGAAGTAGGCATAACGGGAGGCAATTTTTTACTAGCCGATGTGGGTGGTGTATGTGTTACCGAAAATGAAGGTAATGCACGCCTTTCCACCTCGTTCCCTAAAACACAGATTTCTATTGTAGGCATTGAAAAAATGCTGCCTTCAATTAACGACCTTCATTTGTTCTGGCCGCTTTTGGCCACATTTGGTACGGGGCAGAATGTAACCGTTTACAACACCATTTTTACAGGCCCGCGTAAGGAGAATGAAACCGATGGCCCGGAAGAAATGTATGTGATAATACTGGATAACGGGCGCACTAACCTGCTGCGTAAGGAAGTAAGGGAAAGCATGTATTGCATACGGTGCGGCAGTTGCCTTAACGCTTGCCCGGTGTATAAAAACATTGGCGGCCATGCCTATGGCGCCACTTATAGCGGGCCTATTGGTTCGGTTATTACGCCGCACCTGGAAGGTATGAGCGAATTTAAGCACCTGAGCTATGCCAGCAGCCTTTGCGGCAATTGCACCGAGGTGTGCCCGCTGAAAATAAACATACATGAAATGCTATTGGAAAACCGCGCCATAGCGGTAACCGAAAACCTGAATGGTTTTAGCGAAAACAGTGGCTGGAAGATCTGGAAAATGGCCATGCTCAACCGCACACTCATGAACATGGGTGGCCAGAAAATGAAGGGCAAGGTCGTGAATTCCATCTTTAAAACCAGCTGGGCCGCCCACCGCAGCGAAATTCAATTTGCCGATAAATCGTTTAATGCGATGTGGAAAGAGAGGAGGTAGTTGGTAGGTGGCAATTTGCAGTGGACAATTGATTGTTTTTTAAGTACGATATTTACGGATAAGCAATTTTGTATGTGGCAACCCATTAGTTTAGCAGACCTATACGCGGAAATATACAAGACTGAAACATTGCTTCATGGCAACTTGTGGAACTTCTGGTCGCATATTAAAATTGAACCGGAGAAGTGGCAGGAGCCAAAGTATGGCAACGAAGGCGGTGGTTTTTGGGTAGTTGCAGTTTGTGGCAAATGGGTTATATGGTTCAATGACATTGAAGACGGCTTCAATATTTCAAGCCACTCTACTTATGGTACAATTGACGAATACTGGTGCAATCAGGATCAGCTAAACTGGGCTGTTAGCCGGCTACATGAACTCATGATTTGAGATGATAATGCAATGTGTAGCCCCTGGCCGGGGCATGTACATTTTATTTAGGGTCTTTTCTACAAACCTATAACCCCTGGCCGGGGTTGTACAATCGACTACAACATTTATGGGTCTGGCAAAAAATGAATCTCACTCTTGCCTAATACCGGTCTGCCCTGGTAAGGGCTAAAGGTTTGTAGCCAATTGTACAATTCAGTACACAAGCCCCGGTTAGGGGCTTCACATGTCGGCAGTTGAGTGTTGTTAATGGGTTTTTTTCTACAAACCTTTAACCCCTGACCGGGGTTGTACAATCGACTACAACATTTATGGGTCTGGCAAAAAAATGAATCTCACTCTTGCCTAATACCGGTCAGCCCTGGTAAGGGCTAAAGGTTTGTAGCCAATTATACAATTCAGTACACAAGCCCCGGTTAGGGGCTTAACATGTATGCCGTTGATTTTTTTTGGGTTTTCGTAAACGAATTGTGGTGGGTAGCCCCTGACCGGGGCATGTGCGTATTATTTGGGGTTTTTTATACAAACATATAACCCCTGACCGGGGTTGTAAAGTTCATGATGACTATGGCAATCGTCTGCAGAAATTTTTGACTTTACGGTTACGTTACTCTAAACCGGTCAGCCCTGGTAAGGGCTAAAGGTTTGTAGCAGATAACATAGCATAAAACCATGCCCCGGTCAGGGGCTACACAATACCCATATCTGCATAGAATTCCGCGAAGACCATTCAACAAATGTCATTTTCATCAAATCAAAATATTGGTATATCTTGACGCGTAAAGCCCGTGTAAGGGCCAAAGGTTTGTAGCAGATAACATTCGTAACACCATGCCCCGGTTAGGGGCTACACAAAACCTCAATACAATGACAGATACATATTCGCAGCTTTACATACAGTTAGTTTTTGCTCCCAAATATCGACAAGCTCTTCTGAACAAAGAATGGGATGAAAGACTTAGGATGTATGTTTCAGGTATAGTCCGCAATAACGGGCACAAAATGATTACCATAAATAATATGCCCGACCATGTTCATTTATTTGTTGGGCTTAACCCCAAACAATCTATTTCTGAAATGATGCGTTACGTAAAGGGCGATTCTTCAGAATGGATCAATAAGGAAAAGCTAACGCGAACAAAATTTCAATGGCAAGACGGATATGGGGCGTTTAGCTATAGTAAGTCCCATGTTGATGCAGTTGTAAAATATATTAACAATCAGGAGGAACATCATAAACGGATCACATTTCTTGATGAATACAAGAGCATGCTGGAAAAATTTGAGATTGAATATGATTTGAGAAATATTTTCAAATTACCAGAAGAGTAGGTCTGGCGTTAGGGTGTAGCCCCTGACCGGGGAATGTGCGTATTATTTGGGGTTTTTTTCTACAAACCTTTAACCCCTGACCGGGGTTGTACAAAATTGCTTTCATGAAAATGGTTTTTCAAAAACACTTTACTCATAACGTCTGCCTTGCTTTTGTTGGGAAGCCCTGGTAAGGGCTAAAGGTTTGTAGCCAATTGTACAATTCAGCGTACAAGCCCCGGTTAGGGGCTTAACATATCGGCGGTTGATTGTTGTTATGGGTTTTCGTAAACAAGATGTGTTGTGTAGCCCCTGACCGGGGCATGTGCGTATTATTTGGGGTTTTTTCTACAAACCTGCAACCCCTGACCGGGGTTGTACAATCGACTACAACATTTATGGGTCTGGCAAGAAAATGAATCTCACTCTTGCCTAATACTGGTCAGCCCTGGTAAGGGCTAAAGGTTTGTAGTAAATTGTACAATTCAGCGTACAAGCCCCGGTTAGGGGCTTCACATGTCGGCAGTTGAGTGTTGTTAATGGGTTTTTTTCTACAAACCTTTAACCCCTGACCGGGGTTGTACAATCGACTACAACATTTATGGGTCTGGCAAGAAAATGAATCTCACTCTTGCCTAATACTGGTCAGCCCTGGTAAGGGCT
>JBBRPD010000023.1:0-66763 GCA_038228575.1 Chitinophagales bacterium | reverse complement strand
CATTAACTTAATGGATTTTGCGTCATCCCTGCGGCACGCCGTAGACATTAATCTCCCCTCTACCATTTATGGAGAGAGCCTGTCCCGAACTCGCTTCGGGAGGCCGGGGGTGAGGATATTTGCGCTAAGTTAATGACATTGCCAGTAATCGTAAAATTTGCCTGAATGGAGTGCGTAAAATGCACTTTACATGGCATATTACCAATGAATGCGGTATAAATATGGGTTTAAATTATGTTTTTTGTTGTAGCCGCAGGCTCTTGCGGATTATTTTTAGAATTTTTTCCCGAAAAAGTAAGGAAAATACAAGCCTGTACGCTATTTTGGGGCAAAGTTCGCGCGCATTTTGGCGCTTTGTGGTGCAAGGGTAAATTAATTGTCAAAACTCGGTATTCATTTCATGATCAGCGGCGCTACTCCAATAGATTTTTTTAAACAACAGGTTGCTAAACAACCAGCTCGTTTAGCGTTAAAGTTAAAAGATGTTGAACTTACTTACAGGCAGTTAGATGATTTGACCAACCAGCTGGCTAATTTTCTTATTGCCAAAGGCATAGGGTTGGAAACGCTGGTGCCCATTTGCTGCACTTCCCCGCTCGATACGGTTATTGCAATCTGGGGTATTTTAAAGGCTGGCGCTGCCTACGTTCCCATCGACCCTGAGTTTCCGGAAGACCGCATCAAGTACATGATACAAGATACCGGTGCAAATCTGGTACTGGCAGATAGCCATTCCAACCGCTTTTTAAACGCAGCGCAGGGTAAGGATATCATTCTGGCGGATGACGATTGGGCCATTGTAAAAATTTATCCCACAACCCAGCCTAATGTAAAAGTGACGGGGGATAACCTCGCCTACGTTATTTACACTTCTGGCTCCACAGGGCAACCCAAGGGCGTGTTGCTGGAGCACCGGTCCATTATTGATTATATCGGTGGTTTGTTGGAGCGCATACCCTATGCCGAATGCCGCTCATTTGTAATAGGTGTTTCATTTGCGGCCGATTCGGTGATAACCCATCTGTTTGCCTCATTAATGCAGGGCAGTGAATTACATCTCTTCTCGAAAGAAGATTATAACAACGTAGAATACATTCATAAATATTTTCAGGACCACAACATTGATTGTTTAAAAATAGTGCCCTCGCACTGGAAGTCACTTTCACTCAATGGCAAGGAATTATTGCCCCGGAAAGTGCTCATGTTTGGCGGTGAGGCGTTATACACATCGATGGTGGCTAATGTTATACCCGCAAGTGCCCGCACCTGCATGGTAATAAACCACTACGGACCCACAGAAACTACGGTAGGCCAACTGTTGCACGTAATCAGCGATACTGCCACATATGGGCATACTATCCCGATAGGCAAAACATTTACTGATGCCAAAGTGTACATTCTGAATGAACAAGGTGCAGCAGTAGAAGGCGATGGAACCGGGGAACTGTTTATTGGCGGCACCTGCGTAGCCAGGGGGTACCTGAACAGGCTGGAATTAACGGAACAACGATTTGTAAAAAATAAATTCAGCACCGATAGCAATGCCCGCCTATACCGTACCGGCGACCTCGTGCGCCGCTTGCCTGATGGCGATATAGAGTTCCTCGGTCGCATTGACGACCAGGTAAAAATAAGGGGCTACCGCATAGAGCTTGGTGAGATAGAAGATGTATTGCAGAAAGCACCAGGCGTAAAGCAAAGTGTGGTGCTGGCAAAAGATGGCAGCAATGGCGATAAACGACTGGTGGGTTATGTTGTTTGTCCGCAGGGGTATGATAAGAAGGCCATAATGGCTTTTCTGGAAGCCAAGTTGCCTGCATTCATGGTGCCTCAATTATTAATGCCGCTCAATGAAATGCCTTTCTTCCCCAATGGCAAGGTAGATAAAAAAGCCCTCCCGAACCCTGATGCATCAACGTTGCTTACCAACAGCTACGTGGCTGCGGGTAATAAAACCGAAGCAATAGTCACCGAATTATGGAAGGAAATATTGGTCGTAGAGCGGGTAGGCATTGAAGATAATTTCTTTGAGTTGGGCGGCAATTCGTTGCTCGCTCAAAAAACAGTAGCATTGCTCAAAAGCCAGTATGCGCTGCATTTGCCAGTTGTTAAATTATACCAGTTCCCTAAAATAAAGGAACTTGCCGCCTTTCTTGATGGCAAAACAGCCGTGAGGAAGAAAGCCAAAATTGCCAGGGCCACAAATGCTGAAGTTGCTGTAATAAGCATGTCCGGCAGGTTCCCGGGTGCTAACTCTATTGATGAATTGTGGGAGGTACTAAAAGCCGGAAAAGAAACAACGACCTTTTTTACGGATGATGAATTAGCTCAAAGCATACCGCAATCACTAAAAGACAATCCTAATTACGTAAAAGCCCGCGGTGTTGTAGCTGATGTAAAAGGCTTTGATGCAGCGTTCTTCGGTATTACCCCGAAAATGGCCGAAATAATGGACCCGCAGCAGCGCATGTTCCTGGAAATATCGTGGGAGGCATTAGAGCGCAGCGGCTATGTGCCGGGCAAGTATACCGGTGCTATTGGTGTATTTGCCGGGGTAAGGTTCAATACCTACCTGCCGAATAACGTACTACCCAATACCGAATTGGTGGAAAATGCCGGCGAGTTCCAGATCATTACCTTAAACGATAAAGATTATGTGGCCAGCCGCACAGCCTATACGCTCGATCTGAAAGGGCCTGCGGTAAATGTGCAGACGGCTTGTTCCACAACGCTTGTTGCAGTAGCGCAGGCGGTGCAAAGCATAAGAAGCGGTCAGTGCGATATGGCGCTTGCTGGCGGCGCCACCATTAATGCGCCTGTTAATGTTGGGCATTTGTATAATGAAGGGGCCATACTCAGCATTGATGGCCATTGCAAACCTTTCGATGCTGATGCGCGGGGAACTATTTTCAGCGATGGGGCTGGTGTTGTACTGCTCAAAAATATGGATGATGCGGTACGCGATGGCGATACCATATTGGCTGTAATAAAGGGCATAGGGATGAGCAATGATGGTGGCGACAAGGGTAGCTTTACCGCACCAAGCGCCGAAGGGCAGGCCGCGGCTATAAGTATGGCGATTGACGATGCCGGCATAGCCCCGGCTGATATCAGCTACATAGAAGCGCACGGCACCGCAACCCCATTGGGCGACCCCATTGAAATTGAAGGTTTAAATATCGCCTTTGGCAATCAGGATAGCAAACAATACTGCGCCATAGGCTCGTTAAAGAGCAACTTCGGGCATCTCACTACTTCGGCCGGAGTGGTCGGTTTTATAAAGGCATGCCTTGCACTGCACCATAAGCAGATACCTGCTTCGATCAACTACAAAACACCTAACCCGAATATTGATTTTGAGAGCAGCCCGTTTTATGTCAATACCAAATTGCAGGATTGGGATGGGAGCAAAAAGCGAATAGCAGGTGTTAGCTCATTTGGCGTGGGTGGCACCAACGCCCACGTAATACTTACAGAGTACGATAACAAAGCACGGATAACCACTACATCGCGCCCTGCACAATTGTTGTGCTGGTCGGCAAAGTCTGAAAAGAGCCTGGATGCTTATGTCACTAAGTTAGCTGGCTACCTGGCAAGCACAAAAGTTGATCTGGCGGATGCGGCCTTTACGTTGCAAACATCACGTGCCGACTTCAACCACCGCCGGTTTGTAGTGGCAGCAGGGGCTGATGCTTTTATTGCACAGGCATCAGACGCCACTAAGCTAAAAGCGAACTCAAAAAATCTGAAAGATAAACTGCAACATATTGTGTTCATGTTTCCCGGTCAGGGAGATCAGTATGTGAACATGGGCAAGTCGTTGTATGAAACAGAGCTCGTTTTTAAAGTGGCAATGAATGAATGCGCAGCAATATTGCAGGCAGAACTGAATGAAAATATTCTCGACGTTATTTACCCTAAAGAAGTAAATGATGCGGCACACGATAAAATTAAAAACACCGCTTACAGCCAACCAGCATTATTCACCATAGGTTATGCACTTGGTAAACTTTGGATGAGTTGGGGTATCTATCCATCCGCTTTTGTAGGGCACAGCATTGGCGAGTTTGTATCTGCCTATTTTGCGGGTGTGTTTACATTGGCTGATGGCTTGAAACTGATTGCCAAACGAGGCAAAATGATGGGTAACTTGCCCAATGGCGCTATGCTATCGGTTCGGTTGTCGCAAGCAGATGTACAACCTTATTTGTCTCTTGAAATTGCGCTTGCTGCAGCCAATAGCCCGCAGCTTTCAGTAGTCGCGGGTAGTTTCGATGCCATAAATACATTAGCGGTTCAGCTTACGGAAAAAGGTATTTTAAATAGGGTGTTAGCTACAAGCCACGCTTTCCATTCGCACATGATGGATGTTGTTGTAGCGCCTTTTGAAGAGGTGGTAACAACTACGAAGCTAAACGAGCCGCTAATACGCATTATGTCCAGCGTAACTGGTGAATGGTTACGAGTGGAAGAAGCTACAAGCCCAGCCTACTGGGCGAAACATTTAAGAGCAACTGTATTCTTCGGCAATGCCGTTCAAAGTTTGTTAGATAATTCTTACAATTTATTCCTGGAATTAGGTCCAGGTAAGTCGGTAGCTACATTGGCAAGGCAGCAGGCCGCTGGTAAACCAATAACCGCTATTTCTTCCTTAGAGCAATTAGAGACAGAACAACCCGCTGACCACTCCATAATTAAAGCGTTGGGGCAACTTTGGCTAAACGGTGTAGAACCCGACTGGAGCGCATTCTACAAAGACGAAGTGCGGCAAAAGAGAACAGACCTGCCCACCTATGCCTTCAATAAGCAGGATTATTGGGTAGAGCCGCCGCCGAAAATAACAGCAATGCCGCAAACACAGTTCATTCAACAGCCCATAACAATACACAATAACAGTAATCCAATACCCATGAGCAGGAAACCACGACTCATTGAACAGGTGAAAGAAACATTGGAAAATTCCTTTGGTATCGACCTGGCTGGTGTTACCCCTGATATGACCTTTATTGAAGTGGGGCTCGATTCGTTGCTCCTCACTCAATTCGCATTACTGGTAAAAAAGCAATTCAACCTGCCCGTTACCTTCAGGCAATTGAATGAGGACCTCGGTTCGTTAGATCTGTTAGCGGATTATTTGGATACTCACCTGCCTGCCGAACAACGGCAACAAACTGCGCCACAGGTTGCATCTGTGACTTATGCACAGATGCCAGTGAGTACAGGTGTCCCCGTTAATGCTACAGCACTTGACCTTATAAGCCAGCAGATACAATTATTGGCGGCGCAGGTTAATTTATTGCAGAACGGGCAAGTGCAAACGGTTCAACCAAACGCAGCCCCCAAAGTAGTAGCGCAACTCAAAACCATCACTTCTGATCTGTCGCCGGAAGAGGAAGCCGAGATCAAAAAGCCGTTTGGTGCCGCGGCAAGAATAGAAAAACAATCGGCAGCGCTCAATGCCACGCAGCAAAAGTATTTGGTTGCACTTACTGACAGATACAATAATAAGACACAGGCCAGTAAAAACTATACCCAACAGCACAGGCCATACATGGCCGACCCTCGCGTGGTGTCAGGCTTCAGGCCGGCTACGAAAGAACTGGTCTACTCCGTTGTAATGAACCGCTCCAAGGGCAGCCGCTTGTGGGATATAGACGGCAATGAATATATAGATGCCTTGAACGGATTTGGTTCTAACCTGCTCGGTTACCAGCCCGATGTATTGAAACATGCTTTGATAGACCAGATAGAAAAAGGCTACGAGATAGGCCCGCAACACGAACTGGCGGGTGAAGTGTGTAAAATGATATGTGAATTCACCGGGTTCGATCGTTCCGCATTATGCAATACCGGATCTGAGGCGGTACTCGGTGCCATGCGCATTGCGCGCACTGTAACAGGGCGCTCTACCATCGTGGCATTTGCGGGTTCATACCACGGTATTACCGATGAAGTAATTGCCCGTGGCAGTAAGAAATTCAAAACATTCCCCGCATCACCGGGTATTATGCCTGAGGCAGTGCAGAATATGCTGATACTGGATTATGGTACTGATGAGTCATTAAGAATAATTGAAGAACGGGCGCACGAAATAGCTGCTGTGTTGGTAGAACCGATACAAAGCAGGCGGTGTGATTTTCAGCCCATTGAGTTTTTGAAAAAGGTAAGGGCCATCACCAAAGCATCTGATACCGTATTGATATTTGATGAGGTTATTTCTGGTTTCCGTTTTCACCCAGGCGGCGCACAGGCCATATTTGGTATTAAGGCCGATATAGGTACTTATGGCAAAGTGGTGGGCGGTGGCCTTTCTATCGGTATTGTTGCCGGTGAAAGAAAGTATATGGATGCGCTCGATGGTGGTAGCTGGCAGTTTGGAGATGATTCCATTCCGGAAGTAGGTGTTACTTATTTCGCTGGTACGTTCGTTAGGCATCCACTCGCACTGGCTGCTGCCAAAGCATCGCTGGAATATTTCAGGAAGATGGGTCCTGCTATGCAGGAGGGGCTTAACGCAAAAGGGTTGTATATAGCCAATACGCTCAATACACTTTGCCGCAAAATGAAAGTGCCGATTTACATAGCACAGTTCGGCTCGTTGTGGCGTATGAAGTTTCTCGAAGAATATCCGTACATGGAATTGTTCTTTGTATTGATGCGCTACAAGGGTATACATATTATTGAAGGCTTCCCTTGCTTCTTGACCACTTCGCATACCGATGAAGATATCGCTACCATACTGCGCTGTTTTGAAGAAAGCCTGGTGGAATTGAGAGCAGAAGGGTTGATATCTGAATACACCCACAGCCCTGTAGATGAAAACAAAAACCTGAATATTCCGCCGGTGCCGAACGCTAAACTCGGAAAAGACCAACAGGGCAACCCTGCCTGGTTTGTGAAAGATGAAAATAACCCTGGTAAATACCTGCAGGTAACTGAACAAAATTAATTTACGATTACGCCATGTTGAACTTAATACCGGTTGATTTTGATCCATTTGCAGAGGTAAGCGAAATTGGAAAACTAACGTTTACGAACGAGCCACAACGCGAGATATGGCTCTCCTGTATTATTGGTGGCGAGGATGCCAACCTTTCTTATAACGAATCTGTTACCCTTAAAATAAAGGGGGTATTAAATATTGATGCGCTAAAAAAAGCAGTAAGCGATTTGGTGTTACGCCATGAGGCTTTGCGATGCACTGTTAGCCCCAATGGAGAGACGCTTATTATTTATAAAGATGTTCCAGTTCATTTTGAGGTAGAGGATTTAACAGGCTTGGCCGGCGACCAGCGCACAATACAATGGAATAGCTTCCTTGCCAACGCAATGGCTAGCCCACTCAGCATACAAGACGGTCCGCTGTTTAAAGTTTTCTTACACAAACTCGATGCACTGGAGTTCAGGTTTACCATTATTAAGCATCACATCATTGGTGATGGCTGGAGTACCGGTATTATACTGGAAGACCTGAGTAAAATGTATAACGCTTATTCAGGTGGTGGCGATATAGTATTGCCACCGCCTTCGCAAATAAGTGATTACGCATCGGACCAGGCAAACTTTAAAGCATCAAAGGCCTACAAAAAAACAGAGGACTATTGGTTGGATGTTTACAAAGGAGATGTCCCGGTAGTAGATTTGCCAACAGACAGGCCGCGTCCTAATCCTAAAACCTACAGGGGCAATAGGGTAGACCATCCCCTTTCAAAAGAAGAAGTAGGGCAGTTGAAAAAAGTAGGTGCTAAAAATGGTTCCAGTTTGGTTACTACTTTGCTTGCGGCTTTTGAAGTATTGCTGTACCAGCTAACCCACCAGAAAGACATTGTTGTTGGCCTGCCATCATCAGGTCAGGCTGCTTCGGGGCTCAATAATGTAGTAGGGCATTGTGTGAATTTGCTACCGTTGAGAACGAATATTGACCCGTTGCTGACATTTGCTGGTTACCTGAAGCAACGCAAAAAGGAAGTCCTAGATGCCTATGACCATCAGCGCTTTACCTTCGGGGAACTGATAAAAAAGTTATATATCCAGCGCGATGCATCGCGCATTGCACTGGTGCCCGTAATGTTCAATATCGATATGGGCATGGATAATGCCGTGGCGTTTGATGGGCTTGAATTTGAGCTGATAAGTAACCCGAGGGCTTACGAAAATTTCGAATTGTACCTTAATGCTACCAATTCAAAAGAGGGTATTATACTGGAGTGGTCATACAATACTGACCTTTTCGATGCTTCAACTATCAATAGGTTTCAGCAGCAATACCAAACCATACTAAGCAGGATAATTGCAGACCCCGCTACTACGCTTGCTGACCTCGCGGAAGACGATAAAAATGTAGCTACAGTTGTGCCCGGTAAAGAAGTGGCTATACCCACAGACGTAACAGTCAATTCCTTATTAAGTAGTGCCGCAAAGCAATACACCAATAAAACCGCTGTCCGTTTTAAACGTGCCACACTCACTTACGATCAACTGGAGGAGAAAGTATGCCAACTTGCAAGTTATTTTACATCGACCGGCATTGCGAACGGAGATGTCGTCGCTATATCGCTTGATAGGTCTTTGGAAATGTTGGTGAGTGTCTTGGCTATTATGCGGTCCGGTGCGGCCTACCTGCCCCTTGACCCTGAATATCCCAAAGACCGCATTGAGTTCATGCTGGGAGATTCAGGAGCAAAATTCTTGATCACTTCAAAAAAAGATGACGGTAAATTTAAAACCCATGCGAAGAAGCTGATAATTGAAGAGTTTTGGAGTACACTTTCTGGCTTCAAAAGAGACGGACTGACGAATGTTACGGATGGTAATGACCTCGCCTATGTATTGTATACGTCTGGCTCCACCGGTCGTCCGAAGGGCGTTAAAATAACACAAGGTAATTTGGTGAATTTCCTTTTGAGCATGCAAGCAGCACCGGGCATTACTGATAGAGACCGCTTGCTGGCGATCACGTCAATTTCATTTGATATTGCTGGTCTTGAATTATACCTACCGCTTATAGCGGGTGCCGAATTGATTTTGGCCGATACCGAAACTACACGCGATGGAAGGTTGTTGCTCAAGCTTATTGAAGAGCAAAACATCACCATGATGCAGGCAACACCATCTACGTGGCAAATGGTACTCGACTCCGGTTGGCAAAAGCACTATACCATAAAGGCACTTTCTGGTGGCGAAGCACTACCCAAAATGCTTGCCGATAAGTTGCTTACGCAATGCGCTGAATTATGGAATATGTATGGCCCTACGGAAACAACCATCTGGTCAACTATTAAAAAAATAAGTGCCGACGACAAACAAATTACTATTGGCTTGCCAATAAATAATACCACTGTTTACCTTTTGGGTGAAGACGGCAAGCAGGTGCATATCAATCAACCCGGTGAGATTTTTATTGGCGGGGCAGGGGTTGCTGAGGGGTATCTGAACAGGTCGGAATTAACAGATGGAAAATTTATTGTTGATAGATTTTCGAAAAAGGGCGGTGCTAAATTATATGCAACGGGTGACTTAGGTAAAGTGTTAGAAAATAGTGATATTCAGTGTATTGGCAGGGTAGACCAACAAGTAAAAATACGGGGTCACCGCATTGAGCTAGGGGAGATTGAAACTGAAATAGAACAACAAGCTGGGGTTAAGCAGGCTGTTGTTGTGGCCCGTGAAGATGCGCCAATGGATAAGCGATTGGTGGCTTACGTTACGCTTAAAGATAAGTCAGATGACGCTTCGTGGAAAGACAGGTGGGATACCCTTTATGAAACAGGCGCTGAAGACAAACAGAAACAATCTGCTGGCGAGCAGGGTATTGACGGTACGCTATTAAACCAGTTGGAAAATAGCGAAGAACTGAAGCAACAATTGGCAGAATGGCTGCAAACATCGGTTGCCCGTATAAAAACTATTAACGCCAAGCGCATCTATGAAATTGGTAGCGGTGCCGGACAGATTTTGTTCGAACTCGCACCTGGCATTGAATATTACATGGCTACCGACTATGCGCAGGCGGCCATCACCAACATCAATAGCAGGTTAAAAGCAGATGCACAAAAATGGAAGCACGTAAAAGCTGCTGTTGCGGCGGCTGATGATTTTTCAGCAATTGGTAATGATAAAATAGACATGGTGCTCATTAACTCGGTCGCCCAATACTTCCCCAATGCTGACTATCTGATAAATGTTGTGCGGCAGGCTATTAATGCTATTAAAGGAGCGGGTTGCATATTTATAGGCGATATGCAAGGCAAGAACTCCCTGGAGATGTATCACGCAATGGACTATTTCCCGCGAGCGTCGGATGCAACTACCATTGGCACGTTCAAGAATGTTGTTGCAAACAGGGTACGCATCGAAGAAGAATTTGTCGCTGACCCTGCATTCTTCTATTTACTACCACAGCTTTTGCCTCAAATAACCGGTGTCAATATTCAATTGAGAAAAGGCGTTTCGCAAAATGAAACGACCAAGTATCACTATGATATCTGGCTGTATGTTCAGCAATCAGTTGAATCAGCGGTTCCGACTATTATTAGTGAATGGCGGGACCTGCAATCAGTTGATAAGGTCGAAAAATTATTGGCTGAAAATTCACGAGCAATTGTAGAGATAAAGAATGTGCCCAACTCAAGAACAGCAAAAGACCACCTGTTGCTGCATCTCTTGCAAACTAGTGATTCAAGTACAACAATCGCGGAGTTAAAGAACAAAGTCAATAGCACAAGTGATGGCCTGCATCCTGATTTGTTTTGGCAGCTGGCTGATAAATTCAATGCCGATGCACATGTGCGGTGGGCTACTGACGGTACTGATGGGTTGTTTAATGTTGTATTTATACCAAGGTCAGGTAAATTAATCGTGCCGGCCTTTACATTGCCCGATGGGTCACAAGATATTTATAGTTATGCAAGAGCTCCAATAGTTGAAAATGAGCTTGCGATACCCAAAGATGTATTGCAGGAGTGGAAGGACAATTTACGGAAGGTGCTGCCAGCATACATGGTGCCCGATGATATAGTGGCGCTCAGGTCATTCCCGCTCACACCTAATGCTAAGGTCGATCGCAAGGCGTTGCCAAAACCAAAACAACAAAAAGACCTTACAGGTATTGCGGAACAATTTGTACTTACTAATGATGAACAGATCATTACCGATATCTGGGGTGATATTTTGGGGTTGCAAGACCTTAAACCTTCCGATGATTTCTTTTTGTTAGGTGGCCACTCCTTGCTTGCAGTAAAGGTGATGGTAGCCATTGAAAAGAAAACTGGCAAGCGTTTGCCAATAGCTACATTATTCACTAACTCGACTATCCAGAAACTTGCACGTCAACTTTCCGATGATCTGCTGGATAGAAAATGGGATGTTTTAGTACCCATCAAAACCACAGGTACTAAAGTGCCATTGTTCCTGATTCATGGTGGTGGCTTAAATATCCTGTTGTTCAAATCAATAAGCGAATATTTTGACGACGACCAACCCGTATATGGTTTGCAGGCACTTGGGCTAAGTCATGATACAGATATCCCACCAACTATTGAACGCATCGCCAAGCGCTATATTGATGAAATTGTAGAAGTATATCCCGAAGGCCCCTATTCATTGGTTGGTTATTCACTGGGTGGTTTCATGGCTTTTGAAATGGCAAGGCAATTGCAGCAGATGGGTAGGGTAGTCAACTTCCTGGGTATTATGGATACTTATGCCGGCAATAATATACAGGTGGGGAGCGGTACTGAAAAGGCTGTGCAGAAGGTGAAGAGGCAGTTCCGCAAGGTGCCGTTCTTTACCAGGTCGCTGTTGTCGAACCCCAAAGAAACGGTGGAATACCAAATGATATTTTTGCAGAACAGGCTTGATAAGATGCGCTCGGCAGGCATTTTGGTTCCAAAGGAATTTACGGCACATGAAGTGGAGATATACAAGAAGTATAGCGATGCGCTGGATGCCTATGTGCTACAGCCATGCACTATTGAAATGACATTATTCAGGGTGGAGAAACGCTTGTACTTCCTTGATGACCTTGTATATCTTGGCTGGAACCGGTTTGCATTGAAGGGTGTAAAGGTTCAACCCGTACCAGGCGACCATAAAACGTTCTTATATCCACCCAACAGTAAAAGGCTTGCTGTTATTTTGCAACGCTCACTAGATGCTGCCGAAAAGAAAAATGTGCCTGTTGTTTCTTGATAGCGATCAAATTTGAAAGTGCTATGCCTCTACCAATAATCGAAGAGATCAATAAAATTATTCAAGGTCATTTTTACTTTGAGATGCATATTTTTTCCTACAACGATGGCATGCTCATTGTTGGTGGCAGTGAGGATTTTTTGTATTACCACGAATTAGAAATCTGCTTCGAGCATGTTTTTGCAGTGCATGGCAATTTTTATTGGAAGGTTGATAATAAAAAGACTTGCCTGGCAGTAATTGAGGGTGAAGAAGCTTATGAATTGAATATAAAATACGGCGTTGAAAAAGGGTATAGCATTTTCCGGTTTACCGGCGATCATGAACCTGAATCCATAACCTATATCATTGTCAGGAAGATCTGTTTTCAGCACAAAACCGTAAAGTATTGCAAGGAATAATCTCGTTTTATCAACTATTCGAAATTAGAGATGGTCGCGTAAATTACGCTCACATTCAAATTGTTTCGCGCTTTGACGACACCATTCCACCAATTGCGCATATAATTACAACCAGAAGCGCACCAATAACATTCAACCACAAAAACGATACGATATCGAAATAGTATACAATGCAAACCACAATTTCGGTTATAATGGCTGCGGTAAATACCAGATTGCCTTTTATGCGCTTCATATAAAATGCCACGAGGAAGATCCCCAGAATAGTGCCATAAAAAAGAGATCCTAAAATATTTACAGCCTCAATAAGCGAACCCAGCCGGGCAGCAAACATAGCTATGCAAATACAATAGATGCCCCATACCAGGGTGTGCAACCGCCCCAGCTTTAGTTTTCGCTCTTCTGTAAGTGGCAATTGCCGGTGCAAGTGCACATCAACCAGCGATGACGCGGCAAGCGAATTGAGCGCTGCGGAAATAGACCCCCATGAGGCAAGTATAATGGCTGCAAACAACAAACCGATAATACCCGTTGGTAGCGAGTGCTGCACAAAGTAGAGGAAGATGTAGTTGGTGTCGTTTTTATCGGGGCTATAGTGGTGACTGGCTATGGTGCCGGAAACACTGTCGCGCAATGTCTTTATAGCTGCCTGAGTAGTTTTGAAGGCCGTCACTGAGGCGTCTAGCTGTTCGTTATTGCCCGTTTCCCGTTGCCGGGCTATCTGTATGGCCAATTGCTCGTTTTGGGTGTGTAACTGGTCATATTTTGCTTGCAGTGCACTCGCTTGTTGCGGTTCTGCCGCGGCAAACTGGCTGTAAGCATAGCTGTTAAAGTGCACGGGTGCAGGATAGTAACTATAGAAGGTGAATACCAACGCGCCTATTAAAAGTATTGCAAACTGCATAGGCACTTTTATAAGGCCGTTGAGCAGCAAACCCATTTTACTTTCAGTATTATCTTTAGCGGTAATGTAGCGGCCTACCTGGCTCTGGTCAGTCCCAAAATAGCTTAGTGCAAGAAAGAAGCCACCAATAATGCCACTCCAGATATTGTATTTATCCTTCCATGAAAAATCGGTAGTGATCACATTTAACTTGCCCGATTTGCCGGCAATATAAAGGGCATCTGACATGCTGATTCCCTCCGGTAGTTTATGTACTACCATATAGCCCGCAATACCCATGGCGGTAAGTATAATTATGAATTGCAGCTTTTGTGTATGTGCCACAGCCTTTGCTCCGCCAAAGTAGGTATGTATTATCAGTAGCCCACCGGTAATAATATTGGCGAGGTAAATATTAAGCCCTAAAATAGAAGAAAGAATTATTGCGGGGGCATAGATGCTGATACCTGTGGATAGACCGCGGGAAAGCAGGAATAGCATGGCGGTGAGCAATCTTGTCTTCTTATCAAATCTCGTCTCCAGATATTCATAAGCCGTATAAACATTCAGTTTCCGGAAGATGGGTATGAACGTTACGCAAATAACGATCATGGCTATGGGTAAGCCAAAATAGTACTGCACAAAACGCATACCGTCAGTATATGCCTGTCCGGGCGCAGAAAGGAAGGTAATAGCACTGGCCTGCGTTGCCATTATGCCCAGTAATACCACATACCACGGCATCTGCCGGTCGGCAAGCAGGTATGATGCTGCGCTATTTTGCCTGCGCCCTTTAAAAAGGCCGTAGGCTATCATAAATAACAGCGTAAGGAAGAGGACTAGCCAGTCGAAGGTTTTCATTGCCAATAGCGGGTAAACCAAAGATAGAATGCAATTTGTATAAATAGCGCACTCAGCACTACTGCATACCAAATTACCGATCTGTCTTTTTTAATTGCTGGCATTTTATTTTTGTTTGTTTTGCTGTACCAAAGTGGTTTGGGCTGTTGAAGTTGTCTGTAATGAGGTTTGTTTATTCAGCCAGCGTCCACTTGGCCGTTCTTCCGAATAAAGAAATGCCAACATAACCTCTTACTTCTAAAATATTGCCCTGATGACTAATAGTGCAACTGTAGGTCTTGCCATTTTTTGGGTCGTATACCGTACCGTCTTCATAAGTGTGATCGCCTTTTTGGCTGAAGCCTTTAAGTATCATGAGGCCGTTCAGCGGGTCATTTCTGTGGCTTTTGTTGGGGTTGTTGCCATCTACCTTAGGCTTACCATCAATTAGGGGCACTTTAAGCCAAACGATCTTACCATAAAATTTACCATCATCAGCCTTAAATATCTGAATTTTAGCGGTGCCTTCACTATTATACCAAAGGTGCACAATGGGGTCAGGTGCCTGTGCGTAGCAAAGGGTTTTGCTGCATAGCATCAACACACTCACCAACAAAAAATGGAATAGGTGATTCCTGATCATGATAAAAGTAGTTTATCATAAAAATAAGGAATTTTATATCAGTTAGCGTCACTAACGGACCCTGCACCTGAAATATCTTTGGTAATTACGGGATGCCCCTTGTAATGCACTTTGCCGGCCCCGCTTATGTCAACGGCCAGTTTTTCACTTGCGCTTACCTCGGCCTTTGCAGCGCCGGATATGGAGGTGGTCGTTTCATTGGTCTTTAAGCCAAACGCTTTTATTTTAGCAGCACCGCTTATATCATAATTCGCAGTTTGCGCTGTGCCACCATTAATTTCAATGTTCGATGCGCCGGACATATCAGCCGATAGGTCAGTTACATTGGCACTATCTACAACTACGTTTACCGCACCTGAAACATCTAATTTAAACGACTTCCCGGTAAGGTTGCCATGCAGGTAGGCATTAGTAGCGCCACTCAGGTCCAGCTCCTCAAGCGAGGGAGCTGTAATTCTGAATTCAACTACTTTTTTGTTGCCGAATGTCCAGTGTGGTTTAAGGTCGTCGTAAACAGTAAGGGTGGTGCCTTCCACTTTGGTAAGTATATGGCTGAGGTGGTTTTCGTAACCTAATATCTCTATTTTGGCTTGTGCGCCGGGTACTATATTAACAGTGGTTATGGAACTGATGGAAATGTCAATGGCATTGAATGCCTCAAGGTTTATTGTTTTTGATGTTTTGGCACCTTCGCCATGCATAACATGGTCTTTGCAGGATGGAAGTGTAATGCAAACTATTGCGAGTAAAGCAAGAACGGTGATGCTCTTTTTCATGGTCATTTGTTTGATGTAAAATTAGAGAACAATCTTCAATCAATACGAATCACCTGCCGACTGGTAACGGGCGTTCACCGAATTGTTACCGACGGACAAAAGGAAATAGTAAACGGAATCTGGACCTGTTATCCTAATATAGAACCTTTATTACTGCGCCACCAGAAATATGCTAGGGAGCCCATAATGCCAAGCGGAAGAAAGGCGAGATAAATGATGCCTCCATTTAGTCCTTTTGCGCTTTTGTTATCAAGGCCCTGTGCTGTTTTGGTACACACAGAACAACCCTGCGCATGAGATAGGGCAGGAGCGGTGCAAAGCAGGGAAAAAACGAGCAAATACTTTTTCATTGTTTCTCAATTATTTGCCAAAGATACGGAAGAAACCCTTGTAGTCAACGTTTAGGAACGTTGACTTTATTTTGTTATCGTTCCTTACTCAGATATGCGGCACATAATAAGGCGAAATAAAGTAGTAAACCAGCACACCTGTTATGCTCACGTAAAGCCATAAAGGCCACGTTAATTTAGCCAGCTTGCGATGCTTTTGGTAATCGCCTGATAGGGCCCGGTATGCTGTAAACAGCGCAAATGGGAGTATTATCGTAGCTAGGGGTATGTGGGTAGCCAAAATAAAGATGTAGGCATAATAACGGGCATCGTGTGCGCCACCGTATTTAGTTTCGCCCGCCAGCAGGTGATGCCCAACATAGGAAAGCAGGAACAATGATGAAAGTACAATAGCGAAAAGCATGATTTTCTTATGCAATTCAAAGTTTTTGTTTTTGGCAGTTACAAGGCCCAGTATGAGCAATACGGTTACCGTACTGTTTATAACAGCGTTTACCATAGCAAACAGGTGGATGTTAAAACCCAGGTCAAGCGTAAGTTTATATTTCGATGTAATAGCAACCAATGCAAAAACAGCTATGGATACCGTCCAGATGATGATGTTTGCTTGCTTATCGTTTCTTTTTAATGATGCGGTCAACATTGTTTAAAAGCTATTGAATAATTATAAAATAGTCGCGTCAGGCTTTGGAATAAAAGGTATTTAATTTTCTGTCTTTCAGACGTTAAACTTTGTTATTTAAACTCATTATTTCTTGTTGTGTTTTCTTTCCAGTGTAAGCAGTACTATATCGTTAGCACATTTGTTAGCTGAAGTGTCACTTAAACCATTGTAATAACCGCGTATGTAACGGTCTTTATCAAGCAGCACTATTTTTTCAGTATGGATAAAGTCTTCTGCACCACCGTCACCGGGGCCAGTAGAAAGACCCAGCTCATTTCTTGCGAAGGCATAAATACTCTTTTTATCACCCGTCAAAAACCACCAATGGTCGTGGTTGGCACCATACTTATCGGCATAAACTCTCATACGGGGAAATGAATCACGTTCCGGCATCACTGTAATAGAAAGGAACTGCACATCATTTTCGAGTGTGGTTTCTTTCTTGGGGTCTTTGCGGAAACTATTCTGCAAAAAGCGCATGTTGGTCGATAGCTTGGGGCATACGCTCGGGCAGTCAATAAAAAAGAAATCGATAACCACCATCTTGCCTTCAAGGTCTTTTTTCAAAGATACCTGCTGACCCATTTGGTTAATGAGGGTTAAATCGCCCACCTGGTGGTAGGTAGTATCCATTACTTCTTTTCCATCCCGGGTTACCTTTTCTACCTTTTCAACGCCATAAAAACGAGGTACAATTATTTTGCCTTTCGACATTTTGTTGACCACAAGGTAAAAAGAAAGCGGTAGCAACACTGCCACCGCCATCCCTAAAATGAACTTGTTATTTGAATTTTTTGTACTCATTATTATTTAGCGGCTTCTACTGAAACGGATGATGTTGTAGGGCGGGCCGGAGAAGTTTTATTCATGTGTAACCAAAAACCTCCATCGGCAAGGAAGGCTATTATAAACCATACAAAGAGCACTAGTGGAACGAGCACCGTTACCATAAAACCCTTAAACTCATCGCCGAGGTGCATAAAGATAGCCACGATATAACCAGCTTTCAATAAAGTTAACCCCAGGAATATGGTTACTATTAAACCTTTTGCAATACTGTGGCTTAATTTCATACCAATGAATACTTCCACAAGGGTAATAGCCAATAGTATCCAAAACACTTTCCAGATTTTTTTGATCTGCGTCTTGCTCTCCGGTGAGTCAACATCGGTATGGTGAGCCATTATGCCAGAATACAACTTTGACTGGTCACCTTCGTAATAATGTAAATTGCTATCTTGATTGCTATGTGAAGACATTATCTGAGTTTTTTTGTTGTGAGTGAATGAGATTAGAGTAAGTAAAAGCAAGTGAATACGAATACCCAAACAAGATCTACAAAGTGCCAGTAAAGACCGATCTTTTCAACCATCTCATAGTGGCCGCGACGCTCATAAGTACCATTTACCGTATTAACCAGCATAAGAATGTTGAATATTACACCACTCGTTACGTGACCACCATGGAAACCCGTGATGGTAAAGAAGTAGTTAAAGAAGCTGTGTGTAGAATACATAGCTTCCAGTGGGTTAGTAGCGAAAATGTTTTTCACTACTTCTGAATTAGGGTCGAAGAAACGTTGATAGTCTGCAACCGGAGTGCTAACATCAACAAACCTGCCCCAAAGGCCACCGCACTCGCTTGCAAGGTGTGTCCATTCCCATGCCTGGCAACCAAGGAAGGCGATACCACCAATAATGGTCCATAATAACCATTTTGTAACACTCTTTTTATCGTTGTAATGGCCTGCGTGTACGGCAAGTACCATGGTAACCGAACTCATAATGAGGATGAAGGTCATCAAACTCACAAACAATAACGGTAAATTAGCGTGTTCACCCGCAAAAGGGAAAGATTTGAACACCGTATTGGCATCAGGCCATACGGCGCTGAAAAAACGTTTTGTACCATAAGAGATCAGGAATGCTCCGAAGGTAAGGGCATCCGACAACAGGAAAAGCCACATCATGAGTTTTCCGTAACTGACGTTGTAAGGCGAGCGGCCCCCTCCCCATAAATTTTCCTGTGTTGTTGTTGCTGTTGCTTGTGACATAGACTTGTTTATAAATTGCTAGTAGTTGTGAATTCGGGTGCGAAATTGCAAACAATTTTATTGATTTGCCAGAAAGAAAACAAATAAATATATCCACAATGCGTCAACGAAGTGCCAATACCCGCCAACTATCTCTAATCCTGTGGAATTATACGTCTTAATATTAGTTCGGAAGGAGCGTAAAAAAACGACGATCAACGCCACAATTCCGCCCAAGATGTGCGCCAGATGCAGGCCTGCAATAACGAACAGAAAAGACTCACTGGGGTTGCCGTCAACACGCACCGGAGTAAATTCATTTAATTTAGCGCCATTGATGCTCACCTGCTGTACCGAATGATAAAGTTGGTAAAAACCATAATATTGCAAAAAACCAAATGCCAAACCGAGAATAAGTGTGGTTAAGATGAATAAACGGAACTTGGGGATGGCCCGGTTTTTGAACGCTTTAAGGCCTAGCATGAACGTGATACTGCTGGCAATAATTACAAAAGTAGATACAGTAAATACCGGCGGTAACTTAAAATAACGCCAGTTACCCTGTGCCTCACGAACCATATAACCACTTGTAAGGCCGGCAAACATCATACTGATACTACCCATGGCCACCCACAATGCAAATTTGTGCGGGTGAATTTTTCTGCCTTCAATACCTGTATTACTCATTATCTTTTCCATAAAAAAACTTTCAGTGATAGGCCTGTTACAGCTTGTCGCAAATAAGTGCCAGTAATATAACCGGCAAGTAAATAAAAGAGGCAAACATTACCCTGCGTGCCGACTTATGATCATTATTCCTGTAAAACATTACCGAAGCCACAAAATACATTATTCCACACAACAGGCATAACCACATGCCAATATTTCCCGATAATTGTATCATGCGTGGCACAATGGCCATGGGTATAAGTATAAGGCTGTAAAACATGCATTGCAGGCCCGTAAACCGGCTTTCTTTCTCCCGTGTAGGCAGCATGCGTATACCGGCATTACTATAATCATCAAAAGCAACATAAGCTATTGCCCAGAAATGCGGAAATTGCCAGAAGAATTGCAAACTGAATAATAACCAGCCACCCAACCCCAGCATACCGGGGGCACCGTGTAGGCCAATTGTGCCTGTTGCTGCTACCCAACCAATAAGTGGAGGTAGTGCACCGGGAATAGCACCTATAAATACGGCAATAGGGTGTATCTTTTTCATTGGGGTATACACAAACGCGTATAATAACAATGAAATAAGACTTAATAAGCCTGCCTGTATATTGAAATAGAAACTCAAGAGCCCTGCACCCGCCAGTCCGGTAACTATGGCGAATATCCATGCTTCAATATGGTCCATACGGCCATCGGGCATGGGGCGAAGCTTTGTGCGCTTCATTAATTTGTCGCTTTCGCGCTCCAATATCTGATTTATAGTATTTGCGCCGCCCGTAACCAGCATACCACCTGCAAACAGCGTAATAATGCGCTGCCACATACCCATATCGCCCCAGTGAAAATCGATGCCCGGAGCCATAAGGTAACCTATAACGCTGCTAAAAACAACCATCCCGCTAAGGTTGGGTTTTAACAGTTGGCTGTAGTCGCGTACACGACTAACCGCCATTAGATGCCATTTGGCTTTAACAGACTCCTGCTGCAACATTTATTATAAATAAGATATAACTGTGAATTCTGGCAGCAAAAGTAAGACAGTTTTATGATTTTATTAAAGGTTGGTTGGGTTTATGCTACTTCATTTTCAAATATTTCATTAAGCCAACTGTTCAAAGTTTGAATTGCGGGCGGATTTGCAAGAATGATTTTTCTAATATATTCTTTCATGTAATCATTTTGGTTGACCACAGGGCTTTTAGCATCATTTTTAAATTTATCAAAATTGCCTTTATAATACGATGCATTAAACGAGACATTACAACTTTCCCCAGCAGCAATAATCCATTTTTCAAACGCCGGCTGAAGTTGAATTATATACTGATTTGCAGAAGGGTGGTGCTTTTTCAAGCCATTTTGGTTCTCAATAAGTTTAAACTCTTTAATGTACGAAGGAAGTCTTTTGAATTTATCGTCATCGACTAATCCAACAATTACTTTATCGATCCTGGTGCATCCTTTCATCGCTTTCGCAACTTCAGTAATTCCCTGACAATGTTTCGGTTCTTCTTGCTTTAACAATAATTCGATCAATAAGGTATCTGCATTACATTCAGGGTAAATTCTCTTTATGTCAATCATTATTTAAAAGATCTTAGGTTAGAAAACATATCTACATCTGAATCCAAGATACTTTGAATTTCGTCCTCATTTAGCAATTTAACTGTAGTCGCGTAATTTTCATAGTCCACAATAAAGATAGCCAGATCTTCTGAATAACATCTCTCAACGAAAGGCATTAAAAGATTTGAACTATGCGTGGCAATAAAAAACTGATTCTCGGTGTTATCTACAATCGTATCGGCTAAAAGCGAAATGTAGGGTGGAAATGAATGGCTTTCGGGTTCTTCAAATATTAGTATGGAATCTTTATTTGTTTTAATTGCCGCTAAATGGAAAATTATTCGCTGTAGCGTGTCCGCAGACAACCAATAAGGAGTGTGAAATACTCTTCGTTCAATCTGTTTTTGAACAACAATTTCCTCTTCTTTGATCTTTAAAACTAAATCTAAATTATATGCATTAAAAAAAGCAGCGACTTCATTATACAGATCTGGATTTCCTTCAAGAATTGTAAATAAATTATCTCCATGCGGCGGCGATAAAAATACGGGGAACAGACTTTTAAATTCACGTAGCGAATTAAATTTGTAATTTTTTACAGGATTGTAATGCCCTGAATCATTTTTGTAGCCAAATACTTGCGGTGGAATATTATCGTTGGTTGATGCCAAGTATGACGGTATAGTTTTTTTGTCACTATTTTTAATGTTCGTTAATTGTCTGAAAGTATCACCTTTATGGATATTAGGATCGGAGTTACGAATGGCATTTAACATCTCTATTTCCGGTCCAATCAATAGTTCATAGTTTCCGCTGATGCGCGCATCGAATACGAGCGATGCAAATCCGATATTGGTTTTTACCAGAATTTGGTTTTTCCTATCATCATCGTAAAATAAGTTACTTATTTTATCGTACCTGATATAATCGCTTAGGAATTTTGGGCTTCTATTATCATGTGCAGTAAACAAAGAAAGCGCCTCCAATATATTTGATTTGCCAACATTGGGTCTGCCAATTAAAACATTAATTCTTTTGCAGTCCATCTGTATATTTTTGATGGACTTGAAATTGCTTATCTCGAGATTGTGTATTCTGTTTTGCATTACCCTTTTACGTGAATCAGACAATAAAACTAATACTTTTTACTCAAAAGCTGTTTACCTCGCTATAAACACGGGTATCTCCAGTTTGTGCCTAACGGAGTTGATTGTTTCGCCAAAAAGCCAGTCCTTGGCGGTTTTGTGACCGTGGCTGCCAATAATGAGCAGGTCGCAATGGTTGTCTTTTACTATGCGGGCTATCTCATCAACTCTCGATTTGAAGCCCAGCATACCCTCGGCTTTGAGCCCTTTTTGCCTGAAGAGGGCAACATATTCTTCAAGGTATAATTTATCTTGCTGTGTTTCTGCGTCATCGGCCTTATTGCCCATCACCATAGCTGAAGCACTCTCTACAACGTGAATCAATATGAATGACGATTGGTCTTTTGCCAGTCTTATGGCATATTCAATTACTTTGCGGTCTTTGTCGCTGAAGTCGAGTGCCAGTGCTATTTTGGCGAAGGTTTCTACGTGTATATCTGCAATAAGGTCGGCAGGTATTTTGGGGTGTATATGGGTTATTGCAGCTTTGCGTTTCAGCACCAACGGATAAAATATAGTGATCAATAAAACAATTGCGATCAGCAATACTAATCCCGCTATCAGCAGCTTGACAAACACGTTGTTGGTGGCTTCCAGCCATTTCGCAACGCTTTCCAGGAAGAGTTCAATATTCAGGAACAGGATAACAGCGGCCACTAACCAGGCGGCTATTTTCGTATAAATGCTAATGGTGAACTGGCCCATTTTTGCCCTGTCGCTTACGAAATGAATAAGCGGAATAACGGCGAATGCAAGTTGCATACTCAACAATACCTGGCTGAACACCAACATATCATCGACCATTTTTTCGCCAGCAACAAGTATTACAATCACGGCCGGCACTATTGCCAGCAAACGGGTAATAAGCCGCCGTGCAACCGGGTTAAGCCTTAATTGTAAATAGCCTTCCATTATTATTTGCCCGGCAAGGGTGCCGGTAATAGTGGAACTTTGACCGGCGGCAACCAGTGCGACCGCAAATAATATTGCCGCCCACTTGCTGCCCAGCAAGGGGGCAAGCAGTTTATGTGCATCTTGTATAGATTCTACTGCATTGTTGCCTGATTGGTAAAAGGCTGTGCCTGCGAGAATCAGAATAGCTGCGTTGACCAAAAACGCAATATTCAGGGCAATGGTGCTGTCCAGTATATTAAATCGTATAGCCTTTCTGATCGATTTTGCATCGGTCCCTATTTTGCGGGTTTGTACGAGTGCGGAATGCAGATAGAGGTTATGTGGCATAACCGTAGCACCAATAATACCAATGGCTATGTACAATGCCGCATGGTTGGGGATAGATGGAATGAAGCCGAGCGCTACGGCACCCGCCGCAGGTTTTGCCAGGAATATCTCTGTAAGGAAGCATCCGCCAATTATGGCAATGAGGGCTATAATAAATGCCTCCATCTTCCGCATACCTAATTTTTGAAGATAGAGCAGGAGGAAAGTATCTAGTAAGGTAATTAAAACACCACCTAGTAAAGGTATGCCTGTCAATAAGTTAAGACCAATTGCCATACCCAATACTTCTGCAAGGTCGCAGGCTGCAATCGCAATTTCCGCAAGTACGTATAATACTATATTTATGGCAGGTGGGTATAGGTCACGGCTGCATTGTGCCAGGTCCCGGCCCTGAACAATGCCAAGACGTGCGCTCAGCGACTGCAACAACAACGCCATGAAATTGCTCATGAGCAATACCCACAGCAATGAATAGCCAAAATGGCTGCCGCCTGCTATATCGGTTGCCCAGTTACCGGGATCCATGTAACCGACGCTCACCAGATAGGCTGGGCCGAAGAAAGCGAGTACTTTCTTCCACTTGCTGCCCGACTGCGATGGGTCAATACTTGCATGTACGTCATGCAACGATTTTTCATGGTCTGGTACCGTCATTAATGCTGCGCGTTATTTCGTACATGCAAAGATAGTATAAATTAGGTAAGCCAAATTTTAAAAGTAAGTGAAGGCGTAATTTAATTGTAAATTGTGGTTGTAATATAATTTTGTGGCCAAATACAAACACCTGCGCTGTGGCAGGTGTTGAAAAGCTATTCCAGGGTAATTCTTTATGCTCTGTAGATCAGTACTGCGTTTGCTGTTGTAATTTTTCCGACCTCTTCGGCAGAAATGCCCATAATGTCGCCAATTTTTTGTGCTATTACAGGTATATAACTGCTTTCATTCCTTTTGCCCCGGTAGGGTACAGGTGCCAGGTAAGGCGCATCTGTTTCCAATACTATACGGGTAAGTGCTATTGCTTTTAAAATATGAGGCAGGGTGCTGGTTTTATAGGTAACCACGCCGCCAATACCCATATAAAAGCCCAGTTCAATAATTTGTTGTGCTTCATCAATTGTGCCACCGAAGCAGTGGAAAATACCGCGGAGTTGACCATTTTGTTTTTTTCTTACTATGCTGATGCAGTCTGCGGTTGATTCGCGGCTGTGAATTATAATCGGCAGATCATATTTCAAAGCCAGGTCTATCTGCCGTTCGAAGGCCTCTATTTGCTGCGTTTTGAAAGTAAGGTCCCAGTAGTAATCCAGGCCTATTTCTCCAACTCCGTAAAATTTGCGTTTTGCCAGCCACGCCTCAACATTCGCAAGTTCCGCTTCATAGTTTTCCTTCACATAAGTAGGGTGCAAGCCCATCATGGGCATGCAGTTAGCTGGCCATTCGTCAGCAAGTTGTAACATAGCGTCAACGGTGCCGCTGTCACAATTGGGCATAAACAGCTTTGTAACGCCTGCTTCAATAGCTCTTGGTATCTGGTTAGGGTCGGCCAGTAGTTTTTCGTCGTAAATGTGCGTATGTGTATCTGTAAACATGTAATTATTTAGGTAAAGCTTTTATTTTCCAACCCATTTGTTTGCAGTGGTCCAGCACTTTTGGCAGGGCATAGCTCATGCGGTCCCATGCTTTTTCACTATCATGAAACACGACTATTGATCCGGGTTGCAGGTTAGATATTGTATTGTCCAGGCATTGCTGCGGGCTTATGTTCTTATCGAAATCACCGCTTAAAACATCCCACATATATACCTTCCAGCCAGGCTGGGCATTAATGAGTTTCCGGGCCTGCGATATTTTAATACGGCCATATGGCGGTCTGAAAATTTTCGACTCTATTACTTTGGCCGCAAGTGCAATATTTTTTAAGTATCCGAAGTTATCGGTATGCCATCCGTTCACATGGTCTTGTGTATGGTTGCCGGTTGTGTGCCCTGCGCGCACCACGCGATTGTAAATTTCAGGGTACAGGCCAACATTGTTACCTACACAAAAGAAGGTGGCTTTTGCATCATATTTAGCCAGTGTTTCCAACACAAAGGGCGTAGCAACAGGGTTAGGGCCATCGTCGAAAGTAAGATATATGGCAGGTTCATTGCCCTGTGGGATATCCCAGATGATTTGGGCGGGGAAAAAACGTTTTAACCATTGGGGGGTCTTTACCCAATATGTAACCATAATGCAAACCAACGAAAAATATTGAATAATGCATTCAATTTGTTTTTGTAGCCGTTGTGCAACTATATTTTAGCCCGCACTATTTTATTCATTTACATGAGTATAGCTATCGTAGCCCGGTTGGTCGTAAATATTTATCACCGTTCCTTCTTACCTTCGGCGGCAAACCTGAATAATAATTGAGTAGCAACTACCGGTATTTTTGTATCAATAAACCGTTCAATATTGTTTCCCAGTTTGTGAGCTCTGACGATGTGGGGCTGTTGGGCGATATTGATTTCGATTTTCCTGAAGGTACGCATGCCATCGGGCGGCTGGACAGCCATTCGGAAGGCTTATTGATTTTAACCACCAATAAAAGAGTAACCAAATTGCTCTTTCAGGGGCAGGTGCCGCATAAGCGCACCTATCTGGTGCAGGTAAAAGACCATGTGAGCCCAGAAAGCCTATACAGGTTACAGAATGGCGTTACGTTTCCGGTAAGGGGTGGCAGTGCCTATACTACACCTAAAAACGATGTGCGTATTGTACAGAAGCCAGCAGATTTATTTGAAGGTGTAGCGGGTAAAACGGAAAACTGGCCGCATACATTTTTGAGCATAACATTAACTGAAGGAAAATTTCATCAGGTAAGGAAAATGATGGCGGCCATTAACCACCGTTGCCAGCGGCTGATACGCATGTCAATTGAAGATATGGAACTGGGCGACTTGCAGCCGGGACAGGTAAGGGAATTTGAAGAAGAGGAGTTTTTCAGATTGTTAAAAATTGAAGACTGGAGGGAATAGTAGCAGGATGCGGGATAATTGGATGGATTTGTTCATCGGTTCCTAACTTTGGCTGGCGAGATGAATTTTATTCCCGCATAATTAAATAGATTGAAATGGCAGATAACAACATGCCGCTTGCAGAGCGGGTAAGGCCGCAGGTGCTGGAAGATTTTATAGGGCAGGAACATTTGGTAGGGAAGGGTAAGGTGCTGGAGCAGATGGTGCATGGCGGCAAAGGTCATTCTATTTTGTTCTGGGGACCTCCCGGGGTGGGTAAAACCACTTTGGCACAGATCATAGCCCGTTCGCTGAATATGCCATTTTTTACCCTTAGTGCAATTGATAGCGGCGTTAAAGACGTTCGTGCGGTTATTGAAACATCGCGCCGGGCGGGGCATGCGTTGCTTTTTATCGACGAGATTCACCGGTTCAATAAAGCCCAGCAGGATAGCCTTTTAGGTGCAGTGGAAAAGGGCATCATTACCCTGATTGGTGCTACTACCGAAAATCCATCTTTTGAAGTGATAGGTGCTTTGCTGAGCCGCTGCCAGGTTTATATTTTGAAGGCTTTGAATGAAGACCATCTCATGAACCTGGTAAAGCAGGCGACTATAAAAGACAAATGGCTGGGTGATCAGCACCTCGATATACAGGAATGGGAAGCGTTGATACAGCTAAGCGGTGGCGATGCAAGGAAACTACTGAACCTCACTGAGCTGATTGCAGCGTCGTTGCCTGAAAATGATAAGCGGGTGACGAATGCTATTGTGCAAGATATTGTGCAAAAGAAAATGGCGGTATACGATAAGAGCGGCGAAATGCATTACGACATTATCTCTGCTTTCATAAAGTCGTTAAGGGGCAGTGACCCTAATGCCGCGGTATACTACCTGGCCCGCATGATAGAGGGCGGGGAAGACCCGAAATTCATAGCCCGCAGGATGGTGATACTGGCGAGTGAAGATATTGGCAATGCCAACCCCAATGCACTTTTATTGGCTACCAGCTGTTTTCAGGCTGTGGAAATGATAGGCTACCCCGAATGCAGGATAATTCTGTCGCAAACAGCAACCTATCTGGCTTCGTCGCCCAAAAGTAATGCGGCTTACATGGCTATTAATAATGCTCAGGCGCTCGTGAGCCGCACCGGAGATCTTTCTGTGCCGTTGCCTATACGTAACGCGCCAACGGGGCTTATGAAAAAACTAGATTACGGCAAGGGCTATGAGTATGCCCATGATTTTGAAGGTAATTTCATACATCAGGAGTTTCTGCCAGACGCTATTGCGGGTACCAAGTTATATGAGCCTGGCAATAATGCCGCTGAGGCACGCCTTCGCGAATATCTGCGCAATTGCTGGAAAGACAAGTACGGCTACTGATGTTATCGCGATTCGTTAGAAAACAACGGTAAATTCACAGCCTTCCATCGGCTTGCTTTCTAGCGAAATGCTGCCCCCCAGCGATTCTATTTGCGATTTGGTAAGGAACAAGCCCACGCCCTTACTGTCGTATCCTTTATGGAATACTTTATTAAGCTTGAAAACCTTATCCCGGTGCAGGTCCATATCTATACCAAGGCCATTGTCCTTCACGATCAGGCTTATTTTGCCTTCAACTGATCGGGTGCTGATATTGATGATGGGTGCCACCGCGGGGTTACTGTATTTTAATGCATTGCTTATCAGGTTATATAAAATGCTTTCCAGGTATACTTTCGGGTAGGGTAGTGTGGCAACGTTTAGTTGTAACAACACCTGTGCATGTTTTTCATAAATGACGCCCTGAAGCTGGTTAATAATATCGTTTATGAAATTTTCGAAATTGCATTCATGGTAAGCAATATTGTTGTTCAGTTTTATCTGGGCCAGTTCCATTAGTGTTTCCAGGCTGTTCGATAGCTTTATGCTGCTTTCAAATATAATTTCCCCGGCTTCGTCTTTTGTAAAAACTTCATCTTCTGCGGCGGGGTCATTGTCATCCATTATCAGCCGTTCTGAGAACATTTTAATATTCCCGGCCGGCCCACGCAAGTTGTGGGCAATCATATAACTGAGTTCTTCCAGCTGGCTTATTTTATTGATAAGGGTTGTTTTGGTAGCCTCTAGTTCAGCATTTTGACGATATAGTTCATCATTGAGCAATTTTTTGGCCGTTATGTCTATAATATCGCAAATGAAATATTTAGGTGTGTTGTCGGCATTCCATAAAAGGAGTACGGTGAGGGAGGCAGTTATGATCTGCCTGTTTTTAGAAATGTATCTTTTTTCTATCGTATAGGTTTCAATTGTTCGCTGCATCAATTGCTCAATGTGCGTGGTGTCGAGGTCAATATCTTCGTGATACGTAATATCTGCATGGCTCATTTGCAACAGCTCCGCCCTGCTGTAGCCAATCAGCTCGCAAAGCATATCATTTACCTGTAACCATTTACCGTCCGGCGAAAGCAGTGCTTTGCTTATACCTGAATTGCTGAAAGAGTTGGCGAAGGCATCCATAGTGGTTTTCAGGGCTTCTTCGGCAATTTTACGGTCTGTAATATCAACACCTGAGGCTATCATGATATCAAGTTCACCGGTTGACTTAAATATGGGCAGGAAGCACCTCAATTGATAGCTGACCCGGCCTGAGTGATGTACTATTTTTTCATCCCATTCTATTTTACGTTTTTCAATTGCCGCAGTGTTAAAGTAATGCATTCGCTCCGCAGTAATATCAGGGGGTGTTTGCGTCTCCATACAGAACTCTTGCAGGGTTTTGCCTGTCAATTCCTGTCTTTTCTGATCGTTTTTAATAAATTGAGGGTTGGCAAACAAAATGCGCATCTGTGGGTCAAGGGCCACAACACTAGTTGGTAAGCTATTGAGTATATGCTCATAAAATGCACGTTGTTCCTGAAAACGGCGGTCTGAATTTTTTTGTGCAGTAATATCGGTGAACTTCCATATTTCGCCGCGGTGGTTATCGTCGAGCGCTAAAGGAATATAGTCGCGGCTAATGATCCTGCCGTCCAGCATTTCCAGTTCATCCTTCAGTACTATAGTCTTCGCAGCCAGTATACTTTGTATGCGGGCAACCAATGCGTCGGGGTCCTTATAAAACAGTTTGTCGTATTTTAAACTTTCCTCGGCATCCATTCCGGCAAGTTCGCGCGGGTGCTTTTCAATTCCGTACAGTTCGCAAAAAGCCTTATTTACAAACACAAGTTTACGGCTTTCATCAGTAACCAAAATACCCGATGGCAGGTTATTGATAAGCCGGAATAACAAACTGGTATTTGCCCTGCCGGCATCTTCCATCAGTTTCCTGTCTGAAATATCGGTATGGGTGCCAAGGAACCGTTCGGGCTTGCCATCAACACTTTTAGATAGGATGATGCCCCGGCTCAATATCCATTTGTAGCTTCCGTCCTTGCAAGCATAGCGCAATTCGCAGGAATAGTTAGCGGTTTGCCCACTCAGATGCTCGTTGAATTTTTGTTCTGCCACCAGCAGGTCTTCCGGGAATATTTTTGAAGTCCAATCGTTAATGGTTAAAAGATCGCCCGGCTCATATCCGAAAATATCGTACCACTTTTCTGAAAAGAACATTTTGCTGGTGGGTATATGCATATCCCATACCCCATCTCCGGTGGCATCCATTGCCAGCTTCCACTTATTTTCAGTGGGTTCGGCAACAAAACTCAATTGATTGATCAAAACAAATACAGACCTTTGTTCGGGATGTGCGGCTACTACATTCACACCGAATTTCAGTTCGTTGGCAAGCTCGTAATATTCTTTATAGCAGCGAGCGCCAGTTTTTGCAGTAATTGCTATTTGCTCAAATATTTCTTTGTCAATGTGGTTGCCGTTGGCTAGCGGAAATGGTTTGCCCTCGTAACTCATGAATTTTTCTGAAAGCGCAGATTGCGCGCTGAACCAAACGTTGGTTACAACTAAGTCGCTGGTTATTTCCAGTACTCCGTCGTTGGAATTTTTTAAAGTGCGCAATACTACCTCCAATTCATTCATAATGACACGTTCTGTATTTTATCGCAATCTAAGATGCCTGGCGAGCAGCAGTTGTATTGGTGTAGAAATACCTGATACAGGTATTTCAGCCCTCTACATACAATGTTACGTGTTGCCGGTCGTTGTTATGTACTGACTTTGAGACATTTACATCTTTTGTTTCCCAAAGATACTTCTACAATTCGTTTATGCAAAATATATTCCTTTGGCGATGTTGAAATCTTGCAGCGTAGTGCAATTGCCTTTTCCCTAATCTTTTGTAAAAATAATTTATGCTGAAGTATTTTCACAATTTTGCGGCTATCTTTAATACAATTATGTTCAGGGCTTTTTCTTTTGCGATCCTCATTTTTTATTTCCCCATATTATGCGCTGCGCAGGTAATGGAAGGGATCGTAACCGACAATGAGCAAAAACTTGGTTTGCCAGGTGTTTTTGTTAGTAATATTCGCACAGGTTTAACTGTTCAAACCAGCGATGACGGTTATTATACCATTCAGGCGAATGGCGGAGATAGTATTCTGTTCAGGCATTTATCGTTTTATACCGATATGCAAATAATGAAATTTGCAAGTAACAGCTATCACAACTCAGTAAGCCTGCAACCACTTGTACATGGGCTGAAAGAAGCTACAATTTTAGGTATCAGTAAGTATCAGCAGGATTCTATTGCGAACCACAGGCAGTTTGAACATGAACTTACCAAAGTGATTGTACCCCAGCCTAAAATGAATGTTGGTTTAGGTTTTGGCTGTTCAGGTTGCATTGGTTGGCTTGCCGATAAATTAACCGGAAATAGTAAAAAGCTTCGGCGTTTCAAAAATAATTTTGCTACGGAAGATGGGCAGCGATTTATTGATAGCCGTTACACAGGCCAGTTGGTAGCAGGATTAACGGGGTTGAATAACCCAGATACGATAGCCAGTTTTATTTATAACAATCCTATGGACTACAGTTTTGCGAGAACAGCTTCCGACCTTGAATTGAAGGCCTGGATACGTAATGCTTATAAAGCCGGTAAAAGGTGAAAAAGGGTTAACATGCGGGTAAAGAAGCCTCTATTTTTTTCTTATTTCTATAATTTTGCTCTCCTGCTTTACGAGGTCTTCGTAGAATTGTTTAAGGATGCCGTATTCATCTAATTCATAGGTTACCTGTGGGTTTTTAAAGCTGATGTTTACCGTTAGCAGGTTCATATCAGCCAGGTAGTCGACACTTTTTTTGTATTCCATACTATTTTCACCCAGCGACATCAGCAAGGGGGTGGTTACAGAATCAACCATGTAGTTTTTAGGTAGGGTAAACGTAACATGGTAGGCATTATTTGACCGCCACGGGAATTCTACAGGGAATATTCGTTCTTTGGCTTTGAAGGGGTTGTTGGGCACTATTTTTTTGAAGGAAGTGGCAAAGAATATTTTGTCTGCTTTGTCGGTTTTGACAACATAAGTATACTTGATGATGAGATTCGTATCTGGTTTTTCCAGGTTCTCGATTGACTTCGTGATCACCTCGTTATTTTCGGCAAGTTCAGCAATGTATTTTTCAAAGAAATCATTTTTACCGTCATTTTCCAGGGAAGCTTTTTTGCGCAGCATGCTGGATGACGGAATACCCATTTTGTGTACCACTTCTATTTTTTGGGTGGAATCGTCGGGCATGGAGATGCGCACGGAGTGTACGTTGGCGTCTTCTACAAAACCGGGATCGAGTTCAATAACATCTCCTTTTTCGCTAATAACCCTGCTGTAGCCATTGTAGCAACTATTGGGCAGCATGCCGAAGGCATTATTTTTATCGGAAGCATCTAACAAAATATAGGCATCGCCAATTACCACTGCGGCTGCAACATAGTTGAACATATCCATGGGATATGCTTTGGTTGGCGACACGATACTGGTTGTGCTGGTTTGCAATAAATAAGCCTCAAGGCCCGCCGCATTCAGCATGGCTACCAGCAGTGCATTTATGTGCAGTAAATTACCTTCCCCGCCCCGGAAAACATCTTTTAGGTTATCCTGAGCCAGGTTAGTAGCGTTGTTCAGCCTGCATCTGTTCCTTACAAATTTATATACTGACCTGACCTTATCTAGCTTGCAAGTGTCATGCCGGGTGATGGATTGTGCGCTATCGGTATAAAAGCCGAGGTCTTTCCTTGTTCTTTTCACGAGGTCTGACATCCAGAACTCCTCATTGTACTTCTCCCATGTGCCGCTAAGCACCTGTCCGGTCATACCGCTGAAAATCTTTAACACCACATCCATGCGCTCCTTATGGTTTTCATCGTTACGAACGAAAGATTCCGTTTTCGCAGATGGAATATTTTTTCTGAACCAAACGGAATAGCCTCCACCACCGGCCAAATGGCAAAATTCTTCTTTGGAATTCAATGCCTCAGCAAAAGTGTTGAAATCGCGCAGCACTGGTTTAACGTGCATTACAGTGCTGTAACCAGGTACATTTCTTGCCGTAATAGCGTATTCTGAAAGCAGCTTGGGGTAGGGGCCCTGTATTTCCCAAACAGGTATTTGAAAATATAATGGGGTCTTTTGCGTGTAGGAATATTCCAGTACTGTTCCCTCCTTAACATCGGGAATCGTAAAGGTTAGTTCTTCAAAATTCTTAGTTACCTTCTTTTTATAGTAATCTCCCGTAGGGATTGAACTTTGCTTTATAGCATCGTTTACGAGGTTGTAGGCTATACCTTTTACATTGTATATCTGGTCGTTCTGGCTGTTCTTGCGGCCCAGAATGGTTCCTTCAGCAGCATCGAAAGCATCGCGTTTTATAACTTTTATGAATTTGTGTACGGTATAGGTTCGCACATAGCCCTGATTTTCAATTCCCATCCCAATATCAATTCTTTCAAAGAGTACGACAGCGCTCGCATCGCGGTCAATTCCGAAAGAGGATTGGCGAACGTATTGTTCAATTTGCTTTACATCGGGTTGTGCTGTGGCAGATATGTAGCATGTGGTGAAGGCCACGACAAGCAGCAGGTATTTCATAGGTATATATTTCAGGGAGCAAAGAAGGGGAAAAATAACTGTATTTCCAACTAATTAACAATCAGCTTAATGTAAGTTATTGTCGCCTTTTATTAAAGGTAGCCGTCGTTAGCCATACTGAGGAATTTGTTACCAGCGATAATAATATGATCGAGCACCCGGATGTCCATCAATTCGGCTGAATCTTTGAGTCGTTTGGTAATGCGGAGGTCTTGCTCGCTGGGTTTAATGGTGCCCGCAGGGTGGTTGTGCGCTATAATAATTTGAGGGCTGTTGAATAAAATGGCATTTTTCAGGATCATCCGAATGTCAACTACCGTGCTTGATAGCCCGCCACTGCTGAGCAATTCTATTTTTATAACCTTTGTTGCCTTGGTAAGGTACATTACGTAAAAGCACTCATGGTTAAGGTCTTGCAGCAGGGGCATGAACACCTCAACAGCATCATCAGTGCTTCTTATGAGCGTTCGTTCCAGGCTGTCGGCCATTTGTCTGCGGCGGCCCAGCTCCATAGCGGCGGCAATAGTGACAGCTTTGGCAGGGCCAATACCGTTTATCTTCTGCAGCTCTTTTATATCGAGCCTGCCGAGTTCCCTTAAATTGTTATTGGCTAGGGTGAGTATGTCTTTAGCCAGGTCGAGTGCCGAACGATCTTTAGTCCCAACCGATATTAATATGGTTAGCAGTTCGGCATCCGTTAGCGCAGCGGAGCCTTTCTGCATGAGTTTTTCACGAGGTTGATCGTCCTCCAGCCAATTTTTAATACTAACGAAATCACTCATTGCGAGGGCCAATTTAAGTAATTTATTTAAAGAGAACATGAAAAACGTATTGGTTTAATGTCTGTGTTTTTTACATAATGTTAAACAGGGTGTGGATAAGTAAAAAGGCATGGCAGCGTTTTTTGTTATTTTTGCGGGGTAACTCAATTCCAGAAATGATATTCCATATAGTAACAGGTGATATGGCGGCAGTGCCAGTGAATGAAGCAATAGCCCTTGAGCCATCGATGGAGGGCAAAGTTGTTGTAATGAGAGACGTGCTGAATGTGGGACCGTTGCAAAAGGAAGAGGGCCAGAAGTTTTCGGAATTGAGGTCGGCATTCTGGCAAAAGGTGGTGCCTAATGAAAAGGCCCCGGTGCAGGTAGATGATATGGAGCGCCTGCTGGAAATAGTACTGGAACTTTCAAAAAACGAAGACGCAAAGGTTTGGGTATGGATAGCGCCCATACCTGCCGATATATGTACCTACCACTGGACCATTAAATATCTCGGGAAATATAAAGGCCGCTTCCTGACTGTGAATATTGCCGGGTTGCCTTTTTTAGATGAAAATGGCAAGGTGTTTTTCCCAAAGAGTATTAGCGAAATATCGCCGAAGGAATTAGTAAAGGCGCGCAAACTTGCGAGGCCGGTAACAGCAGGTGAGCTTGAGGTTGATGGCTTTGAATGGGGTAAATTGACCGATGAAAGCGCTGGCATACGCACTGCGGAGGGTGGAAAGAGGCTGGTTTCGCGTAGCGAAGAACACTATGACAGCATACTGCTTGGTTTCTGTAGCGATCAGTTTCAAAAAGCATCGCGCATAGTGGGGCAGGCCCTGACAAAAAACAATATCCCGACCGGCGACCTTTACCTGGGGTGGCGCCTGCGAGCCATGGCCGAAGTGGGCAAGCTACACCTACAAGGCGATATTAATAAGGGGCTCAAAGATTTTGAAGTTAAGATAAGTGATGGTACTTTGTTTTCGTAGTACGCAGTGACAGGTCTGTTTTGTTAACGATTTGTTCTCAGGTGTCACGGGATTTTAAAAAAATCCCGTTTCTGTTCTATTGATAAAATTGCAGCAATTAAAATAGCCGAATTTCCCGGTACTTATTAAGAGCATGTTGGTTGGGAAAAGCTCAACCACACCACGAAGTTGCGAATAAGTTTCGATTCAAAAAAAAGTTGTGCAAGTAGTTTTCACATTTGCTGAAAAATACGCTAGCCCTTGCACGGCTTGGAATTTTTCTTTTTTATTTGATGGGCGTTACGCATCGGGAGACGTGGGGGGCATTGCCATTGACGTTACCGATGGGCGATGCCCATCGCTGACATATTATGCCCCTTCAGGGCGTTACCGGTTTTTGCAACAAAATGGTTAAGGGGTGAAGCCCCGAAATATAATAGCGATGGGCAACGCCCATCGGGAGACGCCCATCGGGAGACGCAGGGCGCATTTCATATTCGTTCTAATGGCATAACTATGCAATATTTAAGTATAAAAAATAGAAGCCAAAGTCGGCTAAACGACAAAATTTCGTTTGTTATACAAATACCTTTGTGTAACTATCGTTTCTAATATCAGGTTTTTAGTATTCTTTATCTCATCTTATTTATTTAATCAGCGCTCCTTGGCCAATTTCATTTACATTTAACTCTGAAAACATAATTGCAGATATGTCCTCATTATCTTCTACAGGCAGCGATACCATTAAGTTACTGAGGATACCGTTTTCATTATTACTTATGCCGGTGTTTTTACTTGCAATAAGTCAGATGAACGACATTAATATACGCACCACATTAGTATCTTTTCTTGTTATACACTTGCTTGTTTACCCGGCCAGCAATGGCTATAACAGCTATATCGATAGAGATGAAACCAGCATTGGGGGGTTAGAGCATCCGCCAATGCCTACAAAATCGTTGTTCTACCTCACAGTTTGTCTGGATTTCGCTGCAATAGTGCTGTCCTTATTTTTCGTTAATGCTGTTTTTGGTTGCTGCGTTTTGCTATATATATTGGCATCAAGGGCATATAGCGCAAAGCAAATCCGACTGAAGAAATACCCGTTTTTAGGTTTTCTCACGGTTGTGGTCTTTCAGGGTGGGTTTACTTACTATATGGCCGGTACTGGAGTATCTGCTAGCCATTTTCAGCTTTCGCAGCCTTACTGCTATATTATGCTGGCATGCTCGTTTCAGATAGCGGGGGCGTACCCGCTTACCCAAATTTATCAGCACGAGGCTGACAGGAAAGACGGCGTAATAACATTAAGTAGCAAATTGGGTTATCTGGGCACATTTATGTTCTCTGGTATTATGTTTGTTTTATGCAATGCATTATACTACATGTATTTCAAATCTGTTGCTCACGAATATCATTTTTATTTGCTGCAAATATTTTTTCTACCCATTATCGTATATTTCAGTTGGTGGCTTATGCAAGTAGTTAAAGACACGGGCGCAGCTAATTTCAAAAACACGATGCGTATGAGTGTTATCGCAGCTTGTTGCATGAACAGCTTTTTTATATTTCTAATAATTGAAAAACACATCAATTGAGCTACATAGTTGCAATAGAGACCGCGGTACCTGATTTTAAGCATTCACAGGAAACATTAATTGGCTTTTATCAGCAGACGACGGATGATGAAACTATCAGGCGTAAGATGAAAGCTGTGGGTATGAAGGCTGCAATAAGCAGCAGATACTCGGTTATAAGTGACTTCAGTAATGCACCAGATGATTTCACCTTCTTTCCGAAAAACAAATATCTGGATCCTGAACCCGATATTGATTACAGGATGGCGTTCTATAAACAACATGCCTGCAGTTTATCTGCAAAAGCAATTCAAAAAATCAGCGATTTTGAAAAGATAAAGGCAACCATTACACATATTATTACTGTTTCCTGCACAGGCTTTTCAGCTCCGGGCCTTGATATTGAAATTGTCCGTGAATTTGGACTTAGCCCCTCTATACAGCGCAGCAGTGTTAATTTTATGGGTTGCAATGCGGCAATTCTGGCCTTGAAGAATGCAGACGCTATATGCCGCAGCACACCTTTTGCAAAAGTACTTGTTGTATGCACAGAATTATGTACCATACATGTGCAGAAAAATTTTACAGATGACTATTTATTAGCGTCCTCTCTGTTTGCCGATGGAAGTGCAGCAGTACTTATCAGTTCAGAAAAACCGCTGCATGATGCTCCCGCGCTGAAGATAGAATCTTTTCATTCTACGCTGCTTCATGAAGGATACAACGAAATGGCATGGCAAATATCGAAGAGCGGATTTATTATCAACCTTACCTCTTACGTATCGCCATTAATCAATGGTGCTATCAGGCAGATGTTGGACGCAATTGCTGTTAACCCTACTGATGTAGATCATTGGGCTGTTCATCCCGGAGGTAAAAAGATATTAGAAGACTTTGCCGACGCGCTTGCCTTGCCACCGCTTGCCCTGCAAAATTCGTATGATGTACTGAACGAATATGGAAATATGTCTTCTGCATCGATACTGTTTATACTGAAAAAGATAATTGGCGAAAATAATACAACCACTATTGGCGAAAAGATTTTCACAGCTGCCTTTGGCCCCGGGCTAAGTGTTGAAACAATGCAACTGAGATATGTTTAAGCAAAGATCAGATACGAAGGAATTATTGGATGGATCGGACATCCCGACCGCTGACCTGTACCAGAATTTAAAGGAGCTGAACGTAATAAACAACTTGCTGGGTGGGTATCGGCTTACGCTACAAACACTGGAGAAGGTGTTGGAGAAAGAAAAGCAATACGTGCTCGTTGACATTGGGTGCGGAGGTGGCGATACCTTAAAGCAAATTGACAGATGGAATAAAGAGCAAAAGTTCCAACTTTTGTTATCGGGCATAGATTTAAAAGAAGACTGTATTGCTTATGCAAGACAAAATAATGCAGCGACAATAGATTTTTTTTGTGACGATTACAGAAACGTACTCCATCATATTCCAAAGGTAGATATTATACATGCGTGCTTGTTTTGCCATCACTTGACCGAATTGCAAATTATTGAACTGATTAGTTTTTGCAGGACCAACAAAATGACGTTGATCATAAACGACCTGGAGCGAAATGGTTTTGCATATTATTCAATAAAAGTGCTTACCCAGCTATTTTCAAAATCGTATTTGGTTAAAAATGATGCTCCTTTGTCAGTTAAAAGAGGCTTCCGGTTGCAGGAATGGAATAGAATTATACAGGAGGCAAGCGTTACTAACTATTCTATAACTAGCAGATGGGCATTCAGGCACGAAATTATAATATATGCAGACGAAGGTAAAATATGATTGTGCTATTGTTGGTGGTGGCATAGCCGGTTTGTGTCTGGCTATTCAACTTGCAAGGTTGAACCACTCCGTAATTCTCTTTGAGAAAAACCAATACCCTTTTCACAAGGTATGTGGAGAGTATATTTCGAATGAAAGCCGTGATTTTCTGGAGCGTATGGGCGTTCCATTGTCCCTCATTAATGTGCCTCACATTGACCAATTAGGTATTTCTTCCCCAAAGGGATATATGTTGGAGGCTCCGCTCCGTTTAGGCGGTTTTGGCATTAGCCGCTACAGACTTGACGCTACGCTATCGCAGCTTGCGAAAGCAAGCGGTGTTGTACTGCTGGAAAACTGTAAGGTGCACAATGTTACCGGTGTTGAAGGTGATTATAACATTGCTGCTGCTTCAGGCGAATTTCAGGCAAAAGTTGTGTGTGGTAGTTATGGTAAGCATAGTCCGGCTTTTATTGACAAAGCACCGGGTGCAACTGCACCCAATTATATCGGCGTAAAGTATCACGTAAAAACATCGCTTGCCAGCAATCGTATCGAGCTCCATAATTTTAAAGATGGCTATTGTGGTATTTCAAAAATTGAAGATGATCGCTATTGCCTCTGCTACCTTACCACAGCCAGCAACCTTAAAAAGCATAACAATGATATCAAGCAGCTGGAGGCTGCGGTATTAATGAAAAATCCACTTCTTAGACGATACTTCCAGGATGTCGAATTTTTATTTGATAAACCCCTAGTCATTAGCCAGGTTACTTTTAATAAAAAACATACTGATAGCAATGGGTTGTTTTTACTTGGCGATGCAGCTGGTGCTATTGCACCACTATGCGGCAATGGCATGAGCATAGGCATGCGGGCATCTACACTAGCCGCGGCCCTTATAAGTAGCTACCTGAATAAAGAAATTGCTCATCAGCAGGCTCTATTTCTCTATAAAAAGCAATGGGATGAGAATTTTGCTGCGAGGATAAAGGCAGGCTTCTATCTGCAGCAAATTCTCGGTAAAAATCAACTAACCGATATTAGTCTGAAAATGCTGAGCTATTTCCCCAAATTTTTTCAGAAAATTATTAAGCTTACTCACGGTCAACCTTTTTGATTTGTCGTGTTCATGACGTTTCAGGGCAGTACATAGCACTACATTTGAAAAAAATATAAAAATGAGAACTACGTTTATCGCAATTTTTCTTTGCTTCATTGTATTTTCTGTAGTCGGACAAACGGCTTCGGGAGGATTAAGAGTAAATGATGTTGCCCCCGATTTTACCTCTGTTGACCAGAATGGAAAAAGTGTCAATTTGAAAAACAAGCTGACCCATGGGCCTGTTGTACTTGTTTTTTATCGGGGTGAGTGGTGTCCTTATTGCAACAAACAATTGAAAGAACTGGAAGATTCTATGAAAATGATAACCGGCAAGGGCGCAACTGTTATTGCAGTTTCTCCGGAAACGCAGGCTAACGTAGCGAAAACCGTTCGTAAAACAAAGGCTAAATACTCCGTATTATCTGATGATAACCTCAAGATAATGAACGCTTACAAGGTTGCCTACTCACTTGATGATGACATGATAAAAAAATACAAGGGGTATGGAATAGATTTTGCAGAAAAGAATGGTACTAATGGAAACAATCTTCCGGTGCCTGCTGTATATATTATAGGGAAGGATGGTAAAGTTACCTATAGCCATTATGATGAAAATTTTAAAGAGCGCGTGAGTGTAATGGAGATATTGGCACATTTGTAATAACATGGTTGCAATAGAATGTGAAAGATATGACTGGTGTTTTCCGAATGTTTTACATTGTTTTTATTGGCATCATAATAGGTGATGCTGCTATTGCTATTGCAAGTGATTCAACAAAATTGAAACTGGGCGTACTGCCTTCTGCATTTTATACAAAAGAAACTCGGCTGGGTTTTGGCGGCATATTTTGTTCCTATTTCGATGCAGGAAAACACAGTGATAACAATAAGAGATCAAGTACGCAGAGTTATCTTTTTTATACTTTAAATAAACAGTTTTCATTTGAGAACGACTATAGGTTGTGGCTCAGGAATAATAAATATTACCTCACTGGCTCAGTTGACTTCTGCAGGTTTCCAGAATTCTTCTATGGTATAACCAACAGCTCTATTGAAGCCGACAGGGTTATGATAGCATTCGATATGGTAAGGGTGCAAGCTAAAAACCTGCGGCAGATAAAGGGCAACTTATATGGCGGCATCTACTACCAGTTTCAGTTTTTATACAATCAGGATGTATCGCTCACCAGAAAGGTAGCAGCAATGCACGAATTGATTCCTGGTGGTATGGGTTACTGCGCAAGTGGGGTAGGGCCGATATTAATTTACGATAAGCGGGATAATCCACTCAATCCTGCTAAGGGCGCGTACATGGAAACTTCGCTACAATTTTTCGACAAATTAATTGGTAGTGAGCATAAGTTTACATCGTATATATTAGACTTACGGAAGTACAATACCCTGTTCAAAAGCCTGATCTGGAATTCAAATTTTTATGTACATCTCAATAGTGGAGAAGTTCCCTATCGTATGCTGGCTGCTATTGGTGGTCCGCGGTTTTTAAGAGGCTATTACCGGGGTAGATTCAGAGATAATAATATGTTCGTATTGCAGCAGGAAGTCAGGTTGCCGGTATTTGGCCCTATTGGTGTTGCCACTTTTGCGGGTATTGGTTCTGTTGCGCATTCCCTGTCTGCTTTTTCCATGAACGAGATGCACTATAATTATGGTTTAGGCCTTAGAATAAAAGTGAACAAAAAAGAAAATACAAACTTGCGTATTGATTATGGTATTACAAAAGATTCCCGAGGTATCTATGTGGTGTTTGCCGAAGCATTTTAAAAACCTATTGTTTGCCACCCTGTGCATGTTAGTATTCAGCAGTAAAGCTCAGCATGTGGTAAAAGCATTTCAAACTAGCGATAGTTTTAAATACCAATGCAATGCGCGGGCCACACCATCAAAAATTATTCCGCCAGTATACTGCTACGTTATTAATACGGCACTTGCCTATTATCCCGAATTGAAAAACACATCGATAGCATTTCGGATAAAAAAGCAAAAGTCACCACTCGTTGCAAAACCATCATTGGGTTCTATTTTTCGCAGGGCCTCAAAGCGGAAATACATCATTACCATTAGTGATGCAACCGACCTGAAATTTTCATCTATACAGCTGCACAACTTGGCACTGAATGCGCAAATTGGCGTTATAGGGCATGAACTTGCACACATCAGCGACTATCAGAAAAGGTCTGGTTACTACTTTATCGGCATGGCAATTGGAAGCCTGAATAAGAGACGTACTGACCGCCATGAATATGCGACAGATATGCGTTGCATTGAGCATGGATTGGGGTATCAGTTGCTGGTTTGGAGTAAAGAAGTACGTTCTAAGCTTAGCATAACACAGTGGAAGGGCGTAAACATAGTAACGAGTGGTGCCCGGGAGCGATATATGAACCCCGAAACGATCATGCATTTCATAGCGCGCAATAAAATATATAATTAGTTGTTGCGCTTGTCGCAATGCCGACAATAATTTGCTTTATCAAAAAATACATTTGCCTAAAATACAGCAAGATGACAAAATTAAAACTGCTACTACCTGCGCTACTGCTTGCATCGTTCATAGCAAATGGCCAATCGACAAAGACAGATACGTTGGACACTCAAGATGAGGAGCAAGAAGTTGTAAACCATAAAAAAAATAAGCAAGCACCAAGAGGCTATAAGTACAACAACGACTTTGATTTTGCCCTTGCGGCAAATTCAAATCAATCGCTGGCGGCATTGTCATGGGTGCACTATCAAAATATTACCCGTAACAAAAATTTTAAAATTGGCTATGGTGTGCGCATCAACAGCCAATTCGGTAAGAACCTTGACTATGCAACCGCACCAGCAAAGTTAACCTCAGAGAGGACAGATCCCGGAGTGCTGTTTTCAGAGACATTTTATAAAAACATTGATACACTGTATGTTGGTAAGTCGCAAAACAATTCGCTGAACATTAGCATTAACCTGCAATACACCTTCTTCCGGAAGTTAGATATTGGTTTTAATATTGATGCCATTGGCTTCTCTTTTGGAGGAAACACTACCGGGAAATATAACGCTTACCAATCTCCCCTCAATGGTTCTATACAAACGGCGTCACCTACGTCATTTAACTTATTATTGGTAAGCGATAACGACATTGGTATGCTTAATTCAGAATTGTATGCGCGTTATTGGTTGAACAACAAATGGGGCATAAAAGCTGGCTTGTCTTTTGCCTTCACTGAGTATACCACTGATAATAAGCTGAGGCTTGATAACGACCGCTGGAGAAATAAAGCATTAATGGGGATGATAGGTATTACATACTCACCTTTTAAACAAACAAAATAACACAACATGAAACTCACATTATCATTCGTATTTATTCTGGCTTTTATATTGTCAGGTATTTTTCTGTTGTCCGGTTTTACTCCGGCAACCGGAGGTAAGGAATCATCAGTTATTTCCTCTTCGGTAAAATTCAAAATAAAAAATGCAGGCTTTACAGTTGATGGCTCGTTTAGTGATCTGAAAGAAAAGATCGTTTTTGATGCGAATAATGTCGCGGGCAGTAATATCGAAGCTTCTATAAGTTCAAAAACTGTCAATACCGGTAATGGAACCAGGGACGGGCATTTAAAAGGTGAAAAATACTTTGATGTAGCAAAATATCCCCTTATTTCTTTAAAAAGTACGTCCCTTTCAAAGCAGGCAACAGGTAGTTATACCGGTCGTTTTCAGCTTACGATCAGGGAAACAACTAAAGACATTGTGATACCATTTACCTATACTGAAAAAGACGGCACTGGAATATTTAACGGGTCTTTTACAATAGATAGGCGGGACTATGGCGTAGGTGGATCGAGTATGATTATGGCAGACAATGTTACCATAATGATTGAAGTAAGTACATCAAAAAAATAAGGTTTAAGCCAACCAAGCCATCAACCTTTAACAGAGCGCATTGTGGTGTCAATGAAAGGCATATTCTTAAACGGATTAAGAGACGTTGTGCCAAAGCCAAAATATTTGCCAATTCAGGGTACTACCATTCGCTATTGGTCGGGTTGTTTTTATTTACAGTGAAGTTGGCGCTGGAAAGGCCGAAGCGGATGCCGGAATTATGGCCCATGTGGCTATCCCATGACTGCACAAAATCAACACGCAATATCCTGAAAGCTTTATAGCCAATATTATCGAAACCGACAAAAGCTTCGGTATAATATTCTTTATTTATAGAATGGAATGAATTGGTGCCCATGAGCAAATACCATTTTGCTTTTTTGAATAATGGTATTTTGTTGGTGATGAGGCCGTTTAAGTGATATTCCAGATGCACCTCTCCATAAAACTGGTCTTTATTGCTGAATTCGTAGTATTGTGCGAACTGGTAGCTCATGAGGTAAGGCGATACATAGCCGATACCCCTGTTACCATACAGGTGCATAAGATCAGGTGCTGCAACATAGCGTGTGTTCAGGAAGCCCCCGGCAATTACATTGTAAGATAGCTCTCCAGCTAATTTCAGCTTAATGTTATCGGAAATGCCAAAGCGCCATTTGTCAAAATCGCTTTTGCTATCCATAATACCGGGAATGCCTTTTTGGTAGTTGAGGGTAAGCACCGGCCATTTGCTGCTGTTGGCAACTTTGTAGTCGGGATACTGCGTATAGGTTATACCTGGTTTATAGGCTATTGTTGCATTTACCAAGGCTGCATTATGTGCCTGCCAGGGTTCGGCTACTGCTGCCAGCACTGGTGGGTAATTTTCTTTGTACGCATCGGCACGGCCGGCAAAGAAACTGTAATTGGTAGTATTGCTTAGCGGCAAGCGGCGCTGTAACGATGTTTTTACAAACCAGCGTAAACCATTACCATAGTTACGCCCCAGGTAAGCCGAGGCTTCCCTGCGCTCATAAATTTTGAGATCGTTATTGCGGTAAAAAAGTGCAGCATAGGTATTGAACCACTGTAATACAGGGTTCATGCCATAGTATTGAAATACATATTGACCGCCTTCAACACCCATTAACCAACTGCGGCCGCGCCAGGCTTTGTCTGACGACACATAGTACAACTTGCCTATGGCATTAAAATGGGTATTGCTGAACCCGTAGCGGGCGGCAACGGCACCATTCAGATAATGCCCGGTATCGATAGTATGATAAAAGGATACTTTGGGGGCAACATTAAAACCTTCAACAATATTGAAATTAACAATGTTATCGGTAGCGAGGCCCAGCAGTAAGGAATTGGTTACATAGGTAGTTTTATACATAGCGGTGCGGTAGGTATACCCACTTATCAGCGCACTCATTATACTAAACTTGTTGCCCTTACGCCGCAACGAATCAATATGCTTAGGGTCTTCTTCTACTTTGCTTATGCTGTCCTTTATTACAAAATCTTTCTTTTCGTCACCTTCCAGTGGTATGGGCCTGTTAGTAGCCCAGTAAACAGAATCTTTCTTATTGGCTATCTTATCATAACTGCTGGTAATATGGTTATTAAAAATAGAGTCTGCAATGGTTTCGTTTACCTTCTGGTTGTTGTAAACCGTTACACCGGTAGCGGTAACATCGAAGCCAAACATATTAATGGTGAGGTACATTACCTGGCTTTTAATTACCCAGTTATCTTTACCTACCGGCACAAACAACTGATCAAGCCGCAAGGTATCCATCACATCAATTCCCGATTCCTTCACTAATGTCATATTAAGGCTATGAATGGCCCACTCAGAATCGTTGATATAGATGGTGCCGTTAAAGCACGGTTCGAAAGGCCGCTTCTGGGTAACTTGTATCTTGTAAATGGTATTGCCCTGTTCTGTGAATTTACCCTGTAATTTATACTTGTAATAGGTGAGTGCGTTGTCGCTGATGGGGGAAATGAACCCTCTTGACTTGCCGGCCAGTATGGCTACATTATTTTCGTAGAATGAAATGACTGGCGGGAATTTTGAGAAGCCAAGGCCGTTGTTGTTGCCACTTTCGTGCACGCTGTGAATTATGGTGCGTTCGTTTTTGCCTTCGCGATAATAGTCGGCATTCTGTTCTACAAGATAAATAACACCCTTGCCGGTGCTATCGGCACCCATATCGCCTGAATTTATTTTCTGCCCCATGAATTTTTTTGGCAACTGGCGCGACCTGCCCACACCCTTCAGGTAAATGGAACTCTGGAAAGAGCTTACTTGGCTCAAGTGGAACTTCCTTCTTTTAATTGCTTCTCTTATTATACGGTAAGCGGGGTCTTCTCTGCTGGCCAGTACCACCACTTCTTTCATATCCAGCCCCTGTGCGGCCATATTGAACGTATGCAGCACCTGCTCATCGCCCTTTATGGTAACATTGTATTTAAGCTGCTTGAAGCCCATGTACTGGCACAATACCTGGTGCAGCCCTTCAGGCAATACCAGTTCATAGCTGCCATCGCCATTAGTAGTGGTGCCCATGGTAGTGCCTTCCACATATACGGTAGCGTAGGGCAGCGGAGCACCCTTATCGTCAAGCACCTTGCCCTTTAATGTACCTGCAAAAACATGGCTGCAAAAAACAGATAAAATGATGATGATGCAGATAAAGCTGGATTTCATGGTATGCGGCTGAATGATTTTAATAAAAATAGGCTATTTACGTATTGGAGCAGGCCCTAACGTTGATTTTTTTGAAAACAATAATGTTCGCATATCTGGTTTATGGGGTCTTTCCCCTTCTCATTCGGTAAACGTAGCGGGCAATAAACGTATACGCGGTAGCGCAGTTGCTATCGCGAAAATAGTTTGCGGGATTTTTTGAATGTAGCTGTTGCTATGTATACCTGAGGGCTCAAATATGTGAGCCCTCAAGTATGCGTTTAGTGAATTTAATTGGATATTCGCCTTAGAACAGGCCGAAGAGCTGAGCATCAATGCGGCGCACCACATCGGCAAAGTCTTCTTCTTTTTCTGCGAAATTGCAGGTGTTCACGTCAATAATGAGCAGCGGCCCGTCATTGTATCCCGCAATCCATTTATTATAGTTTTCGTTTAGTCTTTTTAAATAATCGAGCCTTATATTCTCCTCATACTCCCTTCCGCGTTTTTGAATCTGGTCCACCAATGTCGGGATAGAAGTTTTCAGATAAATGAGCAGGTCAGGTGGCTTTATCAACTCCTTCAGGTTTTCGAAAAACGAGGTGTAATTTTCGTAGTCGCGCTTGGTCATAAGCCCCATATCAAAAAGATTGGGGGCAAAAATATAAGCGTCTTCATAAATGGTACGGTCTTGTATAACGGTATCTTGCCCCTGGCGTATATCAATAAGGTGCTTGATGCGGTTATTCAGGAAGTATATCTGCAGGTTGAACGACCAGCGGGGCATATCTTCATAAAAATCTACCAGGTATGGGTTATGTTCCACATCCTCAAAATGGGGTTGCCATTTGTAGTGTTTTGCGAGCTTTTCCGTTAATGTAGTTTTACCGGAGCCTATATTTCCCGCAATGGCAATATGTTGAGGGCCTTTTTTCTGGGACATAATTTAGTTTGTTCAAAAGTAATTCAATAGTCAGTATGGGGCAATTTTTTAATGCCTCAGGCACGTTTATTTTGTTACCGTTCCTTATTGCTGATAGGCCTTCGCTCAGTAGTAGTTGATGCCAATCAGTTTCCTGGCTCCTTCAATTGTTTTTGAAGCACTTGCACGGGCTTTTTCAGCGCCGGCCTTTAGTATTTTCCTCAGCGCATCATGGTCTTGCTGCAGCTCCAAAGCTTTTTCGCGTATAGGGCCAACAAAGGCCACCATATCTTCGGCCAGTTGTTTTTTCATATCACCATAACGGATGTTACAGCTGTTGAAGGCGTCGCGATAGCTTTGCGAAACTTCGGGAGCCGCCATGGCATTGAGCAGCACAAACAGATTGCTGATATAGTCAGGCATTTCTGAATTGGGCGCTGTTGGGCCTGCATCGGTTTTAGCCTTCATTATTTTCTTCCTGATGGTTTCGTCGCTATCGCTCAGATAAATGGTTGCGTTAACGTTTTCACTTTTGCTCATTTTGCCATTGCCATCCAGACTCATGATTTTCATAGCATCCTGGCTGAAACGGAAAACCTGCGGTTCCGGAAAGAAATCTTCGCCATAACGGTTGTTAAAACGATACGCGAAGTTGCGGGCCATTTCCAGGTGTTGTTCCTGATCTTTACCTACTGGTACTTTTGCGCCCTTGTGTATTAAAATATCGGCAGCCATAAGCACCGGATAGGTAAGCAGGCCTGCATTCACATTTTCGGGTTGCTGGCGTACTTTATCTTTAAACGTAGGCACCTTTTCCAGTTCGCCCTTATAGGCCAGCATGTTCAGCATAAGGTACAGTTCCGGTATTTCCGGCACATCGCTCTGTGCGTAGAGGGCCACTTTTTCGGGGTCCAGTCCGCTGGCAATATTTTCGGCCAAAACCCTGAAAACGTTTTCACGCAATAGTTTTGGGTCTGGGTGTGTGGTTAATGCATGATAATCGGCAACAAAGAAGTAGCAGTTGTAAGTATCCTGCATTTTCAGATAGTTCTGCATTGCGCCAAAATAGTTTCCTAAATGCAAGTGCCCGGTTGACCGGATGCCACTCACAACAATTTCCTTACTCATAATAGTGCAAAGATAAACGTAAATATTTAGTCGGGAGTTGTAAGTTATTGGTGGTAAGTCGTTAGTCGAAAGTCGTAAGTCTAAAGTAGAAAGTAGAAAGTAGAAAGTAGAAAGTAGAAAATAGAAAATAGTAAGTCGCAAATAGTAAGTAGAAAATAGTAAGTAGGAGGCTGTTTTTGGGTTATGCCTAAACATTTGCCTAATTGTTAAGCGAGGACTCCGTCATGGTGAGGTTTGTGTTATTTGATCAATCCAACTTCAAAAAATGAAGTAAAAAATACCGTTCACAAACAAAAACGACCGTTCGTTACTTTTATTAGGTAGCAATCACTCATAATGAATAGATTGCAGTGCAATTGTTGCTGAAACAACATTTGCGTCTTTGTTTGAGCGCCACGTAAATTAAGCTTCCTTATTTACGCCTTCAATGAAGAAAAGATACCCCAACAATGCCTCGTTTCGCCGAGGCATTTTTTTATGCCTGCACACGCTGGTTTAACCCAACCTTATTGCTTGAGTTTTGCATTGTATGCATATATACGAAGGAATAGCGGTTACAGTTTTTTAGGCTGCCACTGGAGGTCGGTGAATTTTTTGCGCCTTTTAAAGAAGTAGTCGCCAATGATGCTGCGCGGGTATATGCCCACTTCATTGCGAACTGTAATAAGTTTTTTAAAATCGCGGCGGCGTTGCAACCATTTACCAATGGTGCCGTAGAAATGAAAATGCGCCTTTATTATGGTAAAGCATTGTTTGAATTCGCCCGTTACTAACAACCGTGCACCGGCGGCCCCATCGAGCAACAAACGCAAAGGAAACAGCCAGAGTAGCTTGCTGCCTTTTTCGTTTTTCAGTAATAAAATAAGGTTGTTGCGAAAGTTATAATACAGCTTTTGCGGGCTGCCGTAACTTATTACGCTACCGCCTACATGGTAAACGGTAGAGCTGCCGACATAACCAATTTTATGACCTGCATTCTTAAGCCTCCAGCAGAGGTCTATTTCCTCCATGTGCGCGTAAAAATCAGCATCAAGTCCGCCAACTTTGTGGTACAAGTCGGCACGCACAAACATGCAACCGCCTGAGGCCCAAAATACTTCTATATTGTCGTTGTATTGTCCATTATCCTGCTCCAGATCGAAGAAAATGCGGCCACGGCAAAACATGTAGCCAAACTTATCCATAAAGGCGCCACCGGCACCCGCATATTCAAAATTCTCCCTTTCCCGGTAGTAGCGTATTTTAGGTTGGCAGGCTGCCAGGTTCTCATCAAGCTCCATTGCGGTGTGCAACGGCTGAAACCAGCCATCCGTCACCTCAAAATCGGCGCTTAGCAGCACATAGTATTTGGCCTTTATTTGTTTAAGTGCTTCAAAATAACCATTGGCAAAACCCCGGTTAATAGCTATAGAAAGCGTTTTAACGGTAGGGTAGTTGGTTTGCACGTAATTTAAAGTATCGTCGGTCGATGCATTATCAACAACAATAACTTCGTAGCCTGCAGTAGCCTGCTCTACAATTTTTGGCAAAAACAACTCATGCCATTTCGTGCCATTGTAGCTCAGTATTACAACAGCAGTATCCTTCTGGCATACTATCATAGCTGGTTAAATGAAGCGGTGGCTTTATTTATACGTAGGGTCGTATAACGTGCTACCAGGAACAACAATATTATCGTTCTTCTGATATTGGTGTTCGTGGAGGTTGTAACATCCCGCCCAGGCGAAAATGAAAAAACCGAAGAAGCCGAGCAAGAATAAAAAACGGGCTTTTGAAGGCTTATTCAGCTCAATGTCAGCCTGGTTATCCAGCTCTATATCGTGTGTGTTGTGATCAGTAGTCATGAATCAGTGAAATTTCCTGCGCAAAAATAATAGAATTACTGCAAAATCATAATAATTTTATCTCGCAGTCCGTTAATGCCATCAAGAAACCATGCGCAAATATTTAAATCGTAAGTCGATTCTCGCTTTTATTGCACTTTTCATTGTTGGTGCTTCATTATATTATACCAGTACGCTTGCCAATAAACTAGCCGAAGAAGAGAAAAAAAAGGTGGTGCACCTGGCCGATGCCATTAAAATACTCAACAAATCGACCAACAATCACGAAACGGAGTTTGCCTTACGCACTACAACTGAAAATACATCTATCCCCCTTATAATTACTGGTGACAATGGCGAGATATATGATTTTAAGAACATTGACACCATAACGGCACAAAATTCAAGAAAACTTTTAAGGGAGAAACTTGTTGAGTTTAGAAAGTTGCATCCCGCTATTGTTGCCGACTGGGGCACTGGCAGAAACTATATTTATTATGGCGAAACATACCTGCTTACCCAGTTGCGCTATTTTCCGTATGTGCAGATAACTATTATTATTTTGTTTCTGGCGGTGGTATTGTTTGCGCTAACTGCATCATACCGGTCGTTACAGAACCAGGTATGGGTGGGGCTATCTAAAGAAACCGCGCACCAATTGGGCACACCACTCAGTTCAATGGAGGGGTGGCTGGAGCTGATGCGTGAAGAAGACCCGCTGAGCGAGGCCGCTATTGAAATGCAGAAAGACCTGGACCGGCTTAAACTGGTGGCAGAACGTTTCAGTAAGGTGGGTAGTGAGCCGAGCCTTGAGGAAGAAAACCTGGTGGGCAGGCTTCAGAATATTGTGGCGTATATGCAAAAGAGGTCGCCAGCTAAAGTACTCATAACCTTGCGCACCAATGATAGCGAGGTGCCGGTGAATATTAGCGGTCCGCTATTCGACTGGGTGATGGAAAACCTGATGCGCAATGCGCTTGATGCCATGGGGGGGCATGGTGCCATTAATATTACCGTAACCAACCAGCAACAGGAAGTTTTGATAGATGTGCAGGATACCGGGAAGGGTATACCCAAACACGAGATAAAGAAAATATTTACGCCCGGCTTTACTACCAAAAAAAGAGGTTGGGGGCTGGGGCTATCGCTGAGCAGGCGCATTGTTGAAAAATACCATCACGGCTCTATTTTTGTAAAGCAAAGCGAAATAGGGAAGGGGACGACTTTCCGCATTGTGTTAAGGCGATAAGTTTTCCATTTTGTATTTGCTAAGTGTAGTAAATCTATGATTAGCAGCTATTTTGTTAATGATATTTTATAATTTTCAGTTAAACAGCGTGCAAATACATGTTTGTACGTGCATTTATTTTGCATTCCCTTCAGTGGTGTTTTTACCCGGTAGATGCAGGTATTTTTGCCTATTACATTGTAAATCAATTGTTAAAGCAGTGTCATTTTGCTTTTTTGCTCTGCAAATATTTGGAAAGTGCAGCTAAATTTATTAGATTTGCTATCATATTATAATAATTATGGAAACTCTCGAAATTGTTAATGACCGCACAACCCTGAAGCGAGAATTTATCAACACACTTGAAAGTAAATTAAGTAAGGCATTTCTATTCGACTGGGCTATGGGTTGGATGCTGGATATAGCTATCGACACAGCAATTGCCCGTAAAACACCAGAAAATGATATGTTTAGGACCATATTTGTATTATGGCGGGAAAAAAGCATGGAGCTATCAACATTAGTGTTGACTCATGATAAAGAATCTCACCTGTATGGTGGGCTTGACTTGGCAAAAATGTCTCCTGAAATTTGCCAAAGGTGGCGGAATCGTTTCGCTCAACTCAGCATAGAATTAGAAATAAGATAATTAGCTTGAAATTGCCATAAAATGAAGGACCACCGCTCTGGTGGTCTTTTTTATTATCACTATTTGTCAATAAAATTCAGGTCGATTTTTCAAGATAGTTGTGGCAGAAGGAAACAAAACAGTTACTTTGGCATCATATTTGCAAAAGTAATTCCAAACGGCTTTAATTTGCCGGGTTAATAGAAGTTACTGTAATCAAAAAACCATAACACAAAAAACAAGAAAAAATGAAAAAGCTGATTCTCGCCACGCTCGCCGCAGGTATGTTATTAGGTGCAAGTTGCACGAAACAAGGACCGGTTGGGCCTCAGGGGCCAACGGGTAATGCTAATGTAATAGGTTCAAACCCTGTACCCGTTTCTGCATGGGGAAAAACGGGCAATACCTATTTCGCCACCTTTTCTTATCCTGACATTACTCAGAGTATAGCCAATTATGGCCTTGTTGAAGTGTATAAATTCTACACCAGCGATAATTCATGGACCAATCTTCCTGATATCAATGCCGGTGTTTCTACTGTTTTTAATTTTTCACCCGGCACCTACACTATCTATGTTGAAAATATTGATGGTAGCACAACATTATTTCCTGGTACAATTACATTCCGTGTGGTAGTGATACCAAGCTCTGTGAGGCAGGCTAACCCCAATACAAACTGGAAAGACTATAATGAAGCTATGAAGGCCATGGCAACTGCCAAGTCTCAAGGCCTGGTAAGTAGCTACTAGCTGGTCGGTTTTTTAAAATATACACCCACACTCTGCAATGCAAGGTGTGGGATTTTTTATGCCGCAAAAAATGGCAGAATATATACCTTGTTACCAATAATTTAAAAGTAGTATTGTGTCATGAATTTTGATTTTACAGAATTTCCTGTTTTAGCTACCGAGCGCTTGCAACTGCTTGAAATTACCGATAGCCATTTGCAGGATATTTTTGAGATATTCGGCAATGAAAATGTTGTCCGCTACTATAATGTAGAGCAATTGCAGGTTCTGGAGGATGCCCAGCCAATAGTTGACTGGTTCAAGCTGAAATTCAACGATAGAAAAGGATTGCGGTGGGGTATAGCACTGGCAGGCCAAACGAAAATTATTGGAACAATAGGCATAAATAATTTTACATGGGGGCATAAAGGGGTACTCGGCTACGACCTGAATGAAGCATACTGGAGCAATGGTTATATGTGCGAAGCTCTACAAACGGTTATAGAATTTGGCTTCAAGGCATTTGGGCTGGCGCGTATGGAGGCCGAAGTAATGCCTGGCAACATAGGCTCAGAAAGGGTATTGCTAAAAACAGGTTTTGAATTTGAAGGTACACTCAGACGCACACTTTTTTGGAATAACCATTGGTACGATATGAAGATGTTTTCGGTGTTGAACCCTGACGTAATTGTATAGTGTTGCCGCAACATAAATAAAAAAAATGGCGCTCAGATGCTGAACGCCATTCTACAATTATTTATTTCAATACTTTAAGCAGCTTTCTTTTTATTTGCCCCAGTTTGAAGCGGATGTCTTTCTTTAAAATGCTGATGCGAGATGTTTTTATTTCTCTTTTTATTTCAAAATCAGCCTTAATTAAAACGCCATGTGCTGAAAGTTTTTCCTCGCCTAGTTTTTTATAGGTGAGGTTGGTGAAACCATCGGTGAAGGTTTCCTGCACCATTCTTTCCTTTAAGCCCTCCCGGTAGTTAACATTTTCTTTTTCAAGTCCGGTATGGGAATAGCGGTCGTGCGCAAGGCTGCGGTATTTGCCAGAGCGGCGGTTAACAGGTACGTTCAATAAAACGCAGCGATCATGCAATTCATTGTCCTCTTCGCCCCAACCCCAATATTCATTGGCGAAACCGTTTATTTTCAAAAACGTAGCCTTATCAGACATGAAAACGCCACCAAGAAAATAGGAATAAGGTAGTTTCCATCCATACTCTTCAATTTGGCCGGCAAGGTGCGTTATGTTTTCATTAAAACTATAATCACCATCAACCGGAATATAGTCTACATCATGAAAAACGAAGTAATCAAAATTGTTTTTCGCCTCAGCAAAACCAATATTGAGCAATTTGCCGCGGTTAAAGGGGAGGCTATTAGCCTGTTCTACTATAAATATTTTAAAATCATAGTCTTTCAAGTACTCCTCCATGTAAGGCAGAAATTCGCTAAGGTGCTTTTTTCTGTTCCTGTATGGTACTATTATGGCTAATTTCTCTTTTTGCATATCGATTATATACTAATTTTGTTTATCCTGACAATAAACCTGGATAGCGTTATACCTGCTAAATTAATATTGTGAACTGCGTAAAATTAGCAAAACAAAGTCAGGCATCAAAATGAGTGGCGTGCCATATGGGATGTTAAGTGTCGTTTTTAGGGTTGTAGCGCGAATTGGTAATTTCTCTATTCAGCAACAACTTCTTAGTTTATTGAACTGAAGCAGTAGGCTGAGTTTATTTTACTGCAGAAAACTGAGAAATTTACCCAGCGAATTGGAGTATATATTGCTTTTCTGTATTGTACGCGAACAGGAGAATGACGTAATAACCATGTTATGTTCTGGTGAAATTATCAACTGGAAAGAATAGTTATTGCCGCAAGGCAAGGTTTTGTTTTGCAACAATGAAACTAAACCCATAATAATATAGCTTTGCATCCGTTTTAAATAGCACTTATGCATAAACTACAGATGGTAGACCTGAAAAGGCAATACCAGAAAATTAAAAGTGAAGTTGATGTTGCAATACAACATGTTATAGATAATACCGCTTTTATAGGCGGACCCGATGTTCATTCCTTCGCCAAAGAAATTGCAGATTACATAGGTGTGAAGCATGCCATACCGTGCGCTAACGGCACCGACGCACTTCAAATTGCTTTAATGGCGCTTGGTTTACAGCCCGGCGATGAAGTTATTACACCGTCATTCACTTATATGGCAACGGTGGAAGTAGTATTGCTGCTTCGTTTAAAGCCTGTTTTTGTTGATGTGGATGCCGATACCTTCACCATGAATCTGGATAGCCTGAAGGCTGCTATAAATGATAAAACCAAGGCAATAATACCTGTGCACCTGTATGGCCAGTGTGCACACATGGAGCCGTTGCTTGCTATTGCGAAAGAACACAATATACCGGTAGTTGAAGATAATGCCCAGGCAATAGGCAGCACTTACACCTTCAGCGATGGCAGTACGGCAAAGACAGGCGCTATGGGTATCATCAGTTGCACGTCTTTCTTCCCATCGAAAAACCTGGGCGGTTATGGCGATGGTGGTGCCATGTTCACTAATGATGATGCACTGGCTGAAAAATTAAAGATGATAGCCAATCACGGTCAGAAAGTGCGGTACTACCATGAAATGGTAGGTTGTAACAGCAGGCTGGATACTATACAGGCGGCTATATTGCGTATAAAACTGCGTCACTTGGATGACTATTGCGATGCGCGCGGCGCGGCGGCTGATTATTATGATAATGCCTTTAAAAATAATGCTAAAATAACTACACCTTTCCGGGCACCTTATTCCAAACATGTGTTTCACCAATATACCTTGCAGTTGAATGGTGTTGACCGTGATGCGGTTCATCAGGCGCTTGCTGACAGAGGTATACCTTCAATGATATATTACCCGGTGCCGTGCCATAAGCAGAAGATGGTTACCGACCTTACTGATCAAACTTTTCAGTTGCCGGTAACTGATATGTTACAGGATAAAGTTATTTCGTTGCCTATGCATACAGAATTAACTGAAGAAGAATTGAGTTTTATTGTTGAAAATGTGCTTGCGGTAATTAATGCGTAATAGCTTTTTGGCAACAACGTTTAATTGTAGGCGATAGGTGCAACCCGCGCCCTGTTTAGAATAAAATTTAAAAAATGAAAATAACTACAACACCTATAGAAGGCTTATTGATATTGGAACCTATTGTTCACCGCGACGACAGGGGCTATTTTTTTGAAAGCTATAACAAGAAAACTTTTGAATCGGCTAGCGGGCTGGGAATCGATTTCGTTCAGGATAACCAGGCACTGTCGGTTAAAAACGTGCTGCGGGGTTTGCATTATCAGAACAATCCTGTTCCGCAAAGCAAGTTGCTGCGTGTGCTGGAAGGCAGTATATGGGATGTAGCGGTAGATATTCGCAAGAACAGTAAAACATACGGCCAGTGGTATGGTTTGGAATTAAGTGCTGAAAATAAGCTCCAGTTCCTGATACCGCATGGTTTTGCACATGGTTATGCTGTATTAAGCGATGTAGCAACAGTTTTCTATAAATGCGATAACGTATATAACCGCGATTGTGAAGGTGGTGTATATTTCAACGACCCATCAATAAACATTGATTGGAAAATTGATCTTTCTAAAGCCATTATATCGGAAAAAGATAAGAACCAACCGATGTTGGGCAACGCCAACAACTTATTTTAGCAGAATAGGGTAGTATGTACGGGAAATACCGGAAATTCGTAATTGTGGGGTGTTTGCGGAATGCGGAAGTAAACTGCGAGCACCTGCAGTATCTTTTATTTTGAATACAACTACCAACAACAGCAATGGGAAACTTCAGCGATACGATAGCAGCCAAGCACCAAACATTTATTGAGCACCAAAAGATGTTTTTTGTTGCCACAGCGCCATTAGGTGCGGGTACGCACATTAATTTGTCGCCAAAGGGGATGGATAGTTTTAAAGTGTTATCGCCCACGCGCGTTGCTTACCTTGACCTTGTGGGCAGTGGCAATGAAACATCGGCCCATATACTTGAAAATTCACGGATAACATTTATGTTCTGTGCCTTTGATGGTCCGCCAAATATCCTCAGGTTGTATGGTAATGGGTATACCGTGCTACCACAAGATACGGAATGGGAGGATCTTTCAGCTCATTTCACTGTGTACCCGGGTACCCGCCAGATAATTGTTGCAGATGTTTTTAAAGTACAGACCTCGTGCGGTTTTAGTGTGCCGTTGTACGAATATAGCGGCGAACGCGACCATGCGGAAAAGTGGGCAGCGAAAAAAGGTGCAGATGGTTTGCAACAGTATATGCAGGATAAAAACCGGGTGAGCCTTGACGGGCTACCTACCGCAATGTTTTAATCGACTATCTGAATTTAAGGGTCATGAGGAAGTGCCTGATATCCTGTTCCAGAAAATCGGTGGCAGGTTTCAGGGAGTCGGCATTCGGGGTTACGTCAAAATACAAAGCACCACGTACAAAGTTTTTTGTAGAATCGGTAGCCGTAAATTGATAGCGGGAAGCAGCATTACCGCCTACAACATAAATAATACCATACACGCCATACTGGTTGTGGTAAACTGACTGATCGATATAGTCAGCTTTTTTAGTGTGGTAGTTGGAAAAGCTATAGGACTCTTCCACCATTTTAGCAAGATCTTCGCGGGAATGAACGCGCTTGTAGGTAAGGTTCAAAATGCCATACAGGGTGGTGAAATTCAGGTTGATCCAGTAGGGATTATCTGCCTTCTCTTTAAAAAAGGCCGTGTCTTTTTCAATCTTACAATATACGGGATATTCAAAAGTGTAGGGGTAACCCGGCTCGTCATACAGCCTGTAATCATGGGTTATAGGGGTATCGATACGGAAGTAGCCGGTAGGTTTTGGAACATACGTTTCCGGCCTGCAAGATACGATGCCACAAACAGATAAAATTAAAAATAAGTATTTGAACATACGGCTCAAAACTAAGAAAAATAGACGTAATGTGGTGGAATAAGGGCATTTATTGGTAAATTAGCAATTGGCATTGCAGGCACAATAAAGTGATGCGCATCCTAATTCATATTGTTACGCCAATTTATGCAGAACGAAGCACTTAAATTATACGATAAGACCGACGAGGAAGAGAAGAAAATAATACTGAGAGAATATCGCGGGCTCTTAAAGGCACTGAAACAAAGCCTGAAAAAGGGAGATAAAGCCATGCTGCGCCATGCGTTTGAAATGGCTGTGGAAGCGCATAAATACATGCGCCGCAAATCAGGAGAGCCCTATATTTTGCATCCGCTTGCTGTAGCAAAAATAGTTGTGGAGGAAATTGGCCTCGGCGTTACCTCTGCTATTTGCGCCCTGCTGCATGATACGGTTGAAGATACCGAAATATCGCTGGAAGATATTGAGCGGGAGTTTAATAAACCGATTGCAAAGATAATTGACGGGCTCACGAAAATATCGAATGTTGTAGATATTAAGGGCGATACAACTTTGCAGGCTGAAAACTTCCGTAAAATATTATTGACACTTGTTGATGACCCGAGGGTTATTTTAATTAAGATCGCCGACCGCCTGCACAATATGCGCACCCTGGAAAGCATGAACAGGGAAAAGCAACTGAAAATAGCCTCGGAAACAACCTATATTTATTCGCCCCTTGCGCATCGTTTGGGCCTATATGAAATAAAGTCTGAGATGGAGGACCTTGCAATGAAGTATACTCAGCCAGATACCTTTGTTGAAATTGCGCAGAATTTAAAAGAAACGAAACGAGACAGAACCAAGTATATCAATGAATTTATAAAGCCACTTAAAGAGGTACTTACCGCAAACGGATTGGAGTTTGAGATATATGGCAGGCCCAAAGCCATACACTCTATCTATAATAAAATGCGCACCAAGGGTGTGACTTTTGACGAGGTTTATGATCTTTTTGCCATCCGCATTATTCTCAATTCGCCCCTTGACCGGGAAAAGGAAGATTGCTGGAAAGCTTATTCTGTAGTTACAGACATCTATCACCCCAGTACCGAGCGTTTACGAGACTGGATAAGTGTGCCTAAGGGGAACGGTTATGAAGCCCTGCATACCACGGTAATGGGGCCGGGCGGTAAGTGGGTGGAAGTGCAGATACGGTCAGGACGTATGAACGAGATAGCCGAAAAAGGACTTGCAGCGCATTGGAAATATAAAGAGGGTGCACCGATTGTACAAGAAAGTAAACTGGACAGCTTCCTGGAGCATTTGAGGGAAATTCTCAATAACCCGGATACGGATACCATAGACTTCATACAGGATTTCAAGCTCGATCTGTTTACCGAGGAGATATACATTTATACCCCGAAAGGGGATATGCGGGTATTGCCAAAAGGAGCAACTGCGCTGGACTTTGCCTTTGATATACACAGTGAACTGGGTATGAAATCAATTGGTGCAAAGGTTAACTATAAACTGGTGCCGCTGAGTTATAAGCTGCATAGCGGCGATCAAGTAGAGGTGATAACATCATCGAAACAAAAACCATTGGAAGAATGGTTACAGTTTTTGATAACTGCCAAGGCAAAATCGAAAGTAAAAAGCTACCTGAAAGAAGGCAAGCGCAGGGTAGCAGAGCAAGGAAAGGAAATACTTAAATCTAAACTCACCCAATTGAATGCGCACATGTCGCATTTTAATTTGAATGAGATCTGCGCTCATTTTAAAAAGAATTCGCATCAGGAATTGTATTATGCAATCGCCATAGGCGGTGTCGATTTGAGGGAGCTGAAGAACTTTACTCCGCATGGCGAAAAACTGCTGCAACCACACAGGGATGCCAAGCACGATGCAAAGAACTTGCTGAATGAGGGTGAGGTGCAAAAAAATATGCCGGCCAAGGGAGAGTCCGTTATCTTGGGCGACTCTACCGATAAGATAGTGTATAAACTTGCGCAATGCTGTCAGCCCATTCCCGGCGATAATGTATTTGGGTTTAGTACTGCCGGCGAGGGCCTTACCATACACAGAACAGATTGCCCGAATGCGGCTAAATTACTGGCTAACTACGGCCACCGCATCATAAAGACACGGTGGGCCAAAAACAAGGAAATCTCCTTCCTGGCCGGGGTACGTATGGTTGGGCTTGATGATGTTGGGGTAATACAAAAGATAACCAATGTAATATCCGGCGATATGAAAATGAATATGCGCTCCCTGAGTATTGATAGTAAGGATGGTATTTTTGAAGGGACAATAATGGTGTATGTGCACGACCGCGAAGAGCTGAACCAACTGTGTACTAAACTTGGCGAGCTGGATGGTATACAGAAAATAGAACGGTTGGATAATACCTCGGAATAGGCTTGCAACACCACCTCGCCATTTACCTTAGCTAACCGGCATCGGGAACCTCGATAAGGAATTGTGTAATTAAAAAGAAGAAACTAAAATGTCTAAAACAACAAAACAATTATATACTGAGTACGTAGCATTAATGCAAAAAGCGGCTGACCTTAATAATGCTGCAGCCTTACTGGAATGGGATCACGAGGTGTATATGCCACCTAAGGGAGCGGCTTTCAGGGGGCGGCAATTGGCCACTTTGGCTTCGCAGGCGCACGAGATACTAACGGGTGGGGAGATGGAAGCCGTATTGAATGACCTGAAGGGCAAAGAAGGATTAACTGATGCCGAGCAGGCCAATGTACGCATCAGTATGCAGGACTTTGAGAAAAATAAGAAATTGCCTTCATCCTTTGTTTCGGAATTAAGCAACCAGACAACCGCGTGTTATAATGCCTGGATAGAAGCCCGCCAAAAGAGCGATTACAGGATTTATGCACCGCATCTGGCTAAAATGATAGCACTGAAACAGCAACAGGCAAAACTGTACGGCTATACCAATCACCCTTATGATGCATTGCTGGATGATTATGAAAAGGGTGCCAATACCGTAATGCTGGATAAGGTGTTTGAAGACATTAAGCGCTTGCTGCCACCGGTATTAAGCAAAATAGAAGCATCAACACAAGTGAGTGACGAATGTTTTCACCAATTTTTTCACAAGCAAAACCAATGGGATTTTTCGGTTGATGTTTTGAAGAAAATGGGCTTCGATTTTGAAGCGGGCAGGCAGGATTTTTCGGAGCATCCCTTTACTACCTCTTTTGCGCCAACCGATGTGCGGGTAACAACAAGAGTGAATGAAGATAATTATGCTTCGCTGCTCTGGAGTACAATACATGAAGGTGGCCACGCATTATATGAGCAGGGTTTGCCCGAGGAACAATATGGCTTGCCACTTGGCAGTGCAGCCTCCTTGGGTATACATGAATCGCAGTCCAGATTTTGGGAAAACTGTATTGGACGGGGTATGGATTTCTGGAAGTACTTCTATCCCCAGCTTCAAAAATATTTCCCGGCACAGTTGGGCAAAGTGAACCTCGATACTTTTTACGATGCCATGAACAGGGTAGCACCATCGCTTATACGCACGGAGGCCGATGAGGTGACATACCATTTTCACGTATTGATACGTTATGAAATAGAAAAAGCACTGTTGGGGGGCGAACTCGAGGCCGAAGACTTACAAGCAGCCTGGAATGACCGTTACACCAAGTATTTGGGCATAACACCGCCCAACGATGTGCAGGGCATTTTGCAGGATGTGCACTGGAGCCATGGTAGCTTTGGTTATTTCCCTACATATAGTCTGGGTAGTTTTTATGCAGCTCAGTTCTATGCAAAAGCCATGCAGGAACTGCCCGAACTGAAAGATATGCTTGCCGCAGGCGAATTTGCACCTTTGCTGGCATGGTTGCGTAAAGGGGTGCATGTGCATGGCAGGCGTTATACATCGGAAGAACTATGTGAGCGTATAACAGGGGAGCGTTTGAATATTGAATATTTCATGCGGTATGTTGAAGCGAAATATGCCGGCATCTATGTGTAATTGTATTTCTTAATATTATAAAGGTGAGCCGCCAATTACAAATATATAACGAAACACTAGGCGCTGATGAGCTAGGCTTTCTGCTTAAAAAAGAGCATAAAGAACGCAAGATGTATTACAAAGTGTTTCGTATACTTATGGTGGTGAGTTTTGTTGTGCCCTATATCGGTGCCTGGTATCGCGTGCTCGATAATGTGCCACTGGCGTTCTCGTATGCGCGCTACTTTGTAACAGCGGGTATTTTGCTATTTATATCAGGCTTTTCAACTTATGCGACTTACAGGGTTTACCTGAGCAAAATTCAACGCGATATACGGTACCGAACCAAAACAATTGAAATAAACCATATTACGAAGAAGATTCACGTGGCTCAAAGCAATACATTTCATTTTTATATTGATTCTGCTACCAAACTGAGCATAGAAGTTTCGCAGCCTGATTTTGCGATGTATAATGAAGGAGATGAGGTAAGTATAGAATATACAACCCATTCCAGGGAGTATCTGGGCTACTTCTAGCTATAAATAGCCCCATTTTGTTAACGAGTTTGTTAATAGTCATTGGTTTATAAAAAATATTTCTCGGATTTTATTTCGCCTTATTTTTCGCTATGGCTGGCTTTTTGCCAGCCGTAGTTGTGTTTATAGTTCCTTTGAAGCCCACTACAGGCAAGCATTTCAGTTAGTTTGTGTTGTAATTTCATTTGTTTTGTTAATTTGAAATTCGTAAGGTAAATTTCTAATGCTTTAAAAATATTTTGTATTTTTTATAAAAAAGTTGTTAATCGTTAACAATTTCTCCCTATATTTGTGCTCTAATTTTATTTGTTCTATTTCGTTAACAACTAAACAACAATAAAACTAAAACAATAAAAGCAAAATTATGAAATCGATCCTCCTCGGCTTATTTTCATTTGCAGCACTTTCAACAACTGCACAAACAACAATCTCAACACAAAAGTTAGCTGGTAATCACCAGTTACCTACCGTAACTTTAAAAGCGCAAAAGCTAGAGTGGGAAGGTTCCCTTGCTGCGTCAATCCCAACATCTTCCAACACGCCTTATTACGATACTGCGATCAGGTTTACCGCTGATCTTGACAAAGAGCAGCTAGCTGCAAATGCCACCTACTATTTTGAAAAGGAGTTCGGCTCTAAGTCGGTGGTTATAGAAAATAAGAAACACAACTATACCGGCCATGGCATGTATTTGTTTGCTACAGACAAAAAATTGGGCAACCCTGGTGTATATAAAGTATACTATACTATAAATGTACAGGTGAAGGGTAAAAAGTGCCTCGTTAGTATGAGCGATTTTAAACTGGAAAACCAGCATTCACAGGTGAGCTTCCAGTATTTGGTAAACACCGCTAAGAATAACGATGCTAAGTCAATTACTGTATTGTCATTATTCCATAAATACAATCAGGATGAGTTAGCAAAAGCACTGGTTAGCATTAATGCCAAAGACCATAGCGACTATGCAACGGCAAGTCTGCGATAATATTCAACTCTCTTTTCTACAGTTATTACTTCCCCTGCAGCCAAAATGCAGGGGATTTTTTTGTTAAAGTCCCCAATTGCATTGCTGTATATTTGCACAGTTTTACACCTTTTTGGCTCAAATCAATTTTTATGCGCAATTTATTCTTAGCCCTTTCCGCTATTTTACTGTTCAATAGTTGCGGTAATCGCCAACCCGTTGATATTATCGTTCATCATGGTAAAATTTATACGGTGGATAGTGCATTTACTATTGCCGAAGCATTTGCCGTGAAGGACGGTAAAATAGTAGCTATTGGTAAGAACGAAGATATATTGATGAAGTATAAGGCCACGGAAGCGGTTAACGCCAAGGGTTATTCGGTATATCCGGGTTTTATTGATGCACATGCACATTTTGTGGGGTATGGCCGCTCGCTTTTTGAAGTGAATTTATATGATTGCAAGAACTGGGATGAGGTAGTTACCCGCGTGCAGACATTCGTGAAAGCGCACCCTGCTGAAAAATGGATACGAGGAAGGGGATGGGATCAGAATAAATTTCCGGGTCAGTCGTATCCTGACAATAGTAAACTGAACGAGTTATTCCCGGCCAAGCCCGTATTACTGGAAAGGGTTGACGGGCATGCTGCCATAGCAAATAATGCTGCATTGGCATTAGGGAATGTAACTGCCGATAAAACCATAACAGGCGGCACTATTGAAGTTAAAGATGGCAAACTAACAGGTTTGCTGATAGATAATGCCGTTGACCTGGTATCGGGTATTGTGCCGCATGGCGCAAAGGCAGACTATGAAAAGTGGCTGGATGCGGCGCAGAAAAATTGTTTTGAGCAGGGGCTTACCACTATAACCGACTGTGGACTGATGTATTATGATGTTGCGATGATAGATACGTTACAGAAAGAAAAGAAGTTATTCATGAGGCTGTATGTTATGCTCACCGATTCTGCATCTAATTTTGAACGCTACATTGCTAAAGGCCCTTATAAAACTGACAGGTTATTTGTAAAAGGTGTTAAGGCTTATGCCGATGGTGCGTTAGGAAGCCGTGGAGCATGTTTACTGCAACCTTACAACGATAAGCCAGGTTGGTTGGGTTTTCTGCTGAACCCTGTGAGTCATTATGATTCCCTTGCAAAAATGCTGGCGAATACCGATTTTCAGTTATGCACACATGCCATAGGGGATAGTGGCAACCGCATGATACTGCATGTGTATAATAAATACCTGAGTGGTAAGAATGACAAGCGTTGGCGCATAGAGCATGCGCAAATTGTAAACCGTGATGACTTTAATTTGTTTGGTAGCGCTTCGGTAATTCCATCGGTGCAACCAACGCATGCCACCAGCGATATGTATTGGGCTGGCGACCGCATTGGCGGCGACAGGTTGAAGGGCGGCTATGCCTATAAAGACCTTTTAGCACAAAACGGATGGCTGCCGTTGGGTACCGATTTTCCGGTGGAAGATATATCGCCATTCAAGACTTTTTACGCGGCAGTAGTGCGCAAAGATGCGAAGGGAATGCCGGCCGGTGGCTTTCAAAAAGAAAATGCGCTCAGCAGGGAACAAGCATTACGTGGCATGACAATTTGGGCTGCAAAAGCAGGCTTTATGGAGCGCGAGGCTGGAAGCATTGAAGTTGGCAAAAAGGCCGATTTTGTAATTGTAAATACCGATCTCATCAATGCCCCGGAGGTGGATTTGTTGCAAGCGAAAGTATTTACCACGTTTATAGGTGGGGATAGGGTTTATGGCAAATAGCATAGCAATAGCAAAGTACAGATGGTAAGCAATGCAACATGCACGGTTGCATGCTATAAGTCTATCGATGCCATTACGGCAACGAACATAGCGCTGCCTGCGAGTACAAGAAAGGGCGCATAGATATAAGTTTCCGGTTTACTGATAGGGGCGTATGTTGTGAGTGCCAACAGCAATATATAGCTGATGAGAAAGAAGCAGGTGGTGTCGTTAACCTTTTGATGCATTAAACCGTGACCCGCAACTGAAACCACGCATAACAGGCAAATAGCAAATGAAAAAAACCTGAAAATCGCATACTTATCAAGCTGGTCATAAAAGTTTTTCATAGGGTTGCTTTTGCTGGTTTAAGAATAGGGGGCTAACTGACACATAGCGTTATCTGGCGTGCTAATTCAAACCTTTTATAATTTTCTCCAGTGCATCAAGGTGAGCCCTGAAGGCTGTTTCCCCCGCCTTGGTTATTGCATACGTGGTATTGGTCTTGCGGCCAATAAAACCCTTTTCAACCTTAATAAATTTGTTTTCTTCCAGCGTTTTCAGGTGGGTTGCAAGGTTGCCGTCTGTCACGTCAATAAGGGCCTTGAGATCGTTAAAGTTTACGTTCTCGTTCACCATGAGTGCGCTCATGATGCCGATACGTATCCTGCTATCGAATACCTTATTAAGATGTGCTATTGGGTTACTCATTATTGTCTTATTTCACTACTTTTTACATGGTACTTCTGCTACTTGTGTAATGTCATTCCCTCTAATTTACTTCAATCAACCTTTTAAAAACTGTATTTTCAACATTGCGGCTCTTGTCGCTTGAAAGTACTGCAAAACTACCTGGCTATCATGCACATTTGCGTACAAATTTCCAGCTGGTATTAATAGTTGAGCGTTATTATTTATCGTATTTGCTCCACATCATGGCACCATAAAGTATATTCAGTAAACCGAAACCTACGGCCCAAAAGTATAACCCCAAACCCGGATAAAAAAGGTTGCAGCAACCGAGTGCCACATTTAGCATGCCTAAATAACGGATGTCAGACAATGTATGGCGGCTGCCGCTAATGAGTGCCAGTCCGTAAAAAACAAGACAAGCAGGCCCTACAAACATGCCACAACCATTATAGATAAACGAAACGCAGAAAATACCACCTGCAAGTAACGGAAAAAAGGCGGATAGTACCATCTGCCGGCTGGCGTTGTTCCAAACGGTATGGCCGTGCTTTTTGGCTTTTTGCCACGTAAAAAAGAATGCGCCTGCAAAAGCTACTAAGAAGACAGCAATGCCCAGCCACATCAGCCGAATAGTAACGGAATCGAATGAATCGGCGGCAAGCGTTGCTGATTTGCCTATATGCATGTATTCCGGTTTTTTTAGCCAGTTACCAGCAATAAATGCACCAGCCAATGCTACACCGCCAGCCCACACTCCAGACATTCCGCTGAGGGAAACAAAGCGGGCCGATCTGTCCATGATGCTGCGAATTTCCTGCAGGGCTTCCAGTGAGGCGTTACTTTCATTAGGTTGCATATAAAAGTGCTTTGAGAATCAAAGTTATAGAAAAATGGGCTTGTAAGTGCGCTGGGACAAAAATAATTTGTTAATACTGTTGTCCGACAAAAAAAGTAGTCATCGACTGAAATGTAGCGCCAGCAAGCATTACAGCGGATTTTTATTATATTCTACCCCGCCTTTGTCCGGGCTCCTTGCTGGTTTTTGTCATCGCGTCTCCATGTTCTTTTTTGTGCTGCCGCAAAAAAGAACCCCAAAAAGCGGCATCCCGAATGCTTTCGGGACAATCGCTGCCGCGGGCAAAAGGAGCCCTGCGGCGTGTTTTGCTGAAGCTTGTTACGCTAATGTCTGCGCCGGGACGGCGGCGCAGGTGTTACGTACTTTTACAAATAATAT